>CAYRQM010000025.1:0-26357 GCA_964426415.1 uncultured Christensenella sp.
AACTGATCAATCAGCAACAATATTAAGGAGGACAATTTGAGATGGAAACCGAGAAGCAAACGAAGCAAGTCCGCGCCGTGTACCGCACGCTGTGCAATGTACTTGACAAGCATGAATGGAATTACAGCAAGGATGAGGAGGAACTCAGCATCGAGTGTGAAGCGCAGGGCGAGGATCTGCCCATGGACCTTCTCATTGCGATCCGTTCAGATCAAATGGTCGTGTTTTTATTTTCCCCCCTGCCGCTGCTTGTCCCCGAGGAGAAACGCGTGGAGTTTGCCGTTGCAGTCTGCGACGCGAATAACGGCATGATTGACGGCCGTTTTGATTACAACATAAACGACGGGCGTTTGTTCTTTCGCATGACGTCGAGCTTTCGAGAGAGCCTCATCGGCGAAGTCTTATTTCAGTACATGATTATTTGTGCCTGTCGGACGATCGACGCATACAACGATAAGTTCTTTGAGCTTGCCAAAGGGCTTATTTCCCTCGATCAATTCATCAAAATTACGAACGAATAATCAATGAGAGGATATCAAAATGGCTGACGAGAAACAACTTGCGCTTGCGAACAATGTTTACAAGACTTTATGCGCCGTGATTGAAAAGCGTGAATGGACGTACAAGAAAATAGAGCCTGACCTGATCGTATTCTTTATTGTACAAGGTGAGGACATTCCCATGCAGTTTGTCATGGCTGTTGACGCGGAACGACAGCTGATCAGGGTCTCCTCTATGCTTCCGTTTCATTTTCCGGAGGATAAACGCATAGAAGGCGCGGTGGCGACCTGTGTCGCTTCATACGGGCTGACCGAAGGCGGGTTCGACTATGACATAAGCAATGGAGAAGTCGAATTCCGACTCACGTCTTCCTTCTATGAAAGCCTCATCGGAGAAGACCTTTTCCAACACATGATCGACCTCTCCTGCGCCACCGTTGATGCGTATAACGATAAACTGCTTGCACTCAGCAAGGGCTTGGTCGGTATCGACGATTTCATGCGCGGCGAGAATTCGTAAAGCCTTCAGGAACGTATTCTGAATCAAGCGAATCCGAAGTCCGCTTCCGACATATTTCTTTTCCGCAAGGATCACGAAACGGACTGCGGTCCCAACACGGCAGCACATGTTCGCGGACGATTGACGCGCATTGTTGTATCAAAACACAGCTTGGCAGAGACGCTGAAATGAACTGCCATAAGATAAGGAAACCAAAATGTTTAGAAAAATTCGTGAATGGATCAGCGTTCAGCTGTCCAAGAATCCGGGAAGAATGGTGCTGTATACCATTCTGGTTTTCAATATTGTTTTTCTCTTGCTCTCCGCGCTTGTAATCAGCAGATTGTCGCTTTCCGGAACCGAAGAAATGGGATTCTTTGAAGCTGCATTCTGCACGATTACAATGATTCTTGATGCAGGCTGCATTCAATTTGTCATCTCTGATATTGGCAGCTCCGGTGTGGCGCTTGTGGTCGTCTGTCTTGTGATCATATTTATCGGCATGATCTCCTTTACGGGCGCAATCATCGGTTATATCACAAGCTATATTACCCGCTTTATTGAGGGGCAGAACAACCGTTCCAAGAAGCTTCGCGTATCCGGGCATCTGGTCATTCTCAACTGGAACACAAGGGCATCCGAAATCATCAACGATCTGCTGTACGCCAAAGGGAAGCACACTGTGGTCATCCTCTCCGGTGCAGACAAGGACAGCATTGAGAAAGAGATTCATGAGAGGCTTGCTGACACCATTGCGCGAGAAAACAAAGATCTTCGCAAGCGGTACCGCGCACTTCCTCCTTTCAAACGTCATATGGAGGAATTGCGCAATCGCTTCAAAAACAACATAAACGTCGTCGTTCGACAAGGGGATGTTTTTTCCTCCAAGCAGTTGCATGACATCTCCTTGGAATATGCCGCAACGGTCATCATCTTGGGTCAGGACGTCAATGCGGTCAGCTGTCTCTATGGGCTGAAGGAACGATACGAGGAAAATGCAAAAGGGAATTCCTTGACCGTCAAAACATTGATGCAGGTGGCAGACATCACCGGCGCCGAATATTCCGATAATGGGCAAAAGATCATTGTCGAAATCACGGATGATTGGACCAAGGAGATTGTCAACAGGATCATCAGCTTCAAAGAGGTCGCCGGAAAATGCAGCATTGTCCCCGTCTATGTAAACAAAATACTCGGTCAGATTCTCTCGCAGTTTTCGCTCATGCCGGAGTTGAACACGGCATACCGAGAATTGTTTTCCAACAAGGGCGCCACTTTCTTCTCGGAGCGTCAGCCGTTGGAAGAATGTGACGAATTCAGAAGTCTCTATCTGAACACGCATGCGTGCGCCATCCCGCTGGCTTTTTTGGAAAGTCGCGGCGTGCCCCATTGTTATTACGTTGCGGGCGCTCAATCGGACATTCTGAAGACAAGCCTTCCCGTTCCAGAAACTTGTTCGGTATCGCTCAACCGAAACTACATGCGTGAGCGAAAGAATGTCATCATCCTTGGGCATAACAGCAAGTGTGAAAACATCATGGACGGGTTCCAAGCTTACATAAACGAATGGGGAATCAAAGGCAAGGAAAGCGACGCCCTGAACATCCTTGTGATTGACGACAAAAAGACGCTCGATAAATACGAGCATTACGAAAAATACCCGTTCGTTGTGGACACCGTCGAAGCCGACATCTACGACAAAGATTTGATTTGCGCGACAATAGAAAAGTATGTGTCGGAACGCGAAGGCGACGTCAGCATCCTGATTTTGTCTGACGATTCCGTTCAGAGCGACAACTTGGACGCAAATGCACTTGCCAATTTGGTTTATGTGCAAGATATGAAAGAGCAAAAGAAGAGACAGGATCCCAACTTTGACGTGGAAAGCATTGACGTCATCGTTGAGATTGTAGACCCGAAGCATTATGATATTGTCAACAGTTACTGTGTAAACAATGTGGTCATCAGCAATCGTTATATCAGCAAGATGATCACACAAGTCGGTGAAAAGGAAGCTCTGTTCGACTTCTTTTCCGACATCCTGACGTATGACGACGGTGACAGTGACGAATACCAAAGCAACGAGCTGTACATCAAGCGGGCAGACAGCTTCTTCACCGCGCTTCCCGAAGAATGCACTGCCGCACAATTGATCCGAAGCGTTTACGAGACGTCCTTGGCAGAATCCAGATCCAGCGGAGACATTTTTCCGACGATCGTTCTTGGGTATGTGAAACCCGGTGGCACAATGGTGATCTTTAACGGAAATCAAACGAAGACAAGGGTGAAGCTTGCGCAGGGGGACAAACTGATTGTATTCAGCGCACACTAACGCGTGCGATCCCACAAGCAAAGATTTCAAATGCCCGAATCCGACGTCTTGACTGCAAGTACGCCGAGGATGGATTGATGGAACGTACCGAAGCGTCGACCAATTGGATCGGCGCTTGTGCGCGCTTCTTCCTTTCAAAAGCGGCGCATTTGTAGCGGACGGCAGCAAAAAGCTGCACGCGGCGGGCAGTTTGCATTTCCTTCACACGTTCTTGGAACTTCTTTCACTTGCACGACGAATTCTTGCCGTATTCTTCCTTTATACTACAAACATCGAAAGGAGAACAGCACATGACAAACGATTTGTTCTTGGAAGCAAAGAAGCTCCGCGAGCATCCCGAATATCTCTGTGGGTTGTCTCCTTACGAGCAGGATATCTACCGCGAACTGGACGCGCTGCAGTTAGAAACGCTTCGCGCCGTCAGCGCCCGCAAGACGTCTTACAACATTCTGGGACTGAAGATGTCCACCTCGCAGGCTGCGGGTGAAGATATCGCACCGTTGTCCCGACAGGCCGGCGCCCTCAAAGAGGAAATCGCCTCCCTTGACGCTCTCTTGTATGCAATTTCGGAACAGCTCCTCCCGTTCTTCGAGCGGTGCCTACCGAATTTCGCATAAATCCTCCTCCTTTATCATACTTCCCCCTCTATCCCAAATGCAAAGCGGAACGGCTTCATCCACCGTTCCGTTTTGTTATGCTTTCATTTAGAGGTTGTACAGCGCCGTGAATTTGTTGCGCAGATAGTCCGTGTAGCAGTTTGGATCGAAGGGCGCGCCGCACGCGTCTGCAATGACGTCGGCAGGGTCTTTGCTGCGTCCGAATCGATAGATGCGGTCGGTCAGCCATGCGACGATGGGCTTGAGATCGCCCTGCCGCACCGTTGACCAAACGTCCATCTCCCGTTCCAGTACCGCGAGCAGCTGTGCGCCATATGCGCTGCCGATGGCGTAGGACGGGAAGTAGCCAAACAGCCCGCTTGCCCAATGGGAATCCTGCAGCACGCCTTCCCGATCGCTTGGCACGTCGACGCCCAGCACCGATTTGTAGAGCTTGTTCCACGCGTCGGGCAAATCCTCCACCGCAAGCGTCCCGTCGAACAGCCGCTTTTCCAACTCGTAGCGCACCAGAACGTGCAGCGGGTAGGTCAGCTCGTCCGCTTCGGTGCGAATGAGGGACGGCTCTGCCTTGTTGACCGCCAGATAAAACGCATGGGGCGTGACGCCCGCAAGCTGCGTGGGGAACAGCGCTTGCATCTTGGGAAAAATGGCTTCGATGAACGGCTCGCTGCGACCGATGATGTTTTCGAAAAAGCGCGATTGGGACTCGTGTACGCCCATGCTGACGCCCTCGCCCAACGGCGAAAGCGCCAACGCGTCGGCAATGTTTCGTTCGTAGGTGGCGTGTCCGCCCTCGTGAATCACGCTGTACATCGAGCTGACCATATCGTCCGCGTGATAGTGCGTGGTGATGCGCACGTCATATTTGGTGAAGTTGGTGGTAAAGGGATGCTCCGTTTCCCCGATGATGGTATACTTGCGATCCAGCCCCAGCACATCCATCAGGTAGTCGGAGAACTGTTTTTGCACGTCGATGGGGTACGGCTGCCGCAAAAACGAGCAGTCGGGTTGGGTGTGGATGGCTTCGATGAGGGGCACGAGCTTCTTGCGCACGTCGGCAAAGAACACGTCCAGCGTCGCCATCGTCAGCCCCTTTTCGAACTGATCCAGCAGCGTGTCGTACACGGGCGCGTCGGGCCTGTAGTAACGCGCAAACCGTGCGGTCATCTCGACGACCTTCTTAAGCGACGGCAGAAACGACGCGAAATCGTTTTGCAGCTTCGCCGCGTGCCAGATGTTGTTGGCGCGGGTAACCTCAACTTGGTACGCCACATATTCGTCCATGGGAATACAGGCGATGCGCGCCCGATCCTCTGCCAGCAGCTGCGCTTCGCGGCGGGTGATCTCGTCCACCGCCTCGTCGGGCGCCGCCAAGATGGCTTCGATGCACGCTTGCAGCGCATCGGACGTGGACAGCTTGTACGCTTCTTCGGACAACGCGCCCAGCGTTTGCCCCACCACCTCCGCCGCGCCCCGCGGCATGACGGTTTCCATGTCATAATTCACAACGCCCATGGCGTGCTCATAAGCGCGCAATTTTTCAAGCTGCTGCTTGAAGGATGCGATGATTTCTTTCATTGGTTGCTCCTTTCGCCCGTAACCCAAACGGTTTTGTCTTCTTCGGTTGTCCAATGCCCGTTCTCGCCGCAAAACGGCAAAAAGCACAGCACATTTTCATCTAAGTACAGCAGATCGCCGCCGAATAGCCGCCTTGTGGTCTCTACGGCGCCGTCGTTTTGCTTGGCGGCGCGCTCGGTGCAAAAGCGCACCGAAAACGCAGCCGTGGAAGCGACATAGTTGACGTTGAACGCAGGATGGTCGTCCGCCTCCGTCCCGCAGCAAACGCTGCGATCGGGGTACATCGCAAAGCGGGTCAATGCGCGGTGCAGCCCAAATTCCTTGCCCGCGTCGGGCCCGTCCATGCACACCAGCCACCCCAAGATGGGCGTGTCCTTCGCTTCTGTTTCTTCGACCGG
Source organism: uncultured Christensenella sp. (assembly GCA_964426415.1). Classification (GTDB taxonomy): domain Bacteria; phylum Bacillota; class Clostridia; order Christensenellales; family CAG-138; genus UBA3792. The sequence continues at coordinate 5,925 of CAYRQM010000025.1, forward strand.
CGGCGCGGCAACGTCATATGCCACCGAAAAGACCTCCGCCACCGTGTTCTCGTTCGGCGCGTCGGTCAGCCCGTATTCCCCGATGTCGTATCGGCTCGCCGACCGATCCTCGCCATAGGGCTTGTTGACCGCGATTTCGTCGAACGCTTCCGGCTCGGCGTGCGGCGTTTCGGGCGGCACAAGCGTTTGTTCCTCTTGCTGTTCGGGCGGCGTGGAGATTACGCCGCTGCCTGCGCTGTAGGTGGTCGTGCCGAACGACGGCCCGCGTTCCTCCGTTCTGTGGCGTCTGCGGCTTTCGTGGGTCGCTTCGTAAGCTGCCTGCGCCTTGAGGATGGAGCGGGCGCGGGCAGACAGCCCGTCGCGGCAGACGGGGCAATTTTCGTCGCTGCGGTCGTCATAGTAATGTCCTTTTTCACATCGTACAATCGCCATGGCTCACTCCTGCGCCAAGATGGCGATGGCGCTGCTGTTGTCGCGGGCGTTGCCTGCTGCGTGCAGGCTCCATTGCGCTTTCATGGAAGCAAGCCACGCGTCCGCAGAATCCGCCTGACGCAAGCATTTGCGCATCTCCCGTTCGGGAACGAACTCCCAAAATCCGTCGCTGCAAAGCAGGATGGCGTCGTTCCAATGCAGCGTGTAGCCCATGTCCAGCGTCATGCGGTCGTCGTCCCAATTTTCGTCCATCACATGGAGCAGCTTGTGCCGATTGGGGCTGCGCCGCACATCCTTTTCGTGGGCGGTGCCGCGGTCGAGATGCGCCTGCGCAACGGTTTGATCCTTGGTTTGCAGCAAGATTTTGTTTTTGCGGAACAGATAGCAGCGGCTGTCGCCCGTATGCCCCACCGCAAGCCGTCCGTGCCGCGTGACCACTGCCGCCACGACGGTGGTTTTGAGGTGCGGTTCGGGCGTAAGGTCTTGCAATTCGCGCAGCGCATAGGAGCCCGCATACAAAATCTTGCGCACGGTGTTGTCCGGTTCGCCGCCCGGCTCCCAAGCCGCCAGCGTTGCCTCGCACACGGATTTCGCCGCGATGGCGCCGCCGCTCAAACCGCCCAAACCGTCGCACAGCACAAAGCAAAATGCACCTTCTGCGGTTCGATACGCCAAATAGTCCTCGTTTTGCTTGCGCGTGCCCTGCTCACACATGGTTGCGATTTGAAATCTCATGGCGAACCCTCCCAATGTTATGTTGTCAGTATATCGCACTTGTCCCCAATTTTCAAGTAAAACCCGACGCAAATGCGGTTCGTTCGCGCCGCCCAAAATCGGGACAAAAAAGGGGCGGATTGCGCCGTCCCCAAGAGATTGCGCCGCCTCAGTATCCAACCAGAGCGGTGAGCCTTTGAAGCTGTGCGTCCGTGGCGGACAGCAGCAGGTAAAGCGTGCCCGTCGTGCCGTCCGCTTGGCGCGTGGTAAGCTCGACCGCGACGTCCGCATCGCAAAGCCGCTCCACCGGCGTCATCTCGCACAGCAGCGTGCGCAGCGACGCATACCGCCCGCCCGATTGCAGGTACTGCTCCGTGTCCACCGTGCGAATCAGCGACGGATAGAACGTGTCGGAGAACGGCTCCGCCTGCAGCCGCGCCATGTTTTCCGCATTGTGCATCGAAAGCAGCAATTCCGTCAGCGCCGCATTGTCGTTGGCGTTCAGCGAAATGACAAAGCTGAATTTGCGCAGCCCCACATAGCCGCCAACGCGCAAGCCGCCATAGTACCCATACAGCGGATTGTCTTTGGAGGACACCGCGACGCAAGTATATGCGCTGTCGTACGAACCCATGTCCGCCTGCTGCAAATACGCACGGTACAGCGTTTCTTTGTCCGCCGTCGGGTAAAATGCGCCATCCGTCATCACCAGCGAACGTGCTTCGTCCAGCGGCGGCTTTGCGACAATGCCGGAATACGCTTCGCACTTTGCCCGCTCGTCGCAGTACAGATCGAATGTGGAATTCGTGAACCAAACGGTTTTTGTCAGCGTCAGCCCCGATGTGGTGCGCACTTTCAGCTTGCGCACCGTGGAGGCAGAGTACCATTCCGATTTGTTCATCTGCTTGGCAACCAGCGTGCGCATCGCGTCCGTGGCGACATTGACGTCCTGCGCCTGCAGCGCGAAGTAGTCGGCGTTGCCGCTGTCCGCTTGCACGTCATAGATGGCGACAATCTGCTTTGCTTCGGGCGACCAATCAGCAATGCCCTGTGCGACGCCGTACGCGCCAAAGCCCAAGGCGGTGGCAAGCGCGATGGAGGCGCAAAACCAGCCAAGGCTCGTGAGCATGCGCTTGAAGCTGCGATAGTTGATGCATTGGAACAGCACAAACCATCCCAACAGCATGGCAAACGCCACCAAGCAAACCGTGTCCGTCACGTCGTCAAAGAACGACGACGCGAGCAGCGAGGCGATCACCGCCCAAGCGGGCAGCACCATCAGCGCCGCCAAGATGTTTTGCTTGGCGGGTTTCACACACGCGTTGCCCGCCAGCTCGGCAGGACGCTTGCAAAAGACCCGCAGCGCCCACAGCCCAAACAAAACGGTCAGCACGAGCCGCGCCACATGGGCGCCCCAAGAAAGGATGGCGTTTTCGGAAAGGAACAAATCGCCCGCGCCAAGCGGCAGCGCGCCCCATTCCAACGTGACGTCCAGCGCATTGAGTTGCAGCAGCGGCAGCACGGGCAGGCAGTAGCACAGCAGCAGCACCGTTCCCGCAAAGCAGAGCTGGGAGAACAGCGTGCCGCCCCAGCCGCATCCCAAAGCAGCCATGGCATAGGTGAGCAGGGTGGTGAGAAACAGCATGGAAAGCAGCGCGCCGCATTGCGCCAAATGCACGGGCAGCAGCAGCCCTTGCGCCCAATACAGCAGCACGGACAGCAGCAGCACCGAAAAGATGCTCACAAAGAACCAAGTCGCGGCAGCGGCAGCCATCAAAAGGAACTGCTTGCTGCGGGCGACGGGCAGCGCGTAGTAGTAGTCGCAGCGATTGCAGCGGGTGTAGCGCCCATACATCCAAATGGCGGCAAAGACGCCTGCCACATAGGGATACGCCAGCATAAAGGGCGCTTGCGCGGTGACGCTGCGCACGGCTTCGTCACGCGAATTGGTCAGCAGTGTCACGGCAAGAAAGACAAACAGCAAAATGCCCATGGGCAGCGCCAACTGCCGCAGCTGCTCCCGATAGAACGATGCAGCTTTGGAACGGGTACGAACTTGCTTCATTTTGCCTGCGCCTCCTCTCCCACTTCAAACGCATAGCCAAGCGCGCTCATCTCATGGACGAACACCTCTTCCAAGGACAGCGGCAGAATCTCCAACAGGAGCGGGTTCATCGCCGCAAGCTGCTCCTTCGCCGCGTCGCGGTCGCCCCGCAGCAGGAAGGTGGCAACGCGCCCCTGTTGGCTGTACTCCTTGGGTGCAAACGCCGCAAACTTGGTGCGGTCGAACGGTGCGTCAAAGGCAATCTGCACCTTGAACATGCCGGTTTTGAGATTTTGTACGTCGCTCTCGAACACCACGCCGCCCTTGTACAGCAGCGCCAGCTGATCGCAGGTGTCCTCCAACTCGCGCAGCGAATGGCTCGTCAGCACGCAGGTGGTGTGATTGTCCTCCATCGTTTCGTACAGAATTGTCTTGACCAGATTGCGCACGATGGGGTCGAGCCCGTCGAACGTTTCGTCCAAAAGCAGGTAGGTGGGACGCGTCGCCAGCGCCAACAGAATCGCGCCCTGTCGCCGCATCCCCTTGGAAAACGTGTTCAGATTTTGCCGATACGGCAGACGAAACCGATCGAGCAGCGACCGAAAATACGCGTCGTCGAAGCGTGGATTGCCCGCCGCAACCATCGCCGCCATCCGCTTGAGATCGCTCTGCGGCAGGAAGAAGGATTCGTCCGGCACGAACGATACCATGCCCCGCGCTTGGGGCGAATTGTACGGCGCCTGCCCATCGACCAAAATGCTGCCCGACGTCGGTGCATACACGCCCGCAATCAGCCGCAGCAGCGTGGACTTGCCCGCGCCGTTGGCGCCCACCAGCCCGTAAATGCAGCCCGATGGAATGTTGCAGCTCAAATTTTCGATGGCGTTTTTCTTGCCGAATCCCTTGTACAATGCGTTTGCTTGGATCATGCTTGTTCCCTCCCTTCGTAAATGCGATGTACCGAAGCCAGCAACTCCGTTTCCGTGACGCCGCATTCCTTCAGCGTCCGAAAGAGCTGCTCCGCCTCAGCAAGCCGCCCTCTGCGTCCCTGCTGCACGCGTGCCTTGGCGTCTTCCGTCAGCATCCGTCCCGTGCCCGGAACCGTGTAGCACAGCCCGCGGCGCTCCATCTCGGCATACGCCTTTTGCAGCGTGTTCGGATTGACCCCCAGCGACGACGCCAGCGCCCGTACGGACGGCAGCGGCTCCCCGACGGGCAGCGTGCCTAACAGGATTCCCGTTTCCATCTGCTCGATAAACTGCTCGTAAATCGGCGTCTGCGATTGCTTGTTGATTTGCATGCTTTCACCGCCCTTTCTGTACTATCCATACTAATACACATAGTCACCGTTTGTCAAGCGCGAAAATGCGGAGAATTTGCGGAATTTTGAAACGGGTGGGGTTGGGAAAAAGATTGCAATGGGGGCGCGGATGCGGTATACTGAAGGGTAGCTGGAGGGCGTATGCGGCACAAGTCAGATTTTGTCATGCAGCAGGTGGCGGCGCTGTACGTTGTGGTTCCCGTCAACGAAGCGGCGGCGCAGTTCAACGCGATGTTCACGTTCAACGAAACGGGCGCCTTTTTGTGGTCGCTTTTGGATGCGCCGCAAACGGCGGATTCCCTGACGGAGGCGTTGTGCCAAGCGTTCGACGTAGACGACGACACGGCGCGGCGCGACGTACATGCCTTTTTGCAGCGGCTTGCGGACGCAAAGCTATTGGACGATGGAACAGACGCATGAAATCGATTTGAGCGCGCTCATGCCGCTGATGCAGGAGCAACTCCACGCGGGCAAGGCGGTGCAGTTTGTGGCATACGGCAAAAGTATGCTGCCGTTGCTGCACGACTCCGTTGTGACGCTCGTTTCGCCGCCGCCCGTGCTGAAGGCAGGCGACGTGCCGCTGTATCGGCGCAAAAGCGGGCAGTATGTGCTGCATCGGGTGGTGGGCGTCAATTCAGACGGCAGCTATCGGCTGTGCGGCGACAACCAGTACGACATCGAATCCCCCATTCTGCACGCGCAGGTGGTGGCGGTGCTGACCACCTTTGAACGCGACGGCAAGGTCGTCTCCGTCGAAGAACCTTGGGTCAAACGCTATGTGCGGCGGCTGCCGCTTCGGCGATTTTGGCTGCACTATCGCGGCATGACGCCCAAGCGCGCGTTTGCGGCGCTGAAACGGCGGCTTCGTCCCGCCTCCTCTCAAAAGCTATGAGCAAAAAACAACGCACACCCAAATCGCTCACCTATCTGTTTTCGCTGCTGCACGGCAGCGCTTGGTGGATTACGCTCATCACCATTTTGCGGTGCGTGCGCGTGGTGCTTTCGCTGTCCACCGCCTATATCATGCGGGACTTGGTCAACGCCGCCACCGCGTGCAACACGTCGTACCGCGGCTTGGGGCTTTCGTTCTCCGAATTGTGGGCAAATCAGCCCCAATTTTGGGCGCTGGTGCAGCCGCTTGTGCTGCAAGTTCTCATTTTGCTGGGCGTCATCTTGGCGCAGCTTTTGGTGCGCTTTGTCGAGAGTCGGCTGCGCAGCATCAATGTCTGCAAGCTGAATGCGCGCATCCAGCGGCGGCTGATGTTCGCACTTTCGACCAAGCGATACAGCGAAACGCTGCGCTTCCATACGGGCGAACAAATGAATCGGCTCACCGCCGACGTCGACACCGTTTCGGGCGCCGCCACCGAAATGATCCCAAGCGTGGTCAGCATGTTCGTCCAAATCTTTGGCGCGGCAATCATCCTGTTCACCATGGCGCGGGACGTGCTGCTCATTTCGCTCGGCTGCGGGCTGGTCGTGGGCTGCGGCGTCCTGCTGTTCCGCGGGCGGCTCAAGCGGCTGCAGCGCGCCGTGCGCGAAAACGAGGGCCGCGTGCGCTCGCATATGCAGGAATCGCTGTTGGGCAGCCCCGTCATCAAAGCGTTTTCGGCGGCGGCGACCTTCGACGATCTTTTGGGCAAGCGCCAGTCCGACTCCATCCGCGCCACCATTCGCCATTCCCGCTTCACGGCGGTGGCGTCGGTGCTGCTGTCCTTTGCCTTCTCGGCGGCGTACATCGCGGCGCTGGGCTGGGGCGGGTTCGCCATCGTCTTTGTAAGCGGGTTTACCTATGGCTCGCTCACCGCAATTTTGCAGTTGGTCAGCCAGATTCGCGGCCCCTTGGCGAGCGTGACCGATATTATCCCGCGCTATTACACCATCATGGTTTCCGTCGAACGGCTTCACGAGCTGGAATTGCTGCCCGATGAACCGCGCACGGGCGAATTGCTGCCGAAAAAGACGGCAAGCACGTTCACCCGCGTGGTCTTTTCCGACGTCAATTTCTCCTACACCGACGATGCAGAGGTGTTGCGCCACATCGATTTGTCCATCGAACGGGGCGACTTGCTGCTGTTGGCAGGCCGATCCGGCATCGGCAAAACCACGCTCATGAAGCTTTTGTTGGCGCTGTACTTCCCGCAGTCCGGCACGATCACGCTGGAAACGGCGTCGGGCGCATCGTACCCCATCGGCGCGGACACGCGTTCGGCGTTCGCCTATGTGCCGCAGGGCAATCTGCTGTTTTCGGGCACGATCCGCGAGAACGTGTGCCTGTTTGCCACGGGCTACACCGACGCGCAAATTGCCGACGCGCTGACCGTCGCCTGTGCCGCATCGTTTGTGGCGGCGCTGCCCGACGGGCTTGAAACCCGCTTGACCGAAAACGGCAACGGCATTTCGGAAGGGCAGGCGCAGCGGCTTGCCGTAGCGCGCGCGCTGCTGACCGACGCGCCCATTCTGCTGCTGGACGAGGCGACGTCCGCCTTGGACGAGCCGACCGAGCTTGCGATGCTCGAAAACATCCGCAACTGCGGCAAAACGTGCCTGCTCATCAGCCACCGACCCGGCGTGCTCAAAATCGCCACCCGCACGCTGCGCATCCAAGACGGCTGCCTGCTCGAACAATCCTAATGCAAAACATCCTCCGCAAAGATGTGCGGAGGATGTTTTTTTGTTTTATACGGCGGCGATGGTGCGCGCCATGGAAAAGCGCGTCGCACGCGATGCGTTGGGGCATAGCGCATCCAAAATGTTTTGATGCGATGTCAGGGCGTCCAGCGCGGATGCAAGCAGCGCCGCATGGTCGAACGCAAGCCCGTCGCTTTGCAAAATGGAATAGTGCATCGTGCCGCACACGTCGCGGCTGCCGCAAAGCGTGGCAGAAAGCGTGACGTCGCCCGCTGCGAGCGAAAGGGTGAACCGTTCGCCGTCTTGCGTGCGCCGCACGGAAAACCAGCGCGCATCCGCCGCGTCGTCGTCGGCGCAAACGCCTGCCGTCGTGTCCGTGATTGTCCAAAACAGGTGCGAGATCGTCCTGCCCCTTGGGTCGCGTCCCGCCGCGTCGAACACGCCCACGGGACAAAGCGTCAGCCCCGTGCGGTGCGTTTCTTCGCAAAGCTCGCGTGTCGCGCAGGCGGCGATGGTTTCGTCCATGTTCAAGAATCCGCCCGGCAGCGCCCACATCCCGCGGCACGGGTGACCGCCCCGCCGCACCAGCAGCAGCACAAGCGCGTTGCCGCGGTAGGCGAACAGCGCCGTATCCGTCGTAACCGACGGGCGCGGATAGCGGCTCGCGTCGTAGGTGCGCAAAAATTCAGCTTCGGTCTGTTCCATGATTGGCTCCTTTCAATAAAAGAAAAAAGGGAAGCGTGTGCTCCCCTCATTTTGATTAATACTTGCGCTTTCTGGCGGCTTCTGCCTTCTTCTTGCGCTTCACGCTCGGCTTTTCGTAATGCTCACGTCTGCGAACTTCTGCCAAGACGCCACTGCGGGCGCACTTTCTTTTCCATCTTTTGAGTGCATTCTCCAGGGATTCGTTTTCGCCAACTCGGATTTCCATCTTTTCTCCCTCCCCTCTAAAGCAACATCTATGCCGTTCGACACGCTTGCTATTATACGCGCCAACTTCGATTTCGTCAATCCCCGAATTTGATTTTTGCAAAATTTTTGACAATCCAGGGGGACTATGATATAATGTGGATACTGCAACAAGGGGGTACTTCTATGGCAAAGCTATACTTTCGTTACGGCGCGATGGGTTCCAGCAAGACGGCAAACGCCATCATGGTCAAGTACAACTATTGGGAGCGCGGCAAAAACGCCATTCTGCTCAAGCCCTCTGTGGACACCCGCGACGGCACACACCGCATTTGGTCGCGCTGCGGGCTGGAGGACGAATGCATCGTGATGGACGATCTGGATATGGAGCTGGTCGCCCAACACGCCTACGACTGCCTGATCGTGGACGAGGCGCAGTTTTTGCGCAAGGATCAGGTCGAACAGCTCATCAAAATCGTAGACGACTACGACACGCCCGTCATTTGCTACGGGCTGAAAACCGATTTTCAAGGCAATTTCTTCGAGGGCAGCTATTGGCTTTTGGCGCGTGCCGACGCCATAGAAGAAGTCAAAACCATCTGTTGGTGCGGCAGGAAAGCCACCCACAACGGCCGTTTGGACGGCAAGGGCAGCATCACCAAGGTGGGCGAACAGGTCGTGCTGGGCGCCAACGACAAGTACATCGGACTGTGCCGCAAGCATTGGTATCTGGGCGATCCGGGGCCCGATCTGCGCACGCCCGACAACCAAAAATTAAACGGCGATACGCCGAAAGAAAGGAATGCTGTTATGAACTTCCGTACCAAATGCCCCAAGTGCGGTGCAATCGTGCAAACGAACGTGCTGAACACCCTCACCTGTCGTGACTGCAAGACTTCCTTCACCGTTCCCCAACCGTGCGGACTTTTGCGCCTGTACCGCATGGGCAATTTCATGGGCTCCGCCGCCGCGTTCGGCGTGTACATCAACGAGCAGCCCATCGGCTACATCGGCAACCGTGAATCGCTTGCCTTCCCGCTGCCCTACGGCACATACCAGCTGCATCTGCGTGCAAAGGGACAGCCCACCCGCACCGAAACGCCCACCATGATCACGCTCTCGCCTGCCCAGCCCGTCTCCTGCTGGAAGGTTTCCATCGAGACCGGCATGTGGAAGAGCCGCCTCAATCTGACGCCTGCGCCCGAAAGCGAAATGCCGTAGGCACGCGGATACGTTTTTTGAAAGGGACGCAATCGTGCCCCCTGTTGTTTTGCGCTTTGAGGAAGGGTCTGGCGTGTAAGCGGGAGATTCTTCCTCGCTATCGCTTCGTCAGAATGACAACGGGGGCGCGACGGGTCTTGCGTGGACGCTCTGAAAATCAAAATGACGGCAGCGCCGTCATACCCATAATTCCTTCATTTCTTCATTTCTTCATTTCTTCATTCCCCTTGTCATCCTGAGGCAAAGCCGAAGGATCTCGCGGGTAAGCTGCACGCGAGATCACGGCGCGGGAAGGCGTTGTAGGATATTTGCGCACCAAAAAGCACGCAGCCCCGTGCATATGCGGAGTTGCGTGCTTTCTTTTTCAGTACGTATAAAAGCCCTTGCCGGATTTCTTGCCCAGCTCCCCCGCCTGCACCATCGTACAGAGCAGCGGATGCGGGGCGTATTTGGCGTCGTGGAATTGGGCTTCCAACACCTGCATGATGGCAAGCACCACATCCAGCCCAATCAGATCGCCCAGTGCGAGCGGCCCCATGGGGAAGTTCGCGCCAAGCTGCATGGCGGTGTCGATGTCCTTCGCGCTTGCGACGCCGTCCGCATAGACGCCGATGGCTTCGTTGATCATGGGAATCAGCACGCGATTGACCACGAACCCCGCCCGATCCTGCACGCGCACGGGCGTTTTGCCAATCTGTTGGGCGATGGCAACGGCTTTGTCAACCGTTTCGGCAGGCGTTTGTGCGCCCGCAACGATTTCCACCAGCTGCATCACCGGTGCGGGATTGAAAAAGTGCATCCCCACCAAGGGGCGCTTTAAGCCCTTCCCGATCTCGGTGACGGAAAGGGACGAGGTGTTGGTGGCAAACAGGCAGGCGGGCTTCGTCAGCGCGTCCAGCGCCGCAAAGGTCGCTTGCTTGACGGCAAGGTTTTCGATGGCTGCCTCTACAATCAAATCGCAGTCGGCGCAAATGTCGCGCACGCCCGTTTCGATGCGGGCAAGGATGGCGTCCGCCTCCGCTGCGGTCATTTTCTCACGTGCGACGCGCTTTTGCAGCCCTTGGGCGATGCGTGCCTTGCCCCGTGCGGCAAGCTCTTCGTTGATGTCGCACAAACAGACGGTGAACCCCTCTTGCTTTGCAAAGGCTTGGGCGATGCCCGCGCCCATGGTGCCTGCGCCAATGACGCCTACTTGCATGGTATTGCCTCCTATCGATTGATAAACTGCTTGTCCTTGCGGCGCTCCAAAAACGCCGTCATGCCCTCGCGCTGGTCGTGGGTTTCGAAGCAGTCGCCAAACGCCTGCCCTTCCACCTGAATCGCATAATCCAGCGGCGAATCGTAGCCCTCGTTGATGGCGCGCTTCGCGTTGCGCACGGCGATGGGTGCGTTGGCGGCGATGCGCCGGGCGAGCTTAAGCGCCTCTGTCATCAGCTCCGCCTGCGGGAACACATGGTTCACAAGCCCCATCCGTTCCGCTTCCGCCGCCGTGATGGTCGTTGCGGCATAAATCAGCTCCTTTGCGCGGCTGGAGCCAACCAACCGTGCCAGCCGCTGCGTGCCGCCAAAGCCCGGAATGATGCCAATCCCCGTTTCGGGCTGCCCGAATACGGCATTGTCGCTGCAAACGCAAAAATCGCAGCACATGGCAAGCTCGCATCCGCCGCCCAGCGCGAAGCCGTTGACGGCGGCAATCACCGGAATCGGCAGCAGCTCGATGCGGCGAAAGACCTCGTTGCCGCGCTCGCCAAACCGTGCCGCCTGCGCCTTGGACATCTCTTTCATTTGGGCGATGTCCGCGCCTGCCACAAATGCCTTCTCGCCTGCGCCCGTCACAATCAACACCCGCACGGCGTCAAAATCCACACGGCTCAGCACCGCGTCCAGCTCGTTGAGGACTTGGCGATTGAGCGCGTTCAGCGCCTCCTGCCGATCGATGGTGATGACGCCGATGGCGTCGCTGACCGCATATCGTACCGTTCCCATTCCCCTTCTCCTTTTGCGTTATTCTCGCTCCACGATGGTGGAACAGCCCATGCCGCCGCCGATGCACAGCGTGGCAAGCCCGCGTTTTGCGTCCCGCTTTTGCATTTCGTGCAGCAGCGTGACCAAGATGCGACAGCCCGATGCACCCACCGGATGCCCCAACGCAATGGCGCCGCCGCTGACGTTGAGCTTTTCGGGATCCAGCTGCAATTCACGCGCCACCGCCAAAGACTGCGCGGCAAACGCTTCGTTCGCTTCGTATAAATCGAAATCGGCAACGGTCAAATTGTTGCGAGTAAAGAGCTTTTTGGTGGACGCCACGGGCCCGATGCCCATGATGGCAGGGTCGACGCCCGCGATGGTACCGTCGATCCAAGTCGCCATCGGCTTGACGCCAAGCCGCTTTGCCGTGCTCTCGCGCAGCACCACGACCGCCGCCGCCGCGTCGTTGATGGCGGAGGAATTGGCTGCCGTCACCACGCCGTCCGCCAAGAACGCGGGACGCAGCCGTGCAATGCCTTCCACCGTAGAACCGAACCGCGGATTCTCGTCGGTGTCGAACACGATGGTTTCTTTCTTTTTGCGCACGGTGATGGGGACGATCTCGTCGCAAAACTTACCCGCCTTGATCGCCGCCTCCGCCTTGTTTTGGCTATGCACCGAAAACGCGTCCAGCTCGGCGCGGGTAAGCCCCCACCGCGCTGCGATGTTTTCTGCCGTGATGCCCATGTGGTACTGCCCGAACGCGTCGGTCAGCGCGTCGTTGACCATGGAATCGACCAGCGTGGCGTTGCCCATGCGATAGCCGAACCGTGCGCCGCTTTGCACATAGGGCGCTGCCGACATATTTTCGGCGCCGCCCGCCACGACCACGTCCGCTTCTCCGCATTGGATGAGCCGTGCCGCCAGATTGACGCTGTGCAGCCCCGAACCGCACACCACATTGATGGTGACGGCGGGCGTTTCGATGGGCAGCCCTGCGCCGATGGACGCCTGCCGCGCCACGTTCTGCCCCAGTCCTGCCTGCAGCACGCAGCCCAGCATGACCTGATCGACGTCGCTTGGCGCAATGCCTGCCCGTTCGATTGCCGCACGAATGACCGCCGCGCCCAGCTCTGCCGTGGGAACGCCGGAAAGCGTGCCGCCCATAGAGCCGATGGCGGTTCTGCACGCGCCTGCCAAAATGATTTTGTCCATAGGGAACCTCCTTATTTTATGCCGCGTCGAACCATCTCGGTGACGGCAAACGAAGCGGTGTCCTCTGCGTATTTCTTGGGGCCAAACCCCGCGTCATAGCCCAATTCCTTGGCAAGCTCGTGGGTGATGCGCGCACCGCCGCAAATCAGTACGAAGCGGCTGCGCAGACCCTCTGCCTCTAAAAGCTCGACCAGCTCGGTCAGGTTTTGAATGTGAATGTCCTTTTGCGTGACCGTTTGCGACACCAGCAGCACGTCGGCGTTTAACTCCACCGCCTTTTGGATGAAGTCGGCGTTGCGCACCTGCGCGCCCAGATTGTACGCGTCGATCATCTCGTAGCGCTCCAGCCCGTAATGCCCTGCGAAGCCCTTGCGGTTCATGATGGCATCGATGCCCACGGTGTGGGCGTCCGTGCCGGTGGATGCGCCCACCATCACAATCTTGCGGCCAAAGTGCGCACGAATGAACGCATTGATTTCCTCCATGCTCATCACATCGTTTTGCACCGTCTGCACCCGAATGTTGGCGTAATCCACCGTATGGGTGCAGGAGCCGTAGACTACATAGAACGTGAACGCATCGTCCAGCCGTTGGTTGTACGCCACGTTCGGCTCGGCAATGCCCATCTTGCGCGCCAAGACCCGCGCCGCCTCCATGCCTCTTTCGTCGTCGTGCACGGGCAGCGTAAAGGAAAGCTGCACCTTGCCGTCGTTCATCGTGTCGCCATAGGCTTTGAGCTTGGAAGGATCCAGCGTTTGGTCGAAGGAACGGTCGCCCGTATCGTATAAGCCGTTGCTCATGCGTTTGTTCCTCCTCTCATGCAAGTGATGAAGGGATTGAAATAGCGTTCTGCCTTTTGCGTAACGCCATTAAGCCCCTTGCCGCCGTCGCGGGGACGCTTGATGTCTGCAAAGGTGCCTTGCTCCAAGGTGGAAAACAGCCCGTCCCGCTCGATTTGCTCCAGCAGCGCGGCAGCCTTGTCCAGCACCTCGTTGGCACGGGTGTCCATGATGCCGCCCTCGCGGAAGGTGATGTCGTCGCCCAAATCCTGCATGGTGCGGAAGATGTATTGGGCGTTCTCGATGGCAAGTGCGCGATCCGACATGAACGGCGTATGGATTGCCTCGGTCAGCATGCCCAAGAGATGCAGCTTTTGATGCGTCATGATCGTCACCATATTGAACAGCGCGTCCTGCACCTGCCCGCGGAAGATGTTGCCCGTCATAAACTTGGTGGGTGGCATATACTTGAGCGGCGCATTGGGGAAGATTTCGCGTGCCATCTCTGCCTGTGCCAGCTCGTACAAAAACCCGTTTTCGACGTTCGGGTCGATCTCAAACGCGTGGCCAAGCCCCTGCTGCTGTTCGGGCAGCCCTGCGCACAGCGCGAACTGCTCGTTGAGAAACTGCGACGCCAGCACGGTATGGGCTTCCTCCACCGCGTCCGCCGTGGTGAGATAGTTGTCCTCGCCCGTGTTGATGATGACGCCCGCGTAACCGTTGATGACGCGGGAAAAATATTGATCGACGATGGTGCGCTGCATATTGATGTCGCGGAACAGGATGCCGTACAGCGCGTCGTTGAGCATGACGTCCAAGCGTTCCAGCGCGCCCATTGCGGCGATTTCGGGCATACACAGCCCGCTGCAGTAGTTGCACAGCCGAATGTAGCGGTGCAGCTCCTCGCCCACTTCGTCCAGTGCGGCGCGCATCAGGCGGAAATTCTCCTGCGTGGCATAGGTGCCGCCAAAGCCCTCCGTGGTGGCGCCAAAGGGCACATAGTCCAACAGGCTTTGTCCCGTGGTGCGAATGACGGCGATGATGTCGGCGCCTTGCCGCGCCGCCGCCTTGGCTTGGGTGATGTCCTCGAAAATGTTGCCCGTCGCCACGATGACGTACAGGTAGGGGCCCGTCTTATCGCCATACGCTTGTAAAAATGCGTCCCGCTTGGCGACGTTTGCGCGAATGCGGGCGCAGGACGCCTCCGCCACGGGAAAGACTGCGCCGCGAATCTCGGCTTCGGTATGGGGCGCCACCGTCCAAAGGCGCAGCGTGCCGCTGTCGATTTCCTCCGCCAGCGCCTGTGGCGTCTTGCCCGTTTCTGCCATCGCGTTGCCCAGCCAATACGCCGCGCCGTCCGCCAGCAGTCCTGCGTCCAGCAAGGAATCGACCACCACGTTGGGCAGCGGAACGCCGACGGCATTGACGCCGTCAATCCCAAGCAGGCGACAGACGGTGCGCTCCACCGTAACGGTGGTGTGCCGATCGATGAACGCTTGGGTGTCCAGCGCCACATGACGCGCCGCGTTGCGGGCGCGATCGACCTTCTCCAAATTGAGATGCAGCTTTGCTTCCATGGTTACTCCTGCTCGTGCCGCGTGTTGCGCGCCAAGTCGGCGGGCTCCAGCGACATGCGATTGCCTTGTTCCAGATTGGCGACGCCAATCAGCTCCTTCTTGCGCGCAGCGGTGCAAACGGGGCAATGACACGTTTCCCGATACGCGGTGGGCTGGGTATAGGTGGTGATGACGCCTTCGAAGTTGCGCAGCACGACCCGCGACGGCGATTCGGAAATGAGGTATTGCGGCATGACGGGGATTTTGCCGCCGCCGCCCGGCGCGTCCACCACAAAGGTGGGCACGGCATAGCCGCTGGTGTGTCCCCGCAGCGCCTCGATGATTTCGATGCCCTTGGACACGGGCGTGCGGAAATGCTCCAGCCCCATAGAAAGATCGCATTGGTAGATGTAGTACGGCCGTACCCGCATCATGACCAGCGCGTGGACAAGCTGCTTTTGCACATGGACGCAGTCGTTCACGCCCGCCAGCAGCACGGATTGGTTGCCAAGCGGGATGCCCACATCCGCGAGCATGGCGCAGGCTTGCTTGGACTCTGCCGTCACCTCGTTGGGATGATTGAAATGGGTGTTCAGCCAAAGCGGATGGAATTCGCGCAGCATGGCGCACAGCGCCGGTGTGATGCGCTGTGGGCAGACCACGGGGGTGCGGCTGCCGATGCGGATGATTTCCACATGGGGAATGGCGCGCAGCGCAGTTAAGATGTAGCGCAGCGCATCGTCCTCTAACATCAGCGCGTCGCCGCCCGACAGCAGCACGTCGCGCACCTCTTGGTGGCTGCGCACATAGTCGATGCAGCGGTCAATCCGTTCCATGGGCAAAGAACAGTCGTTCTGCCCCGCGAAGCGGCGACGGGTGCAATGCCTGCAATACATGGCGCAGCGATCGGTCACAAGCAGCAGCACGCGGTCGGGATACCGATGGGTCAGCCCCGGCACGGGAGAATCGGTGTCCTCATGCAGCGGGTCCAAAAGATCGGCGTCGGCGCGATGCAGCTCTGCCTCGGTGGGTACCGCCTGCATCCGAATCGGGTCGAACGGATCGTCGGGGTCGATCAGCGACAGATAGTACGGCGTGATCGCCATGCGCAGCGTGCCCAAGCACGCCTTGACGCCGTCCTCTTCCTCGGGCGTCAGCGCCAGATACGTTTTGAGCTGTTCCAACGTCTCGATGCGGTGTTCGACCTGCCAATGCCAGTCGTTCCATTGCGCGTCGGGTACGTTGGGAAACAGTGCCTTGCGTCTGCTTTCGTTCATGATGCTTCCTTTCGTTGGAATGCTTATACGTATTTTTCGTCAAACAGCTTGCGCAGCTTTTCGCTCTCGCGCAGTACATTCAGGGTGATTTCGGCGTGGTTCTTGGTGTAGCCGTTGCCGATAATCATGTTGACGTCCTTGCCGCATCCTTCCGCGCCCAGCGCCGCCTTGGTAAAGCTCGTCGCCATGGAGAAGAAGTACACCGTGCCGTCGTCGCGGACGGGCAGGATCGCGCTCATCTCGCAGCTTTCGATGTTGACACAGCAGATGGACAGGTCGTATTCCTTGCCGTTGTTGGCTTCCAATGCCTTTTCCAGCACCTCGACGGGCTTGGTGCAGTCTGCGACGATGACCTTGTGGTAGACCCCAAGCTCCATCAGCGCCGGCACTTGCTTCGGGTTGCGGACGACGCCCACGACCAAGCCGTTCTTGCCGACCTTCTTCATGGCTTCGTAGCCGCAAAGCACGCCGCTTTTGCCGTTGGCGCCCAAAATCAGCACGGAATCGCCTTCCTTGGGGAGCTTGCGCGCTTGTGCGGGCGCACCCGCGACGTCCAGCGCCGCCAGCGCCAGCGCTTCGCTCATGTCGTCGGGCAGCTTGGCATAGATGGCGCTTTCAAACAGCACCGCCTGCCCCTCGATGTCCACGCGGTCGATGTCCTTGTGGATTGCCTTGATGCGGTCAATCTTGAGCGGCGTCAGCGACAGCGAAACCAGCGATGCAATCTTGTCGCCCACCTTCAGCCCGCAGGTGTTCAAAAGATCGTCGCCGATGTAGGCGACCTTGCCGATGAACATGCCGCCGCTGCCCGTCACGGGATTCTGCTGCTTGCCGCGCTCTGCCACGATGCCAAGAATCATGTCGCCAATCTTTTGCTCGTCGCCGCCGCACGCATCTTCGATTTGGGTGAAGGAGGCGGAGTCGATGTTGAGGGAGATGACGTCGCAGATGATTTCGTTGCTGTACCGCTTGGTCATATCGTTGTCAATGCGATACGCCGCTTGGGTGAGAACGCCCTTCGGCTCGATGACGCGATGGGTGCCGTATTTGTTGCCTTTCAGTTGGGTCATGGTGTGTTTGCTCCTTTATGTTATGCTAAAATTTGTGGGTGGTTACGCCTTGCGCGGCGCAAGATGCAGGATGGTGCGCGCCTCTTGGGAGGAGGCGATTTCGCGTCCCAGCTCGGCGGCAAGCCGCACGACCTTTTCGACCAGCGCGGCGTTGCTCTTTGCCTTGACGCCCCGCGACAGGTAAAGATTGTCCTCGAACCCGACGCGCACATGGCCGCCCATGGCGATGGCGGCGGCGGCAAGCGGGAATTCGCTTTTGCCGATGCCCGTGACCGTCCAAGTGGCGTCCATGGGGATGCTTGACGCAAGCCAGACGAGATCGGGAATGGTGCCGGGCGTGCAGCCGGGTACGCCCAGCGCAAAATTGAAATGCAGATGCTCGTTTGGCACTTCGCCCTTGGCGGCAAGCCGCAGCGCTGTGTCCACATGGCCGCGCTCAAAGCACTCGAATTCGGGCTTGATGTGGTTTTCTTGGAAGCGCTTGCCAAAGATGCGCAGCATGGGAATGGAGTTTTCGAAGGTGTCGTCGCCAAAGTTGCAGGTGCCGCAGTCCAGCGTGGCAATTTCGGGACAAAGCTCCGTGGGCTGCAAGCGTTCCTCCGCCGTCATGCCCACCGCGCCGCCCGTGGAGGGCAGCACAATCACGTCGGGACACGCCGCGTGGATGGCGTCCATGCAGACGCGAAACCGTTCCCGATCCTGCGTCGGCGTGCCGTCGTCCCAACGAACGTGCAGATGGATGATGGCGGCGCCTGCTGCGTGGGCAAGCGTGGCTTCGCGCACAATCTCCTCCACCGTGTAGGGGACGGCGGGATTTTGCGCCTTGGTGACCTCGGCGCCGCAGATGGCGGCGGTGATGATGAGCTTTTCCATTAGTTGTTCCCCCGCTGCTTTGCCTTGGGCACGACACAGGTGCCGGAGGCGCGGCAAACCACGATGGGCGTTTCCAGCACATCGCAGGCGGAATCGTTCACGTCGGGACGCGGCACGATGACCTTGCGCGCCTCGAACGTCATTTTGCGGGACGAATTGCCCACGGCGACGATCTCGCCCACCGCTTCGATGAAGTCGCCCGCATAGACGGGCGCCAAAAATTCGACCATGTCGTACGCCTTGAACAGCCCTTCGTCGCCGTCGTGGCGAATGAGCAGCTCGGTTGCCACGTCGCCAAACAGCTGCAGCATCCGTGCGCCGTCCACCAAATTGCCGCCGTAGTGCGCATCGTGCGCGCTCATGCGCACGCGGATCAAAGATTGCATTGTGTCTTCCTCCAATCATGTAGTGGCTGCCCCAAGGCAGCAAGTCGGGCGTCCCAAAAGAAAGAACGCCATTGACCCAAAGAGCCAATAGCGCTTCATCCAAAGGACGACAGTCGCCGACCGCTGAGGTCGAGCGCCCAAGTCACGCGACGGTGCGTTCGCGCACTTTCGGCGACAGACCCATTTCCCCTAAACCTTGCAGCGCCCCTGCTTGCCATTTTATGGGTACCCGATCCGTCGCGCCTCTATCGTTGCAATATTTCTTCTGTTATATTATACCGAAACGGGGAAAGCCCTGTCAAGCACTTTCGCCGAAATCTTACAGCAGCGGCGCTGCAATGAGCGATGCCAGCCCAAACAGCAGCAGCAGCGACGTCACATCCACCAGCGTGGTGATGAGCGGGCCTGCCATGACGGCAGGGTCGAAGCCAATCTTCTTGGCAAGAATCGGCAGCGAACAGCCAATGAGCTTTGCCACGAACACGGTGCAGACGATTGCCAAGCTGATGGCGATGCCGCTGAACAGGTAGGCGGTGTATTCCGCGCCCGCGTATTGATAGACCAGCACGTTGACGAGAAGCATTTTGCCGAAATTCAGCACCGCCAGCGCCACGCCACACAGCAGCGCGACGCGAATCTCTTTCCAAAGGACATGGAACACGTCGCGGAACGTAATCTCGCCCAAGGACAGCCCGCGGATGATGGTGACAGACGCTTGGCTGCCCGAATTGCCGCCCGTGCCCATCAGCATGGGAATGCACGCCAGCAGCATTGCGCCCACGATGGGCCCAAACCGCACATCCAGTTGGTCTTCGTAATGCTTGATGATCAGCTCGGTAAACGTCGCCGCCACCATCAAAATGGCAAGCCACGGAATGCGGTGCCAAAACAGCGCGAACGTGCCCGTCTTGAGGTACGGCTTGTCGGACGGCGTGATGGCAGCCATCTTTTCGATGTCCTCCGTCGCCTCCTCCTGCAAGACGTCAATGGCGTCGTCTACGGTGACGATGCCCACCAAACGGTTTTCGCCGTCCACCACGGGCAGCGCAATCAGGTCGTACTTGGAAAGGGACTGCGCCACGGATTCTTGGTCGTCCAGCGTGGTGCAGGACAGGACGTTTTGCTCGGCAAGCTCGCCGATGGTGACGTCGGGCTGCGCCAAAATGAGCTTGCGAATGGTCACATAGCCGTACAGCGTGCGGTCGGCGCGGGTGAC
Source organism: uncultured Christensenella sp. (assembly GCA_964426415.1). GTDB lineage: Bacteria > Bacillota > Clostridia > Christensenellales > CAG-138 > UBA3792. The sequence goes on from CAYRQM010000025.1 coordinate 25,537, forward strand.
GTAGCAGACGTTGATGGTTTCTTTGTCGACGCCCGTGCGGCGAATCGTCTTGATGGCGTCCTCCACCGTCAAATTGGGGCGCAGCTCTACGAATTCGGTGGTCATGATGCTGCCCGCGCAGTCGTCCGGATATTGCAGCAGCTCGTTGATGAGCTTGCGCGTGTCGGGATCGGCTTGCTTGAGAATCCGCTTGACCACGTTGGCAGGCATTTCTTCGACCAAGTCTACCGCGTCGTCGATGTACAGCTCGTCGATGACCTCTTTCAGCTCGTTGTCGGAAAAGCCCTTGATGAGCAGCTCCTGCGCGTCGGACTCCATCTCGACGAAGGTTTCCGCCGCCAGCTCCTTGGGGAGCAGCCGAAATAGGCGCGGCAGGATTTCTTGCTGTAGATCTCCGAACAGCGCGGCAATGTCCGCCGCGTTCATCGTGCTGAGGATGTCGCGCAGCGTTTTATATCTCTTGGATTCTACCAGAGTGTTGATTGCTGATACCAAATTTGACAATGTGTCTTCCTCCTATTTTCGCTTTGAAGAAGACCCACTTTGACTATCTGCCGCGGTGCGCACAACGAGAACGCACGCACGACACGCTGCCTATAAGCGGGCCGGTCGGTGCAGAACTACTGCCTGCGTCCATCGTTGTCACCTCTCAAAAATGAATTGGGATCGCTCCCTTGACAGAAATATTTTACTCTTATGCTGCCCAATTGTCAACGAAAAACGCACGCCGGACCGTGTCAAGTTGTTCCGGGTGAATTAGGAGCATAAGGCGTCGGGAACGGCGGAAAGGGTTTTCAGGAGAAGATAGCGACCGTTGACCT
>CAYRQM010000026.1:0-25493 GCA_964426415.1 uncultured Christensenella sp.
GATGGGTGGTTCTTGTTGTATGGTGCGGTAGATGGGACTTTTTTGCTGCGGTTCAAGCGCGATTGCTTGCATTCCATGCTGCGCAATCGGCTTTCCGCGCAAAACCGTCCGCTAAAAGCGCCGCACTGTGGCGCTTTTTCGGATGCTGCGCATCCGACGCGTCTTCAAGTCCCTTTCTCTGCAATCCATACAACAAAACCACCCCGATGGGTGGTTCTTGTTGTATGGTGCGGTAGATGGGACTTGAACCCATACGCTTGCGCACACGCCCCTCAAACGTGCCTGTCTGCCAATTCCAGCACTACCGCGAACAAAAATTATTATACGGTGCGAATCGAATTCTGTCAACCGCTTTTTTGAAAAATCTCGCAAAACTTGCGCGGGGTCAGCCCTTTTCGTGTCGCTTCCCTTACAAGCCGATGTGCGGCTTGACCCGCTTGGCAACCGCCATCGCGCCCACCAGCTTGACCACGTCAAACAGCACAAACGGCAGCACGCAGCTGCACAGCGCCGACCAGACGCCGACGGCAACGTGACGGGCGTTTTGCACATACACAAACCATGCCGTTCCAATCGCGTAGCACAGCAGCAGTCCCGCCGCCAGCAGCGCTGCCCGCAGCGGCGTGCGCGTGCCGCCCAGCGCCGTTCCCAGCCAATACAGAAGCCCGATGATCGGCATGCTCCAAAGATAGCCGCCTGTGACGCCCACCAAGACGTCGAATCCGCCGCGAAACCCGGCAAACACCGGCAGCCCCACCGCGCCCAACGCAAGGTACACCACGATTGCAAGCGTTCCGTTTCGTCCGCCCAGCAGCTCCAAACAGCAAAATACGCCAAACAGCTGCAGCGTGATTGGGACGACCAACGGAATGGACACCCACGCACAGAGGGCGATGAATACCGCCCCCAGTGCAATGGTTGCCAATGCTTTCGCGCTCAGAACTGCGCGCTTTTTTTGTGTGATTGCTTCCAAGGATGCGCCGCTTGACCGTTCTCAGAACAGCTCGTCCAAGATGAGATCCACCAGCTTGGTGAATTCCTTGGCTGCCTTGTTCGCCGTTTCGGTGACTTCGGCATGGGACAACGGCTGATCCAGTACGCCAGCCGCCATGTTGGTGATGAGCGAAATGCCAACGACCTTGATGCCGCAGTGCGACGCCGCCATGGTTTCGGGAATGGTGGACATGCCCACCGCGTCCGCGCCGATGATGCGCGCCATGCGAATCTCCGCAGGGGTCTCGTAGCACGGGCCTGCCATCATCAGATAGACGCCCTCTTCCATTGCGATGCCGTTCTTCGCCGCCAGCGCCTTGAGCTCTTTGCGCAGCGTCTTGTCGTATACGTTGCTTTGGTCGGGGAAGCGCGGCCCGAACTCGTCGAGATTTTTGCCGATCAGCGGATTGCTGCCGGAAAGATTGATGTGATCGGAAATCAGCATCAGCGAGCCTGCATGGTACGAAGTGTTGACGCCGCCCGCCGCATTGGTGACCAGCAGCTTTTGCACGCCCAGCTTCTTCATGGTGCGCACGCCCAGCGCCAGCATGGCTTGCGGATAGCCTTCGTAATAGTGGAAACGACCCTGCATGGCAATGACCGTCTTGCCATACTTCTCGCCGATGACGAAGCGGGACTTATGCCCCACCACGCCCGACACGGGATAGCCCGCGATGTCGGCATAGTTGACATAGCGCTTGTTCTCCAGCGTTTCGGCATAGTCGCCCAGCCCGCTGCCCAAGATCAGCCCGATGGTCGCCTTGTCCGCACCCTGCTTCTTGAGCAGTTCGACCGCGTTGTTGATGATGTCTTGCATGAATCAATCCTCCCAGATTTCGTTTAAGAATGAGACGCCCTCGCGCCAAGTGTTGCCCGTGAGATAGGTGTAGATGGTTGCGCCGATGTCGGAAAACTGCTTGCGAATGCCAAGGTTGACGCCCGCTTTGATGTGCTTTCCGTATACCAGAAGCGGAATGTACTCCCGCGTGTGGTCGGTGCCCGGGAACGTCGGGTCGCACCCGTGGTCTGCCGTGACCATCAGCATGTCGCCCTCTCCCATCGCCGCCATCATGGCAGGCAGCTTTTGGTCGAAGAATTCCAGCGCCGCGCCGTAGCCCTCGTAATCGTTGCGATGGCCGTACAGCATATCGGTGTCCACCAAGTTGGTGAAGATGAAATCTCCCTTGCCTTCTTCGATGAAGCGCTGCGTCGCCGCAATGCCGGAAGGATTGTTCTTGGTGTGATCCACCGTGGTGAGCCCGCGGTGGCAGAAGATGTCTTCGATTTTGCCGATGCCGACAACGTCCATGCCCCTTTGGGTCAGCGCGTCCAAGATGGTGTCCTTGAACGGCTCCATGGCGTAGTCCTTGCGGTTCTCGGTGCGGGTATAGTGACCGCTTGTCCCCGTGAACGGACGGGCAATGACGCGCCCCACAAGATAGTCGCCCACCAGCATTTCGCGCGCAATCTCGCAGATGCGATACAGCTCGGCAAGCGGAATGACGTCTTCGTGGGCGGCAATTTGGAACACGCTGTCGGCGCTGGTGTACACGATGGGCTTGCCTGTGCGCACATGCTCGTCGCCAAGCTCTTGGATGATGACCGTGCCGCTTGCGACGGTGTTGCCCAGCGTGCCGCGTCCGATGCGCGCTTCGAATGCGTCAAGGAACGACTGCGGGAAGCCGTTTGGATAGGTTTTGAAGGCGCGATCAAGCGCCAAGCCCGCCATCTCCCAATGGCCGCAGGTGGTATCCTTGGCGTGGGTCTGCTCGGCGCATTTGCCGTAGCTTCCGAGGAGTGCGCCGCCGTCGCGGGGCAGCTCGGCGCCGTCGATGTTGGCAAGTCCCAGTTTCTTCATGTTGGGAACGTCCAATTTGCCGCGCTTTTTGTAGATGTTGCAAATGGTGTTCGCGCCGACGTCACCAAAGTCTGCCGCGTCGGGCAGTGCGCCGATGCCTGCGCTGTCCAGTACGATCAGGATCGCTCTTTTTTTCATGCAAATACCTCGACTCCATATAATGATAGGTTATTTTACCACAATTCCCCCTTCTTCGTCAATGGGCACCGACTCTGCAATTCGGGTGCGCAGCATCGCCACCGTTTCGGTCATTAACGCGTGATCGTCTTACGTGGCGCACAAGATGCGCACGCGCTCGGACAGCATGTACAGATATTCCGCGTTGGTCGGCATGCCCTTCTTGTCCTCGCCGGCGTAGCCCAAGTACGAACGCAGCACGTCGCTGACCGCCGACTGCCAACTGACCGTGATCGCGTGCCGAATGGCACGGTCGACCATGACCCGCGACGAGCCGACGCAATCCGCCACATGCGGATAGATGTCATGCATCATGCTGAGCCGCTGCGGGTGCGGTACGGAGCGGATGTAGGAAACCGCCAAGAAGATGTACCGATACCCCAATAGGTGCTTTGGAATATGCAGCGCCTGCATACAGGCAAGCAAAATTGCATCCATGCGTGGATCCCCGGTCGTTAGGTCTGCTTCCCCCATATGCACACCTTACGCGGTTTTTCGCGCGTCCTGTGCTGCCGCCAAGGAAACGCGAATCCGATCTGCCACCATAAACAAAAATGCGGAGTTGGACGGCGTTGCCTTGTTCGCCATGACCGTATAGCCGAACAGCCCTTCCAGCACGTCCAGATCGGCGCGCATCCAACAGGTTTCGATCGCGTGCCGCATCGCGTGTTCCGCAACCGAAACGGAAACTTCAAACCAGTCGGACAGCGTCGCATAGATGTCGTCCATCATGCGCAGCTTCGTGGGTGCGTCCACCAACGCGATGAGCTTGATCGCCTCCCGCAGCATGGGAAACCCCTGCAGATGCGGCGGAACCCCCACACGCAACAAAAGATCGGACGCCAAGCGGTCGACCAGCGCCGCCGATACGGTCGCCTGCCGCTGCGCTTCGGTGTCCGCACACAAAAGCCGAATGCGCTGCATCGCTTCCTGCGGCTGAAACGGCATTCGAAAACAGCATGCCACCGTCAGCGGAACGCAGCGTTTCTCACGCAGAAATCCATCGTCTACAATGAGAAACATCGTCGGGGGCCGCCGAAGCGGCAGCGCCACCACATGCTGCAGCACATCCCATCCGTTGGACACCCCCATGACGTTCATCAGGATTGCGTCCGTCGCGCCGCGCAGCAGCGCCTCCATGGACGTTGCGGGATCCTTCGCCGCCCCCGTGACCGCGACCCCCTCCGCGATTGCCGATTGGAAACAGCCGCGTTCCATTTCCTCGTTCAAGCCAACTAATCTCAGTGTAACCATGCATACCTCCCATAATTTGCATTGATTTCATCCCAAATTATGAACGGATATTCGCGTATATGCAACGGTGTAATCATTGCGAACGGTGGAAAAATTGTAAAGAAAATATCAAGAATCTTGCATAAGGTTTAAGTACATCCATTCCGCGTACAGGCAAAAACCGCGTGGCGCGTCGTTGACAAAGACATGGGTCACGACGCCGATGAGCTTGCCGTCTTGGATGACGGGGCTGCCGCTCATGCCCTGCACGATGCCGCCCGTCATAGTAAGCAGCGTCTCGTCGGTCACCTCGATCATCATGCCCTGTGTGGCGGCGGAGGACTGCACGTCGGCGCGAATGACGCGCACGGAATAGGCGCGCACCGTATTGCCCGCGATGGTGGAAAGGATGGTTGCGTCGCCCAAGCGCACCTCCTCCGTTTTGGCGACGGGCAGCACCGTACCCGTCCAGTCGGACGCGCGGAACAGTTGTCCGTTGATGCCGAACGCGGTGTTGTGCGTCACCGTCGCCACGGCATCGCTTGCCTGTGTCGAAAAGCTGCCCACCAATTCGCCTGCCGCGCCGTTGCCGCCCTTGATCACGCGGTCGATGGAGGTCGGCACCAGAAAGCCCGTCGCCGTCTTGAGCAGCGCGCCCGTATCCACGTCGGTCACGCCGTGGCCCAGCGCGGCGAATTTGCCCGTGTCGGACGCAAAGAAGGTGAGCGTGCCGATGCCCGATGTGCTGTCACGCACCCATGCGCCGATGCGATATACGCCGAACAGGTCGCGCACAAGCGTGACGGCGGCGGTAAATGCGCGCTCGCCGCGCAGACAGCTTAAAATGCAAACGCCGCTGCCGTTGTTGCAAAGCGCAACGAAATGGTCGGCGCTCTCCACCGATACGCCGTTGACGGACAGGATGGTGTCGCCCTCCGTTAGCCCCGCATCCTTGGCGGGCTGCGCCTTGCCCTGCTCCGTGTCCACGCTGCCAAGCCCCACCACCTGCACGCCGCGAGTTTTGAGCACGACGCCCACCGCCTGCCCGCACACTGTGACCTCGTCAAAGCCCGACACCCGTGTGACGGTTCGGATGGGCAGCACGCCAAACAGCGCAATGGTTTGGCGCTCCAAGCCCGTGGCTTGGGCAAGGCGTTCATCGTCGCCCGTGCGCACCGCCTGCGTGCGGCTCGTCCGCGTCGTTAAGGTCGGCGCCGCAAGCTGCACCGACGCATCCACATAGGCGGGCAAATGCAGCACGCGATAGACCGACGGCGAGACGTACCAGCCCAAAATCAACAAACTGAGCAGCGCGGTGGCTGCACGCAAAAACCGTTTCATAAGCACCTCGATGGATTTCGTTGTGCCATTAGCGTGTGCAAACCGCAAAATCGCATACAAAAAAAGCGCGTGTGCGCTTTTCGAAATTATTCTGTTTGTGCCTGCGAAAGCAGCCGTGCGGCATGCTCCATTGCCGTCGCGTCGGTGGCGTCGCTGCCCATGATGCGGGCAAGCTCGGCGGCGCGTTCGGATGGCGCCAGCCGCCGCGTGACGCTGTGGGTTTTGTCGGCTTCGGTGAACTTGTACGCCACATACTGGACGTCCGCGTGGGCGGCGATTTGGGGCAGATGGGTGACGCAAAGCACCTGATGACGCTTGGAAAGCGCACGCATCTTTTTGGCGACGGCGTTCGCCACCATGCCCGAAATGCCTGTGTCGATTTCGTCGAAGATAAGCGTATCGATGTGATCGGCGTCCGCCAAAGCGACCTTCATGGCAAGCATGATGCGGGAAACCTCGCCGCCGCTGGCAATCTTGGCAAGCGGCTTTTGCGGCTCGCCGCGATTGGCGGAAAGATAGAACTCCGCCGTATCAACGCCCGTTTCGGAAAGCGCCGTGTAAGGGATGTCGGTGAACACGGTTTCGAACTGTGCGCCTGCCATGCCCATATCCTTTAGGTGCGCCAACGTGTCGCGGCAAAGCGCTTGCGCGCCCTGCTTGCGTCGTGCGGAAAGCGATTGCGCCAACGTGCCAAATCGCGCCGTCGCCTCTTGGAACGCTTGCTTTTTTTGGTCGACTTGGTTGTCGCCGTCGTTGAGGATGGAGACTTCTTCGAAGATGCGGGCGCGATATGAAAGAATCTCGGCGATGGTGGCGCCATACTTGCGTTCGAGCCGCTGGATGGCGGCAAGACGGCTTTCGATCTCTTCTAAGCGGTTGGGGTCGTAGGAAAACCCGTCGCGTGCGTCGCGCAGCCCGTACGCCACGTCCTCGATGGTGTAATAGGCGTCGTCCGCGTGGGACGCCATGTCTTGATAGGCGGGGTCGAACCGCCCGATGCCGCCCAGCGATGTGCGGGCGTCGGTGAGCTTTTCTAAGACGCCGCCGTCGGCAAACAGCGCGTCATACGCCGCTTCCAAATTGTCGCGGATGGTTTCCGCGTGGCGCATCCGTTCGCGTTCGGTGGTGAGCTGCTCCTCCTCGCCTTCGGTCAGCTGTGCGCCGTCGATTTCTTGCAGCTGATACTGCAGCGCGTCGATGCGCCGCGCCCGTTCATGGACGTGCGCTTCTAAGATTTTCCATTCGTTTTGGAGCTGCAAGGCACGCTGCCGTTCGGCTTGCGTGCGCGACAAAAGCCCGTCGCGGTCGCTGCCCGCATACGCGTCGATGAGCGCAAGGTGCGTGTCGCTGTTGAGCAGCGATTGGTGGGCGTGCTGCCCGTGCAAATCGACCAGCAGATCGCCCAAGGTTTTAAGCTCGGCGGTGGAGACCAATACGCCGTTGACGCGGCAGACGTTGCGCCCCGAAACGGACAGCTCCCGATACAGCGTCAAGCCCATGCCGTCGTCCAGCGTATGGTCGCACAGATAGCGGTAGGCGGGCGATTCGGCGGTCAGCAGAAATTCCGCCTCGACCGTTGCTTTGTTGGCGCCCGTGCGAATGCTGTCGCGGCTGGCGCGGTCGCCCAGCACGAAGCTGACTGACTCGATGAGGATGGATTTGCCTGCGCCCGTCTCGCCCGTCAATGCAGAAAAGCCCGCATCGAAAGCAATGTCGGACTTATCAATGAGCGCAATATTGGAAATTTGTAAACGTGTGAGCACGATGCCCTCCGTTATTTCATCATTTTTTGGAATTTTTTGATGAGGTCGGTGACGTTCTTGCCTTCGCGCACGGCGACGAAGATGGTGTTGTCACCCGCGATGGAACCGGCGATCTCCGGCCACTTCATGGAGTCGATTGCCTCTGCCGCCACGGCTGCGCTGCCCGCCATCGTTTTGACGACGATCAGATTGCCCGCGGACGTGATGGAAACGACGCAGTTGCTGAACAGGCGAATAAAGCGTTCCTGCAAATCGGATTCTGCCTTTTCGACCGTGGCATACTTGTAGCGGCCCTCCCCCGTCAAGACCTTGATGAGCCGCAGCTCTTTGATGTCGCGGGAAACCGTCGCTTGGGTCACGGAAAACCCTTGCGTGGACAGCAGACGCGCCAGCTCCTCCTGTGTCTCGATATTTTCTGCCGCAATCAGCTTGAGAATCATTGCATGACGTTTTGTTTTCATTTTCCTCTATGCCCCTTATGAAAGTTTTTCGGATATCAGGCGAAACACGTTGCGCTTGCCGAATGTCAAAACCGACACCGCTGCGTCCGCCCGCGTGATGGTGATGCGATCCCCCGCGCCGACCTCCGCGATGCGGTCGCCGTCTGCCGCCACGAACCCCCGATCCGAGACGGACAAAACGACGGTGGAATCCATCGATGCGACGATTGGCCGAATGTGCAGCGTGTGCGGACAGATCGGCGTGATCGTCATGCAAGCAAGCCCGTCAGCCACAATCGGGCCGCCTGCGGAAAGGGAATACCCCGTTGCCCCCAACGGCGTCGCTACGATCAGCCCGTCGCCGTACAGCTCGCCCACCGCGTGCTCGTCGACGGAAAAGTCGATGCGAACGACGCCGGAAAACGAATGCTTGTAGATGAGCAAATCGTTTAAGCAGAGAGACGGTGCGCCATCGTTGATGCGGCAAGCCAAAAGCGTGTGCCGCACAATCGTGTATGCGCCTGTCTTGAGGCTGTGCAGCGCGTCGGAAAACGTCGCCTCGGTCTGTTCGGTCAAAAACCCAACGCGCCCGCAGTTGACGCCAAACAACGGAACCCCGTGGGCGCAAGCCAAATGCGCCGTGCGGATAAAGTTGCCGTCGCCGCCGACAGCCACAATCGCCTCCGCATCCTTGGGGAACGCATCGTCCGCCCCCATCATCAGCGTGCCGTCGAACCCCTGTTGCTGTGCCTGTGCCATCATGCGGCGTGCCGCCGCCACGGTGTCGTGCCGATTTGGGTTCGCCGAAAAGACAAGATGCATGCCGCAATCTCCCGTCAATGAATATTGCAGGTTTATTATACAATCACATTCCGCAAATAGCAAGAGAATTGTGAACAAACTTTATCCATTTATGCAAGATTTATGCGCCAAATCTGCCGTTTTCATGGACAATTCCGAAAAATCTTCTGTGATTGGGATGTTTTTGGTACTGCCCTTGGCGATGTATAAAAGAAATTCGATGTTTCCCTTTGGCCCCGTGATGGGTGAAAACGACAATCCGCACACCGTAAAGCCGATCGAGGACGCAAATTCCATGAGGTCGCGGCAGACGCGGGCGTGTACCGCCGTGTCGCGGATGACGCCGTTTTTGCCCACTTCGCTGCGCCCCGCCTCGAACTGGGGCTTGATGAGCGCCACGACTTCGCCGCCATCGGGCAGGCAGGCGAACAGCGGCGGCAGAATCAGCCGCAGCGAGATGAAGGACACGTCGATGGACGCAAACGTGATGGGATCGGGATACCACGACGGCTCCATAAACCGTGCGTTGGTGCGCTCCATGACCGTGACGCGTTCGTCGTTGCGCAGCGACCAGTCCAATTGTCCGTATCCCACGTCCAGCGCGTACACATGCTTGGCGCCGTTTTGAAGCATACAGTCGGTAAACCCGCCCGTGGACGCGCCAATGTCGGCGCAGACCCGACCCAAAAGGGACAGCGGAAACTCGTGCATGGCCTTATCGAGCTTGAGCCCGCCGCGGCTGACGAAGGGGATGGCGTTTGCAAGCAGCACGATCTCGGCGTCTGCCGCGACCTCCTGCCCCGCCTTTTCGGCGCGCTGCCCGTTGACCCGCACTTCGCCCGCCATAATCTGCGCACGCGCCTTTTCACGCGACGCGCAAAGCCCGCGTGCGACCAGTTCTACATCCAACCGTACCTTGCTCATGGTTCCTCCATCAGTTCGTTCAATGCTTGGGTCATGCCGACTTCGTTGAGCGCGAACCAATCCCGCTGCTGCGAGACGGACGCGTGCGGAATGGGCACGCAAGGCAGCGCCAGTGAACGGACGCGGCACGGGTTGCACCGCAGCGCCAGCTTCTCGCCAAGGCACGCGACGCTTTCTTCGACGACCAGCAAGCGCACGTCGTTTTCACGGAAATAGCGGATGTACTGCTCGTCCAGCGGCTGCAAGAATCGCGCATGCACCAGCCCGACGCCCGCCTTCTTGGCGACCCATTGGGCAAGCGGGAGCAGCGTACCCGTGGCGATGATCGTCGTCTTTTTGGGCGGCAGCACGGATTCCCATTGTCCGAATGTGATGGGATGCACCAGCGCCGTATCGGGCAGCGACCCGCGATTGTACCGCACGACGCACGGCTCCGTCCGCTCCAGCGCCATGCAGAGCATTTGCGCAAGCTCCACCTGCGTGGCAGGCGAATACACCGCCAAATGGGGCATGGTGGCAAGATATGCGGGGTCGAAAATGCCTTGATGCGTTTCGCCGTCCTCGCCCACCAGACCTGCACGATCCAGTGCGATGACCACGGGCAAGTCCTGCAGGCAGACGTCGTGCAAAAGCTGATCGTACCCGCGCTGCAAGAACGACGAATACACTGCCACCACGGGACGCATCCCCGCGCAGGCAAGCCCTGCCGCCATGGTGACGGCATGGGCTTCGGCGATTCCGACGTCGAAGAAGCGGTCGGGGAACCGTTCTGCAAATGCGGTCAGCCCCGTCCCGCTGGGCATGGCGGCGGTAATCGCCACAATGCGTTCATCCTGCTCGGCAAGCGTCGTGAGCGTTTCGCCAAAGACCTCCGAACAGCTCTTTTGCTTTTTGCCGTTGACCTTGCCCGTCATAATCTCGAACGGTGCGACGCCGTGGAATTTTTCGGGGTCGTCCACCGCAGGCGTGTAGCCCTTGCCCTTTTGGGTGATGGTGTGCAGCAGCACGGGCTTTTGCAGGATTTTGACGCGCCGCATATAGCGGATGAGTCTATTGACGTTGTGCCCGTCGATGGGGCCGATGTACAGGAAGCCCAAATCCTCGAAGGGCAGATTGGGCGCGAAAAACTTTTTGATGCGGTTCTTGAACTGCTCCATGTGCTTGCTGAGCCAACGTCCGAACCGACTGGTTTCCAGCCCACGCACCAGCGTGCGCTTGAACATGTTGTAGGCGCGGTTGGTGCGCATGGCGGACAGGGAATTTTTGAGCGCGCCCACGTTGCGCGAGATGGACATTTCGTTGTCGTTGAGGATGACCAGCAGCGGAATGCGGTCGTTGCCCGCGTCGTCCATCGCCTCAAACGACAAGCCGCCCGTCAGCGCGCCGTCGCCCACCAACGCCACCGCCAAGCCGTCTTCGCCCCGCAGACGCATGCCGCGGGCATAGCCCAAAGCCGCAGAGATCGCCGTGCTGGCGTGTCCCGTGTTGAACGCGTCATGGATGCTTTCGCTGCGCTTGGGGAAGCCCGAAATGCCGCCCGCCTGCCGCAGGCTTGAAAATTCGTCCTTCCGTCCCGTCAGAATCTTGTGGACGTACGCCTGATGACCGACGTCAAAAATGAGCTTGTCCTTGGGGCTGTCGAACACATAATGCATGGCGACGATCAACTCGACCGCGCCCAAGCTGCTGGCAAGATGCCCACCCGTTTGGGAAACGTGTTCGATGAGAAACGCCCGCAGCTCGTCGCACAGCGCGGGAAGCTGACGTTCGGGCAGCTTTTTGAGATCCTCTATGCTGTTGATGGCGTCCAAAAGCGGATAGTCCATCGGTTACTCCGTTCTGTTGATGAGGCTTTGGATGCAGGCGCGAAGCGCATCTGCCGCCGCGTTGTGATAGGGCGCAAGGAAGGCGCTTGCCTCGGATGCGCATTGCACCGCCATTGCGTGGGTGCGCGCACTGCCAAACAGCGTGACATAGGTGAGCTTATGCTCCGCCGCGTCCCGTTCGGCGTCCAAAAGATCGTCGGTCATTTGGAACAGCAGCCCAAGCTTTGCCCCAAACGCTTCCATCGGCGCTTTGGCGTCGGGGTCGGACAGCAGCGCGCCCGCCGTCGTCGCCGCCACAAACAGCGCGCCCGTCTTGTCGGCGTGGATGCGGGACAGCGTCGCCGCGTTGCGCCCCGTTGCGTTGAGGTCGTCGCTTTGCCCGCTGACCATGCGCAGCGCACCATAAAGAATTGCCGTCTTTGCCGCGTCGTGACCCGTCTGCCGTGAAAGCAGCAGCGCCGCCGCCGTCAATAGCCCGTCGCCTGCCAAGATGCCGTTTGCCTCGCCGAACTTGACGTGGGTGGACGGCTTGCCGCGCCGCAGGTCGTCGTTGTCCATGGCGGGCAGGTCGTCGTGCACCAGCGAATAGCAGTGAATCATCTCTAACGCGCACGCATAGGGCAGCGCCGTCGCCTGCGTGCCGCCCAGCATGTCGCACACTGCAAGCAGCAGGCAGGGCCGCACGCGTTTGCCGCCGTCCAACAGCGCGTAGCGCATGCTGTCGCACAGCAGCGGCGCCAACGATTCTGTGCGGGAGGCGGCGTCCAGCGCCGATTCTACCGTTGCGCGATATGCCGAAAACATCAGGAACGCTCCTTTTTGGCGTCCTGCATCCGCGTTTCGTACGACGCCAGCATCGCCGTGCAGGCGCGGTACAACGCTTCGCCCTGCTCGTACAGCGCGATCATTTCGTCCAGCGGCACGTCGCCGCCCTCCAGCCGCGCCACGATGGACTCCAACTGCGCTTGCTTTTGCTCAAAGGTTTGTTCGTCTTTCATGGCTGTTCCTTTCCTTGCGCCACCGCCGTCACGCTGCCGTCGAAAAACCGCAGCGTCAGGCAATCGCCTTTTTGTATGGACTGTGCGCGCGAAATCGGCGCGCCATGCTCGTTTGTCACAAGCACGAACCCGCGTGCAAGCGTGTGCCGAGGGCCGTTTGCCGCGATGCGTTCGCCCAGCACCGACAGCGCGCCGCGCCGCCCGTCCAACGCGTGCTGCAAAGCGCTGTCCATGCGTGCGTTTGTCCCGTCGAGCGCTTGCGATGCGTCCGAAATCCGCCGCTGCACCCGAAGCGCAACCGCGTCGTGCCAGCGCAGGGCAAGCCGTTCCTTTTTGCGCTGCACGCCCGTATGCAGTGCGGTGCGCATCCGCGTGCCGCAGTCGGAAAGCCGCGCCTCGATGACGGCAAGCTCGGGCACTGCCAGCTCCGCCGCCGCAGAAGGCGTCGGTGCGCGCAAATCGGCGACAAAATCGCTGATGGAGAAGTCGGTTTCGTGCCCCACCGCCGAAATGACGGGAATCGGGCAGCGATGAATCGCCTCCGCAACGGGCGGCTCGTTGAACGCCCAAAGATCTTCGATGCTGCCGCCGCCGCGTCCTACAATGAGCACGTCGCAGCGATGCTCCGCTGCCGCACGGTCGATTGCCGCCGCAATCTCGATTGCCGCGCCATCGCCCTGTACCGCCGTCGGATAGACCGCAAGCATCATGGTGGGAAACCGCCGCGCAATGACGTTGCGCACGTCCTGCAGCGCCGCGCCCGACGGCGACGTGACCACGCCGACGCAAGCGGGCATCTTGGGGATGGGCACTTTACTTGCCGCATCGAACCAGCCCTTTGCCTGCAGCGCGTCGCGGTAGCGCAAAAACGCTGCGTACAAATCGCCTTCGCCCAGCTTTTGCAGCGCCGTGGCATAGAGCTGAAAGCGTCCGTCACGCCCGTAAAGCGCCGCTTTGCCGCACAGCCGCACCCGCATGCCGTCCTTGGGCAAGAACCGCAGCGATTGGGTGTACTGCCGAAACATCACGCAGGACACGGACGCCGTTTCGTCCTTGAGGGTGAAATAGAGGTGTCCCGACGGGTGACGTTTGCAGCCGCCCAGCTCGCCGTCCACCGTCAGGTTGGAAAGGTTTGGGTCGTGTCCCAACACCAAATCGACGTATTCGTTGAGCTCGTGCACCGTAAAGACGGGCGTCAATGCTTCCATAGCGCGCTCCGATCCAGCCCCAAATATGCCGTGCCCACCGCGTTGTCCGACGACCATTCCGATGCGCCAAAAAGCAGATCGCACCGCACGCGATCCCTTAGCAGCGTGCGCAGCAGCGCAGAGGAGGCGACGCCGCCGCAAAGCAGAAACGGCAGATTGCCGTACTGTGCCGCAGCAGCTTGAAACTGCTTGTTGAGCGTGCGGGCAAGGCAGTCGTACACCGCGAACGCAAGCTCCTCCTTGGGCGTGTCGCAAAGGATGCGGCGCGCTTGGGACTCCGCGCCCGAAAACGAGCAATTGACGCCCTGCACCGACGCAGGCAGCTTGATTTGCCGCTGTGTGGCGCCGTTTGCCAATGCTTCGAATTGTTTGCCCGCAGGAAACGACAGCCCCAGCGCGACGCCGACGCGATCGACGAACTGCCCCGCGTGCAAGTCGGTGGAGGCGCCCACCTGCGTGATTTCATACGGGCGGTCGGCGTGCGGCCGCACCAGCAGCACGTCGGTGGTGCCGCCGCTGATGTGGACGGCGAAGAATTGTTCCGTTTGGAGCAGCGCTTCGTTGCCCAACGCGGCTGCGCGGATGTGTCCGCTTTGGTGGTCTGTCAAGATGCATGGCACGTCCAGCGCGGCGGCAAGCGCCCGCGCCTGCCCGCTGCCCGCCAAAAACACGGGCATATAGCTTTGCGGCTGCACCGTGGGCGTGGCGGAACACGCGACCGCGGCGATGCTTTGCCGCTCGACCTTTTGAAAAAGATGCTCGAGAAGCGTCGGAAGCTGTCGGACGTGTTGGAACAGCGCCTCGGACTGCCGCAGCCCCCGTGCGCCAAAAGGCACGGAAAGCATCGTCCTTTCTGAAAAGACGATGCCTTGTTCCTGTACGCAGGCGACCGACGTGGTGTAGCAGCTCGTGTCGATGCCGAGACAGACCCGATTCGGCATATCAGCGCTCTTTCGCAACCGCGCCCAATACGCCGTTGATAAACTTTGCGGACTTGTCGCCGCCGAATCGTTTGGCAAGTTCGACCGCTTCGTTGATGGACGCGCCTGCGGGAATGCCGGATTCGTAAAGAAGCTCGTAGGTGGCGATGCGCAAAATGGACAAATCGACCTTTGCGATGCGATCCAGCGTCCAGTCCTTGGCGTTTGCCGCGATCCGCCCGTCGATGTCGTCTTGGTAGGTGCGCACGCCGAACACCAGCGTTTCGCAGAAGTCGGCGTCCTCGTCACACAGCGGTTCGGTCACGTCGGATTGCTCCAACGCGTCTTTTAAAGTCCCTTCGCCGCCCACCGTTTCGGCGTACAGCAGCTTCATTGCGATTTCTCTTGCCAATGTGCGATTCATGTTATTCACCCTTAAACAGCTTTCTGAAGAAATCGCGCACGGCTTGCGGGCCGCCCTTGTCCAAAAGATAGCCAAGCCCGATTGCCACTGCCACCAGCACAAGCAGCAGCAGCGTCCACCAGCCGATGAGCACAATCAGCACCACCAAAAGAATGGCGGCGACGGAAAGCAGGATGCTCCATCTGTGGTTGTTGAAAAACTCTTTCATGGCAGCCTCGCTTATCCGACGCGGGACGGCGCGCCCGCAGCCTCGGCGTTTTCGACGAGCACGCGCACATCGTTGACGCGAATGCCGCTGTACGTCTCGACGTATTCCTTGACGGACTTTTGCAGATCGGCGGTGAGGGTGGGCAAGACCGTTTCGGGCATGGCGGCGATGCGCGCATAGATGGCGACGCCGTCGTTTTGCGGCGAGACGGAGGTTTTACAGTCGCGCACGCCGCGCTGGGCGCGCAGATGCCGCAGCACCATGCCGTTGAGCGCCGCATAGGTGATGGAGGAACTGCCGATTTCGGTTTGCTGCAATAGCGCCGCCGACGGCCGTGCCTGCTTGCGGCCGGAGATCGCAAAGAACATCCGCACCGCAAGGATGGCGATGAGCAGCGCCGCGCCGCAAATGATGAGCTTGACCACCGTTTCGTCCAGATAGGTGAGTGCGTTTTGCATTTCGACGATGCCAAACGGCCAGCAGAATGCGACCAGACATGCCATAACGCACAGCGCCAGCACGATCAGTGCCAGCAAAACCAGTAGAATTTTGTCAATGACTTTCATATTGCCCCTCCCGTGTGGCTTGTCCGCGTACGCTTGCCGAATCGATGTTCGGCAAACAGCGTCACTTGACGCGATTATCGACCTTGACAGGTTCTTCGACTTCGGCGTTGAACGCGATGGAATTGACCGCGATGTTGACTTCGACCACGCGCAGCCCCGTCATCATCTCGATGGCGTTCTTGACCGCCTCCTGCACGGCGCTGCAAACCGTTTGCAGCTTGTAGCCGTACTTGACGATGATGTTCATGTCGATGGCGCATTCCACGGAACCAACCTCGACCTTGACGCCCTTGGTGTAGCTCTTTTTGCCCAACTTTTCGCCCAGCCCTTCGATGGCGGTGCCGCTCATGCCCTGCACGCCCTCGATTTCGCCGGCTGCCAGCGTTGCGATGGTGGCAATGACGTCGTCTGCATAGACAACCTTGCCGCCCGATTCGCCCGCTTCCGTGATGATGTCTTTATATTCGCTCATGTGTTTGCCTCCTTGTTGTTCGGGAAAATCCATATACAAGGTTAGTATACCATCTTCCCCGCGAAAAGTAAACACCAACCCGCACCATTTCCGAAAATCCTATCAACGCCTTTCGTCAGACCGCCGGACTGATCTTGACGTTCTCCGCCTTTTCGCCCGTTTCCCGCAGCACGATGTCCAAAATCTGCGCCACCTGCTCGTCGGTCAGCGTTTCCGTGTCCACAATGACGTTGACGCTGCCCGCGTGCATGGACACGATCACTTCGGAAAAGCCCTTGGAACGAATCAGATTCTCCACGGTCAGCTCCAGCTCCATACAGTTGATCAGCTCCAGCTTCTGCTTTTGCGCATCGTCCAGCGTCTCGGCGTCGGCGCCCTGCGCCACGATGGCGTCCAGATATGCCAGCTCTTGGGTGCGCACGTTGTCCCGTTCCTCCCGATAGGAGGCAAAGAAGCCGACCATCGGGTCGGATGCGGCGGAAACCGCCTGCACGTCGTCCTTGTTCGTGGTGCTGACCTCTTGCTCGCCCGCCTTTTCCCGATTGTTGACGACCACGTTTGTGATGATTGCCGCTGCCAAAAGCAGGCAAATGCCCACCACCGCCAGTATCCGCATATTCACATGCTTTTTGATCCAATCTCGGGTGTTCTTCATGATTGTTCCTCCTCCTACTTTTGCTTCATTCTATGAACCATATGACATTTCAAACACTTCAATGCAGGAAAGCGGCACATTTGTCGCCGCGTGTACCGCGCTTTGCAGCGCCAGCCGCACCGACAGATCGGACGCGCCCTCCGCCACCACGATGACGCCGCGTATGGTCGGTTCCTTTTCGTACAGCACCAGCGCCTTCTCGCCGTCGCCCGTGTCGATGGTCGCAGGTTCCACCACCTCGCGGGTGGTGCGCGACGCCGCCGATTCGTTGCTGCGGGCGGAGTCCTCCACCGTCTCATCCGTTTGCCGCAGCGTCGCGGTCACGATTTCGCTGCTCGTTTCATAGGTAATCAACACATCCACCTTGCCCGCGCCGCGAATCTTGGACAGCACCGCAATCAGGCGTTCCTCTAACGACGCCTCCGGTTCCATCTGCTGCGTCGGCTCCGTCACCTCCGTCTTTGTCTCGCAGCGGTCAAACGTGCCGCCAAATTTCAAAAGCAGCAACGCCGCAAGCAGCAGCGCGCCGTACACCAAGATGCTTTTCTTTTTTCCGTCGCGCAGCCATTCTGCGACCCGCGAAAAACCGGTTTGCTTCTTTTGCACCATATCGCCTCCGCAAGCAAATTATGACGGGATCAGTCCAAGAATTTGTTCTGCCAGCGCCGCAAAGAACAGCAGTCCCGTGGTGATGCGCGCCGTCTTGCCCACGCCGTCGGCAGGCAGCAGCGCTTCGCAAATGCCCGTGACCAAGCCGATTGCCGCAATGCGCGTCGCCGCAGCCAACACCGCGTTCATGCTTTCAGCACCCCCATCAAAAGCCCCACGCACGCCAAATACATCACCAACACCGCAATCACGCACAGCAGCGCGACGCCCAGCGTGTTGCCCATGCCGTCCAGCGTTTCGGCATACGCCTTTGTGCCGAACATCCGCGCAATCACCGCGCCGACCTTCAGCGCGCACTGCTGCAAAAACAGTGCCAAAATGGGCTTTACGCACAGCAGCAGCAACACCAAAATCCCCGTGACGCCCAACGTGGAACGCACCAGCACCAAGCATTGGTACGCTGTTTCCACCGAGTCCGAAACCAGCCCGCCCACCACGGGCAGCGAGCCTGCCGCGAGCTTGGTGGTGCGCAGCAGCAGCGAGTCCGAATTGGTCGCCACCACGCTGCGAATCGCCGTCACCGCCAAATACAGCGACGACAGTACGCCCACGCCCCATCGACACAGCCGATGGCACAGCTTGCCGATGGAGGCGACTCTGCCGTTTTGCATCGGGTCCACCGTGCAAAGTACCCCGCCGATGAGCGCGACGGGCAGCACGATGCGGGTCATGACACCAATCACGCCGTCCGCCAGCAGCGCCATAGTGGGCGTCAGCAGCGCGCCGCTTGCTTCCATGCCGCACAGAATCAAGAAGCTCAACAGGATCGGCGTCAGCACCTCGCCCGTGTCGTGCAGCAGCGTCAGCGTCCTTTGCGCCTGCCACAGATAGGGAAACACCGTGGCAAGCACCGCGCAGCCCGTCACGATGCGCAGAATCGGCTCCGCCATATGCGCCGCGCCGCCTTGGGGCGAAAGCCCCGCAAACAGCGCGCACAGCACGCCAAGCCCCACATAGATCGCAAGCCGACCCAATGCGGCGTACACGTCCTCGCGCATCGCGCGCTGCAAGCGGTCGTACAGCGTCTTTGCCGAAAGCGTCGAACCGCCCGTTTCCACCGTGTCGTTTAAGAAATCCGACGGCACAAACGTGCCAAACGATTCGTCCTGCCCCGCGAACCAATCGTCCCAAGCGGACAAATCCACCGCGTCCAACAGTGCCGAAAGTCCGTCCTGCACCTCCTCCGTATCGGGTGCAAACGCCGCAAGCGGCAGCACGACCAACAGGGCGCAAAGCAAAATGCGTCTCATGTCGTTTGTCCTTTCAGCAGCGTGACCGCAAGCTCCAAAAGCGTCACCGCAACGGGCAGCGCGCACGCCAGCATCCCAATTCGCCCGCCCAGCTCCAGCTTGGCGGCGATGGCGGTTTGCCCCGCGTCGCGGCACAGGTTCGCGCCAAACTGCGTCAGATAGGCGATGCCCAGAATCTTGACCAGCGCGGCGAAGTAGGTCAGCGGCACCTGATACGCTTCGCACAGCTTTTTTATCGTGTCGAACAAACCCGTCAGCTCGCCAATCACCGACAGCAGCAGCAACAGCGCCGTGGCGCCGCCGATGATGAAACCGTATTCGGCGCGCACGCTGCGCAGCAGGATTGCAAGCGCGCACCCGATTACCGCCAGCAAGACCAGCCGTTCCATGTCAGTACAGGGAGAACGTGGTGCGGATGGCGTCAAACAGCGACGACACCATGGACAGCATCACCATGGTGGCAAGCACCAGCCCTGCCACCGCCGCCACCGTCGCCAAGTCCTCCCGCCCATTCTGTTTCAAAAGCTGCACAATCACGGCTGCCAAGATCCCGATGCCTGCGATCTTAAAGAGCAATTCTATGTCCATTTCGTCCTCCGTCAAAGTAACAGGATCGCAAGTCCCGCGCCTGCCAATACGCCGATGCTGCGGTACAGGCGTCCCTTCTTGGCGTCGGCGTCCGCCTCCGTCTTTGCGTGCCCCAAGGCGGTGCAAAGCGTGTCCGCCCGCAACAAAAGCGTCCGTCGTTCCACATCCTCCATGCCGTCCAAAAAGGATGCAAGCGCCGCCTGCTCCGCCGCCTGCACGCCGTCCACGCCTTGTGCCGCCGTTCGCGCCGCTTCGTCGGATGCATTTCCCTGCTCCAAGCCGTCCAAATAGCAACCGATGGCTGTGCCCAATGCGCCGCTTGTGCCGCCCGCCCGACGCAGCGGCGTGCCGTTCTGAATCTGCTCCAAGAACGATTCCAGCGACGCAAGCAGCGCGTCGATTGCCTTTGCGCGCGCCGACAAGCGTTTTGCCGCCTGCAGCCCCAGCATGGTACAGACGCCGAACAGCAGCAGAATCCCAATCGTTTTCATGGCGATTCCTCCGCCGTTTTCAGCGCTTGCCCGTCGCCGTCCAGCACGGCGCGCACGCACCCGCGCCCTTCCAACAGCACGATGCGGGAAAAGACGCGCTCCTTTGCCAGCCGATGCAGCGCTTTGCGCATTGCAAGCTCCTCCATGCCGCGTCCGTGGGCGGTTGCCACCACCGTGACGCCGCATCCGCGTGCCCGCAGCAGCGCGTCGATGTCCGCCGTTTCGTTCAACTCGTCGGTGGCAAGCACTTGGGGCGAAAGCGCCGCAATCAACCGCTGCATCGCGTCCGCCTTTTTTATTCCCGCCAGCACATCGGTGCGCGCCCCCAAATCGAACGCTGTGCCGCCGTCGTCGGCGCCGCAAAGCTCAAATCGTTCGTCCGCCACCGCCACGCGGCAGGGCGTGAACCCGCACAACCCGTCCGACGCCAAGCGAATCAGATCGCGCAGCACCGTGGTCTTGCCGCTGCCCGGCTGCCCCACAAGCAGCGTGGAGCAGAGCGCACCATTCTCGTTGAGCCAAGGCGCCAGCGGGATTGCCGCGCCCTTTACCTCGCGTGCGATGCGGATGCAAAAGCCCGTCACGGAGGAAAAGCGTGTCGGCGTGCCGTTCGCGCGCTGCATCCGTCCCGCCAGTCCCACCCGATACCCGCCGCCCAGCGTGATGAAACCGTTGGTGAGTTCGTTCTCCCATGCATAGCGGGAATGCTCGGTAAACCGTGCCAGCAGCCGTTCGCACGCTGCGCGATCCGTCATGGGACGTGCGTCCGCGCCGTACACGATGCGGTCGTATCCGTCGAACACCAGCTCCAGCGGGCGGTCTTGGCGAATCCGAATTTCCAAGAGCGGCGCATCATCCGGAACGGACGACAGCACCGATGCCACAGCGGCAGGCATCAGCGGCAAAAGACGTTGCTTCCACGGTTCCATGCTCGTCCTCCTTTCTTACACACTCTATGCACACCGTCCGCCATTTATCACGCAACAAAAAAAGCCGCCAAACGGCGGCAAGGCGGGTTGTGCTTATTGCAGGTTGCGAAACGCCAAGCCCGTGGTGTGTTCATAGGTGCAGGGCGCATGGGCAAGCACGTCGTCCAAGCGGGCGCGGCATGCGGACGGCGATTCGGTGGAAAAGTACAGCGTGTAGAAATCGACGGGCGGAAGCGACTTGTCCGCAAGCGCGAGCGGGACGGCGTTGTGCAGCGTGGTGCAGCGCCGTGCGTGGCAGACCAGCGGGAACGTGCGCCCCGTGCGATCCGTCACGACGGGACTGCCGTCGCATTTGCCGCAGCCCGCGTCGGTGCGGGCGGGACAGGCGCGCAGCTGCATCAGCGGCAATCGCCCGTATACGATGCAGCCAAGCGGAATGGTGCTGATTAGATCGCGCAGCTTTGGCATGGACAGCTCGAAGGATACGGTCATGGATGAAAGCCCCAGCTCGGCATACGCGGCAAGCGCCACCCGATTGACTACGTTCAGCCCATAGCCGCCGTGGGCGCAAAGTCCCGATTCCGTAATGCGCTGCACCGCGCCGAGATTTTCGGCAATGGCGTCCCGCACGCCAAGCGATTTCAGTGCTGCAAGCGTCGCTTTCATGGCGGCTTCGTCGTCTGGGTACACGAGCGCGGGTACTTCCGCCATGGTCTTTTCGTTGATGCACGCCGGATGCTGCAAAAGCTCGTTTGCGGGCAAAATCAGCCGTTCGGCTTCGGGCGCGTCGAACCATTGTGCCGCCGTTTCAAAGCGCAGGCGCAGCGCCGTATGTGTCGCGTGGCGCGGCGCACCCGCATCCGTTTCAATCGGTGCAAACGTGGGACGCGAAAGCATTTGCTGCCGCTTTGCGTCAAGCTGCAGCAGCGCGCTGCGGCGCAGGGCGTTTTGCGACGACATGGGCAGCATCAGCCCTTCGTCCACCGTGCAGGCAACCGCTGTGACCCGATACGGCGTGCCGCCCGTCTTTTGAAACGCGGCGGAAAGCGACGCTTCGGTGCAGGGCGTTGTGTTGGCGCGCACGGGCACGTCGCCAAAGACCTCGACGGTATGTGTGCCGTCCGAAACCGAAAGCGTGACGGGCGCGTCGGCGCAAAAGCGCACCGCCATGGTGACGGGAACGCAGGCGCGCTCGGCGCGGTACAGCCCGCGCATTTGGGACAGCACCGATTTGGCACGGTCGGCGTCCTCCTGCGAACGCACGCCAAACATGGCATGGGTGCGCTTGCCCGTAAAGTAACCGTCCGTAAAGCCGCTTCTTGAGAATACCGCTTGCAGCGCGCCGACGTCGTAAGGTGCGCCGTCGCGGGCGCGCACCGCCGCGTCCACCGCTGCCGCGACGTATTCGGGACGCTTCATGCGGCCTTCGATTTTGAACGACGCGACGCCCGCGTCGGCAAGCGTTTTGAGGTGCGCAAGATGCGACATATCCTTGAGCGACAGCGCGAACGATGCGCCGTTGCAGCGAAAGTCCAGCCTGCACGGCTGCGCGCACAGCCCGCGGTTGCCGCTGCGCTCGCCCAGCATGGCGGAAAGATAGCACATCCCCGATGCGCTCATGCATAGCGCGCCGTGGACGAACACTTCGATTTCGAGATCGGTGGCGCGGGCGATGGCGGCAATTTCCGCACCCGACAGCTCGCGTGCCAAAACCACGCGGCAAAAGCCCAGCGCTCGCAGCATTTGTGCGCCCGCCACGTTGTGGATTGCCATTTGGGTGGATGCGTGCAGGCGCAGGGTCGGGCAAATTTGCCGTGCCAGCCGTGCCGCCGCCAAGTCCTGCACGATGATGGCGTCCGCACCGCTTTCCGCCGCTTCGCGGATGGTGTCGGCGCACAAGGACAACTCCTCGTCGCGCACAAGGGTGTTGACGGTGACGTACACCTTGACGTTGCGGGCGTGACAGTACCGCACCGCATTTTGCAGCGCGTCGCCCGTAAACTGTCCCGCGTTGCGGCGCGCATTGCACGCGCCCGCGCCGAAATAGACCGCGTCGGCGCCACAGCGCACGGCGGCAAGCAGCGCGTCTTCGCTGCCCACGGGGGCAAGGATTTCAGGTTGCTTTTGCATGGGAATGCTCCTTTCGCGGCAAGGACAACACGGCGATTGCCGCCAGCACCAACAGGATGCCCACATAGCTGTCCCAGCGCAGCTGCTCGTGGAACAGGAACCGCGACACCAGCGTCACGCTGCACAGCTCGACCATGACCAGAATATTGGCGCGTCCCACCTCCATTTGGGTGAGGCCGTAGGTGAACAGCAGATAGGGCAGCGCGGCGGTCAAAACGCCGACGCCCAGCACATAGGGCAGTGTGGAAAGGTTGAAAAGCTTGCCCGCCAGATGAACGGGGTCGGCAAGCAGCCACGCGCCCACGGCGGCGAACAAAAACGTGTACAGATTGATGGTGAGCGCGCCGTAGCCATACCGCTTGATGGCGATGTGGGAAAACACGCTGTACAGCGCATACAATAGCCCGCTCGAAAGCCCCAACGCCAGCACGGCAGGCGTGATTGCGGCGCCCGATTCCCAAACGCCCGTCGCCAGCACACTGCCGCCAACGGCGATGCACATGGCAACGACCTTCAGAGCCGTGATGGATTCCCGAAACAGCAGCGCCGAAAGCAGCGCGGCGAACACGGGCGACGTGTACATCAGCACCGCCGCCACGGGCAGCGACGCATAGGACATGCAGGTGAAATAGCACCAGTTGAACAGCAGCACGCTGACGATGCCCGTTCCGAAAAACAGCCAAGCGTCTTTGATTCGAATGCGAAACGCCTTGCGATTTCGAATGAGCGCGTACAGCGCCAGCACACAAAACGCCGTCAGCGTCCGCACCGCCACAATCTGCATTGCGGAAAAGCCGAACGTATCCAACATACGGCGGAAATACCCCACCGTCCCCCATAAAAGCCCCGCAGCCACAACCGCCGCG
The DNA here is from genome assembly GCA_964426415.1 of uncultured Christensenella sp. Lineage (GTDB taxonomy): Bacteria > Bacillota > Clostridia > Christensenellales > CAG-138 > UBA3792. The sequence continues at coordinate 23,731 of CAYRQM010000026.1, forward strand.
ACGCCGCTCCATTTCTTCATGCGCACCTCTGCGTCATTATACCCGCATGTCAAAGAAAAAGCAACCCGCACGGAATCTGTCAAATTGGGAACAATTCGCCCTTGCAATCTGCGCAAAAAATGATATACTGTTTACATACGTATAATGGGAAGGCAATAGGAAAGCATCCATGCGAAAAAAGAACAAAAAGCCGATTTCCACCACGGAAGCGACGCCCGCCACGCGACAGCCGCGTGCGCGCACGCGGCGGTTTGGGGATCGTCCCGACGGATACAAGCTCCGCACCATTCAGCCCATGTGCAAGGTGTCGCCGTACATCATGCCCAACCGCACGGGCGCCTGCGTCTACTTCAACGACTCGTTCGAGGTGACTGAGGTCGAAAACTACATCCGCAAAAAGCGCAACCAAGGGCTGAAGGGCTTTGGGCTGATGCACGTTTTGCTTGCGGCGTATGTACGCGTCGTTTCCCAACGGCCCACCATCAACCGTTTCATCTCCGGACAAAAAATCTTCACCCACGACGAGGACATCGCCATTTTGCTCACCATCAAGCGTGAGATGCGGTTGGATGCGGAGGAAACCATCGTCAAGCTGCATTGCACGCCTTGGGATACCGCCGACGACGTGTATCGCAAGCTGTCTAAGCTGATCGACGAAAGCCGTGTCGAAAGCGCCGACAGTGATTTTGACGACGCCGCCAAAGCGCTCAACTACATTCCCGGCTTGGTGCTGAAAAACGCCATGTGGCTCTTAAAGCTTTTAGACTACTTTGGCTTGCTTGGCAAAAAGCTGCTGGAGATCAGCCCGTTCCACGGCTCGTTCTTCGTCACATCCATGGGTTCGCTGGGCATTCCGCCCGTGTTCCACCACCTGTACGACTTTGGCAACATTCCGGTGTTCTTCTCCTTTGGCGCCAAGCGCAAAGCCACCGAATACCGTGCCGACGGCGCCGCGGTCGAACGCAAGTACATCGACTACACCATCGTGTGCGACGAACGCATCTGCGACGGGTTCAACCTTGCCTCCGCGTTCAAGCTGATGCGCCTGTACTTGCGCAATCCCCATGTGTTGGACGACCCGCCCGAATCCGTCACCTACGACGTAGAATAACCGCATATGAAAAAGCGAACGAAGACGTTTCTATCGCCCTTTGCACTGCGCATCGTGGAGTATGTCGTGCTTGCAGTCATTGCGATCGTCTTCGTTCTTTTATTTGCGCTCTCCGGCTCCTGCAACAGCGCACCTGCCATGACGCCCGCCGCCACCGCTTCGCCCTGTCCCACCGTCTCGTCCACCGCTTCGCCCTATGTGGGCGTTTCCGTGCTGCGCTTTGCGTTGGAGCAAAACGGGTTCACGCAGGAGGAAGGCAGGCTGTACGCCGCAAACGGCGTGGTGTTCGCCTACGAACAAACCGCCGACAGCGCAGGGCTTTGCACGGCAGCGCTGCGCACGCCATACTATCTTGCGGCGGACGGCGCATCAATTTCTGACGTCAGCGCCGCGCAGAACCAAGCGACGGAGCAGGCAATCCTTACCCTGATGGACGCGGCGGCGCCCCATCTTTGCGACGATCCGCCCGTTGCCGAAACCACGCTCCAAGCGCTGCTGAAAACCGTCAACAAGGGCGAAGTCGCCTACCGCACCTACGGCGCGTACCTGCTGTCCGTCGAACTGCACGTGACGGATGACGCCCAAATGCTTACGCTTTCGCTTTCCCGCATCGCAAACTGAAGCCAACCCAATACGAAAAAGAACCCCCAAA
>CAYRQM010000027.1:0-24760 GCA_964426415.1 uncultured Christensenella sp.
CCGTTCCCAACGCCTTCTGCTCCTAATTCACCCGGAACAACTTGACACGGTCCGGAACGACAATTCGATTGACGCGCCGCAAAAAAACAGGTATAATCGCAGAACAAGCAGGAAAGAGAGACAAGCTATGAATCCCCCAAGAACCAATCCCATGCCGAAAGCGCTGCGCTTGGCGATGCTCGCGGGCGTGCTTTTGACGATTGCCGCATTCGTTTTGCTCATCGTCGATTTGAACGTGCAAAAATCGACGGTCTATCCCGAAAACGGGCAGGTAACCGATGTAAAAAGCGGCGACGTCGCCTACGTGGACAAGCTGTATGTGGTGGGGTGCTACAACACCGAGCTGAACGGCTTTACCCGCAAGGCACGGCGCGAATACTTCGTCGCCTACTATGTCAACGCGTCGGGCGTGACAGTGGTATGCTCGCTGGAGACGGCGCCGGGCGATCCGCTGTATGACGATTTGCTTGCATACCGCGACGATCCATACAGCTCCATTCACGATGCATATTCCGTTTCGGGCTGCTTCGCGGTGTCCAAGGTGTCCGCGCTGCGCGGCAGCAAGGAACAATACTACAACGAAAGCCTCACGGAGCTTTCCGCCTACAACGAAGCGTTCTACGACAGCCATCTGCATCTCAAATATTGTGCCGCCACGCCCAACGACGATGCAAACCAACGGGCGCGCACCTTCCTGGTGCTGCTGATTGTCAGCGTCGCGCTGTTTGTCGCAGGCGTCGCGCTCACCACCACGATGCTCATTCGCGGCGCACGCTATTCAAAGCGCAAACCGACGCAATCGAAGCTTCCCAACGAAGCGTTTCACTTCCGCAAAAAATCCGACAAATAAGCGTTTCGGCGGTCTTCGGGCCGCCTTTTATTGTTGAATCGCGCTGCATGGTGAAGTTTTGGCGTTTGTTGGCAAAATCCTTGAAATTTGGGCACGAAGCCTGTATAATGGCGCTATCTGATACAGTGGCGGCGAAGGGATTGTTTTTTGCACCGCGAAGGAGGGCAAGTATGGCAAAGAAGATTTTGGTGACGGGCGGCGCAGGATATATCGGCACACACACCTGCGTAGAGCTTTTGGCGGCGGGCTACGACGTCGTGATTGCGGACGATCTTTCCAACAGCAAGGAGGTCGCCGTGGAGCGTGTGCGCGAGATCGCGCAAAAGGATCTCAAGCTGGTGGTCATGGACGTCTGCGACGAAACGGCGCTGGACGCGCTGTTTGCGACGGAGCATTTCGACGGCGTCATCCACTATGCAGGGTTTAAGGCGGTGGGGGAGAGCGTGCAAAAGCCGCTTGCGTACTATCGCAACAATTTAGACGCCACCATGGTGCTGCTTGCCTGTATGCAGCGGTACGGCGTCAACGTGTTCGTATTCAGCTCCTCCGCGACGGTCTATGGCATTCCCAACCCGCCCATCGCCGAGGATGCGCCGCGTTGGTGCACCAATCCCTACGGCTGGACAAAATTCATGTCCGAGCAAATCCTATCCGACTACGCTGCGGCGACGCCCGATGCGTCCGTGCTGCTTCTGCGGTATTTCAATCCCATCGGCGCCCACGATTCGGGGCGCATCGGCGAGGATCCCAACGGCATTCCCAACAACCTGCTGCCCTACATCAACCAAGTGGCAGGCGGTAAGCTGCCAAAGCTGCGCGTGTTTGGCGACGACTACAACACCCACGACGGCACGGGCGTGCGCGACTACATCCATGTGGTCGATTTGGCAAAGGGGCATATCGCGGCGCTGGATTATGCATTTTCCCACACGGGCGTCGAGGCAATCAATTTGGGCACAGGCGTGGGGTACAGCGTGCTGGACGTCGTCCATGCCTACGAACGGGCAAGCGGCGTTTCCATTCCCTACGAAATTGTTCCGCGGCGTGCGGGCGATGTGGATGCAAACTATGCCGACCCGCGCAAAGCGGAGCGGCTGCTGCATTGGCGTGCCGAACGCGATTTGGACAACATGTGCCGCACCGGCTATCGCTGGCAAACAATCAATCCCAACGGGTATGAGGGCTGATTTTTCTGAGGGGAAGGGTCATGGAAAAAAAGCGTAAGCTGCAACAATTCTGGCTGGAACGTGTACCGCGCATCCTCATGTTCGTCTGCATCGACGTGCTGCTGGTTGGCGTATCGTTCATGCTGGCGTGTTGGGTCATTCGTATGGCGATCCCGTTTGGCAACGCGGGGTCTTGGGTGCCGCTGTTCGATCAGCTTGGGGTGGACGGCAAGCCCGTTCCCATCTTCTTGCTGGCGCAGGTGGTCGTGTTCATCACAATCTTCATTATCATGTTCGCGGCGCTGTGCCTGTACAACAGCGTTTGGAAGCTGTCGGGCGTCAGCGAAGCCATCTCCATCGTGGCGGCAAGCGGCGGCGCGACGCTCCTCTGCTTTGTGCTCAACAAGCTCATGCTTTATGCCCATGTCACTTGGTTTTTGTCGGGCGTGGGGGACGAGCTGCTGTTTGCGGGCATCTTTGCCATGCTGTTCACGTTCGGCAGCCGATTCGGGTTCCGCCTGTTCCGCAGGATGATTACCCGCATGGAGAGCCGCTCCAATCACGGCGCCAAAACCCCCATCCTCATCGTGGGCGCGGGCTTCTTCGGCAGCTATGTCAAAAGCCAAATCGAAACGGGCGCGGAAAGCAAGCACAGCTACATCGCCGCATATGTCGACGACGATCCGACTAAGATCGGCGCACGGCTTTCGGGCATTCCCGTGCGGGGCACCATCGCGGACATTCCTGCGGTGGTGGAGCGCTATCACATCGGCGAAATCATCATCGCCATCCCGTCGCTTTCCGAAAAGCGCAAAGCCGAGGTCGTCAGCCTTTGCGTCTCCACAAAATGCCATGTGCGCACCGTGCCGAGCCTGCAGGAGCTCAACGACGAGCCCACCATGCGCGACATTCGAGAAACCAAAATCTCCGACGTGCTGTTCCGCACAGAGGTCGAGCTGGACAAAGAAAAGGTCTCCGACTACGTCTCCCACAAGGTCGTACTGGTGACGGGCGGCGGCGGCTCCATCGGCTCCGAAATTGCGCGGCAGGTCGCCAAATTCTTCCCCAACAAGCTGGTGCTGTTCGACATCTACGAAAACACCACCTACGAGCTGTTCTGCGAGCTCAAGCGCGCCTATCCTTGGCTGGACGCCGTCATCGAAATCGGTTCCGTGCGCGACAAGGCGCGGCTGGACGCCGTGATGGACAAGCATCATCCCAATCTTGTATTGCATACGGCGGCGCACAAGCATGTGCCGCTGATGGAAAACAGTCCCGCAGAGGCGGTCAAAAATAACGTGGGCGGCACGCTCAACGTGCTGCGTTCCGCCGAGGAGCACGGCGTCGATCGCTTCGTGCAGCTCTCCACGGACAAAGCGGTCAATCCTTCCAACGCCATGGGCGCGTCCAAACGCGTCTGCGAGCTTTTGGTACAAGATTTTGCGCGAAGCTCCAAAATGCGCTGCATGACGGTGCGCTTCGGCAACGTGCTGGGCTCCCACGGCAGCGTCATCCCCTTGTTCGAAAAGCAGATCGCCATGGGCGGCCCCGTTCTGGTCACCGACCCCAACATCACCCGCTACTTCATGACCATTCCCGAAGCGGCGCAGCTCGTGCTGCAAGTGAGCTCCTACGGCGAAACGGGCGCCATCTATGTGCTGGACATGGGTGAGCCGGTCAAAATTCTGGATTTGGCGGAAAAGGTCATTCGCTTCCACGGCTACGAGCCCTACCGCGATATGCAAATCGAATTCATCGGTCTGCGGCCCGGTGAAAAGATGTACGAAGAGCTTTTGATGGACGACGAAGAGGACAAGATGGTCAAGACGGCGCACGGCCGCATCTTCAAGGCGCATCCCGCCTCCATCGACCACGACGCCTTCGTACAAAAAATGAACGCGCTCCTCGACGCCGCGCAAAGCAACGACGACAGCGTCATTCCCTTGCTGCAAGAGCTGGTTCCAAACTTTCACCACAAGGCGCAATCGTCTGCCGCAGCGGACGAACAGCCCGCCAAGCAAAACGCATAAACGCAAACAGCAAACGACCGCCCGATTTGGACGGTCGCTTCAATTTTGCAGCCCCAACGCATCGTTGATTCGGTGCTGTTCCGCAAGATAATCGTCGGAAATCCTTCCTGCGGCGATGCGGGCTTTGGCTTCCTCGCGGCGGGTAATCAGCCGATAGGGGATGCGGTGCAGATAGCAAAACGGCAGCAAAAACGGCGCCTTTTGCAGCACGGGATACGCGCCCATTAGGACGGCTTTCGGCTCGAACAGCGCATGCAAAATGCGCTGCGCCCGTCCGCCCTCTTGCATGATCTCACGGGAAGCGCGGTGGCTTGCGCTGCCGTATAAACCGCCCTCCAAAAGATGCGCGGACAGAAGCTGCTGCATGGAATCAAGCGGCGCATCGGCGCACCATGCGTCGCCGAGCGCATCGATGGCTTCGGCAAATTGCAGCAGCCCCGCTTGGGACAACACGGTTCGAATGCGAACCCAATCGAGCGCATCGCCTTGGGCGCGGCGCAGCACGGCGCTGTCCAACACGAATCGCGCACCGACGCCGTTGCCTGCATAATGCTCGTACAAATGCAGAATCAGATACAGATACGAGGCGGTGGGGGACTGGACAAAGCAGAATTGCGTGCCCGCACACGGCACGGCGTCCGCCCAAGGGTCGCCCCAAGTGGCGGTGCTTTTCGAATGGGATGAAAACAGGGCGGTGTGGAATTCGACCAACACGCCGCTGTCGTTTTGGTAGTTGCGATGGTTTTGGTGCGCGTCGGCAAAGCGAAAGCCGATCTCTTTCATCAGACCGTCCAGCCGAGGGGTCGCCGCTTCATCGATTAAGAAATCCAAATCGGTCATGGCGCGTTGGTACGGCTTGGGGTACGCATATTTTAGCACGGCGCCCTTCAGCGGCATACAGCGCAATCGGTTTTGTTCCAATGCGGCTTGGATGCGTTCCGTCGCCGCTGTCAGCTGCGCATCGCGTCGGATGGCAAAAAGCCGCGTGCGCTCCAAAGCAGTTTTTTTGTCGGCAGGAATGCGGTCGAGGGCAAGCAGCGCGTCGCAAACGGTCGCTTCCATCGACTGCCGCAAAGCAAGCGACAACAGCGCCGAGAACTTGGCGCCCGCATACGGCGAACAGGGCTTGCGTTCCTGCATGGAACAGGCAAGCAGATGCAAAAAATACCGTTCGGTTGCGGACAGGCGCGGCTCGTTCATGCCCCCATTATATCGGGTCTGATGCCAAAACGCAACAGGCGCGCCCTTTCGTTTTCCACGGTTTTTTTGCTCGTAAGCGCTCCTTGCAAATCATTGGAAAATGGTGTATGATATCGTCATGGATGTATGCACACACGCGCAACCGATCACGTTCGTCGAGCCGAATTCTCCTGCCGCACGCAAGGATGTGCGGGCGGGGGACGTTCTGCTTGCCATCAACGGGACGCCCGTTTGCGATCTGATCGATTACGAGGCGCTCACCTGCGCACGCGCATTGGAGCTTTCGCTGCTGCGCGACGGTGCGCAGCTTGCCGTGGTGCTGCACAAGGATGAATACGAGCCTTTGGGGTTATGCTTTGACACGACGCTGATGAGTCGGATGCAGACCTGCAAAAATCATTGCATCTTCTGCTTCATCGACCAGATGCCAAAGGGGGTAAGAAGCTCCCTTTGCGTCAAGGATGACGACTGGCGGCTGTCGTTCATCATGGGCAACTACGTTTCGCTGACCAACGTGGACGACGCCGAGTTTGCGCGCATTTTGCAGCGCAGGGTCAGTCCGCTGTATGTGTCGGTGCACGCCACCGATCCTGCGGTGCGCACCCGCATCATGGCGAACCCGTCTGCGGGGCGGCTGATGGAACGGCTGCACGCGCTCAAGGCGGCAGGCCTGCGCTTTCACACGCAGATTGTGCTGTGCAGGGGCGTCAACGACGGCGCCGTATTGCAGCGCACGCTGGACGATCTTGCTTCGCTGGCGCCTGCCTGCGGCTCGGTTGCCATCGTGCCCGTTGGGGTAACGCGGTTTCGGGAAGGGCTGTTTCCCATCGTCCCGTTCGACGCGGCGGCGAGTGCAGCCGTGGTTTCGGACATCGCGGCGCGGCAGGCGGCATATCTTGTTGCGATGGGGACACGCTTCGTGTTTCTGTCCGACGAATGGTATCTGAACGCAGGGCTGCCCATCCCGCAAAACGACGCTTACGAGGGCTACGACCAAATCGAAAACGGCGTCGGGCTTTTGCGGCTGTTCGCGGAGGATTTTTCTGCAGCGCTTGCCGAGCGTGTTCCAAGAAAGATGCCGCGCACCTTTTCCATGGCGGGCGGGACGGCTGCCTATCCGTTCTTTGCGGCGCTGTATCAGGCGCTCAAGCCCTATGGCGTTGCGCTGTCGCTGCATCCCATCGAAAACCGCTTCTTCGGCGGAAACGTCCATGTGGCGGGGCTGGTGACGGGGCAAGATCTGCTGGTGGGGTTGGCAAACGTGCCGCTTGGCGACACGCTGCTCATCCCCCAAAACATGCTGCGCGAGCAGGAAGCCGTCTTTTTGGACGACAAGACCGTCACGGAGATCGAACAAGCACTGGGCGTGCGCATCCGCGTTTATGGCGACGGTGCGCAGCTCATATCCATCTTATTTGAGGAGTAAACAATGGCAAAACCTTTGGTAGCGATCGTCGGCAGACCGAATGTCGGCAAATCCACCCTATTCAATCGGCTCGTCGGCAGACGCGTGGCGATCGTCGAGGACACGCCGGGCGTGACCCGCGACCGCATTTACGGCGACGCCGAGTGGCTGAACCACAAATTCACCCTGATCGACACGGGCGGCATCGAGCCTGCCAACGAGGACGTGATCGCCGTACAGATGCGGCGGCAGGCAGAGCTTGCAATCGAGACCAGCGACGTCATCCTCTTTTTGGTCGACGGCAGAGACGGTCTGACGGCAGCCGACGAGGAGGTCGCCACGATTCTGCGCAAATCCAACAAGCCCGTCGTGCTGGGCGTCAACAAGCTGGACGCGCCCAAATTCCACGAAGCGGTGTACGAATTCTATGCGTTGGGGCTTGGCGAACCATACATTTTGTCCGCAGGACAAGGCATCGGGCTTGGCGACGTGCTGGACGCGGTTTGCACGCACTTTGGCGAGGGCACGTCCGACGAAGAAGAGGGCGTCATCAACATCGCCGTGGTGGGCAAGCCCAACGTGGGCAAGTCCAGCTTGGTCAATGCACTTTTGGGCGAGGAGCGCGTCATCGTTTCCGACATTCCGGGCACGACGCGGGACGCCGTGGACACGCCGTTTACACAGGACGGGCAAGCCTACATCTTGGTCGACACGGCGGGCATCCGCAGGAAGCGCGCCATCGAGGACGAAAGCATCGAGCGTTACAGCGTCATTCGTTCGCTGGCGGCGGTGCGGCGTGCCGACGTGGTGCTGTTTGTGTGCGACGCCACCGAGGGACTTTCCGAGCAGGACGTCAAGATTGCAGGCTTCGTCCACGAGGAGGGCAAGCCGGGCATCATCTTGGTCAACAAGTGGGATCTGGTCGAAAAGGACACCCACACGATGGACAAATTCCAAAAAAAGATGGAGATCGACCTCAACTTCATGCCCTATGTGCCGTATCTGTTCATCTCCGCAAAGAATGGGCAGCGGGTGCAAAAGGTGCTGTCCTTGGTGAACGACGTGTACGCGCAAAGCATTCGCCGCGTGCCCACGGGCGCGCTCAACGATGTGCTGAACGAAGCGGTTTCCATGAACGAGCCGCCTTCGCAAAACGGCAGACGGCTCAAGCTCTACTACGGCACGCAGGTTGCGGTGCAGCCGCCCACGTTCGTCATCTTCGTCAACGAGTCGTCGCTGGTGCATTTTTCCTACCAGCGCTACATAGAAAACTATCTGCGCAAGACGTTCGGCTTCTCCGGAACGCCGATTCGCATCTATTTCCGCAATCGTTCGCATGAGGAGTAAAGAGCGCCTATGATCGGGAATTGGAGCGTCGCCGCCATCGTGGTCGTGGCATTGGCAGGGTACATGATCGGAAACATCCAAACGGCTCTGATCGTCAGTCGCCTTGCATTCCACGACGACGTGCGCCTTTACGGCAGCGGCAACGCGGGCACAACCAACATGATCCGTGTGTACGGCAGGCTGTATGGTCTGTTGACGTTTGTCGGCGACGCGGGCAAGGCGGTTCTCGGCTACTTTGTGGGGCGGCTTTTGGCACAGCTGCTTTGCATGAACGCCGTCGAGCCAAGCCTGTCCATCCTGTTCGGCGGCTACATCGCGGCGGCGGCGGTCGTGGTGGGACATTGCTATCCCATTTTGTTCCAGTTTCGCGGCGGCAAGGGCGCGGCGGCGTCGTTTGCCCTCATGTGGTGTCTGTATTGGCCCGTGGCGCTCATCACCACCTGCGCGCTGGTCGTCATCTATCTTGCATGGAAGCGCGTGTCCTTGGTTTCGCTGCTCGGCGCGTGCATCTATGCGGTGCTGGTGTTTATCGCTTGGATGCTGGGCTATACGGAGCCATGCGTACCCTACTTTGTTTTCCCGGTCGTTCTGCTGGTGATTTACCGCCACAAGGACAACATCAAACGGCTTTTACGCGGCGAAGAAAAAGCAATGGAAGTCCCGTCCGCGCAAAAATAAAGCGAATTATGAGGAGGTAAATTATTATGGAGTACAATCCGCGTCCCATCACAAGGGAGCAGCTTCCCGCCGAGTATCGGCCGCTTACGGCATGGAACTACTTTTGGCTGCAGGTTCTGTTTGCGATTCCCGTGGTCGGGTTCGTCTTTCTGATTGTGTTTTCTTGCTCCGGCGCCAACATCAATCGCCGCAGCTTTGCCCGTTCCTACTTCTGCTACTTCATTCTCGTTCTCATCATCGCCGCTGTCGTCATCGGCATCGCCGTTGCGACGGGCGGGGTGGCTGCCCTTACGGATTCGCTCAGCAGTCTGGGCTGATCGCATTCGCTCAACGACATTCCTGTACGCTGCTTCGCAACAGAAGCAGCGTTCTTTTTTCCAGTCGGGAGACCTGCACTTGGGAGATGCCCAAGAGCGCGCCGATCTCGGACTGGGTTTTGTTTTGGCGGTAACGCAGCTCCAAAATGGTGCGTTCGCGGGGCGGCAGCGCTGCCAAAAGCCCGTCCACCATGAGCCGATTCACCAGCGCATTTTCGTCGCCGTCGCCGCGGGTGCGCTCGTAAAGAGAGCCGTTGCCGTCCTCCTCGTCGGGACTGTCCAGCGACAGCGCCATTTGCGCACTTGCCACCGCCACCGCAACGTCTTCCTTGGAAACATGCAGCCGCGCCGCAAGCTCCTCCAGCGTCAAAGCGGGTTCCTGCACTTGCAGCGCTGCCAACGATGCCGCCAACTGCTTGGCGCCGCGTGAGAATTTCACCAAGCCGTCGTCGCGCAAAAAGCGTTTGATCTCGCCCGCAATCAACGGCACGGCATAGGTGGAGAAGCAGACGTCATAGGACGCGTCAAAGCGGCGGATGGCTTTCAGCAGTCCGATGGCGCCCAGCTGCCGCAAGTCGTCATAGTCCGCGCCGCGTCCGATGTAACGCTTGGAGATGGCAAGCACAAGGGGCATATTCTGTTCGATCAGTCGCTGCTCGGCAGCCGCATCGCCGCCTTGTGCGCGGGCGATTTCGGCACGCAGGGTTTCTTGGTCAACGGTCATGGCCGATCCGCTTTTGCATGATGACGGTCGTGCCCTGTTGCGGAGCGGATTCGACGACGACGGTGTCCATAAACGCCTCCATCACCGAAAAGCCCATGCCGGATCGCTCCAATTCGGGCTTGGTGGTGTAAAACGGCTTGCGCGCCAGCTCAATATCGGGAATGCCGCAGCCGTCGTCACGCACACGGATGGTCAGCAGATCGCCGTCGATGGACATGCGCATATGCACGCTGCCGTGCCGATTCTGTTCGTAGCCATGGATGATGGCGTTGGTGACCGCTTCCGAAACGGCGGTGCGCACGTCGGACAGCTCCTCAATGGTCGGGTCTAACTGCGCGGCAAAGGCGGCGGCGACGGCGCGAGCGAAGCCCTCGTTCAATGAGATAGATAAAAAGATCAGTTCGGTTTCGTTTTGCATGGCGCTTCCTCCTATTGCCTTTCCACAAGGGCATACAGCCCCGACATTCGAAAGATGCGGTCGATGGACGGGTTCATGCCCGTCACCACGACCTTGCCGCCCCGCAGCGCGATGGTGCGGTAGCGGCCGAGCACGACGCCAAGCCCTGCACTGTCCATAAAGGTAACGGCGGACAAATCCAGCGTCAGTTCGCGCACGGAGATATCGTGCAGCAGCGTGTCCAACATGACCCGCGCCCGCTCCGCACTGTGGTGATCCAGCTCACCAATCAACTGCACGCGGAGCTTGGGCCCGCGCTTTTGTGCGTTCAGTTCCATAAGAGCCTCCTTCTGCGATTCCATACCATATTCCACGGGACGTCTTTGCATCCTCTTGCGAATGCGGACGAGCTTTGGGGGAATAATTCGGCTTCTGTCGGATAGGCTGTACCATGAAAGGTTTGCGTATCGTGGTCGCCATTTTGCTGTTTGCATTGCTTTTGTTCGCGCCGCCCTACTTGGTGCGGGGCGCGTCTGTTTCCTATCTGGATACGCTGGACGTGGTCAAAGCGCCCGACTTTGAAGGCACGCTGACAATCTATCACATCGCGTCACAAAAGCCCTATTGCGGCAGCTTGACCAATTGGCTGAAGGCACGGGCGGCGGCGTACGAAAAGAAGCATTACGGCACGCACATTCTCATTGAGGGCATGGGGGAGGACGCGTATTGGGAGCGGCTGGAACACGGGCGCACGCCCGACGGCTACTCCTTCTTTTCGGGCACGCTGTACGCGGAGCTTCTAAAGCCTTTGGCGGTCTCGTGCGGCACGCTGCGGGAGGGGTTGTTTGCCACGTCGCTTGCCGTGCCGTACTGCTATACGGGGTACTGCACCCTCACAAGGGAGGGCAAGGGCACGGGGGTGTTCGGCGACGCCATCACCTTGGTGCGGGCGGGCGCGCAAGGCACGCTGACGGAACGCGACGACGCGGCGACGCTCTATGTGGATTGGCGCACGGCAGGCGATTTGCTGCGCAATTCCGACCTGTTCATGGCGGCGACCATCGCGCCGTTGGACGGGTTCACCGATCAGGTGGCGTGGCTTGCCGTCGCAAAGGACGCCGATGCGGCGCACGCCGAAGCGCTGACGGCGTTCTATGCCTATCTTTTGACCGACGAGGTGCAGGTTTCGCTCAATACCTTGGGCGCGTGCGCCGTTTTGGAGGCGGTGACGGACGTCGCGCCCGAATCGCGGATGAAGGCGCTGATGGGCGCGGTGCGCAGCGTCCGCACGCCCGACCCGTTTGCATGGCAGCGGCAGGCTGACGCGCTCAAGGCGGACGCGGCGGCGGCGTGGGCGGGGGACGGGGACGCGCAAGCCCGTTTTTGGACGCGCTTGCAAGAATTGTTGCAATAGACTTGTACGAAAGCGAAAACTTTGGTATACTTGCACCATGGAGAATTGTGTAGATGTGGGAATCGATGCATTGTTGGCACTGGGCGCCGACACGCTGGTTCCGCTGTCCTCGCTGACCAGCTTTCAGGTCGGCGGCGCGGCGGATCTGGTTTTGACGCCCGCCGACTATGGCGTTCTTGCCGAGGCGGTGCGCATTTGTACGCTGTGCGGCATTCCCTACACGCTTTTGGGCAAGGGCACCAACGTGCTTGCCGCGGATGATGGCTTTCGGGGCTTGATCTTGCGGTTCGATACGCCCACGCATCCGCCCGTATGGGAAGGGACGACCGTCACCGTTTGCGCGGGGACGTCCTTGCTTGCCCTTGCGCGGGAGTCGTTGCAGCGCGGCCTTTCGGGGCTTGAGCGATTGTGCGGCATTCCGGGCACGGTGGGCGGTGCGTGCGCCATGAACGCGGGCGCGTACGGCGCCGAGCTCAAAGACGTTCTGCGCCGCGTGCGCGTGCTGCGGCAGGGCGAAATCCAATGGCTCGACGTCGGTTCCGATGACATGGGCTATCGGTGCAGCCGTTTTTCGTTTCCCGCCTGCATCGTGTTGGAAGCCGCACTTTCCCTTCAAAAAGACGACGGCACGGCGCTTGCCACCCTGCGAGACTGTATGCAAAAGCGGCGCGAGAAGCAGCCGCTCGAATTCCCTTCGGCGGGCAGCACCTTCAAGCGCCCCCAAGGTTATTTTGCGGGCGCGCTCATCGAGCAATGCGGGCTGAAGGGCTATCGCATCGGCGGCGCGCAGGTATCCGAAAAACACGCGGGCTTCGTCGTCAACGTCGGCGACGCCACGGCGGCGGACGTTTCTGCGCTCATCGCCCATATCCAAGCGACGGTTTTCAAGAGTACGGGCGTTCTGTTGGAATGTGAAATCAAACGAATCGGGGAGGAACTATGCATCTACTGATCGTATCGGGCATGAGCGGCGCAGGCAAGTCGCTGGCGCTCAAATCCTTAGAGGAGCTGGGCTATTTCTGCGTGGACAACCTTCCGTCGCCCATGCTGTCCCGATTCATCGCGCTGTGCGAGGAGGCAAAGCCCACCATCGAGAAAGCGGCGGTCACAATCGATTCGCGGGAAAGTCTGCTCTCCCGCAGCCCCAACGACGTGATGGACGAGATCAAGCGCATTCGGGTTCCCCACGCCATCCTGTTCTTGGACGCACGGGACGACGTGCTCAAGACGCGCTACAACGAAACCCGCAAGCGGCATCCGCTGGGTATTGCGGGCGAGGCGGAATCGGGCGTCCGCAACGAACGGGCGTATCTGTCGTCCATGCGGGACGCGGCGACGTTCATCTTCGACACCAGCGACATCGCGGCGCGGGATTTCTCCTCCTTCATCGAAAAAATCCTGCCCGAAACCAACGGCGAGGGCATGTCCTTGGTGCTGTCCAGCTTCGGCTACAAGCGCGGCGTGCCCGTGGACGCGGACATGGTGGTCGATCTGCGCTTCGTCGAAAATCCGTTTTACCATGAGGATATGCGATACCTGTCGGGGCTGGATCAAACCGTCCGCGATTTCGTCTTGCGGCAGCCCTATATGACCGCGTTTTTAGACTCGCTGCAACAGAACATCATGCGCCTGCTGCCGCTGTTCGAGCAGCAGGACAAGCATATTTTGCGGGTCTGCTTCGGCTGCACGGGCGGGCGGCACCGCTCGGTCGCAGCCGCCGAGGAAATGGCGCGTAGATTGCGGGCTTCGGGGCAGCCGGTGCGTATTTACCATCGTGACCTCAACCGTGAGGCGGACGACATCCAACAACGATTCGAAACGAGGCAGTCATGAGCTTTTCGGGCGAATGCAAAGAAGAATTGGTCAAGATCCGCTTGCGGGATGCGGCGCTGCGCAAAGCACAGCTTTCGGGCGTCACCCTGACGGCAGGCGGGATTCGCCTTTCGCGTCCGCCCGCGGTCTTCTACAACACCGAAAGCCTTGTCGTGGCGCGGCATATCGTCGCGCTGGCAAGCAGTCTGTTCGAACTGGACTGCGTCATAGAATGTAAAACGCGGGAGCATCGCAGGACGCCGCTGTACGACGTATCGCTGTCGGGCAACAATGTCGAGCAGATGCTTTCCGACACGGGCGCGATGGTGTTTGGCGAGACGGGCCTGCAGCTTTGCGGCGCGGCGCCTGCATCGGTATTGCAGAGCGACGAATGCAAAAAAGCGTTCCTGCGCGGCTGCTTCTTGGGCAGCGGCGTCTGCGTTAATCCGCAGCGCAGCTACCATCTCGAGATAATGTGCTGCACCGACGACCTTGCGGAGCAAATTGTAGAGCTGCTCAATGCGGTTCGCTTGCACGGGCGCAAAACGACGCGCAAGGGGCGCACGCTGGTGTACCTCAAGGAAGGCGACGACGTGTCCGGCTTCTTGGCGCTGATTGGCGCGAACGTTGCCGCCATGCAGTTTGAAAACGTCCGCGTCGAAAAGGATATGCGCAACTATGTCAATCGCACCAGCAACTGCGAGACTGCCAATTTAGACAAATGCGTGGTGGCGTCGCTCAAGCAGTGTGCGGCAATTCGCACCATCGAGCGGCATATGGCGCTTTCCAAACTGCCCGCAAGCTTAGAAGAAGCGGCGCTTTTGCGCATGAACCACCCCGACGCCACGCTGCAGGAGCTTGCCGATATGGCGGACATCCAAAAGTCGGGCATGAACCACCGCTTGGCACGGCTTTTGAAGCTCGCAAAAGAATTGGAGGGATAACGATGGAATCCTATGGCGCGTTTGCCCATCGATATGACGCCATGATGCACGACGTAGACTACGACGCGTGGGTCGCCTATCTCGAATCCTTTTTGCAGGAACGACAGGCAAAGACGGTGCTGGACTGCGCGTGCGGCACGGGGCGCATCGGCATTGCGCTTTGTAGACACGGCTATACGGTCACGGGCAGCGACCGTTCCGCCGATATGCTGTTCGAGGCGCGCAGCAACGCGCTCAAGGCGGGCTGCCGCACGATGCCGTTCATCCAACAGGACTTGACGGCGATTGCGCTGCATCAGCCCATCGACGCCATCGTGTGCGCCTGCGACGGGGTCAACTACCTCACACGGCTGTCCGAGGTACGCGCTTTTTTTATGCACGCCAAGGATGCGCTGTCAAGCGGCGGGCTGCTGCTGTTTGACGTGTCCTCTCCCTATAAGTTTTCGCAGGTGCTTGGCGATCGCACCTTCACCGAGGAAACAGACGATTACGCCTACATTTGGCGCAACGCCTACGATCCGCACAATCAGCTCTGCGAGATGCTGCTCACTTGGTTCGAACGGGAGGGCGACCGCTATCGCCGCTGCTTTGAACGCCACCTGCAGCGCGCCCACACGCGCACTGAGCTTTTGACGCTTCTTTCGGAAACGGGCTTTTCCGATGCGGCGTGCTATGGTGCGTTCACGCGCACAGACCCCAAGCCCGACGACGAACGCTTGCAGTTCGTTGCGATCAAACCATAATCGAGGTACGATAGATATGACAGATCAAATCATCCACGGAATGCTCTGCGACCAGCAGATTCGTTTCGCGGCAATCTCCGGCAAAACGCTGGTATCGGACGCACGCGCCACCCATACGCTGTCGCGTGTGGCGACCGCAGCGTTGGGACGGCAGCTTCTCATCACGTCGATGGTGTCGTCTTGGCTCAAGAACGAGACCGACACGGTCACGACGATCCTTTCGGGCGGCGGCGCAGGCGGGAATCTGGTCTGCGTGGGACGCTTCGGCGGCTTGGTCAAGGGCTACGCTGCAGAGCCTGCCGTCGAGCTTCCGCTTCGAGCGGACGGCAAGCTGGACGTCGCGGGCTATGTGGGAATAAGCGGCAAGCTGACGCTGATCCGCGATTTGGGGCTGAAGGAGCCGTATGTAGGCATGTGCAATCTGCGTTCGGGCGAGATTGCAGAGGACTTTGCCCAATACTTCACCGCCAGCGAGCAGCAGCCGTCCATCGTATATCTGGGCGTGCGCGAGAACGCGGCGGACGGCGCGGTGCTGGGCGCGGGCGGGCTTCTCATCCAGACTATGCCCGACTGTTCCGACGACGCCATCGAGCAGGTCATGCAGGAGTCACCGCGCTTTGCGGCGCTGTCCGAACGGCTGGCGGCGGGCGAGCCGCTTGCCGCAATCCTTTCCGACCTGTTTCAAACCCTTTCGCCCACGTTTTCCGAGGAGGTCACACCCTTGTATCGGTGCGACTGCACGCGGGAACGGTTGGAACGCGCCCTGCTTTCGGTGGGCGAACACGACCTGCGCGAGCTGCTGGAGCAGGATGGCGAGGCGGAGCTGACCTGTCAATTCTGCCAAAAAAACTATCACTTCGACGCGGAGGATCTTGCAATTTTGCTGCGCGAAGCGACCGACCAAGGAGGCAGCCATGCCGGATAAGAAAAAATCGGGCGAAGTCGTCCCGTTTTCACAGGATGCGCGCTTCTACTACAAGCGCGGCGTCAAGTTTTTAGAAGCGGACGACGAGGAACGCGCCGAGCAGTATTTGCGTAAGGCGCACAACATGGAACCGTACGACGTGGAATATGCGTTGGCGCTTGCTGAGGTGCTGCATCGGATGCGGTGCTTCGAGGAGAGTCTGCATGTGCTGCTGCTGTCGTGCCCGTTCGAGGGCATTTCGGGCGAAGCGCTCTATGGCATTGCCGCCAACTTCATGGGATTGGAAGAATTTTCCGCCGCGCAGCAGTGCGCCGAGCTGTCCTTGCAGCGTGATCCGGACGGCGCCTTTGCACGCTCCGCGTCCGACCTTTTGGAGCTCATCGACGACCAACCCGAATTGGAAGACCAGATTGGGCTGACCGAGGACGAGGACTTTGATCTTTTGGTGATGATTCACGTCGCCAAGGCCAAGCATTACGCGGGGCTGGACGAAGACGCGCTTGCGGTTTTGCTGCACGCGTCGGAGCGCTACCCCAAGAGCGAGATGTTAGACCTTGAGATTGCGATGCTGTACTTTTCGCTGCGCATCTTTGACGAGGCGGAGAAGCGGCTGTTCAATCTTTTCAAGCGCAACAGCAAGAGCGTGCGGGGCAACGCGCTGATGGCGCTTTTGTACCATGCCCAAAAACGAGAAAAGCAGGCGCAGGAGCAAGCGCAAAAGATTTCCATCGACGACGACTGCTCACCGGAGGAGCTGGGCTACGCAGGCGCCGTTTTGCTGGAGCTGGAGCAATACGAACGCGCCCGCACCGCGCTGACCATGCTGCAGGAGAGCGTGCCGTTCGATCGTGAGATGCTGCACCAAATCGCCTATTGCGACTGTATGCTGGGCGACACGGACGAAGCCGAAAAAATCTACCATGGCTTGGTGCGCCGCGACGAGGACGATACCGTCGCCGCCTACTATTGGAAGCGCGTGCGCGAGCAGGGCGACAAGGCGATGGCGAAGGATTGGTCGATCGGCTACGACGTCCCCATTGGGGAAGCCATTCTGCGGCAGCGCCGCATCCGCGACGTCGCGGCGGGCGGTCAGACGGCAATTCGACAGGTGTGGCAGGACGATCCTTCGTTTCGCAAGCTGCTGCGTTGGGCGATGTGCAGCCCGTTGGTCTCCTCGCAGCGCGCCATCGCCAAGATGCTTGCCATGACGGGCGACAAGGAGGCGGAGCGCATCCTGCGCGAATACCTCATGGAATTTGACGTCAGCGACGAGGACAAACAATTCGTGTTCGGCATTCTGCTTTCCATCGAGGCAAAGCCGCCGTTTTCGCTGTACTACAACGCTGCGTGGCAGTATGGCGTCATGCGTCCCATGATGATTCCCGAACGCATGCCCACGGGCTACGAATACGTTTTGGAGCTGATTCTCAACGTCGAAGCGTTGGTGCACAGCCAAATGAAGTACGGCACGCTGGAGCTGCCGTCGCGCACGTCGGAGATCGCGGCGCGCATCTACTATTTCTACGTTGCGTCGCTCAACGAATCCTTCCCCAAGATCACCCAAAACCAAGAACGGGCGATGGCGGCGGCGTTCGTGATGATGGGGCTGGGCGCGCTCAACGAGGAATCCGTCACCCCGGAGGCAATCTGCGAAACGTACGGCGTAACGCGCCGCCGTCTCGAGAACGCGCTCCAAAAAATCTTCAAAAACCTGCAAGCACCGGAAAAGGAGGAATGAGCCATGCGCTTTCTTGCAACGGCAAAACTGGGTCTCGAATCCACCGTCGCGTTTCAACTGCGCAAGCTGGGCATCGAGCCGGAGCAGATTCAAGACGCCCGCGTTTCGTTTTTGGGCGATTACGATACCATGGCAAAAGCGCTGCTTTGGCTGCGCACGGCGGAACGGCTGCTGCTGGAGGTGGGAACCTTCTCAGCTGCCAGCTTCGACGAGCTGTTCGAAAAGACCAAAGCACTGCCTTGGAAGCAGTTTTTGCGCCCCACCACCAACATCCATGTCAACGGCAAAAGCGCCAAAAGCACCCTGTTTTCGGTGTCCGACTGCCAAAGCATCGTCAAAAAGGCGATCATCGAAAATCTCAAGGCGGCATACAAGGTGGACGTCATTCCGGAAACGGGCGAGGAAGTCATCATCGAGGTCGGTCTTTTGCGGGACGAAGCGACGCTTGCGCTGGACTGCTGCGGCGCGGGTCTTTCAAGGCGTGGCTACCGCACCTTCAACGTGCCCGCACCCTTGAGCGAAACGCTGGGCGCCGCCATGGTCATGCTGTCGCGCTTCTATCCCGATACGCCGCTTTTAGACCCCATGTGCGGTTCGGGCACCATCCCCATCGAAGCGGCGATGATTGCCAACAACATCGCGCCGTCGCGCAACCGCACCTTCGCGGCGGAGTCGTGGCGCTTTTTGTCGCCCACGGTCTTTCAAGCCGCCCGTCAAGAGGCACAGGACGCCGAACGCCACGACAAGCTGTGCATTTTGGGCAGCGACGTCGATCCGCGCTGCATCGACCTTTGCAAGAAGCACGCCAAGAAAGCGGGCGTCATGGTGGAATGGGCGGTGCGCCCCGTACAAGAATTGACCACCGCTTGGCACAACGGCGTTCTGCTGTGCAACCCACCCTATGGGGAACGGATGCTGTCGCCCAAGGAGGCGGCGAAGCTCTATCGCGAGATGCGCGTCGTGTTCGACACGCTGCCAGACTGGCAAATTTCCATCATCACGGCAATGAAAGAATTCGAATCGCTGTACGGCAAGCGGGCGGACAAGCGCCGCAAGCTCTCCAACGGGGGAATGCCCTGCACCGTTTACCAGTATTTTGCCCAAAGAATCGAGGACGCGCAACCATGAAATCCGTAGTCTTTTTGTGCGACGGCATGGCGGATTGGCAGATTCCCTCGCTTGACAACCGCACGCCGCTGGATGTGGCAAGGCATCCCTTCATGGACGCGCTTGCCCGCGACGCCGCACGGTTCGGGCTCACACGCACCGTCCCCGAAGGAATGCCCGCAGGCTCGGACGTCGCCAACCTTTCCGTGTTCGGGTTCGACCCGCGCACGGTCTATACGGGACGCTCGCCGTTGGAGGCAGCCAGCATCGGCATCGACCTGCTGCCCGACGACGTGACCTATCGCTGCAATCTTGTCACCCTTTCCGACGCGCCTTCCTTGGAGGAGGCTTCCATGGTGGATTACAGCGCGGGCGAAATTTCTTCCGAAGAAGCGGCGGTACTGATCGCGTATCTGAACGAACGCTTTGAAACGGCGGAACACGCGCTGGTTCACGGCTTTTCGTATCGGCACATCCTGCTGCTGCACCATGCCCAAACGGGTGCGGTGCTGACGCCGCCCCACGACATTTCGGGGCAATCGGTGCGCGGCAAGCTGCCGCAGGGTCAAAACAGCGCGTTGATGCGCGCGCTGATGCAGTTTTCCTACGATGCGCTGAAGTGCCATCCCATCAACCTGCAGCGGGTGGCAGCGGGCAAGCATCCCGCCAACTGCGTTTGGTTCTGGGGGGAGGGCAGACGTCCCAAGCTGCCGCTGTTTCAAGATGCGTATGGCGTTCAGGGCGCCGTCATTTCGGCGGTCGATCTCATTCGCGGCATCGGAACGTGCGCAGGCATGGAAGTGCTCAAGGTGGAGGGCGCCACGGGCACCTACAAGACCAACTTCTTGGGCAAGGCACAGGCGTGCATCGAAGCGTTTGAACGCGACGTGCCCTATGTGTACATCCATATGGAAGCGCCCGACGAGTGCGGCCATCAACACCAGCTCAAAGAAAAAATCTTCGCCATCGAGCAAATCGATACTTGGGTCATTTCGCCCGTGTGGGAATACCTGCAAAAGACGGGCGAACCGTATCGCATCCTGCTGATGCCCGATCATCCGACGCCCATCGAGATCATGACCCATGTGCCCGATCCCGTCCCGTTCGTCCTGTATACAAAGGGCGATCATGCAAATCGCGCATGCCGCTACACCGAGTCCGACGCAATGGCTTCGGGCGACTTCCTGCCCGAAGCGTTTCGGCTCACCGCGATGCTGCTTGCCAAATAGCGCATCCATCTCAAAAATCGGAAAAGTACGCTGCCTCCATGGCGCGTGCTTTTTTGTTTATGCGAAGCAAAATTGGATAAAAACTTGCATTTGTCTGAAATATTCGATATTGGAATACAGATGTTCGATTATTTAGGAATTAAATTTCAGAAAATTTGTAAATGTTCATCAAAATACGCGCATTCTCCCTTTACAAATCGCCAAATATTATGTATAATTTAACAAAAGTGATAAGTATGAATATGCTGTAGACTGCATCGCAGGGGGACATGATCCGCACCGGATTTTGACGGACGGGGGAGGGGCGACTCATGAAAAAGACCATTGCTGCCATTCTTTTGATTGCGCTGCTGGCATTGCTTTTGCCACAGGCGGCGTTGGGCGGCGCCCGCACCGAGGCAATCGGCGCGCAGGCGGCTGCTATTCCCATGCGGACGACGACTGTGTCCTATGTCCGCGTCAATGCATTTACGGCGGGCAACAAATATCTCATTGTTG
The DNA here is from genome assembly GCA_964426415.1 of uncultured Christensenella sp. Lineage (GTDB taxonomy): Bacteria > Bacillota > Clostridia > Christensenellales > CAG-138 > UBA3792. Next base: position 20,525 of record CAYRQM010000027.1, read on the forward strand.
CAAATTACAGCGGCACGTATTACGCCATCTCTGCATACGGCTACAACGGCGGCACCAGCGGGATGCAGGGCGTAGTGGTCACCGTATCGGGCACCAATTTGGGCGATACCGTCACAGCCGTCACCACAAGCGGCTATACCTACGACAATTTAGAATGGACGGCAGACACGTCTTCCGCCAATTCCGCTTACTTCTCGCTGCTCAACAGCTCCTATTCCACGCGATACCTCAGCTCAAGCACCTATTTGACCCACACGACGTCCGCGACAACCGCTTCACAGGGCTGGAATTACGACAGCACCAACCTGCGCATGACCAACGCGAATCGCGCCACGACCTACAACATCTACTTCTATCAAACCGTCGGGCAGTTCGACTTCTATACCAGCGGCAATGCCGGTGGCCCGTTTGATATGTACCTCTATGAATACACGGCGGCGACAACGGCGGACGTCACGTTTGCGGCGGGCAGCAACGGTTCACTCAGCGGGACGACGTCCTTCTTGGGCTGCGACCTTGACGACACCTTCGGAACCGCCATTCCGACGTTCCCGACGCCCGTTCCCGCGACGGACTACGTTTTTTCGGGCTGGCTCTTTAACGGCACGGTCTATTCCACGGCGGCGCTTTCCGCACTGCCCATCACGGGCGACGCCACCATCACCGCGCAGTTCACCTATGCCTATGCGGACGTCACGTTTACGGCGGGCAGCAACGGTTCGCTTAACGGCACGACGTCCTTCCTGCACTGCGATCTTGGCGACACCTTCGGCGAAGCCATCTCCGCATTCCCAACGCCCATCGCCAACACCAATTACGCCTTTGAAGGCTGGCTCTTTAACGGCACGCTCTATTCCACGGCAGCGCTTTTGGCACTGCCCATCACAGGCGACGCCGCCATCACGGCGCAATTCATGGTTTTATTCACCAACACCGCCGACACCACCAATTTCCCCGTGTACCCCACGCCGGGCTCCGTCAGCATCGACAAATCCATCATTGACAGCAGCCGCCTCAATTCCAACGGCGTGGTGCAGGTCGAAGTGGACGTCAAGGGCATTCCGATCAAGCAGCCCGTCGATGTTGTCATCGTGATGGACATTTCCGGCTCCATGGCGAATACGCCAAGCGGCGCGAACGCCACCAAAATCTCCTCCGCCAAGGATGCGGCAAAGGAGTTCGTCCGCACCTTGGTCGGCTATGACGCAAACGCCTCCACCCAAAACTACAACGAAAACCGCGTTGCATTGGTGTCGTTCAGTGCAACGGCGACCGATGTTTCGGGCGGGCTCACGACCATCGGCGACAGCACGGGCGACACGACGCTTTCCGCATTTGACGCGTTTATTACAGGCTTATCTGCCACGGGCGGCACCAACTACGACGTGGCGCTGTATCATGCCTACAACATCCTCAGCAACGCGGCGGCGGTGTCGGGCTACAACCGTGTGCAGTATGTCGTCTTTATGACGGACGGCGCGCCGGGCGTCTACAACAACGAATGCGTGCGCGGCGCCAGCTATTTCACCTCAGCCGACACGCCCAACAACGACACCACGGGCATCGTGGAGCGCATCTATGGCAGCGCATCGCCGACCACCAGCACCACGCGCTACCTCTACTACCAAGGCGCCACGTCCGCCACGTCGGTGGCGTATTCCGCAACGGACGGCGCCACGTTCGACTTGCAAATCAGCGAGCTTTGGAACCAATGGGTGCAGGGCACCATGACGGTATCCGACTGGGATTGGCGTTCCTCGACAAGCGGTTCCACCATCGATTTCCTTGGCAGCGGGCGTTCCGCCTACTTGCACAGCGACAACATTTACGGCGCGCTCATCAAGGGCGAATTGACAAGTGCGCAGCAAAGCGCGTGGGGCTTTGGTTCCAACACGCCGCTCGACGCCACCATCTACACCATCGGCTACGGCTTGGCAAGCGGTTCCGACATCTTCGCTCCAATCGGCTTGACCAGCACGCAATGCTATGCCGTCTTGGACAGCATGGCGTCGGATTCGTCCAAGTCCATCAATGCGGAAAGCGCCACCGAGTTAAGCGCGGCATACGCCACCATCGCGGGGCAAATCCTCTATTCCGTTTCCGGCGCCGTCGGCACCGACCAAATGGGGGTGGAGTTCGATCTGCAAATGGCGTCCGCCAACTTGGGCGGTGCGCTGGGCACGACGCCCACCATCGAGATTGGCTATTGGGAGCTGAACAGCACCACCTATGCCCGCACCACCACCTATCACGCCATCGAAACGCTGACGTTCACCTTCACGGGCGACGTGCTCACCTTCGTCACGTCGTCTGAGTTCGGCAGCGGCGTCAACTGCTACGACAGCGTTGCCAACACCATCACGGGCGACAACATCTTCTACAACTTCAACACCGAAACCTTCACCGTCACGCTGGAGATCGGCGTGGCGCGAGAGGTCACGCTCAAGTATTGGGTCTATCTCACCGGCTCCATGGAGGGCACGCGTCCCGCTGGCACCTACTACACCAACGCCTACGCCAACCTGCGCTACACCAACTATCTCGGCAATCTTTGCGAGCTGACGTATCCGCGTCCATTCGTGACGTGGGGCGACGCGGCGTACACCTATTCCTACTATCTTGTCAACAGCAGCGGGCAGCCTGTCGATGCGGCAGGCACGGTGGTTTCCATGGCAAACCGCATCACAATCGGCACGCCTGCCACGGTGGGCGTATGCCTCAACAGCAACAATACCATCTTGGGCGCTGCGGCGGTTCCCACGGGCTATGCGCTCTATGGGGCAAGCGCCCAATACGCAATCAAGCCATCGAGCGTCAGCGGCAGCGGCGTCGCAAGCATTACCGACACAACCGCCACGACGTACATCGTGTCGCCGTCGCTCACCAATGCCGCCGCGCCCACACTGACGGACTATTCCGCCACCCACATTGCGTTCGCGGTCACGATTCCAAAGCTCTCCTTCACGGCGGCGGGTGCGCAGGGGCACATGATTCACCAAACCCAAATCCGCGACACGGCGGCGCTGTACACCGACGGCATCCGCTTTGGCGTGCAGGTTTCCGCCGCCGACCTCAAAGCCGCGCTGGATGTGGGCGATACCTTCGCGTTCGGCTTCATGGTGCAGCCCACCCACAAGCTGGCAGGCGTCAGCACGGCGTCCGCGTTCAGCATCACAAGCAACATCAGCAGCGTAGCACGGTTCACCTATGCGCTGTCCGCTGCGGGCGACTTTTGCGTCACCAATGGTTCGGTCATCTTCTGCTCAAGGGCGAATGACGTGCGCCAAACGCGCACGACCGTCGCGGGCAAGTACCACTACACCATCGACGGCTCCACCATGATTACATGGACGTCCGCAATGGAAAACGCAGCCGATACCGATGCTTTAATCGAGCTGCTGCGGGCGGCAGGCATGCCCATCTTCGAAAAAACCACGGACGGCAACAGCTTCCGCTACGTCGCATCCTTGCTGTACGACGCCTGTTCCCAAACCGAACGGCAAGCCCGTGCGGACACCGAGATCACCTATGGCGGGCTGTTTGTCAAGCGCAACGCCAACGGGTATTACACCGTCAGCACCACCTACCAAAAAACCAACTGCGCGTCCCGCATCTATACGCACTACAATTACGCAGAATACGACGTCGGCACAACCGCCGCGCTCAACGGCTGGTCGCTGTACGCGCCGCCGCTTGCAACGCAAAGCGCGTGGCAATAGGGGGCAAAGATGAAACGGTATCAAACACCCCAATGCAATCAAATCGAGCTGAACCGAATCGACGTCTTGGATGCGTCCGGTGAAACTTGGACGGGTCAAGACGGCATCACCGAGCCGGGTGCGGGCGGCGGCTCCACAGGCGGCGACGACTGGCTGGACGACGGTTTCTGGAATTGATCATTCATTCATTATATTATGTATTTTCTGATGCGATCCGCAATGGGTCGCATCATTTAATTCTTGAATTATTCTGAAAGTGCGCTGAAAAATCAGATTAGAATTCGAGAATACAGCATTTTTTTCTTTACAACGAAAAAACAAGCGTATATAATGCACGTATAGTGGATAGTAGGACTAAAAGTTTATCTTTGCCCATTTTCTATGGGCGAGCGTACGCGTGGCTTTTATAGGGAGGATAGATGATATGAAAAAATTTTTAGCGGTGGTTTTGGCATTGACCATGGTTTGGGCATTGCTGCCCATGACCGGCATATCCGAAGTCAAAACGGCTGAGGCG
>CAYRQM010000028.1:0-235 GCA_964426415.1 uncultured Christensenella sp.
TCCCCCTACACGCAATCCTCCCTCACTTTTACCCGGAACTATTTTACACCAACAAGACTCGTCGCCATGTACTCCGCTTCGTTCGCGGTGGGTTTTGCGAAACCCACCGTTCACCTGCTTCGCCATGGCTCCTCTCCGCAAAAGGTCACGCTCGTCGCCATGTACTCCGCTTCGCTCGCAGTGGGTTTTGCGAAACCCACCGTTCACCTGCTTCGCCATGGCTCCTCTCCGCAAA
>CAYRQM010000028.1:335-24372 GCA_964426415.1 uncultured Christensenella sp.
AGGTCACGCTCGCTTCGGCTGCGCCTTTGCTTCGCTACCAACCTTTTGCGGGCAACCCGTGTACACGTTTTTGGGGAGGGGACGCAAAAACGACGCCAACCTTTTGCGGGTAACCCTGCGTACACGTTTTTCGGGGAAGGAACACGAAAACCGCCTCCGTTTTGTAGGGGCGGATACCATCCGCCAGCCCAAGTTTGCGCACATGACAATCGGTATAAGAACGCAAATATGCCTCAATGTCATCCTGAGGCAAAGCCGAAGGATCTCGCACGCAAGCGAGAGATTCTTCCTTGCTGCGTCAGAATGACAACGGGGAACGGCTGGCGGATACTATCCGCCCCTACGGAATGACGCGTGATGTGGCGTTGCTTCCGTGTATGCGCTGAAAATCAAAATGGCGGCAGCGCCGCCATTTCAATAATTTCTTCATTTCTTCATTCTTCATTCCCTATCCGCCTCTCAGCCCGTAAACGGCTCGTCCGTGGGCGGGGGCGTGGTGACGGTCGGCGTGGTGGGATTGGGGGTGGCGTTGGGGTCGATGGTCGCATTGGGATCCGTCGTCACGGTGGGGCTGTCGGTGGGCAGGGTATAGTCGTCGATGGGCTCGGTGCTGTACACGCTGCCTGCCTCCAAAGGCGACACAATCACGCCCTCCTTTCCGTACAGATAGACGGTGATGGTGGTGTAGCCGCTGTTGACGTACTGCGCGGCGCGTGCCATAATCTTGTCCCACTTGCTGTCCAGACGGGTAAACTTGGTCTGTAGCTCGGTGGTGTCGCCCACCGTGATGCAATAGTTGGACGGCGAGGTATAGATGCGCACATTCATCAGCTCGGAAAGGTCGATGCTGCTCAAGCGCGGCGAACGCGACGCGTCCAGCAGGTCGTGATCGTTCATCGCATTGAGGATGTCAATCAGCACAGCCACCGCCGAATCGGTGGCGTCGCCGATGCGCTGCCCCTCTACCAGATTGCTCACGTCCAGCCCTTCGACAATCAAAAGATCGCCTGCCGTCTCGGCTTGGGCGTCCAGCACGACGCCGTTTTCGTCGATGATGGCAATGTAGTTCTTGTCCCAGCCCCAACGGATGCAGGCAGCGGCGCTGCGCTTGCTGACTTGGATTTGGATGGTGGACGGGAACACGTATTTCATGGAGGTCACGTCCAAAAAGGCGTCTTGCTCGATGCGCGCTTCGGCGTCGGGCAGATTTTGAAACAGAATGCTTTTGCCAAGCTCCAGCTTGGACATCTGCACAATCTCGTTTTCGGTATATCCATCGGGCACGAACACGACGGAGATGGTGCCAATGCGCGTGACAAACCACGCCATAAAGAGCAGCACCGCCGCCGCCGCGACGCCCAGCACGATGGTGGTCATGCTTGTCCTGCGTCGTTTTTGCCGCTGCGCACGCTGCACGGAGGCCTGCTTATCTTCTTCGCGCCGCCGTACCGCCGCACGCGCATCGGCACGCGCCTTTGCCGCGTCATACTCGCGCTTTGCCGCCGTTTCATGCTCGACCACCGTGGTGGTGGCCTTTGGGGCGTCCTTGCGCTTGCCGTAGCGCACCTTTTTGCCGCCGACGCGATGCCCGTAGCGGTCAAACGTGAACTGTGCCGATTCGGAAGCGTCCTCTAAGGGCTGCGCTTCGTCCTGCTGCAGCTCGTCCGCCGCTTCGACAGGCGCAGCGACCTGCTTTGCCGATGGGGATTCCTCATCGGCAAAGAGATCGATTTCGGGTACGCTGTCGCCCGCGCCCTCGTCAAAGAGGAAGCCGTCCCGCTGGTTTTTTTTGCTCTTGTCGTGTTTCAATCCGGTTCGTCCTTTCGCCTGATCGTGCCGCCCAATGCAGCCACCGCCGTGTCCATGCGGGCGTACCCGCGCTCAATGCGTTCGGCAAACGCAATGGTCGTTTCGCCCTCCGCGCACAGCCCTGCCAAGACCAATGCCGCGCCGCCGCGCAAATCGTGGGCTTCCACCTGTGCGCCGTGCAGCGTTCGCACGCCTGTAATGACCGCCGTGCGGTCGTAAATGTTGTTGCGCCCACCCATGCGGCAAAGCTCCTGCGCGTGCTTGAAACGGTTTTCAAACACGTTCTCCACCAGCACGCTCGTGCCCTCTGCCACCGAAAGCAGCGCAAAGAGCTGCGGCTGCAAATCGGTGGGAAACCCGGGATAGGGGCGCGTCTCCGCCCGCGGCAGCGCGATGGGGCGCTTGGGCGCCCGCAGCCGTACCGCGTCCTGATACTGCCGCACGATGCAGCCGCATCCGTCCAGCTTAGAAAGCACTGCATCCAACAGCCGCGGATCGGTGTCGGTCACCGTGACGTCGCCGCCCGTGATCGCGCCCGCCATCAGGTAGGTGCCCGTCACGATGCGGTCGGGCATGATCGTGTAGGTGGCGCCGTGTCCCGCCGTGCGTCCCGAAATGACCACGGTGGGCGTGCCCGCGCCCGCTACGCAAAAGCCGCACGCGTTGAGAAAGCCTTGCAAATCGACAATCTCCGGCTCGCACGCCGCGTTGCGAATGACGGTTTCGCCCTCGACGCGACACGCGGCAAGCATGCTGTTCTCCGTCGCGCCCACGCTGGGATAGTCCAAATCGATTTCGGCGCCGATCAGCTTGGGCGTGGTGCAGACGATGCGGCCGCCCTGCTCCTCGATGGCGACGTTGAGCCGTCCAAGCCCGTGCAGGTGCAGGTCGATGGGGCGATTGCCGATCTCGCAGCCGCCCGGATAGGACGCCACCGCTTGATGAAACCGTGCCAGCACCGAGCCAAGCAAAAAGATGGAGGAACGCAGCTTCAGCGACAGCGCTTGGGGCAGCACGCACGAGTTTGCCGTGCTTGCGTCGATTTCCACCGCGTCGCCATCATAGCGCACCGTGCAGCCCAACGCTTGCAGGATGGCAAGCATGTTTTCCACGTCCACCAGCTTGGGACAGTGCAGCAGCCGAACGGGTGCATCCACCAAAAGCGTCGCCGCCAAGATGGGTAAAGCCGCATTCTTCGCGCCCTGCGCGGCGACCTCACCACGCAGCGCCGTCCCGCCCGTCACGATCCAATTCGACATAGTGTTCTTCCCTCCGCGATGATAACACATCTTATGCGACGGGAAAAAAGAATGTGCTACGCCACGGGCTTGACGTCGCGGGAGATGGACAGCAGCATCCCCATGGCGCCCAAGAACACCAACAGCGACGTGCCGCCCGCGGATATGAACGGAAGCGCCTGCCCCGTTGTGGGCAGCAGCCCCGTGACCACGCCGATGTTGACAAACACTTGGAAGCCGAACACGATGGAGATGCCCGCCGCCAGCAGGCTTCCGAACCGATTGCGGCAGCGCATGGAAATGACGATGCCGCGGAACACGATCCACGCGTACATCAGAATGACCAGCGCACCGCCGAAGAACCCAAATTCTTCACACAGAATGGCGAAGATGAAGTCGGACTCGCCGTAGGTCATATACAGCATTTTTTGGTAGCTGTTGTTGAGCCCCTTGCCGAACAGCCCGCCCGACCCGATGGCGTAGTACGACTGCAAAAGCTGATAGCCGCTGCCCTGCGGGTCTGCCTCCGGGTTGGAGAAGGACGTCAAACGCGCCAGACGATACGGCTCGATGATGGCAAGCGCCGCCACCGCCACCACCGCCAAAATGCCGATGACCATGAGCTGCTTGAGGTTGCAGCCGCCCAAGTACAGCAGCACGATACCGATGAACCCGACGATGACCGCCATGGACATGTTGGGCTGCAGCATGATCAACCCGCAGATGAATGCAATGACGATGAGCATGGGCAGCATGCCGCCGCGGAACGTGCTCATCTCGGCACGGTGGCGCGACATATACGCGCTCATAAAAATCATCAGACCAAACTTGGCAATCTCGGACGGCTGCACCGACACGCCAAAGACGTCCAGCCAACGCTTGCCGCCGTTGTACTCCTTGCCCCACACCAGCACCACCACCAGCAGGATGGCAGACACGACCAGCGCAAGGACGTTGATCTTTTCGATGAGGCGATAGTTGATGCAGGAGATTAACAGCATGACGGGGTACCCAATGAGCAGGTAGACAATCTGCCGTTTGAGGTAGTAGTAGCTGTCGTAGTTGGCGCCGGAGTAGTGCTGCGCGTAATAGTAGCTTGCCGAGAAGATCATCACAAGCCCAAAGGCGCACAAAGCAGACACCACCAGCAGGATCGAAAAGTCGATCTTGCCCATCGTGCTCTGCCGTTCGCGCAAGCGCGCGATCAGATTTTTTGACTGCGTCTTTGCCATGCTCCTCCTTGGTTGCTGCAGTTTATGTCTGCGAAAGCGGAATCAGAATTCGCGGACGATGTCCTTGAATACTTGCCCGCGCTGTTCGTAGTTGTCGAACATATCCCAGCTTGCGCACGCGGGGCTCAAAAGCACCGCATCGCCCTCGGTGGCAAGGGAGCGTGCCAGCTCCACCGCTTCGCCAAAGGTTTCCGCCGTCTGGCACAGTCCGCGATAGCCGTACTTTTCGGCACAGTCCAAAATTTGCTGCTGCGTGTCGCCCAACACCACGCACGCCTTGATGATCGGCGTGAACGCAACGAACAGTTCGTCGAAGCCGATGTGCTTGTCGTAGCCGCCCAGCAACAGGATGGTGGGCTTTTTCATGGCTTCGATGGCGCGTGCGGTGGACGCGGGATTCGTGCCCTTGGAATCGTTGATGTAATCGACGCCGTCACGGGTGCAAACGTATTCGATGCGATGTTCGACGCCGGGGAACGTCTTGAGCGTGGCGCGAATCGTTTCGGGCGCAATGCCCTGCGACAGCGCCAGCAGCGCGCACAGCATGGCGTTTTCCAGATTGTGCCCGCCCGGAATGCGAATCTCGTCCGCACGGATGAGGGGCGTGTCCACACCGTCGCGGCGATAGATGACCATGCCGTCCTTAAGGAACGCGCCTTCGGGCACTTCCTCCTTGCGGGAAAAATACAGCACATGGGCGGGCGTCCGCTTTGCAAAGCCGCGCACCACCGCATCGTCCCAGTTGAGCACCGCATAGTCCGACGCCGTTTGGTTGTCCAAAATCTTGGCCTTCGCCGCGATGTAGTTTTCCATGGTGCCGAAGTGATCCAAATGGTCGGGCGTGATGTTGCAAACGCCCGCCGCAATGGCGTGGAAGCGGCTGTTGCCCTCTAACTGAAGCGCGGCGGTTTCCGCCACCACCACGTCGCCGGGCTTGGTGTCCAGCGCGTGGGAAGAGATGGCGACGCCGATGTTGCCCAAAACGTAGGTGTTGCGCCCCGCTGCACGGAACAGATCGCCCGTCAGCGCGGTGCAGGTGGTCTTGCCGTTGGTGCCCGTGATGCAGACGAAATCTGCCTTGGAATAGCGATAGCCCAGCTCGATCTCGGAAACGACCTCGATGCCGCGCCGCTTCGCCTCTACGATGAAATTGCGCGACATGGGAATGATGGGACTGGGAACCAGCAAATCGACATTGTCCAAAAGATCCATCGGGTTCGCGCCCAGCTTGACCTCATACGCGATGCCCGAAAGCTGGTCGAACAGCCCTCGAATTTCGGGCTTCATATCGTTGACGATGATGCGATAGTTGTCTTGATACAGCAGCCGCGCCGCCGCGATGCCGCTTTTTGCCATGCCGACGATCAACGCCGTTTTTTGTCTAGCCATACTGCCCCCTACATACAGAATACAAAGATAATCAGCGCAGCCGCGCTGGAAAGAAGCGTCACAATGCTGTACATGGTCACGATCTTGGTTTCACAGACGCCGCACTGCTCGAAATGGTGGTGCAGCGGCGCCATCTTGAAGATGCGCTTTTTGTTGCGCAGCTTATAGGAACCAACCTGCAATATGACCGACACCGACGACGCCACAAAGCAAATGCCCATCAGCGGCACCAGCAGCGACGTGCGGGTCAACAGCGCCATAGCCGACACGGCGCCGCCCAGCGTGAACGCGCCCGCGTCGCCCATAAAGACCTTGGCGGGATAGGTGTTGTGAATGAGAAACCCGATGCACGCGCCTGCCACCGCGCTTGCAAACACTGCCATGCCCGTCATGTGCAGCACGTCCGTCACCGCCGCGTTTCCAAGCAGCACGAACAGGATGCACAGCACCGCCGTTCCCATCGAATAGATGGAGGTGACCGAGCTGGACAGCCCGTCCAGCCCATCGGTCAAGTTGACCGAATTGACCACGGCGATGATGACGAACATCGCAAACGGGATGTAAAAGATGCCGATGTCCAGCTTGTCAAGCCAGATGGTGCTGCCCACGCCGTCCAAAAAGTACAGCCAAATGGCAAATCCAAGCGCCAGTACAAACTGCGCCGCAATCTTCTGCCATGCCCGCAGCCCAAGCGAGCGCTTTTTGTGGATTTTGATGAAGTCGTCCAAGAACCCCACCAGCCCGAACAGCGTGCACATGAGCAGCGCCACCAGCGGGAACGTGTAATCGCCGTGTCCCCAAATGAGGGTGGAGACCAAGATGGCAGCCAGAATCATGATGCCGCCCATCGTGGGCGTGCCCTGCTTCTTGAGGTGGGTCTGCGGGCCGTCGTCGCGCACGTTTTGCACAAACTTGAGCTTTTTCAGCATGGGAATCGTGATCGGCCCCAGCAGCGCGCAAACGACGAACGCCGTCAGCAATGCGAAAAGGGAATTGAGGATACTATTCATATGTCTTCTTCACTGCCGCAGCAGCTCCTCCACAATCTCACGGTCGTCAAAGTGGTGCTTGACGCCGTTGATTTCTTGATACGTTTCGTGCCCCTTGCCCGCGATGACCAAGACGTCGTTGGGCTCCAAAATGGACAGGGCGTAGGCGATTGCTTCCTTGCGATTGACGATGGACACATATGGCGCGCCCGAACGCATGACGCCGTTTTCGACCGCCCGCACGATGTCGGCAGGTTCCTCGGTGCGCGGATTGTCACTTGTGACAATGACAAAGTCGGAATGCCGCCCGCCAATCTCGCCCATCAAGGGACGCTTGGTGCGATCTCGATCGCCGCCGCAGCCGAACAGGCTGATGACCCGTGCCTTGGCAAACACGCGCACCGCCTTCAAAACATTTTCGAGCGCGTCGGGCGTATGGGCGTAATCGACATAGACCGAGAACGGACGTCCGCCGGTATCGACCGCCTGCAGCCTGCCCGCCACACCCGAAAGGTTTTCCAATCCGTGCAGCACATCGGCAAACGAGAAGCCCGCAAGCTGCGTCAAAGCCGCCGCCGTCATGGCGTTGTACACGGAGAACAGCCCCGAAATGTGCAGCCGCACCTGTCCTTCGCCCTTGGGCGTGCGCAGGTGGAAGCAGACGCCGTCGGTGCGGATGTCGATGTTCTTGGCGGTAAAGTCTGCCGCCGTGCGGATGCCCGTGGTGTGGATGGGGCAGGTGAGCCCGTCCATCATGCGCGCCGCATACGGATCGTCCACGTTGATGACCGCTTCGTCGCTTTGGAAAAACAAGCGCTTCTTGGCTTGCAGGTAGTTGTCAAAGGTTTTGTGGTAATCCAAATGGTCTTGCGTCAGGTTGGTGAACGCGCCCACGCGGAAGCGAACGCCATGCACCCGATCCTGCACCAACGCGTGGCTGGACACTTCCATCACCACGACGTCCACGCCTGCGTCCGCCATGCGCCGCAGAAGAGCGAACAAATCCACCGATTCGGGCGTGGTGCGCCCCGTTTCCAGCGGCTCGTCGCCGATGAGGTTGTGGATGGTGCCGATCAGCCCCACCTTCTTGCCCGCCTGCTCGGCGATGGACTTGACCATATAGGTGGTGCTGGTTTTGCCGTTGGTGCCCGTGACGCCCAGCAGAATCATTTCTTGTTCGGGATGGCCATAAAAGCACGCCGCCGCCTCCGCCATGGCAAGCCGCCCGTTGGGAACGACCAGCTGCGGGACGTCGATGGGCAGCAGCCGTTCGACCAAGAGCGCCGATGCGCCCTGTTCCACCGCCTGTGCCGCAAAGGTGTGTCCGTCCGATACAAGCCCAACCATACAGCAAAACAGGCTCCCTATGCCAACCTTGCGCGAGTCGTACTCGATGGATGTAATGTCGCAGTCGCCGCCGCTGATGGGCGTCGAAAGCGCCGCTGCGATTTGTGATAGCTTCATGTTTCCTCCCTCTCCCAAACGGGCGTGTTGCCCGACATCAATTGCTTCCCGAAAATTGGACGTACACGACCGTGCCCACCGGCACTTCCATGTCCTCCATAATATCTTGGTACGAAACCGTGCCCGTACAGTAGAGCGGATCGTAGTCGATCTTCAGCCCCAGCTTAATCAGCGCGTCGTACGCCTCCAAACGATCCTTGCCCGACAGATCGGGTACCTTCACATAGACCGTTGCTTCGTCCGTCACAAGCCCGTTGAACGCCGCGCCCGTGGAGTACAGCAGCACCGTGCTGCCCTTGACGACGATGGTGTTGGCGGAAGGCGCCTGCCCCACCACCATGGCGTCTTTTTCTTCTTCCAAATAGATGGCTTCCAAGCCGCTGTCGCGCAGCACCTTGATGGCGTCCTGCACGGTCATGCCCGTCACGGACGGGACGACGGCGGATTCGTTGTCCTTGTCGGGGTCTACGCCCATCAGCGCCAACGCGCCCGAAAGCACCTGCTGCACATAGGGCGCCGCCACCGTGCTGCCGTAAACCTGCGGCACGTTGGGCTCGTCAACCACGATCAGGCACAAGAATTGGGGATTGTCGACGGGCGCAAAGCCCACAAACGACGCAATCAGCTTGGTGTTGGAGACGCTGCCGTCCTCCTCGTATTTTTGGGATGTGCCCGTTTTGCCGCCCACGGAATAGCCGTAAATCTGGGCGTTCTTGCCGCTGCCGTTTTCGACCACGCCCTGCATGAGCGTGCGCATGGTGGCGGAGGTGGATTCGGAAATGACGCGCCGCACCACGGTACGCTCGTTGTGCAGCAGCACCTCGCCGTCCTGCGAAATGATGTCGGACACGACATACGGTTTTATTAGCTCGCCGCCGTTGATGCAGGCGCTGATGGCGGCGGCAAGCTGCATGCCCGTGCAGCTGATGCTCTGTCCAAACCCGATGCGCGCAAGGTCGGGGTCGCGGACGTATTTCTTGTGCGTGACGGTGCCGCTGGTTTCGCCCATGATGCCGCTGCCCGTCGAATCGTTGAACCCGAAGGCATAGATATAGTCGTAAAAATCGTCCACGCCCATCTTGAGCGCGATGGACATGAGCGCACAGTTGCAGCTTTGTTCCAGCGCGCCCGCCAAGGTCAAATGCCCGTGCCCGCCCGTTTTCCAGCACTTGATGGAATCGCCCTTGACCAACAGGGAGCCTTTGCAGTTGAATTCGGAGGCGGTGGTGACCACGCCTGCGTCCAAGGCGGACGCCATGGTGATGACCTTAAAGGTGGAACCCGGCTCGTAGGTGCCGGCAACGATGCGGTTGCGGGACAGCTCCAACAGCGTTTTCGCGTCGGAACGGGGCGGGTTGGCGGAATCGAAGGTGGGATAGGAGCCCACGGCGTAAATCGCGCCCGTGTTCGGGTCCATCAAAAGTCCGTACGCCGTCTTGGCGTTGTTGACGGTGCAGGCCTCCTGCAATGCGTTTTCTAATACTGCCTGCAGCCCCGTGTCCGTCGTCAACACGACGTCGGCGCCCGGAACGGCTTCGATGTATTCTTCCTCACCGCCGGGAACGGGATTGTTGTCGCGGTCGGTGTCGGTTTTTTGGCTGCCGTCCACACCTGCCAAGTAGGAATTGTAGCTCAGCTCGACGCCCGTCTGTCCGTCGCCGTCCACGTTGGTAAACCCGATGAGCTGGGCGTAATAGCCGCTTTCGGGATAGTCACGCTTGACGTCCGAATAGTAGCTGACGCCCGTGCCGAGCTGCATGGCGTTGAGCTGCGAGATGACCTCTTTGTCCACTTGGTCTTTGATTTTGACCTGCGACAGCAGCACGCGCTCGTTGGGATTGTCGGCAGACGCCTTGGTCTTTTGCACCTTTGCAAGAACGGTATCGTAATCCAGCTCCAAATAGTCCGCCAGAATGCCCGCGATGCGCTCACGGTCGTCGGCTTGGATGTTTTGCGGATTGACGCAGACCTGATAGGTGGTGTACGAGGACGCCAGCACCGTGCCGTTGCGGTCGGTGATCTGCCCGCGTTCCGCCTCCAGCGCGGTTTCGCGCTCCCATTGGCGCGTCGCCTTCGCCGTCCATTCCTTGCCTTGCACCACCGCGACGTAGAACAGCTTGCCGATGAGCAGCATGAAGCAGAGCATGGACGCCACCAACGCAAACAGCAGCTTGCGCTTGGAAGGCGCAATCCGCGGTCGCTGCATTCTCTTTTCGCGGCGCAATGCGCGTCGCGCTTGGGCGGTCAATTCCATGTCAGTCTCCGTTGTTGGGATCGGGGGTGGTGAGGGCGGGCGACGCACTTGACGTGGCGGCAGGCGATACGCTGTCCAGCAAGGCGTCGTTCACCCAGTTCATCGTCATGCCGTAGCTTTGGCAAATTTCGTAGATTGCCGAGAAGCGGTTCATGGCGTTTTGGTCGTTCTTGAGCTGCGAAATCTTTTCTTCTTCGGAAGCGATTTCGGCTTTGACGTTGTTCGTGTCGGACACGATTTGGGCGTACTGCGCCGCCCCCGAAAGCCCCAACAGCGCCGTCAGCGCGATGAGGAAGACGGATAGAATCAGCAGCACCTTGGACATTGCGGTCAGCTCCAGCCGTGCGCGGGTCTTGCCCTTGGCTGCGGGCGCGTCCTTTTGCGGCTGGGGACGAACAGGCATGGCGGAATCCTCCAAGGCAGGCGTCGATACGCCCGTCTTGGTCGGGGAATAAATCCGCGTCTGCGGATTCTCAATCACGCGCTTGTCGTTGTCGAACCGAACGTCCATGCTTGCTCCTTTCCCAAAATATGCCGTCGTGCGGTGCTATATACGCTCGATTGCGCGGAGCTTCGCGCAGGTTGAGCGAGAATTCTCGGATTGCTCCCGTTCGCTTGCCACCAGCGGATGGCGGGTCAGCACATGTGCCGTGGGGCGCTTGCCGCAGATGCAGATGGGCGCCGACTTCGGACAGGTGCAGGGATTTTCGAAGGAACGGAACACCGTCTTGACGATCCGATCCTCCAAGGAATGAAAGGTCAAAATGACCAGCCGCCCGTTGGGACGGAGCAGATCGTGCGCTGCGCGAATCGCCGCCTCAAGCCCGTCCAGCTCGCCGTTGACCGCAATGCGAATGGCTTGAAAGCAGCGCCGCGCAGGATGCTGCGGCTCGTTGCGGTACTTGGCGGGGATGGCGCCCTTGATGATGGCAGCCAGCGCCGTCGTGGTTTCGATGGGCTGCACCGCACGTTCCCGCAGGATGCGGCGGGCAATCAGCCCTGCGAACCGTTCTTCGCCATATTCCCGAAAGATGCGGGTCAAATCGGCTTCGCTCCAAGTGTTCACCACCGTGGCAGCCGTCAGCGGCGCGCTTTGATCCATGCGCATGTCCAGCGGCGCTTCGACCTTGTAGGAGAACCCGCGCTGCGCCGTGTCCAATTGATAGGAAGAAACGCCCAAATCCAGCAGGATGCCGTCGACGTGTTCCACGCCCACAGACGCAAGCAGCGCCTGCATTTGGAAGAAATTGCCGCGCATCGGCGTGAACCGATCGCCAAAGGGCGCCAGGCGTTCGCCCGCCGCCTTTAAGGCGTCCGCGTCGCGGTCGATGCCGTACAGCCTGCCCGAAGGGGGCAATGCGGAAAGCACCGCTTCCGCGTGTCCGCCGCCGCCCAGCGTGCCGTCCACAAAGACGCCGCCGCGTGCGGGCGCAAGCAGGGTCAAAACCTCTTGCACCATGATGGGAACATGACAAAATGTCTCTTTCTCCATGCGGCTCCTTTCGACCAAATAGCATACTTCCACTAATATATACAGAACAGATTATACACCAATCGGCACGGCTTGTCACCACCCAATTGCAACGGGAACGCGACTTTTTCTTGAAATATGAATATTCGGTAAATCTGCCCCCAAAGGCGCGACGCAACACAACATGTTGTGGTATACTATAGGATGATTTTTATCGGAGGTCATTCCATGGAAGATTATTCCGTTCGCAATATCACCGTGATGGAGGGCTTGGACGCCGTTCGGATGCGGCCCGGCATGTATATCGGGTCGACGGGCGCGACGGGGCTGCACCATCTGCTTTGGGAAATCGTAGACAATTCCATCGACGAAGCTGCCAACGGTTACGCCAGCGAAGTGACCGTCACGCTGAACCGCGACAATAGCGTGACCGTCACCGACAACGGGCGCGGCATTCCCACGGGCATTCACGAAAAGCTGGGCGTTTCCGGCGTAGAGGTGGTCTTTACGCAGCTGCACGCGGGCGGCAAGTTCGGCAACGCCGCATACAGCTATTCGGGCGGTCTGCACGGCGTCGGCGCGTCGGTGGTCAACGCCCTTTCCCGTTGGCTCACCGTCGAGGTCTGTCACGAAAACCGCGTATACCGCATGGAGTTTGCCAGCGAAGAAAATGCAGACGGCAAGATTGAATCGGGCAAGCCCAAGCAGCATTTGACCGAGGTCGGCCGCACGCGCAAGCAGGGAACGACCGTCACCTTTCTGCCCGACGACCGCGTATTTGAAACCATCGACATGCAGTATTCCGTCGTCATGCGGCGGCTGCGCGAGCTGGCGTACCTGAACCGCGGCGTCAAGATGGTGCTGGACGACAACCGCGAGTGGGGCAAGAACAAGCACAACGAATTCTGCTATTCGGGCGGTCTGTCCGATTTTGTACGCTACATCCAAGAGGACAAGACGGCGCTGTACGATCCGCCCATCCATCTGTCGGGCGAGTCCAACGGCATTCTGGTCGAAATTGCCATCCAGCACAACGACGGCTATTCCGAGACCATCGCCTCCTACGTCAACAACATCCCCACCACCGAGGGCGGCACGCATGAGACGGGTTTCAAGGCGGCGCTGACCAAGGTGATGAACGACTACTGCCGCAAGATCGGCGCACTGAAGGACAAGGACGCCTCCTTGGCGGGCGAAGATTTCCGCGAGGGCATGACGGCGGTGTTGTCGCTGAAGATGCGCAACGTCCAGTTCGAAGGACAGACCAAGACCAAGCTGGGCAACACGGACGCCCGTCCCGCCGTGGAAACGGTGCTGACACAGCAGCTTGTGCCGTGGCTTGAAAATCTCAAGAACACCGCGACGGCAAACTGCATTGCGGACAAGGCGATCAAGGCTTCGAAAGCCCGCAGCGCCGCCCGCAAAGCCAAGGAGAACGCCCGCGAAAAGAGCAAGCTGGAGAACGCGCCGTTGGTGGGCAAGCTGTCCAGCTGCACGGGGCGCGACTACGCGCAAAACGAGCTGTTCATCGTCGAGGGCGATTCGGCAGGCGGCAGCGCCAAGCAAGGCCGCGACCGCAAGTTCCAAGCGATTCTGCCGCTTCGCGGCAAGCCGCTCAACGTCGAGAAAAAGCGCTTGGAGCAAGTCCTCCAAAACGAAGAATTCCGTTCCATCATCACGGCGCTTGGCACGGGCATCGGCGACGATTTCGACATCTCCGCCCTGCGCTACAACAAAATCATCATTCTGGCGGACGCCGACCAAGACGGCGCGCACATCCGCGCCATCCTGCTCACGTTCTTCTACCGCTACATGCGGCCGCTGATTACGGAAGGCCATGTGTACATCGGCATGGCGCCGCTGTACCGCATCCAAAAAACCAATCAACCGCCGCTGTACTGCTACGACGACAACGCGCTCAAGTCCGCCATGCGCAGCGTGGGCGGCAAAAACTACACGCTGCAGCGCTACAAGGGCTTGGGCGAAATGAACCCCGAACAGCTTTGGGAAACGACAATGAACCCGCACGGCCGCCGCCTGACCCGCGTGGGCATTGAGGACGCCGCCGAGGTGGAGCATCTTGTGACCGTCCTGATGGGCGACAAGGTACAGTCCCGCAAAGAATACATCTTCGAATATGCCGACTTCAACCGCAAGAACGCCATGTTCGAGAAAATGAAGGAATAAGCTATGGCAAAAACCACACCGCCGACCCCGCCGCAGGAAACCATCCTGCTTTGCAGCATGGACGAGGTCATGCACAATTCCATGATGCCCTATGCCGAGCACGTCATTTTGGAGCGTGCGCTGCCCCGTGTCGAGGACGGGCTCAAGCCCGTGCAGCGCCGCATCCTCTATACGATGCTGGAGCTGGGGCTGACGCCCGACAAGCCGCACCGCAAGAGTGCGCGTATCGTCGGCGACTGCTTGGGCAAGTATCACCCGCACGGCGATTCGTCCGTCTACGACGCCATGGTGCGCATGGCACAGCCCTACAACATGGGCGTTTGTCTGGTGGATGGGCACGGCAATTTCGGTTCCGTCGACGGCGATTCCGCCGCCGCCATGCGTTATACCGAGGCGCGCATGACCGACGCCGCCATGCTGCTGCTGCAGGACATCGACAAGGACACCGTGGATTTCACGCTGAATTTCGACGACACCTTAAAGGAACCGGTGCTGCTGCCGGGGCGCTTCCCCAATCTTTTGGTCAACGGCGCCAACGGCATTGCGGTGGGGCTTGCCACCAACATTCCGCCGCACAATCCCGTCGAAGCCATCGACGCGGTGCTTGCCATGCTGGACAATCCCAAAATCACCATCCGCGAGCTGATGCAAATTTTGCCCGCGCCCGATTTTCCAACGGGCGGCTATCTGTTGGCGTCCGACGAGATTGCGCAATCCTACGAAACGGGACGCGGCAAGCTCACCATGCGGGCGCGCACGCACTTTGAGGACATGAAAAACGGCAAGACCCGCATCGTCGTGGACGAATTCCCCTACGGCATCAACAAAGCGGCGTGCCTTGAGAAGATTCTGCAAATCACGCAAGAGAAAAAGGCGCTGTTTGCCGCCGTTTCCGACATCCGCGACGAATCCGACCGCACGGGCATCCGTGCCGTCATCGACGTCAAGAAGGACGGCGACCCCGAACGGCTGCTGCAGCTGCTGTTCAAGTATTCCGATCTGCAATGCACGTTTGGCGCGAACTACGTCGCCATCGCCAACGGCAGACCGCAGCAGCTCAACCTCAAGCAAATCATCGGGCATTACATCCGACACCAGCGCGAGGTGGTGACGCGGCGCACCCAGACCGAGCTGGAAATCGCCAAAAAGCGCGGCCACATCTTGGAAGGGCTGATGGTGGCGGTCAACAATCTCGATCGCGTGATCAAGCTGATTCGCGCCAGCAAATCGCCCAAGGAAGCGCGGGATCGCCTGATGCAAACGTTCGGGCTCAGCGAAATCCAAGCGCAGGCCATCCTGGATCTGCGTCTGCAAAAGCTGACGAATTTAGAGCTTTTGGCAATCGAGCGCGAGTACAAAGAGATTACGCGGCGCATCGCCGAGCTGGAAGCGATTTTGGCAAGCGACGCGAAGCTGGTCAAGGTGCTGCGCAAGGAGCTGCTGTCGGTGCGGGACACGTTTGACGGCAAACGCAAGACGCAAATCATCGCAGCCGACGCCGTGGCAGACGTTCCCATCGAAGCCGAAGCCGCGCTTGTCGAGGACGTCACCGTCGTCGTCTGTGCCGATCTCAAGATTCGCAAATGCCCCACACGGCTGTTCAACGTCAGCCAAATCAGCGCCGACAAGCCGCAATTCCTTGTGACGTGCAAGAGCAACGAGATTGTGCGGCTGTTTACCGACAAGGGCTTTTTGCTCAATTTGAAGGCAAGCGACATCCCCGAAACCAAGCCGACGACGCGTGCGGCAAACTTGGTCAGCCTGCTCGAATTGGAAAAGGGCGAAACCATCATCGCCGCGTACCCCGACACGGTGGAGGGCAGCATGCTGCTGTTCACCAAAAACGGCATGGTCAAGCGCACCGCGACCGCCGATTTCCGCGTGCGCGGTAAGCGCATTGCCGCCATCGGGCTCAAGGAAAAGGACGCGCTGCTTCGCGTGTTGCCTGCCGATGCGCGCAGCATTTTGCTGGTGACCGAGCAAGGCATGAGCATCCGCTTCGCGGCGGACAGCGTGCCCGAAACGGGGCGTGCCGCAAGCGGCGTGTTGGGCGTCAAGCTCGAGCCCAAAGACCAAGTGCTGTTTGCCGAGCAGGTGGACGACGAGGGCGAGCTCATCACCATTTCCGACCGCGGGTTTGGCAAGCGCAGCTTCCTGTTCGACTACGAGGTGCAGGGCAGAAACGGCAAGGGCGTCAAGACCTTCGACTTCAAAAAGAACGGCACCAACGGCACGCGCTTGGCGTATGTCGGCGTGGTGACCGAGCCGTTTTCGCTGCTGGTTTTGCAGCGCCACGGCACAAGCACGCCGCTGCAAACCGAGCAGATTCCCATTGCGTCCAAGGCAAGCAAGGGCGAAATGCTGCTGGCGGTGGTGTTGGACGACGACGTGATCGGCGCGTACCCTGCGCCGTAATCGAATCGCCCCGTTCCATGCTTCTTCGCGCTCCGAAAAGGGGCGCTTTTTTTGCGGGACGCCGCACGCGCCGTGTTGTCGAATATATCTTTTTGACAGGTGGGAAAGCCCTACCGTTTTGGTGACGACGTGCTATAATGAGGGTAGCATTTTTGAGGAGGTTTCTATGCAACTGATCAAGATGGGCGTCGCGGGCACCATGGAGTCCAGCGACATCATGATTCGTATCGAGCCGCAGGATGCGGGCGGGCTGGACATTCAGCTCACCAGCAGCGTGATGCAGCAGTTCGGAAAACAAATCGAAAAAGTCATTCGTGACACGGCAGCCGAGTTGGGCGTAACGAACGCCGCCATCGTGGCGGTGGACAAGGGCGCGCTGGATTGCACCGTGCGTGCCCGCACCATGGCAGCCGTCTATCGTGCCGCCGCATCCACGGCGTATGTTTGGGGGACAAAATCATGAAGCAATTACGACGCAGTATGCTGTTCGTGCCGGGCAACAATCCGGGAATGATTCGGGACGCGCACATCTACGGGTCGGACTCCATCATGTTCGACTTGGAGGATTCCGTCGCCATGACCGAAAAGGACGCGGCGCGCTTCTTGGTGTATCAAGCGCTCACTTCGCTCCGCTACGGCAAAAAAGAGCTGGTCGTGCGCATCAACGATCTTTCGACCGGACTTGGCATTGCCGACTTGGAAGCGATTGTGCGGGCGCGGCCCAACGTGATTCGTCTGCCCAAGACCGAAACGGCGCAGGACGTCATCGACTGCGAGCGCGAGATTGCGCGCATCGAGCAGCAAGCGGGCATTCCCGTTGGGACGACGGGCATGATGGCAGCCATCGAAAGTGCGCGTGGCGTGCTGAACGCCTATGACATCGCCACCTCGTCCAAGCGTCTCATCGGCATTGCGCTCGGCGCGGAGGATTACGTCACCGACCTCAAGACCACCCGCAGCGACGGCACCGAGCTGTTCTTTGCACGGTGCATGATCCTCAATGCGGCACGGGCGGCGGGCATCGACGCCATCGACACGGTCTATTCCGACATCAATAATGAAGAAGGCTTCTTAAAGGAAGTCGAGCTGATCAAAAAGCTGGGGTTCGACGGCAAGAGCGTCATCAACCCGCGGCAAATCGCGCCGCTGCATCGGGCGTTCATGCCCAGCGAGAAGGATCTTGCCAAAGCGCACGCCATCATGGACGCCATCGCCGAGGCGCAAGCGCGCGGCAGCGGCGTCGCCAGCCTGAAGGGCAAGATGATTGACAAGCCTGTCGTCATCCGAGCGGAGCGGCTCATCGAGCTTGCCGAGCTGTCCAATACGATTTCCGTTGAGGAGGTGTAACCATGGACGCAAAGACAATCAACGCCATTCCCCATATCGACCATGACGCCGCCATGCACGGCGCTTACCAAAATGCACAGCCCAAAAAGACCGAAACCTTTTTGGAGCGGATGCACAACCGCAACAAAGTCGTCGCCTCAATCGAAGAGGCGATTCGCCTGTCGGGGCTTTCCGACGGCATGACGATCTCCTTCCACCACCATTTCCGCAACGGCGACTACATCATCAATATGGTGCTGGACGTCATCGCCCAAATGGGCATCAAAAACCTTAAGGTCGCCGCCAGCTCCCTCACCGACGTCCATGCGCCCCTCATCGAGCACATCAAAAACGGCGTCGTCACCCACATCGAAACCAGCGGCTGCCGCGGCGAGCTTGCCAACGCCATCTCCAACGGGCTGATGGAAGCGCCCATCGTGTTCCGTTCGCATGGCGGACGTGCCGCCGCAATCATGAGCGGCGACCTGCACATCGACGTGGCGTTCTTGGGCGCGCCGTCGTGCGACCCGTACGGCAACGCCAACGGGTACAGCCGGGAGCCGGACGCAACGACCATCTGCGGTTCCTTGGGCTATGCACGGTTGGACGCCAAGTGTGCCGACAAGACCATCGTCCTCACCGACCACATCGTCGCCTATCCCAACGCGCCGTTCGCCATTCCCGAAGCCGACGTGGACTACATCGTCCGGGTGCCCGAAATCGGCGACCCGCAGGGCATTATGAGCGGCTCCACCCGCTACACAAAGAATCCCAAAGAGCTGCTGATTGCAAAGGTTGCCGCCGACGCCATCGAAGCAAGCGGCTACTTCTACGACGGGTTTTCCATGCAGATGGGCAGCGGCGGCGCATCCCTTGCCACCGCACGGTTCATCCGCGACAAGATGCTCACGAAGGGCTATCACTGTCGGTTCGCGCTGGGCGGCATCACGGGTCAAATCGTCGAAATGCACGAAGAAGGTCTGATCGACCGCATCTTGGACGTGCAATCCTTCGATCTGGTGGCGGCGCAGTCGCTGCGTGACAACCGCTTCCATCAACAAATCGACGCCTCGTTCTACGCCAGCTACCTCAACAGCGGCGCGGCGGTCAACGAGCTGGATTTCGTCGTGCTGTCCGCACTGGAAATCGACACCGATTTCAACGTCAACGTGCTGACGGGTTCCGACGGCGTGATTCGCGGCGCCATCGGCGGCCATCCCGACACCGCAGAGGGCGCAAGCCTGTCCGTGGTGGTGGCGCCCCTCACCCGCGGCCGCATTCCCACCATCGTCCAAAAGGTCAATACGGTGGTCACGCCGGGCGCGGTCGTGGACGTGGTCGTCACCGACCAAGGCGTTGCGGTCAACCCCAACCGTCCCGAAGTGCGGGATCGGCTGATTGCGGCAGGGCTGCCCGTCACCACCATCGAAAAGCTGCAAAGCCGTGCCGCCCACATCGTCGGCACGCCCGATCCCATCCAATACACCGATCGTGTCGTCGGCGTGGTGCTGTACCGCGACAACACGGTCTTGGACGTCATTCACCAAGTACAGGCATGATGCAAACAATGGAAACAGGCGCAAGGCTTTCCCCCTCGCGCCTGTCCCAATTTCAGACGCTTTTGCAGCGCTGCGGGCTTGCGGACGAGGGTGACGCAGACTATTTCGTGCTGCTGTTCGACGCGCAGGATACGCTCGTCGCGTGCGGCGCGCTGGCAAGGAACGTGCTCAAGCAAATCGCCGTCGCGCCCGAAGCCGAGGGCGAAGGCGCCGCCGCCGCTGTGGTCACGGCGCTTTTGCAAGAGACCGTTTTGTGCGGCTATCGGCAAGCGTTCCTCTTTACCAAGCCCGAAAAGCGCAAGCAGTTCTGCTCGCTTGGGTTCTCGCCCGTGGCAAACACCGATTCCATCTGCATGTTGGAGCTGCCCGCCCGCGGCATCGACAGCTTTTTGACCGCGCTGCCCAAGTTTGCGGGCGACAACGGCTGCATCGTGCTGAACGGCAACCCGCTGACCAACGGGCATCTGCGGCTCATTCGGCACGCGGCGTCGCGCTGTGCGCACCTGTACCTGTTTGTGCTGCGGGAGGAGAACGCCCTGTTCGACGCGGCGACGCGGCTGCGCTTTGCGCAGGAGAACACGCGGGACTTGCCCAACGTCAGCGTCCATTCCTCCGATTCGTACTTGGTTTCCCGCGCCACATTTCCCGCATATTTCCTCAAATCCGAGCGCAAGATTGCCGCAAAGGACGATTTGGATCTTGCCCTCTTTACGCAGCGCATCGCGCCCGCGCTTTCCATTCGCACCCGCTTTGTGGGCAGCGAACCGTTCGACCCTGCCACCGCCGCCTACAATCGCCGCATGATGGCGCTGCTGCCCCCGGCGGGAATTGCGGTCGAGGAACTGCCGCGCACCGACGGCGTCAGCGCATCCGCCGTGCGCAATCTTCTGAAAGCGGGCCGCGTGCAAGACGTTGCGCCGCTGGTGCCGCCCTCCGTCTATGCCTACTGTATCGATCACTTTAGCTGAAATACTGACCGCACGAGAACAGCGGCAAGCCAAGCAGACGGCACTGCTTGGGCGTTTTTCGCATCCGCTGCTGTGCGCGACCATGAATATGGCAGGAGCGCAAAAGGACGCGCCCGCGCTGCGCTTGGCGTTTGCCCACGCGTGGGAACGACTGCACCAAACGCTGCAAGCGCCGTTGTACCAAGAAATCGAGCTGCTTCCCACGGGCGCGGTTGGCTGGGCGGTGTACGATTTGCCTGCCGAAACGGTCAAGGCGGCGGCACAAGCCATCGAGGACGAACCGCCGTTGGGGCGGCTGTACGACTTGGACGTGTTGGACGCGACGGGCGCAAAGTGTGCGCGCCCCGTGCAGCGTCCGTGCATCGTGTGCGGCAAAGCGGGCGCCGCGTGCGCAAGAAGCCGCGCCCACGGCTTGGATGCGGTGACGGACGCGATGCGGCAACGGCTGCGGGCGGGATGTGCCGACCTTTTGGCAGAGCGCGCCACCGATGCGCTGCTGCGGGAAGTCCATGTGACGCCCAAGGCAGGCTTGGTGGACGAAGCCAACAACGGCGCCCACCGCGATATGCACGTTCCGCTGTTCGAAGCCAGTGCGTACGCGCTGCAGCCCTACTTTGCGCAATGCGTCAGGGTGGGCAGCGACCGCGAAGCGCTCCGCACCATCGGCAAGCGGGCGGAAGCTGCCATGCTGCAGGTCACGGGCGGCGTCAACACCCATCGCGGCGCAATCTACTGCTTTGGGCTGACGTTGGGCGCGTTGGGCGCATCGCTGTTTTCGGACGATTTTCCTGTCGCCCTTGCCGCGCTCACCCAAAACGAGCTTGCCGCAGCCGATTCGTCCCACGGGGGACAGGCGTTTTTGCGCTACGGCGCAGGCGGCGCACGGGCGGAGGCGCAAAGCGGATTTGTGCACGCCCGCATGGCGGCAAAGCGGCTCGATGCCGAAACGCCCTCCGATGTGCTGCTGTGGCTCATGTCACAAGTGACCGACACGAACGTGCTGTACCGCACGGGGGAGGAGGGTGCGTCGTTTTTACGGGAGCAGGCGCGGCAAATCTTGCGCTTGCCCGCATCCGCCCGACCCGCAGCCCATGCTGCGCTGGACGCGGCGTGCATCGCCCGCGGCATCTCGGCAGGCGGGTGCGCCGATCTGTTGGCGTTGGCGCTGTTTTTGCATGATCTGTCTGTTCCGCTGGCGCTTTGGCAAGAATTGTGATACAATACGCGTGCCAAAACGGAGGACACAGAATGAAAATTGCCATCATCACAGGCGCGTCCAGCGGCATGGGGCAAGCGTTTGCCCAAGCGTTTGACAAAGCGGAATCGTTTGACGAGGTTTGGCTGATTGCGCGGCGGGCAGAGCGCCTGACGGCATTTGCCGCGACGCTGCGTGCCAAGGCGCGGGTCATCCCGTTGGATTTGACCCAAAAAGAGAGCTTCGACACGGTGCGCACACTGTTGGAAACGATCAAGCCAAGCGTCTCGCTGCTGGTGAACGGCGCGGGAAGCGGCGTTTTTGCCGCGTTTTCAACGCCGTCGCTTGCGACGTATCACGACATGATTGCGCTGAACGACGACGCCTTGGTCGCCTTGACGTATCTCGCGCTGCCCTACCTCCCAACGGACGGCAGAATCCTCAACATCTGCTCGTTCGCCGCGCTGGAGCCCGCGCCGTACTGCGCCATCTATGCGGCAAGCAAGTCGTTCGCACTCAGCTTCACCCGCGCACTGGGCGGCGAGCTGCGCCACACGGGACGCAAGGTGCTGGCAATCTGCCCGTTTTGGACGCGCACCGAATTTTTCGACCACGCCGTCATCGACGACACCATCCAATATTACAGCCGCTTTTTGACGCCCGCGCAGGTGGTAGACCGCGCCATGAAGGACTTGCGGCGCGGCAAGGATATTTCCATCGCGGGCGCGCACAACCGCATGGAAGCGTTTTTCGTCAAGCATCTGCCCCATACGCTCGTCATGCGCATTTGGTGCAAGCAGCAGCACAAGCCCTACTAAAAATCATGAAAGCATAAAAACGGCAAGGCGATTTCTGCCTTGCCGCTTTGCGTTTGGTGTTTGGTTTTTCGAAAGGATGCGCCTTGTTCGTTATCCGCGCATGGCGGCAAAGACGAGCAATGCTGCCCCGAACAGGCAGAATGTCACGAGCGATTCGATCTTCACGCGCTTTGCAAGTTTCTCCGCCGTGCGCGACTCCGTCTCGTAGCGGCTGAGAGACGCGCCTTGACTGCGTGAGAAAGGGCGGAAATGCCTACTATCGGACATACGCAGAGCGCCGCATCGCCAAGCCCCACAAGCCCTGCATAGTTGGTGCTTTCCGTTTGATTTGACGGCTGCTTCTGCATCGGCGCGGTCTGCGGCATCGTTGCAACGATCTTTATGGGCGTTGTCTCTCTTTCTTCCATTGTCTGTCCCCGTTTCCTTATGCCGTCAGCTTGACGGATTGATGGACAAGCGGATCGGCATAGTAGTCGTCCGCATCGCTGATATCCAACGTAAATTCAAGCTCGGTGACGTTCGTAATGCCGCTGTCGTCCAACGACCAATGGATCATGGCATACTTGCTCGCATTCGGTCGCACCGTCCCCATATAGGCGTTGCTTTGCATGAACCCGTTGATCGTGACGTCCCGTGCCGTGACCGAGATGTTCTTGTCCGTTTTGTTGGTTATATACAGATACAGGCAATACCCGTAAATGTCGTCCCATTGATAGCCGATTGCCGTGACCGTCGCGGCGGCGGTATCGGAGAGCACCACATCGGCGGAAAGCGGCGTGCGGGCATAGCGAATGGCTTTGTCAATTCCGTACGGATAGACGTGGGTCACCCCTTCCACACGATCGGGACCGCTGAAATCGTCCACGTTGTATACGCGATAGTACAGCCCGATGTCCGTAAACGAGGTGATCCCGTACTCCTCCATCGAGGAAGCGGAAAAATTCACGGTGCAGGTCGCCTTTTTGCCGGGCAGTACGTCTTGGTACAGGGAAGCAGATACGATCAAACCATTTACCGTCACATCGTCCAACGTATACCGATACGTTTTGGTGGCGGACTTGTTCTCCAAGTACACCTTTATTTGAAAACAATAATAGCTGTCGGACGTGTAGCCGGTCACTTTGAACAGGCAGTCCGCGTTCTCCATGATGAGCGTTTCCCCATCCGAGGGAACGGACTGCATCGGCGCATCTGTGACATAGACGGGCGCATCGGTGACATAGACAGGTGAATCGGTGGCATACATCGGTTCCGCCGTGGCATAGGTTGGCGTATACGTCACATAGACGGGCTCCGCCGTGTAGCCGTTCGGCGCTTCGGTCGCCGCACCTTGGGCGTCCTGCCCATAGATGGCGTCCAAACTTTGGTACAATCCTTTGCACGCGGTCGTCGAAAGAACCAACAGCAAAGCCAACAACAGGATCCAAATGCGTTTCATACTACCCCTCCAAATGTAATTCTATATCGGTAACAAATTGTTCCGGATATAGTTCTATTATAGCATCTCAAATTGCGTTCGTCCACGCACTTTTGCACTATGCAATGACAACTTATGCACGATTTTCGACAATTTTTGCATGGAAGGGAATATGCCGTCTTTTCGGAAGCAAACGGGAAGCGGCTTGTGCGCGCAATGGGCTTGATCTTCTTTCCCATTGCGTTCGATGGGGTTGGTGTAAAATAGTTCCGGGTAAAAGTGAGGGGGGATTGCGTGTAGGGGGAG
>CAYRQM010000029.1:0-24201 GCA_964426415.1 uncultured Christensenella sp.
TCCCCCTACACGCAATCCCCCCTCACTTTTACCCGGAACTATTTTACACCAACGTCGTTCCGATACGCTGCGGTATAATCTGCCGAAGTTGACAAATACTAACGGCACTATCGAAAAAGGAGACTGTATATGAAAGCAACCGGAATCGTCCGAAGAATCGACGAACTGGGGCGCATCGTCATTCCGAAGGAGATTCGGCGCGCCTTGCGCATTCGAGAATCCGACCCGCTTGAGATTTACACCGACAACGACGGCGGAATCGTTTTGAAAAAGTATGCCAAAATGCAGGAGCTGTCCGACTATTCCCGCATCTATTGCCAAGCGCTCAACGGCACCTTCGGCTATACCGCCGCCATCGCCGACACGGAAGCGATTCGCGTGGCGGTGGGCGGGCTGAAAAAACAGCTGATGGGGCGCAGCCTGTCCCGCGTTTTCTTAGATCGGATGCAGGAAAAGAAAGCCGTCGTGCCCGAGGACGCCGCCTGCGTGCTGTTTGAGGACGGGCCTTCGTTTCGGCAGGTCTGTGCCGTTCCCATCTTTGCCGCGGGCGATTTCGTCGGCAGCGTGATGCTGCTTTCGGAGGACGCCCAATTTGCCATGAGCATCTCGGAGCTGCAAGCGCTGAAAGCCGCCGCGCTGTACCTTGGAAAACAGCTGGAGGAATGACGACGCCGCGCATAAGCCGATTCCAAACGGGGTCGGCTTTGTTGATTTTGGGCTTTGGGTCGGAGCCCTTCCCGGATGGAAAAACGGTTGCGCCAAGGCAATCCGACGTGGTATACTGCGCTTGGAAAACAAATTGCGCGGAGGATGAGAAATTGGAAAACAACCAACCTACCTTTTTGGACTTGCTGCTGGAAACGCACGTCGGCTTGGAGCGGCAAGGCCCCGGAAGCCCCGCAGCGACCAAGCAGGCGCTTGCCTTTTTGGCGCCGTTGGATCGGTTTGAACACATCGCAGACTTGGGCTGCGGAAGCGGTGGGCAGACCCTGCTTTTGGCGGAAGCACTGTCGGGCAGCATCGTCGGCTTGGACTTGTTCCCGAACTTTGTCGAGCAGCTGCAAAGGAATGCGAAAGCCAAGGGGCTGGAAGACCGCGTGACCGGTGTGGTCGGCAATATGGAGCAGCTGCCCTTTGAAAAGGGTTCTCTGGATCTCATCTGGTCGGAAGGCGCCATCGACAACATTGGGTTTGAAAAGGGGCTTCGCCATTGGCACGACTTTCTCAGAAAGGACGGATACGTTGCCGTCACCTGTCCGTCGTGGATCACCAAGGAACGGCCAGCCGAAGCGGAGCAGTTTTGGGCGGATGCGGGCAGCAAATTGTATCCCGTGGAATCGTGCATCGAAGCGATGCAGGACTGCGGATATACGTTCGTTGCCGCTTTCGTATTGCCCGAAACCTGTTGGACAGACCACTATTATGCCCCAAGGGAGGCAGCCATCCGAAGGCTGCAAAAGAAGTACCCGCAAAGCGATACCATGCAGCAGTATGCCGCGATCAATCGGCACGAAGTGGAATTGTACCAACGGTACAAGCAGCACTACGGCTACGTTTTCTATCTCGGACGTGCGAGATAGAACGGTCTTAATAAATGCAAAAGCCGACCCCAAGCGAGGTCGGCTTTGTTGATTTTGGGATTAGCCTGCGTAGCTGTATTCGGTATCGAAGGTGATGTTGCCGCTTGCGTCGATCACGAAGGTGATGTTGCCGTGATAGCAGGTGCCGAACAGCCGTCCGCTTGTGTTGGAGGTGGAATACCAAGTGAGCCCCGCCGTGTTGTAACGGGCGATCGTGCTGCTGCCCGGCCAGCCGTAGGACGTGTTGGTGGACGTGGAAGCGAAGGCATACGTCGGGCTGACCGCGCTGATGAACGCATCTGAGGAACTGCTGTTGGACGTGTGATGCGCAATCTTGAGGATGTCGCTGTCCAGCCTGCCGCCCGCATCGCTGCCGTAGGCGCTGATGAGCAGCGCGTCCACAGTGGAGGAAATGTCGCCCGTGAACAGGATCGACTTGCCCGCGTAGGTCATTTTGAACACCAAGCTCGTGTCGTTGGCGTTGGTGGTGGAATATCCTGCCGTCGGCCACAGCACGTCGATGTCCACATCGCTGTCCCAGTTGGTCAGCTGGGTGGTGTTGGTCGTCGTATCGACTGCATACTTCGTGATGGAATGGCTGTCGATGGCGCTGATGATGCTCGTGTAGGTCGAGGACGAACTGAGGTTGCAGCTGGTGTACACGAACTTGCCAAAGCTGTAATTGTCGAACATGAAGTTGATGAAGCCGTTGACGTGATCGCTGTGCGCGTGCGAATAGACGCCGAGATCGAAGGACGTCACGCCATACGACGCCAACGTGTTGGTGATCTGCGTCTGTGCCGTAACGCTGTGATCGTTGGTGCCGCCGTTGGACGAATCCAGCATCATCGTCTTGCCGTTGGGCGAAATGACCAGCAGCGCATCGCCAAAGCCGATGTCAATCATGACCACCGTCAGCTCGCCGCCGGACGAAGGCGTCGGGGTGGGCGTCGGGGTCGGGGTGGGCGTGGGCGTCGGCGTCGGAGTCGGCGTCGGGGTCGGGGTCGGCGTGGGCGTCGGCGTGGGGGTCGGCGTCGCGGTGGGCTTCACGGTCGGCGTCGGGGTCGGCGTCGGGGTCGGGGTCGGCGTCGGGGTCGGGGTCGGCGTAGCAGTCGGCGTCGGCGTGGCGGTGGGCTTCACGGTCGGGGTCGGCGTCGGGGTCGGGGTCGGCGTAGCAGTCGGCGTCGGCGTGGCGGTGACGATGGTCAGTCCTTGATGAATGCCAACGACGTAACGCAGAATGTACGCGGCGTCGGCGGCATTGACCGAGCCGCTGCCGTTGGCGTCGGCGGCAAGCAATGCGTCACCCGTCAAAACATAGGTGCTGTCCTGATCGCTGAACAGAATGTGCATCATCACAAGCTGCGCGTCGGCAGACGTGATGGCGTTATCGCCGTTGACGTCGCCGCGATTGTACGCAAAAGTGGGTACCGTGCCCAAAAGCGACAGTACCAACAGAAGCACCAAAAGGAAGCTGATTCGTTTTTTCATACGTTCACCCCATATCAAACTACGAAAATTATATCAGACGTCGTTATGGATTGCAAGGGAAGAACCGCGACTTTTCCAATTTCGTCGATTTGAATTTTGTGATTTCAGCGAAATTACAGAAGAGAGAGGACAAGCGTCGTCACATACGCCGAAGCGGCGGCGACGATTGCCACCAAGAGCAGCGAATAGCGATGATACGACAGCACCAGCGCCGCAGCGCAGCCCACCACCGCCGACGCCAAACTGCCCGTCGCGGAAAAGATTGCGGGAAACGTCATGGCGCCCAGCACGGCGTAGGGCAGATAGTGCAGCAGGCTCAGCAAGAAACGGGAGCGAATGCGAAGGCGAAACAGCGCCAACGGCAGCATACGAATGAGGTAGGTGACGCCCGCCATCACGAGCATGGAACCGAGCAGCGTGGACAAGGTCATGGCGTTTCCTCCTCGCGCACGGGGCGCAGCAACGCAGCCGTGACGGCGCCTGCGACGGCGCTGATGATGATGCGAAACCCGTCCGTCATGAACGAAAACCACGGCACATACCGCAGGATGCACCCGCAAAGGATGGCGGTCGCCACGGCGAAGAACACGCCAAGGTCATCCCGTGCGGCGGGAACGAAGATGGCAAGAAACATCCCGTAAATGGCGATTCCGAGCGACGCGCACAGCGCGGTGGGCAGCAGCTCGCCCGCATATGCGCCCAGCGCGGTGCCCAGCGTCCAGCCGATCCATGGCAGCGTGCCAAGCCCCAAAATGTAGGCAAGCCCCAGTACGCCCCGCTTGGTGGACGCGACGGCGAAAATTTCATCGGTGACGAAGAAGGAAGCAAGCAAGCGTTTGCCCGTGCCGAAGCCCGACTCCAGCTTTTGCGTGAGGGAAATGCTCATCAGTGCATAGCGCGCATTGATGACGAGCTGCGTCAGCGCCAATTCCGTCAACAGCCCGCCCGCCGCCAGTATGGTGACGCCTGCCACCTGCCCCGCCGAGGTGAGGTTGGTGCCGGAAATCACGACCAAAGCCCATGCGGGAATGCCCAGCCGCGCCGCCCAAACGGCGAACCCGAACGATACGGACAGGTAGCCAAGCGCGATGGGCAGCCCGTCGCGCAGACCGTCCCGATACCGATATGTGGATCGCATCCTGTCCCCTCCCCGTTCAAATTGCATTCAGTATAAAGCGTCTTCGCGCATTTTGCAAGCGCGGCGCGATTGACACGCCATTTTGGAGTGTGGTATAGTAAGGATACTTTCCAATTTTGTTGAGGGAGGCAATGCCATGCAACCATCCGATCTGCAAATCACCAACGACCTGTTGGACTTCATCCAACAAAGCCCCACCTGCTTTTCCGCCGTGCAGAACGTCCAAGCCCGATTGGACGCGGCAGGCTTTACGCGGCTTTGTGAGCAAAATCCCTTTGTGCTGCAGCCCGGCGGAAAATACTACCTGACGCGCAACCTGTCCTCCCTGCTTGCGTTCCAACTGCCCGAAGCGCCCGTCACGGGGTTTATGGTTGCGGCAAGTCACAGCGATTCGCCCGGATTCAAGCTGAAGACGGACTGCGAGCTTCCCGCCTGCGAACACTATGTGCGCCTGAACACCGAGCGCTACGGCGGCGGCATTCTGTCCTCTTGGTTCGACCGTCCGCTGTCCTTGGCGGGACGCGCCATCGTCCGTGAGAACGGGCAATTCGTCACGCGTGTGGTCGATTTGGAACGGGACTTGGCGGTCATTCCCAACGTCTGCATCCACTTCAACCGCACCATCAACGACGGCTACAAGTACAACGCAGCCGTCGATACACTGCCGCTTCTTTGCGAAGCCCAAGACAAGGGCGTGGTGCGGCGGCTTGTTGCAAAACGGCTGAACGTGGCGGAGGACGACGTCGCCGCCACCGATTTATACCTGTATGTGCGTCCTCGCGGCTGCATCTTCGGCGCGGACGACGCCTTCTTTCTTGCGCCGCGCATCGACGATTTGCAATGCGCCTTCGCCACGCTTTTGGGCTTTTTGCAAAGCGCGCCCACCTCTGCCGTTTCCGTGTATGCCCTGTTCGACAACGAGGAAGTGGGCAGCTCCACCAAGCAGGGCGCGGGCAGCGCGCTGCTTTTCGACACGCTGACCCGCATCGCCGACGCGTTGGGCAAGCCGCTTTCCCTGCTGCTGCCCTCCTCGATGATGCTCTCCTGCGACAACGGCCACGCCAAGCATCCCAACCATCCCGAGCTGAGCGACGGACAGAACGCGCCGCACATGAACGGCGGCGTCGTCATCAAGCACAACGCGAATCAGCATTACACCACCGACGCCGTTTCCGAAGCGCTCTTTATGGAAATCTGCCGCCGCGCCGACGTGCCCGTGCAGCACTTTGCCAATCGCAGCGATCTGGCGGGCGGTTCCACGCTGGGCAGCATCTCCAATACCCGCGTCGCCATGAATACGGTGGACGTCGGGTTGGCGCAGCTTGCCATGCATTCCGCCTGTGAAACGGCAGGCGTCGCCGATACCGCCGCGCTGGTGCGCGCCGCGTCCGCGTTTTACAACACCGCCATCCGCGTGGAGGCGGACGGCGTGTACGGCATCTGACGATGAACACAATTCGATTGACGGTGACGACTGTGAAGCGGCAAACGCGCACGAAGATTTAGTCTGAAAGATCTATTAACATTGCATTGCGCATCCGTTCGGTGAGCGCCTCGGTATGGAGGGCGTTCACCGTTTCTGCATCGATCACGTCCACAACCGTGATGGTCACCTTTGTGGTGCGCAGCGGAAAATTCTTGGCGATGTATTGGGTGTTGCGCGTGGTCAGCACGACGATGGGACACCGCGCAATCTTGGCAATCTTGACGGAACCGTTGTGCATCGGCAGCAGCGGTTCGTTTGTTTTGTTGCGCGTGCCCTCGGGATAGATGCCCACGTCCGCGTCCCCCGACGCGATGATGTCGGCGGCGGTGCGCATGACGCCCACTGCCGCGCGCGGATCGTCCCGATCCAGCGACAGAAACCGACACATGTGAGCGAACCCGCCCGCGATGGGGATGTCAAAGTTGCCGGGCTTGGAAACGTAGGAGATGTCGCGGTCACGAAACGCATCCGCCGTCACGATGGGATCGAACATGGAGCGATGGTTGGCGACAAACAGCACGCGCTGCTTTGACGGAACCTTCTCTTTTCCGATGACCTGAAGCCTTGCGCCGCCGAAGAAATCTAAGTATGCACTCATCCAATGCATCATCTTCCGAAAGAACGGATGCTCCTTGGTGACGGGCGCTTTTTGATCGACGCAGGCGCCGATGAGCAAGAGCGCGGCGAACAGCAGCACGGTGAGAACAAGGAACCAGCCGACAAAGAGCAGCGGCGCAATCCAAAGCGCGTTCCAATCGTGCAGCCAGCCGCAGCCAAATCCCAGTGCCGCCGTCCCGACAAGGGAAAGCACTGCCGTACCCATTGCGATCAATCGAATCACCTCCGCCTTTTCGACTGATTATAACAAATTGCATCCTTTCTTGCAACAAAAATCCCGCAGTCGCCTGCGGGAATGAACGCTTGGAAAAATCGAAACTCAGAGCAGCTTTTGCGATTGCCGATAGACGTCGCCGCTGCCCACGGTAATGACCACATCGCCCGAAACGGCGTTTTCATCGAGGTAGTCACGGATTTCTTCGAACGTGGCAAGGTAGCGCGCATTGTGGCTGACGGCGTTGATGCCTTTGACCATGTCGCGGGCGTGTACCGTGCCCGTATCGACCTCACGCCCCGGATAGATGTCGCAAACCAGCACTTCGTCGGCGTTTTTGAAGCAGGTCACGTTCTCGCAGAACAGCGTCCGCGCACGGGTGTAGCTGTTGCATTGGAACACGCAGAAGATGCGCTTGTGGGGAACGCGGGTGGCGGCGTCCAGCGTGGCGGCGATTTCGTTGGGATGATGTCCGTAGTCGTGGAAGACCCGCACGCCGTTCCTTTCGCCCAACAGCTCGAACCGCCGCTTGGTGTTGACGAATCGACGCATGGAAATGCGATATGCTTCGAACGGAACCTGCATCTCGCACGATGCGGCATAGGCGGCGATGGCGTTGATGACGTTGTGCTGCCCCGGCACCGAAAGCGTGACGCGCCCCATCAGTGCGCCGTGGTCATACAGCGAAAAGGACGGATTGCCCAACGTATCAAAGGAGATATCGTCGGCATGGTAGTCGCCCTCCAACAGCCCGTACGTTTTGACGGAACGATCGATGACGGGCAGGAGCTTGCGCACATAGGGATCGTCGATGCAGCCCAAGACGACGCCTTCGGGCGGCACCAGCGCGCAAAAGCGGAAGAACGCGTTGACGATGTGATCCATGTCGCCGTAGCAGTCCAGATGGTCGTTGTCGATGTTGTTGATGATGGCAACGGTGGGCGAAAGGGTGAGAAAGCTCTCGACATATTCGCACGCCTCGGTGATGAACAGATCGCTCTTGCCCACGCGCACGCCGCCGTCCAGCAGATCGACGAAGCCGCCCACATGAATGGTGGCGTCCAAGCCCGCTTCCTCGTTGAGAAACGCCAGCATGGAGGTGATGGTGGTCTTGCCGTGACAGCCCGCAACGGCGACGACGTGTCGGTAGCGTTCGGAAAGCTGTCCCAACGCCGTGCTGCGCTCCAATTCGGGGATGCCGTGTTCCCGCGCAAACACGCGTTCGGGGTTTTCGGGCTTGATCGCCGCGGAATAGATGACCAAGTCGGCGCCCGCCGCCTGTTCCGCCTTGTGCCCGTAATACACCGTGATGCCGTCCTTTTCCAAGTTGTCGGTAAATGGGGTATGCTCGCGGTCGCTGCCCGTCACGATATGCCCATGTGCGTGTAAAATGCGGGCAAGCCCGCTCATGCTGCATCCGCCGATGCCGATGAGATGTATTCTTCTTGCTTCGTCCAACAATGCCGTCGTCATATTTGCCCTCTCCTCAAGTTCCTTGCCATAGTATACGCGATTTCTGTCGATTTGACAACCGATCAGTTGTCCCACTTCAGCGTGCGGCCGCCGATGAGGTGTAGATGCAGATGCTTGACGCTTTGCCCCGCGTCGTCGCCCACGTTGGTGATGAGGCGATAGCCCGTCTTATCGAGACCCAGCTCCTTGGCAAGCGAACGCGCCGTTTCGAACATGCGTCCCAGCAGCGCATCGTCCGAGCGGGTCAGCGTTTGGGCGCTGTCGATGTGCCGTTTCGGGATGATGAGAATGTGCGTCGGCGCTTGGGGATGAATGTCGTAAAACGCGTAAACGGCGTCGTCCTCATACGCCTTCTTGGACGGAATCTCTCCCGCGATGATTTGACAGAATAAACACATATGAACCTCCTATTTTGCAAGCGCAAGGGTTCCCTCGCGCCCGATAATCTGAACCGTTTGCAGCGTGCCCACCGCACCGCTTGCGCGCACGCGCACATAGTTGCCCGTGTAGCCCGTGCCGTCGTCCTCGAGTAGCACCGTGACCGTTTGCCCGATCATGCCGTCGATGAACGCTTCCTCGCAGCGTGTGCCCGCCGCAATGAGCGCTTTTGTGCGCTGCTCCTTGATGGAACGCGGAAGGTGGCCCGCCATTTGATCCGCCTTGGTGCCGCTGCGCCGCGAATACGGAAACACATGGATGCGGGCAAAGCCGATTTCGTTCACGAACGCCAGCGTCTCTGAAAATTCGGCTTCGGTCTCGCCCACAAACCCTGCGATGACGTCGGTGGTGACGGCGGCGTCGGGCATCGCTTGACGGATGCGCCGAACCGCGTCCCGATAGTCTTGCGTCGTATAGCGGCGGTTCATGCGCGCAAGCACCGAATCCGACCCGCTTTGCAGCGAAAGATGGAATTGTCTGCAAAGGGATTTGCACTGCAGCGCCATTTCGATGAAGCGTGCCGTCACGAAGCGCGGCTCCAAGGAACCGAGCCGCACGCGGTCGATCCCCTCAATGCCGTCGGCAAGGCGAATCACGTCGCAAAGATCGGGCTGTTCGGGCAGATCGACGCCGTACGCCGAAAGCTGAATGCCCGTCAAGACCACCTCTCGATAGCCCGCCGCCGCAAGCGCCAAAAGCTCCGCCTCGCAGCTTTTGAGCGTGCGGGAACGCAGTGCGCCCCGTGCAAACGGAATGATGCAGTACGAACAAAAGCTGTTGCAGCCGTCTTGAATTTTGAGCGTGGCGCGGGTGCGTCCGTCGCGTTGGGCGGACAGCGCTTCGAAATTTTTGCGCAAAAACGGCGGCACGTCGGTGCAGGACGGCTGCTCCCTGCGCAGCGCCTGTTCGCAAAGCGACACGATCTCGCTTCTGCCGTCCGTGCCCAGCACCAGCGATACGCCCGCCAAGCCCTGCACCCGTTCGCGTGCGGTTTCGGCATAGCAGCCCACCGCCACAATCAGCGCGTCGGGGTTTTGCGCGTGGGCACGGGAAAGCATTTGCCGCGATTTCTTGTCGCTCACTTGGGTGACGGTGCAGGTGTTGACCACATAGATTTCGGCAGGCGATTCAAAGGGGACGACCGCATAGCCCGCGCTGCGGAACAGCTCCTCCATCGCTTGCGTTTCGTAATGGTTGACCTTGCAGCCAATGGTGTAAAACGCGACTCTCACGGCTCCACCTCATATAGAATTTGTGCAAGCATCGCCATGCCTGCCGTTTCGGTGCGCAAGATCCGTGCGCCCAACGAAACGGGTACGGCGCCGCGGGAACAAAGCGCTGCAATCTCCTGCGCAGAAAACCCGCCCTCGGCGCCGATCAAAACGGCAATCTTTTCGCCCACGCCTTGGTGCAGCGCCGCCTTCAGCGTGACGGTATGCTCGTCCTCATAGGCGACCAGCACCGTATCAAACGGCGAAAAATCGAGCTGTGCAAGGGGCGTTAAGGGCGCTACACGCGGAATTCGTCCGCGGCGGCTTTGCTTTGCCGCCTCCATCGACACGCGCTGCCAGCGCGAGATGCGGGCTTGAAACGATTCCTTGGGCTGTACGACACAGCGCTCCGAAAGAACGGGCACGAACGCGTCCGCGCCCAGCTCCACGCACTTTTGCAGGATGGTTTCCATTTTGCCCGTCTTGGGCAGACATTGGCAAAGGGTGACGCGATGCTGCGGCTCGCTTGGCGACTCGCGCCACGGCTGCGTGTCGAACGAAACGGAATCGGGCGTCACGGCGGCAATCACCGCGTCGCACTCCCGACCCTGCCCATCGCAAAGCTGCACGGCGTCGCCCGCGCCAAGGCGCAGCACCCGTGTCAAATGTTTGACGTCTTCTCCGCGCACAACGGCACGGTTTGGGAGGATTTCTTCGGTAAAAAAACGATGCATACTTATCGGCACAAGAAGGCGTTCCAGCCGTCCGACGCGCTGTGGGTGCATACGGCGAATCCGTTTTGTGCCAGCGCTGCCTTGACCTCCTCCACGCGTTCGTCTATGACGCCCGAAACGAGAAATGCGCCGTTGGGTGCGCAGAACGTGCGGGCAAGCGGCGCCAGCGCAATGATGACGTCCGCCACGATATTCGCCATGACCACGGGATATTGCCCCCGAATCTGTTGTTGCA
Organism: uncultured Christensenella sp.; assembly: GCA_964426415.1. GTDB lineage: Bacteria > Bacillota > Clostridia > Christensenellales > CAG-138 > UBA3792. The sequence goes on from CAYRQM010000029.1 coordinate 10,619, forward strand.
GCGCGGTGTCGGAAAGGATGTTGCCGATGAACACATGATAGTGGGACGGGTCGATGCCGTTGAGCGCGGCATTCTCGTAGGCGATGTGTTCCGCGATGGGGTCGATGTCCACGGCGATGGCGTCCTTTGCGCCCAACAACCGTGCCGCGATGGACAAAATGCCGCTGCCGCAGCCCAAATCCAGCACGTTATCGCCCGGCTCGACCACCTGCTCTAAAAATTCGAGACACATCCGCGTCGTTTGATGCGCGCCCGTGCCGAACGCCATGCCGGGATCCAGCTTCAATACCGTGCGGTCGGTGTCGGGCTGCGGTTCCCAAGAGGGCAGCACCAAAAGCCGCTTTCCGATGTTCAGCGGCTTATAGTATTGCTTCCAGTTGTTTGCCCAGTCCTCCTCGTCCACGGTGACGACCGTCATGGCAAGCGAACCGACGTCGCAGTCGAACGGGATGTCCTTGAGGCGCCGAATCGCCGCACGCGCTGCGTCGACGATGGGCAAATTTTCGGGGCAGTCCGCCACATAGCCCTTGACGCAGGGCGTGTCCGTGCCGATCTTGTCCATGTCGGCGAAGTCCCAAAATACGGCGGCTTCCTTGAGAAATGCGCCTGCCGCCTCGTGACTTTCCTCAATGGAAAGCCCGTCGATGCCCGCGCCGTTGAGCGCCGCGCAAACGGGCTCTATGCCCGCATCGGTCGTGTAGACCGTCACTTCCAACCATTTCATTGCAATGCTTCCTCTCAAATGTGGAATCAGTATAGCACGATTTTGCCGCCCGTTCAAGGGCGCGCCGCAAGAAACGCACGAATCGCGTCAACCGTTTCGGGCTTTTGCATCAGGTCTCCGTGCGTCGCGTCCGAGACGAAGCAAACGCTGCTTTTCGGAAACAGCGCCGCCAATCGTGCGCCCTGCGCGGGCGGCGTGACCGTATCCGCCAAGCCGCAAACGAGCAGCGTCGGCTCGGCGCAAAGCGGCGCGAACGTGTCGGAAGGGAAAATGTCGGGCGACAGCACGCAAAACACCTGCATAAACAAGCTGCCGTCGGTATACACATGCTTGCCCGTGTCGAACGGCGCCAAAAGAAGCAGCCCGTCCGCCTCGCGTTGGCTTGCCACGTAGGTGGCGACGCCCGTGCCGATGCTGTATCCCGCCAAAATGAGGCGCGATGTGGGGTACGCGCTTGCCGCCCAATCGAACGTTTCCAGCCCAAACGCGTAAAACGACGCTTCCGAGGCTTTGCCCGTGCTGTCGCCAAAGCTCGGATAATCGAACAGCACCAAGGTCGTGCCCGAAAACGCCTCGACGCCGCCCGCGTCCAGCAGCGCAAGAAGCGTAGACGATGCGTCCTCGCCGCCGCCGCCGCAATAGAGCAGCACGATTGTGTCCGTCGCCGTGCCGCAGGCGAAGCCGCTTCGCGTCGCATCGTCCGTTTGCAGCGTCAGCGGGCGCACGTCGATATGGGCGCGTATCGCCGCTTGCGCATCAATATTATGCACGGGACGAAAGAAGCACAGGTTGGGCACGAACGCGCCGCCGACAAACGTCAGCGCCACCGCCAACAACAGAATGGCGGCAGCAAGCAGGATGCGTTTGGTGCGGCGTTTGCATTTCATGGCTGCAGTATAACACGAAGTCGGTTCGCGTTCAACTCGTCCGTTGAGAGCGGACTGCTTTCCATTTTTGAAAACCGACGCGCGTTCCGACCCAATTTTGCTCCTTTTCCAAAGATTCCCAACGGTCTGCGCAAAAGAAATTTCGTATCATCGTCAAAATGATACAATTCCGTCACATTTCCATGCTAAAATTTTCAAAACGGACATTTCTTCAAGGCAAAATGCGGTTGCGGCTGTGGGCTTCGTTTGTTATAATAAATGTAACTTTGCGGAGGATAGAAATGAAGCCTGCTGCGATTTTGGATATAGGAAGTTCAAAGGTCGTTTGCCTTTGTGGAAGTGTATTGGATAAGGGTGGCATCGTCGTCCATGGCGCCGGCGTGTCAAGCTGTGACGGGTACCAAGACGCATCGTTCTTGGACAAGAAGAGCTTGCACGACGCGATTGTTGACGCGATTGCAAAGGCGGAGCAAGAATCCCGTTCGCGGATTCGAGACGTCGCGCTCACCGTTCCCGCTTCGTTTTCGAAGCTGGTTCTGTCCGATATGACACTGACGCTGGGCGAACGCGCACGCGTGGTTGAAGCGTCGGACGTCGATCGCCTCATCCAATTGTCGTACCGCAAGGTTGGCACGCCCGAAGGCTATGTCCTCATGCACAGCACGCCCGTCTTCTTTTTGGTGGACGGCGTGTCCTCGGCAGAGATTCCCGCGGGCATTCCGACAGAAGAAATTTCGGGTTTGGTTTCGCACATGTTTGTGCGGGAAGACTATATCCAAACCATCCAAGACGCGTTGGACGACTTGGGTGTGGAAATCTCCATGTGCATCAGCGCCGCGTTGGGCGAAGCAACCATGCTCATTCCCGAAACGGATCGCGTGCGTCCTGCCGTCCTCATCGATGTGGGCTATCGTCAAACGGACGTCTGCGTCATCGAAAACGCCGCGTTGACAGGCATGGCGACCATCCCGGCAGGCGGATACCAGTTCGCATCCGATCTGGCGTTTGGCTTGGAGGTGACCGCGGATTCTGCCGAGCAGGCAAAGCGACGCTTTGTCTTTTCCCTCGACTATGGGGACAAGACCGAAATCCTGCGTACCGAAACCGCTTCACGGCGCGTTTCGAACGCCACCATCGCCTACATCGTCGAGGCGCGCGCCACCGAGCTGGCGCACTTAATCCGCCAAGAGCTGGACAAGCTCTCGGTCAGTTTGGAATCGAGGCCTACCGTGTATCTATCGGGTGGCGGGCTTTTGATGATGCGTGGATCGCTGGAGTTTCTCAAGAATGCTCTCGGCTTTCCGATTAAGCGGGACATGCCGTGGACGCCGCGCCTGTCCTCGCCCAACTACTGCAGCGCGTTCGGTGCGCTCAACTTCGTGTTGCGCGCCAATCGTGCAGACGACGAGCCTGCATCGACGCAAGAGCCGAACGAGGAATCATTCGTGCAAAAACTGAAGGACTTCTTCACGAAATAATAAAGGGGGAACAAGTATGTTTGAACCAAACCAAGACAATGCCAACTTCGCACAAATTCGCGTAATCGGCGTCGGCGGCGCCGGCTGCAATGCCGTCAATCGCATGGTGCAGTACGGTCTGCGCGGCGTTGAGTTCATCGCCGTCAACACCGACAAGCAAGCGTTGGCGTTGAGCTCCGGGCAGAAAAAAATCCAAATCGGCGAAAAGCTGACCAAGGGCTTGGGCGCAGGCGCCGATCCCGAAATCGGCCGCAAGGCTGCCGACGAAAGCCGCGACCTCATCATCGAAGCGCTGAAGGGCAGCGACATGGTCTTTATCACCGCCGGCATGGGCGGCGGCACCGGCACGGGCGCAGCGGCGGTCGTTGCAGATTGCGCCAAGGAATTGGGCATTTTGACCGTGGGCGTCGTCACCAAGCCGTTCACCTTTGAAGGCCGCGTGCGGATGCGCAACGCCGAAGCTGGCATTTCGCAGCTCAAGCCTGCCGTGGATACGCTCATCACCATTCCCAACGACAAGCTGATTGCGCTGGTTGGCAAGGCGAGTCTGCCCGACGCGCTGCGCGTGGCGGACGACGTGCTGCGCCAAGGCATCCAAGGCATTTCCGACCTGATCGCGGTTCCCGCCATGATCAATTTGGACTTTGCCGACGTCAAGACCATCATGAAGGAAAAGGGCATGGCGCACATGGGCATCGGTTCCGCCTGCGGCGAAAAGCGCGCTGCGGAAGCCGCCCGTCAAGCCGTGGAAAGCCCGCTTCTTGAAACCTCCATCACGGGCGCCAAGGGCATCCTGATGAACATTACGGGCGGCACCGATCTCTCCCTGTTGGAAGTCAACGAAGCCGCCGAGATCATCGCCGAAAACGCCGATCCCGACGCCAACATCATCTTTGGCGCCGACATCGACGAGAGTGCTGGCGACACCCTGCGCATCACCGTCATTGCAACGGGATTTGAGCGCAAGGAAGACGCCGCAGCCGCCAACGCCGAGCTGCGTATGGGCGGTGCGCCGCGCCGCGCCTTTGGCGAGCAGCCTGCATCCCCCGCGCCCCGTGCCTACGCAGCGCCGCAGCAGACCGTTCCCTCGTCTGCTTCCAATGCGTTCTCCGCACGGCCCTATGCCGCGCCCGACACAACGCCGGATCCCGCGTTTGCACCCGAACCGCAGGCGGAGCCGCGCCGTGACCCGTCCGCCGACGTGCGCCGCGACTACAACGAGCGTCCCGCCAACAAGCTGGACATCCCCGCGTTCCTCCGCAAGTAACGAACCGCAAGGGCAGACGGTTGTCGCCGTCTGTCCTTCTCTTTATCTATGGAAGTACAAACGCAGTCACGGAGCAACAAGCAGCTCATCATACAGTTCATTTGGGTCGCAACCTTGGCGTTTGCGATCTTTTGGCCGTGGCGTGCCGAAGCGGTTGCGACGCCGCTTTTGTTCCCCTTTGACAAGCTGATTCATCGTTCGCTGTACGGTTCCCACGCGCTGCTGTCCGATTTGTTCCATCTGCTTTTGCCCCATGTGCTGCCGGGTGTGTTTTTGGCGCTTATCGGCAAGCGGGTCAACGTATTTTGGGCAATGCTCCAAGGCGTCGTCTGCGGCTTTTTGCTGATGCTGCCCACCGTCGTATTGGGCGGTGCGTTCGTTTTGGATGCGCTCCTCTACGGTGCGCTGGGCGGCTGCTTGGGGTTCACCGTGGCGGACGTCTTTGCGCGGGTGCAGCCGAAACCGCTGCGTTATCTGGGCATTGGCGTCTCGCTCATCGCCTATGTCGGCATCGCTCTCGCCTTTTTGCTGGGCGGCGGCACGACGTTCGGGTCGCTGACGTTCAAGTCCTCCGACGCGCTCCCCATCACCTTTACGGTCACGGATACCGACGCCGAGCGCGTGTCGGTCTACAATGCGGTGAAGGGCAACAACGATTATCTGTTTTCCACCACCTTTGACGACGCCGCCGACCCGCTGTTCGATTTGAACGATGAGGCGGCTTGGGACGCGTACGCCCGCGAACAAATTCGAAACTGCGCCTACCCGAAGCTTGCCGAATCCATCGATTCCTTCGTGTTGGCGGACGTCGTTTCCTTTGGACGATGCTGCTATCTGTACTATGCGCCCACCGTCGACGGCTGTTATGTGTCCGGCTCCGAGCTGGAAATCTCCGTCGGCTATGACGGAACCCTCTTGGAGGCGAACGCTTCAGCGCCCATCGAGTTTGAAAGCAGCGGCACGGTGCATATTGATTCCCCCGTCGCGACGCTGACTGCCGTGCAGGCGGGCAAGCGTTCCTATACGCTGTTGACCAACACCTATAACATCTGCATCACCGACGCCGAGCTGCGCTATTTCTCCAACACGGACACGGGGTACTACCTGCCATTTTGGTACTGCACGGGGACGGGCACGAGCGGAGGCGGCGAATCGACTTCTGTCATTTTGTATGTGCAAGCCAACTAAAGCAAAATCCACAACAGAATCGAAACGGCCGCCAGCCCCAATCCCAAATACGGCGGTCGTTTGCTGTTTTTTAGGAAGAACGGCGAACAGAACAGCAGCGCGATAAACCACAGCGCCGTCACAATCGGATGCGGCGCCTTTAAGGTGAGCGGTGCAAAATCGAGCCACGCGGTCAGCTTGTCCAGATAGGTCAGTGCGAGATGCGGCAGATACGCAAGCACCCGTGCCGCCCACGGCCACGCCCCATACAGAAGCATCGCCAAGAACCCGAACAGCAGGACGATCGGCATGATGGGAATGAGCAGCACGGACATCGGAATCGCCATCCATGCATAAGCGCCAAAGTATGTGCCAAGCAGCGGCAGCGTCCCCAAGTTTGCGCCGATTGCACCCACGACGGCGGAACGGATTTTGCCGCGTGGAAGCGGCACGATGCGCGTCAGCGGCTTGTTCAACAGCATCATCCCGCCTGCCGCCGCAAACGAGAGCTGAAATCCCACCTGATACAAGCTGTACGGCGAAACCAAAAGCACGGCGGCAAAGGTGAAGGAGAAGGTCGTCAGCGGGTCGATCTGCCGTTCCAGTGAACGACAAATCCGAACGGCGACGAGCAGGAACGCGGCGCGCAAGACCGACGGCGTGAACGAGGTGATGGCGCAGTAGAACGTCAGAAAGGCGAGGAGCAGCAGCATCCCCACCTTGCGGTTTCGGATGAAGACCGCCGCGCCCAAAAGCCCTGTGAGCAGCGTGACGTGCAGACCGGACACCGCGAAGATGTGCAGCACGCCGTTGCGGGTGTACTGCTGCCGCAGCGCGTAATCCATGCCGCTGCGATCCCCCAATAGGATGCCGCGCGCATTGCCCGCCTGCTCCAAAAACAGCGCGTCCAGCGCACGTTTGAACCCATCCTTGCCCGACAGAAACCAGCCGCGCAAATCGTTGGATGTGCCCGACACCACGGGCGATTCCTTCGCCGTCGCTTCGCCGCAGACGCCCGTGTAGCGCGCTTCGTCTTGATCGTTGTTCGGCAAAACGGCTGCTTCCATCGTGACGGCGTCCCCATAGCGGAGCGTTTCCGTTTTGGGCGCCTTGACCGAAAGCTTCGTGTCGATGGCAACGCCGTCAAGCGTTACGTCCTCGATGGTAAAATAGGTGCGCCGCGCCGTCGATTCGGGAATTTCCGAAACGCGCCCCGCAACCTGATAGTCGCCCGCCGTCACCGTATCCACGGGAATCGGCGCCATCCGCAGCAGCACCAGCGCCAACAGCAGCGGCAGATACGCCCACCCGTTGCGCCGCAGCATCCAAACGACGCCCAGCGCAAGCAGCGGCAGTGCAAGCAGCAGATCGCCCCACCACGGCAGCAGCCGCCCGAGCAGCACGGCAAGCGCAGCGCCGCAAGCGCCGCCCACCATCGGTCGTCGATTGAAGAAATCCGTAATCGGTTTCATAACGAAAGAATACCATTCTTTTCCATTATTTGCAACAAAAGGAGCAGGCTTTATGAACGAAACACTGAAAAACATCGTGGACAACAGCAAGCGCATCGTGTTTTTGGGCGGCGCAGGCGTCAGCACCGCCAGCGGCATTCCCGACTTTCGCAGCGCCAACGGCATCTACAAGGCAAAGCAGGCGTACGGCGTGCCGCCGGAGACGCTGCTGTCTTCAGAGTTCTTTTACGATTATCCGGAAATCTTCTTCGACTACTATCGCAAGTTTTTGCTGTATCCGGACGCCAAGCCCAACGACGCGCACAAAGCGTTGGCAAAGCTGGAACAGGCGAGCAAGCTGACGGCGGTCATCACGCAAAACATCGACGAGCTGCACCAACGGGCGGGCAACCGCCGCGTGTATGAGCTGCACGGCAGCGTGTATCGCAACCACTGCGTGCGCTGCCACCGTGCCTTCCCACTGTCTGCTGTGACGGACACGAACGGCGTGCCCACCTGTCCCTGCGGCGGTGTCATCAAGCCCGACGTGGTGCTGTATGGCGAAGGGTTGGATCCGGACGTGGTTTCGGGCGCGGTGCGAGAGATGCGGCTTGCGGATACGCTGATTGTGGGCGGCACGTCGCTGGCGGTCTATCCTGCGGCGGGCTTAATCGACTATTTTCGCGGCAGACATTTGGTGCTCATCAACCTCTCTGCCACGCCGCGTGACAGCGACGCAGACTTATGTGTACACGAAAAGATTGAAGAAGCGCTGTCCTTTGTTTTGGCGGAATAGCGGTTGACTTTCCGATGGGAAAGTACTATAATGCTTCCGATAGAATCGGATGAAAGGAGTCTCCTATGCAACTGTTGGTCATGACCATCGACAAGTGCGATGAATTTTTAAATACCCTGCAAGGGCTGCGCGCCCACGGCATGAACGGCATCGTGTTCGAGAGCACGAGCCTCAAGCATGCGCTCTTGGAAAATGACGACGAAGCCGCCCCGATCTTTGGCTGTGTCAGTCGGTTGGTGCAGCACGATTTTGAGCCGAGCCACACCGTTTTCCTGCTTTTGAACGACGATCAAATCGAACACGCCAAGCGCGTGGTTCGCAGAAATACAAACGGACTCGGAAAGAAAGGCGTCATGTTTACCATTCCCATTACCTCCGTTGAGGGAATCGAGGGATAACGATGCCCACACTCTCCTCCCTGCTGGTGCTGGGGCTGGCCATGGTCGGTGGTCTTGCCCTGTCGCGCCTGATGAAGCTGCTCAATCTGCCCAACGTAACGGGATACCTGTTCGCGGGGCTTTTGATGGGCCCGTATCTGCTTCCGCTGATTTTCGGCGACGGCGTTTGTTTGCTGAATGAAGAATCCGTCGGCTCTTTGGGCATCATATCCGATGTCGCGCTGGGCTTTATCGCCTTCTCCATCGGCGGTGAATTCAAGCTCAAGAACATCAAAAAGCTGGGCGGCAAGATCATCGTCATCACGCTGGTGCAGGCGTCTGTCACCGTGCTTGCCGTGGTGGGCGCGCTGCTGCTTGTGCCCGCAAAGTCCGACACCGTGCGCATTTCTACGGCGCTGCTGCTTGGCTCCATTGCGGCTGCCACCGCACCTGCCGCCACACTGATGGTCGTCCGCCAATACAAGGCCAAGGGCCCCGTGACCGATACGCTGCTGCCCGTCGTCGCGTTTGACGATGCGGTGGGGCTGATCATCTTCTCCGTCTGCTTCTCCTTGGCGGAGACGCTTTGTACCGGCAATGCGCTCACCGTCAAAGAAGCGCTCCTTATGCCGCTGCTGGAGATTGCGATGTCGATTGGCATCGGCGCTGCGTTGGGCGCGCTGATGACGCTTTGCATGAAGTTCTTTCATTCCCGTGCGAATCGGCTGTGCCTCATGCTGACCGCCGTGTTCATCGGCGTGGCGCTGGCGGAGATGCTCAATCTCTCTTCCCTGCTCCTTTGCATGATGATTGGTGCGCTCTTTGCCAACCTGCGCGACGACGCCATCGAGATTTTGGACAACACCGAGCGTTGGACGCCGCCGCTGTTCATGCTGTTCTTCGTGCTTTCGGGCGCGGATCTGAACCTGCGCGTGCTGGGCAGTGCAACGGTGCTGATTGTTGGCGTCGTCTATTTGATTGCCCGTTCGCTTGGGAAGTATTTCGGTGCGTTCTTCGGCTCTGCCATCTCCCGCGCACCCAAGACGGTGCGGCAATACCTTGGCGTCACGCTGCTGCCGCAAGCCGGCGTCGCCATCGGCATGGCGCAGTCCGTTGCGGGCAACGCCAATCTCAAAGCGGCGGGCATTTCCTCCGCGATTGTGGCAATCGTGCTGTTTGCCACGCTGGTCTACGAGCTGGTGGGGCCTGTCTTGACAAAGGTCGCCCTGACCGCCGCAGGCGAAATCGAAAAGAAACCCACAACGCCCAAACGGCCCAAGCGGCCCAAGGCTGCGTAACAACAGAAAGGAACCACCATGAGCGAATGTACCCACGATTGCAGCAGCTGTTCGGAAGCGTGTGCTGATCGCACGTCCGAACAAGCCGACTTCCGCGAAGCGCCCCACGCCATGTCCTCCATCAAAAAGGTCATTGCCGTGATTTCGGGCAAGGGCGGCGTCGGCAAGTCCTTGGTCACCTCCATGCTGGCGGTCAATGCCATGCGCCGCGGCTTCCATGCCGCCATTTTGGACGCGGACATCACCGGCCCGTCCATCCCCAACATGTTCGGGATCCACGAAAAGGCGACGGGCACCGAGCTTGGCATCCTCCCCGTCTCCTCCAAGCTGGGCGTGGACGTCATGTCCATCAACCTCCTTTTGGAGAACGAGACCGATCCCGTCGTTTGGCGCGGCCCCATCATTGCGGGGACGGTCAAACAATTTTGGTCGGACGTCATCTGGAAGGACGTCGATTTCATGTTCGTCGATATGCCGCCGGGCACGGGCGACGTGCCGCTGACCGTGTTCCAATCCTTGCCCGTTGACGGCATCCTTGTGGTCACTTCGCCGCAAGAGCTGGTCGGCATGATCGTGCAAAAGGCGGTCAACATGGCGAACATGATGCAGATTCCCGTGCTGGGCGTCGTCGAAAACTTCGCGTACTTCCAATGCCCCGACTGCGGTGCAAAGCACGCCATCTTCGGCGAAAGCCACATCGACGAGATTGCCAAGCAAAACGGCATCGACACCGTTTGCCGCATTCCGATGGATCCCAAGCTTGCTGCCGCCTGCGATGCGGGGCTCATTGAGCTGTATGACGGCGCGTGGCTGGACGCCATCAACGCCAAAATCGAAGCGCTATGACCTACGCCGAAAAAGCGACGACGCTGTTTTGCAATGGCGCGAACTGTGCGCAGGCGGTGTTTGCCGCCTTTGCGCCCGAAATGCAGTTGGACGAACCGACTGCGCTGAAGCTCGCATCGTCCTTTGGCGGCGGCATGGGCAGGCTGCGTGAGGTCTGCGGCGCGGTCAGCGGCATGTTGATGGCGTATGGGATGCTGCGCGGCTACTGCGATCTCAACGATCCGCAGCAAAAGTCCGATCACTATGCCAACGTGCAAGCCCTTGCCAACGCGTTTCGTGCGGAGTATGGCGCCATCGTTTGCCGCGAGCTGCTTGGGCTGCAAACCAATAGCGATCCGCCGACGCCGTCCGAACGGAACGCCGCGTTCTATCACAATCGCGCCTGTGCGGACTATGTGGCATTTGCGGCGTCGCTGCTTGCCGAAAAGCTCGACTTGGAATAACCCATTGCAAACCTGTAAAAGATACCATCGAACCGTATGGTATCTTTTTTTCGTTGGAGGAAACAATGGCAAGATTTACGATCCCGCGGGATATTTACTTTGGGGAAGGCGCCATGGAGGCGCTGCAAAAGCTGGACGGCAAGCGCGCGCTCTTGGTGACGGGCGGCAGCTCGATGCAGCGGTTGGGATTTTTGGAGCAGGCGACCGCCTATCTCAAAAAGGCAGGGATGGAAACGGCGCTGTTTGACGGCGTGGAGCCCGACCCGTCGGTGGAAACGGTGCTGCGCGGCGCCAAGCGAATGCTGGATTTTCGTCCCGACTGGATTGTCGCCATCGGCGGCGGCAGCGCCATTGACGCGGCAAAGGCGATGTGGGCCTTTTATGAGTATCCCGACACCGATTTCATGGAGCTGACCATTCCGTTTCGCTTCCCTACGCTGCGCAAGAAAGCGCGGTTTGCGGCGATTCCGTCCACGTCGGGCACGGCTTCGGAGGTGACGGCGTTTTCGGTCATCACCGACTATCAAAGCGGCGTCAAATACCCGCTGGCGGACTGCAACATCACGCCCGACGTGGCGATTGTCGACCCGGCGCTTGCCTGCGCCATGCCCGCGCACCTTGCCGCGCTGACGGGGCTGGACGCGCTCACCCATGCGGTGGAGGCGTACGTTTCCACGCTGCACAACGATTTCACCGATCCCTTGGCGATGCAGGCGATTGCCACCGTGTTCGCCTGCTTGGAAGCGTCGGTGGGCGGCGACAGGACGGCGCGTGCCGCCATGCACAACGCACAATGCTTGGCGGGCATGGCGTTTTCGAACGCGCTATTGGGCATCACCCATTCCATGGCGCACAAGACGGGTGCGGCGTTTTCGGGCGGACACATCGTGCATGGCGCGGCGAACGCCATCTATCTGCCCAAGGTGATTGCGTTCAACGCCAAGGAACCTGCCGCCAAGGCGCGCTATGCCAAGATTGCGGCGCGTTTGGGGATTGCGGCAAGCGACGATGACGACGCGGTGGCTGCGCTGATTGCACGCATCCGCGCCCTCAGCGAATCCCTCTCCGTCCCCCATTCCATCCGCGCATACGAGGGCGGCTTCGTGACGGAGGACGAGTTTTTGGAAAAGGTGGACGCCATCTCCGCCCTTGCCGTTTCGGACGCCTGCACGGGCTCCAATCCGCGTCCCATCGACCCGCAGCAGATGCGCGAACTGCTGCTCGCCTGCTATTACGACGCCGACGTGCACATTTGAAATCGTTGACAATCGGGCGGAACATGGTATAATCGTATCAGTTTTTTGGTAGGAGCGTGTGGGTATGGTTCCGTATGCAGAGCGTACACAACAGGAATTGCGCGAGGAGCTGCGCCGTTTACAGGTCGCATATGCGGCAGAAAAGGCGCGTGGGCGCAAGCTGGATATGTCCCGCGGCAAGCCGGGGCGCGATCAGTTGGCGCTGTCCATGCCGATGCTGACCGACGTCGTTTCGGAGGAGGACTGCTTTGTTGACGGCGTGGACGCCCGCAATTACGGCGTCCTGACCGGGCTGCCCGCCGCGAAACGGCTCTTTGCCGACCTGTTGGATGTACAGCCGTCGCAGGTGCTGGTCGGCGGCAACGCCAGCCTGCAGCTGATGTACGACCTGATTTGCAAAGCGTTTACCCACGGGCTTTTGCACAGTCCCGCCCCGTGGCGGCTGCGCGGAACGATGCGCTTCCTTTGCCCCGCGCCCGGATACGACCGCCACTTTCGCATCACGGAGCAGTTTGGCATGGAGCTGATTCCCATTGCCATGACGCCAAACGGCCCCGACATGGACGCGGTCGAGCAATGGGTGAAAGACCCTTCCGTGCTGGGCATGTGGTGTACGCCCAAATATTCCAATCCTGACGGCATCCTCTACGCCCGTCAGACGATAGCGCGCATTGCCGCGCTGCGCCCCGCCGCACCCGATTTTGCCCTGATGTGGGACAACGCCTACTGCGTGCACCAGTTTGACGGCGATTTTGTGCCCTTCCCCGACATGCTGTCGCTGTGCGCCGCGAACGGCAACGCCGACATGGTATACGAGTTCGCGTCCACGTCCAAGATTACCTTCCCCGGCGCGGGCGTCGCCTGCATCGCGGCAAGCGAAGCCAACATCGCCCACCTTTCCAAGCTGCTTGCGGTGCAAATCATCAGCTTTGACAAGCTCAATCAGCTGCGCCATGTGCGGTTTCTCAAGGACAAGCAGACCACCCTGCAGCTGATGCGCCGACACGCCGCCATCCTCAAGCCGCGTTTTGAAGCCGTCTCCGACGCATTGGAACGCGAGATCGTCCCGCTGGGCATCGGGCATTTCAACCGTCCCACGGGCGGCTACTTCATCAGCCTGTACGCCATGCACGGCACGGCAAAACGTGCCTTGGCGCTTGCCAAGGAAGCGGGCGTCACCATGACGGAAGCGGGCGCCACCTACCCCTACGGCATCGACCCGTTTGACAGCAACATCCGCATCGCGCCGACGCTTCCGCCCGTCAAGGAGTTAGAAGAAGCGATTGCCGTGTTCTGCATCTGCCTGCGCATCGCGGCGGTGGAACAGCTGCTGCGCGCCGCACCCGCGGAATAAGCGTTCCGTTTGCAAGCGAGAATCCCTACATCAAAGGGTGTTCATTGACACGCAAAAAGCAGGCGCCCCATGACGCCTGCTTTTGTCGTTCATTTCAGCATAAAACACGTTGACATTCTGACACAGCGGTGTAGGGGCGGATAGTATCCGCCAGCCGTTCCCCGTTGTCATTCTGACGCAGCGAAGCAAGGAAGAATCTCCCGCTTGCGTGCGAGATCCTTCGCCGAAGCTCAGGATGA
>CAYRQM010000030.1:0-22833 GCA_964426415.1 uncultured Christensenella sp.
CCAAACGGAGGTTCTTTTGTTTGCGTTGTACTTAGATTAGTTGATGGCGTCCTTCAGGGCTTTGCCCGCCTTGAACGTGGGAGCCTTGGAAGCGGGGATTTCGATTTCTTTGCCGTTGGCGGGGTTGTGACCCTTGCGGGCGGGACGATCCTTGGATTCGAACGTGCCAAAGCCAACGAGAGAAACCTTCTCGTTTGCCTTCAGAGACGCTTCGATGGTGCACAGAACGGCGTTGACTGCCTTTTCTGCGTCTTTCTTGGTCAGTGCGCTCTTCTCGGCGACTGCTGCGATCAATTCGGTCTTATTCATGAATGTTTCCTCCAAATAAATGAACGTTTGTGCTCTATGAGCCTTGCCTATTGTAACAAGTCTTATTCCGTTCGTCAAGCCTTTTTTGGCTCTTTCTCGGAACTTTCGGCTTGTTTTGCCTTTTCCCAGTATGCATCCTGCTCCTTGAGCGTCAGATTCTCAAGCGATTGCCCGTCCGATTGGGCAAGCTGCTCCATGACGCCGAAGCGCCGAATGAACTTGTCCGTGGCGTCGTGCAGCGTCTGTTCGGCGTCCAAGCCCAAAAGGCGGATGACGTTCACCACCGCAAACAGCAAATCGCCCGCCTCCTCGGCGATGTTGGATTGCTCGGAAACGGCGACGCGAAGCTCCTGCACCTCCTCCGTCACCTTGGGGAACGCTTCTTCGGCGTTTGCCCAGTCGAAGCCCACCTTGCGCGCCTTCTTTTGCACCTTGGCGCTGCGCATCAGGGCAGGAAAGCGCTTTGGCACGGCGCACAGCACATCCGTTTGGGTCGCTTGGCTCTTTTCGATGCGCTTCAGTGCGTCCCAGTTTGCCAGCACCTCCTCGGACGAATGCACCGTTGTGTCCCCAAAGATGTGCGGATGGCGATAGATGAGCTTTTTGACGATGCCGTCGGACACGTCGCGCAGCGTAAACCGCCCCTGTTCCTCGGCAATCTCGGCGTGGAACACCACCTGCAGCAGCACGTCGCCCAGCTCCTCGACGATATGGGCGTCGTCGCCCTCGTCGATGGCGTCGCACAGCTCGTAGCATTCCTCGATCAGGTCTTGCTTGAGGCTTGCGTGGGTTTGCTCCTTGTCCCACGGACAGCCGTTGGGCGCACGCAGCCGCGCCATGACGAGCGCCAGCTCCCGCACGCCGTAGCGGGTCAGCGCGTCGAACGAAACGGGCGGCACATACAGCACCGTGCCCGCAAACCAACGCGCTTGCCGATCCAGCTCGAACAGCGAAACGGTATGCAGCTTGTATGCGCCGTTTGCGTCCATGACCGCAAGCGAAACGGGCAGCGACGACGGGTAATACTCCATCAAAAGCAGCTTGGTCTCGCCCGCTTCCAAGGCGTTGTCCAGCTCCTCGACGCACAGCGGCAGCCGCGTGTCGATTTGGGTGGGCAGCGCATGGGCGCAAACGGTGACCGCGTCCTGCACGGCGGGAAACGCCGCCTTGGCATAGGACACGCCCGCAAGCGTCACCACCGAAAAGCCTGCCTGCTTTGCGGCTTCCTGCAGCACGGGCAGTTGGGCAAAGCAGCCGTCGCCCATGACGGCGTACACGCAGCTTCCGCCGCTTGTCAACCGTTTTGCAATGGCCGCGTTGAGCGCGTCAAAATCGGACGATGCGTCGTACAGGTCGTCCATGTCGGTAAAGGCAAGTCCCGCGTCCAGCACGGGCTTGGCGGACGGATGCAGCTTGGTTTGCAGATAGAGCTTGTCCGCGCCCAAGATTGCCTCCCACGCCGCGATGGTGCGGGTCTTTGGCGTAGACAGCGGCGCGATGGTAATGGTTTTCATGAGTTTTTCACTTCCTTGCAAAGCGTGCCAGCTTGCGGCCGCCGGGAATGTATTGCAGCTCTTCCTTTGTGAACATATGCAGCGCCAACATCAGCACGGCGTATGCCGCGACGCCCACCAGCACGGCGATGACCGTGGCGATGGAGCGGGTGAGGATGCGGCTGTCAAAGAACGGAATCATGCGCAGCAGCTGATAGGTGCTGTACGCCAAGCAGCCCATGGTTGCGGACGCCAAAATGGGCTTTAGGAAGGTGTCCACCACGGAGAGCTTTGCCTTGGTGACCACCAAAAGCGCGATGGTGTCCAAAATGCCCGCAATGCCGAAGCACGCCAAATTGCTGTACACCGCGCCAAAGATGTTGATGGAGGGGATGCGGATGCAGATCAGGTTGACCACGACCTTTGTCACGCCGCCGATGAGCAGAAAATAGACGGGCAGCCGATGCTTGCCCACGCCCTGCAGCGCGCCCGTTGCAGTTTGCACCAGCGAGATGAACACGACGGTGAACGCCGCCACCTGCATCAGCGATTCCGCAATGGACAGGGACTTGGGCGTGATGGACGAATAGAGCAGTTGGATGATGGGCCGCGCCAAGACGGAAAGCCCGACGGCGCAGGGCAGCCCCACCGCCATTGCCAGCTTAAGCCCCAAAAGCGACACCCGCTGTACCGAGAGGGTGTCTTGCTTGGCACGGGCGGCGGCGATGGCAGGCACCAGCGACATGGACAGCGCCACGGTGAGCGACGCGGGCAGATTGATGACGGAACGCACATAGGTGCAAAGCGCGACATAGTTGACCTGCGCCAGCTCCTTGGAATACCCGATGCTCTCCAAAAGCTCGGTAATCATCATGGAGTCCAAGACGTTTGCAATCGGCAGGATGGACGCGCCCAGCGTGATGGGAATGGCAAGCGCAAGGATGCGGCGCAAAATGGGATCGGTCGTTTTGACGGCAGGCTTTGCCATGCGCGGCAGCCGCCCCGCGCCCGCACAAAATATGGCCATCACGAGAAGCGCCAAAATTTCGGAGACGGTGACGCCCAGCAGGACGCCCGCCGCCCCTGCCGCATAGCAGTACGGCGTGCCGGCGTATTTTTGGAAGAAAAAGTTCGCAAGCGCCAGCCCGAACAGAATCTTGAACACCTGCTCGGCAATCTGTGACACACTGGTGCCCGTCATGCGCTGCAAGCCCTGCAGATAGCCGCGCAGTGCGCAAAGGATGGATACAAAGAACAGCGACGGCGCCAGCGCCATCAGCGCGTACTTGGGATAGGCGTCCATGCCCAGCATTTGGGTGCCGATCCATTCAGCGCCAAAGAACATGAACGCGGTGGTGACAAGCCCAATGCCCACAAGCAGCAGCAGCGCGCGATACAGCACGCGGCGCGCACCGTCGTAGTTGCCAAGGGACGCCCGCTCCGCCACCATGCGGGAGATCGCGGTGGGAATGCCCGACGAGGAGATGATGAGAAGCCAAGAATAGATGGGGTAAATCTTCTCGTAATAGAACATGCCCGATTCGCCGATGATGCGAACGGCAAAGATGCGAAACAGCACGCCAAGCACCTTGCACAGCAGCCCGGCTGCGGCAAGGATGGCGGCGCCCTTCACGAATGAAGTTTTCTTCGTTTGTTCCATGTACGGCAGTATAGCAGGTTTTTCGCCGCGAATCAAGCGTGCAAAAGCGCTTCTGTGAGGATTCCGCTGTTTTGCGCAAACAGTGCGGGCAAGTCCTCAATCGGCAACGGATTCACGCCGCGCCCCGCTTCGATCGTATAGCCGCGCTTGCCGAACGCTTCGATGAACCAGTCCTTATAGCCCGCAAACCCGCTGGCATACGGCACGTTTGCCACCGCGTAGCCGCTCACCTCGGCGAAACGATTTGCAAGCTCCTCCGCCCCCGCAGGCGCCAAGTTCAAAAACTGCCAATAGATTTCCTCGCCTTGGGTGTGGTAAGACACGGTCAGCGCATAGTCTTGCCGCCGCGTCAGCGCTACCATCGCTTCGCTTTCGGGCGCTTCCAACGGCTTGCCGCCCACATAATCCCGTGGGCCGGGTCGCGTATAGCCTTGGGCGAATTTGATTTCCCGCGCCTGCTCCCACCCTGCGGGGTATTGCAGGTTCAAATCAATGCCGCGGATGTTCGCCTTCCACCCGGACGGAAACGGAATGTCGGGATAGAACGACGCCAGCGCCTTGGCTTGGGCGTAATAGCTGTCGTCCTGCCCGATGGCGCCCGTCACCAGATCGACGCCGTCCGGATTGACCAGCGGCGTCAGCGAAAGCGTCGCACGCGAAAACAACGCTGCTGCGGGCACGCCGTTGATCGTGCCGCCGCTTTGATACGCTTCGGCATACGCCTCAAGGTACAGCAGCACCAGCGGCGTGGTAATCCACTCGTTGGCATGGTGGGCGGCGTTTACGCCCACGATGCGGGCGCCGCTGCCCATGGTGACCGTGTCGATGGGACGTCCCATCACGCTCACGCCCACCGTTTCCATTGCAAGAAACGGATAGCGTGCGAGCAGTCCGTCCAACACGCAGCCCGTCAAAAAGGAACTGTACGGCACGTCGGCGGCGACCACGCGAAACGGCAGCGGCGTCACCGTCTCTTGCCCGTCGCGGATGGTGACGGTGTAGCCCGTCAAATATGGAAACAGCGCCGCCCAAGTGAGCCGCCCCACGATGCCGTCCGCCGCCAGTCCGTTTTGCGATTGGAACTGTTCCACGGCGCGCAGCGTGCGCCAGCCGAAGATGCCGTCCTTCTCGCCCGCTTGCAAGCCCGCCCGTTCGAGCGCCAGTTGTAAATAGGTGACGAACAACCCGCGTTCGCCGTATCGCAGCATTTGCATAAAAGCCTCCCTTCATGGGAGAGCTTATGCGATTGGTCAGCGCTTTGATGCTTGTCACGAAGCGCGAATCGTGATAGAATGGCAACGCAAATGGAGGGGCATGCATGCAGATGAACGAAACAACCAAGAAACGGCGTCCCTTGACGCTGCTTTGGATTCTTTTGGCAGTGTTGCTGCTTGCGGCGGGCGCGACTGCCTTTTTCTTGGTGCAGCGCACCTACGCCTGCGTCAACGGCACGCTGTACAAGCGCGACGTCCAAACCATCGACCTGCGCGGCGAATCGCTGACCGTCGAACGCTATACTTCGTACCAAGCGCAAATGCCCGACGCCGTCCTCCTGTGGTCGGTGCCGATTGCGGGAGCCACCGTGGATTCCACCGCGACGGAAGCCGCCCTGCCCGCGTTCTCCGACGCGGATGTGCCGTTGCTTGCCTATCTTCCCGCCCTCACCCGCTTGGATTTGCACGGCTGCACCCAAGCTGCGGTGCTTGCTGCGGTGCGCGACGCGTACCCTGCCCTTGCGCTGCAATATGCCGTGTCGATCGGCGATACCGCCATCGAATGCGACGCCACCCACGCCGCTTTGGACGGCGATTTGCCCACGGTGGAAGCGCTTTCAACGGCGCTTTCCCTGCTGCCGCATTTGACGGCGCTCGATCTTTCTGCCTGCACGCCCGATGACGCAGCGGCGACGGCGCTGCTTGACGCATTTCCCACGCTGTCCATCACTTGGACTGCCGACATTCTGGGCGTGTCCCTCTCCTCCGCCGCCGAAACGCTGGATCTTTCTTCCGTCACGCCCTGCGACGTCGCCGCATTGACCGCGGCGCTCGACCCGTTGGCGCCGTATCTTCCAAATTTGACCACGTTGGACTTGGGCGACGCCGCGCTGACCGCCGCCGAGGTGCAGGCGTTGACCGACGCGTATCCCAACCTGACCATCGCCTGTCGGCTCGCCTTTTGCGGGCAGACGCTCGACACGGCGAACACCGAAGTGCTAACCCTTTCCGATGCGTCCCTTTCCGACCCGTCGCTTGGCGAAATCGTCGCGCTGCTGCCAAGCCTCACCACGTTGGACGTTTCCACCTGCACTGCCATGACGCCCGCGTCGCTCAAGGCGCTTGCCGCCCGCTTCCCCTCCCTGTCGCTGCAGTTTTCCATCGACTTTATGGGGGTGACGCTGACCCAAGCGACCACCGATTTTTCCCTTGCAGGCGTCACGCTTGCCGACACCACCGCGTTGGAATCGGTGGTTGCGCTGCTGCCCGCGTTGACGCGCGTCGATCTGTGCGGCTGTGGGCTTTCCGACGAAACCATGATGGCGCTGAACGACGCGTATGCGGGCAAGACGCGCTTCATTTGGGAATTCAGCCTCGGATTTTGGGGCAAGGTGCGCACCGATGTGGTGGTGTACTCCACCCACAGCAACAAGGAGCCTGCCCAGAATCGAAACCGCCTGACCTCCGAAGACTGCAAGTGCTTCTCCTATTGTCTCGACCTGCAGGCGCTGGATCTGGGGCATCAGAACCTCACCGACCTTTCTTGGATTCTTCCGCTGAAAAACCTCCGCATTCTCATCTTGGCGGACAGCCGCATCACGGACATTTCGCCACTTGCCGCGCTGACCAATCTCCAATATGTCGAGCTGTTCATGAACGACATTACGGACGTTTCCCCGTTGGCGGGGCTGTCCAATCTGCTTGACCTCAATCTTTGCTTCAACGAGCTGACCGACGTGACGCCGCTGTACACGCTGACGGGGCTGGAACGGCTTTGGATTCGCTGCTATACGCTGACCTCCGCCCAGTACAAGGCGCTGACAGAATCGCTGCCCACCTGCGAGGTGAACAGCACCGCATCCGCCAGCACGGAGGACGGTTGGCGCGAGCATCCGCGCTACCAATGGATTCGCAAATGCTTTCACGATTACGTTCTGTACGACATGCCTACGGAATAAGTACCCCCCATTTTGCACGCAAAAACGGACGAACGCATGGTTCGCCCGCTTTTTGTTTGGTCTTAAATTGGGGTCAGCCGTTGTCCTCCGCCAAGTCGCGGAAGGCGCCGTACAGGGTGGAATAGCCCCATGTGAGCCCATCGGGCATCGACCTTGCGTGGGACTGGACGCCGTTGTACATCCCGACGCCGTGGCGGTTGATTTTGTTGCCCATGAAGATCATGGTGGCAGAGACGCCGCCGTCCAGATTGTACGCCGTGGTGCAGCCGAGGCTTTGCATCAGCTCCGCCAATTCGACGCCGCTCAAGCCCAAGCTGTAACCGTCCTGTCTGCCGTCCGCCACCACTGCCACCAAGTGTCCCGGCTCAATCATGCCGATGGCGGTACGGGGATTGGTCTTGCTGCGGGCGGTGCGCGCCGCGTCGGGAATTGCGCCGTTCTCCACCAGCACGGGGCCGAAGGAGAAACAGTTTTGCACGCCGCTTTCCAAAAGATCAAGCGCGGTGCCGCTGCCCTTATGCAGGATGTGCAGGCTGTGCGTTTCGGGATCCAGCGTGCAGCCGTCAATGCGGTCGGCGCGTTGGAACAGATAGCCGCCGCGGATGAGAATGCCCTTTTGCTCCGTATCGCAGTTGATGAGGTTGTCGCCCGTAATCCACAGCACGCATTTGGCGTCGTCCGCCATCTCCATTGCGCCGCAGATGTCGACGCCGTTGTGGCGATTCGACCCGAAGGTCGGGCGGAAGCTGTCGTAGGTGCGCTCGTAAATGTGCGCCACGAAATAGACGCAGGGCTTTTCCTTGCTGCCGTTTGGATAGGTCGTGGCATAGCGTTGGATTTCCACCGCCAAGATGTCGGAACGGTAAATCCATTCGCCCTTATCCAAATCGATGGTGACGATCTCGTCGCCGCCGTCGTTGACAAAGTGTTGATCGAAGTCGGACAGCGGCTCTGCGGTCGGCTCCGGCGTCGGCGTTTCGGTGGGAATCGCGGTGGGCGCTTCGGTGGGCGCTTCGGTGGGAACGGGCGAATCGGTTGGCGCTTCGGTGGGCGCTTCGGTCACGACCGCCGCCGCTTTGCCCGCGCAGGAGAACAGCCCGCTCGTTGTCTTTGGCGGCTCCGTCGCCGCAATGGGCGTCGGCGTAGCGGTGGGCGCTTCGGTGGGCGCTTCGGTGGGAACGGGCGATTCGGTTGGGACTTCGGTGGGCGACGGCGTGGGCGTCACCGTTTGATAGGAGAGCAGGCTTGCCGTGTCCAAATGCTCGAACAGGTCGTTCGCATCGACGTCCGCACCGACGGCGGAAGAAAGCAGCGACAGTGCAGGCTTGTCCGCAAGCGTGAATCGATACACCCCGCGGGACGCCATCGTGCGATACGCTTCGGTGGCGACTTCCCATGCGGAACGCCCCTCCAGCGCGTAGGATGCTTCGGTGCAGTCCACGACGGTGCTGCCGCCGTCGGAAAGCTCGTATACCTTGGGAATCTGCCGCGTCGTGCGCGTCAGTGCGGCCTTGAAAACGGCGCTCGTTTCCGCCGTGCGCGCATCGGCGTCGTCGGAACGCAGACACACCACGACCTGCGGCTGCAGCGCGTCCAAAACGGCTGCCAGCTTGGCTTCGGGTTCGTTCTTTGCCCATTGGGTATGCACGTCGTTGGCGTCGTTGAACGCGTGGTCGCTGCAATGCAGCAGGATGGGCGACGCCGTCATGCCAAGCGTCCAAAGCGCGTCGCACGCTTCTTCGAATTGGCTGCGTTCGCCGTCGCAAAGATAGACGATCCCGACGGCTGCGCCGTGTTCGACGCCGTATTTGACCAACAGGCTGCCCACATTTTCCAGCTCGGTCACGGGCTGCGGCAGCACAAACAGCAGATCGCACGCGGTCGGCGCGTCGGTTTGCCAATGGTATTCTTCGGCGATTGTGCCTTCCGTCACCAAAAGCGTGGCGATGGTGTAGGCTTGCACGGCATAAAGCTCGACCGTGGTACAGGCATCGTCCAGCGGCTGCACCTCGCAATAGGCGGTGGGCGACGCATAGGCGGTTTCGGACAAAAGCTGCCGCTGCGCGTCGTATTGGCGCAGCCGTGCTTCGTCGGGCAGTGTGTACCATTCGAGATACAGATTCCTGCCCGCGCCCGCCGTGTCCACCGTGAGTGTGATGCGATCGCCCCGTTCCACCGACAAGCGCGTCGTGACCTTGGCGTCGGTGAGCCGCGACGCGTCACGGTCGTTTGGAATCGTGTATGAAACGGACAGCGCCGTTTCCGCCTGCGACGTTGCCGCCGCAGTCGGAAGAATCAGCAGAAGGAGCAAAAGAAGGGAGACGATGCGTTTCATAGATTATTGGGCGTCCAATTTGGTGAGGACGGTCTTGAGCGACGCGGCAATGTCGCGGATGGTTTGCGGGTCCATCGGGTCGGACAGCCCGACCGCCTGCAGCGTTTCGCGGAATGCGGCGTCCTTGGGACGGTATAGGATGTTCTTGTACGCCAAGACGGCGGCGGCGTAGTCGGTTTGCGATAGGTCGAAAATCTGCATGGCGCCGATCATGCTGGTGGCGTAGCTGATGTAGTACATCGGGCTTTGGAAGGTGTGGGGAATCAGCGTCCAGTAGGTGCCCTCATAGCCCAGCGTGTCGAATCCGTACTCCTTGCACAGCGATTCGTACTTGGCGTTGAGCATGGACAGCGTCACGCCCTCGGTGGTGTATGCGTAGCGCTGCAATTCGTCCTCCATGCAGCCCGTGACGATGGAATACATGGCGTTGAACAGGTTGTAAATCTGCGCATCGTCGGCATAGCTGCCAAACAGCGTGTCGTAATACGCCTGCGAGAGCATCTCCAGCCCTTGGGAGTCGATTTCCGCCATATCCAAGGAATCGCCCGTCAGCCAATCGTCGCCATAGTTGAGGTAGTAGTTGCTGTAATGGCCGAATTCGTGAATCAGCGTGGAGGGCATCGACGCGGAATCATCCCACGACGTATACAGGAACGGTGCGCCGTACGTCTCGAAGTAGGTGGTGTAGCTGCCTTCCATCTTTTTGTCGGACGTGTCAAAATCGTACATTTCGTGTTCGATCATGTACTGCCACGGCGCTTCCAGCTCGGGCAGAATGGAGGTGACGACCGTATGCACGTTCTCCATGGTGGACGTTTGATTGTAGGTTGCATTGCTGAGAGAATAGTAGTAGGCAATCGCGTAGCTGTAATAGGCACTGCGGAACAACGGCACAAGGTTTTCTTTTACCGCCGCCGCGATTGCCGCCGCATCGTCCACGGTGTAATCTCTGCCGTAGCATGCATAGCCGTAGACGGCGTAATCGGAATAGCCCAGCTTCTGTGCCATCTCGTTGCGCACGTTAATCATCTTGAGGTAGATTTCGCCTGCCGCTTGGTTGTACTCGGTCATGAACTGATCCCAGATGGCGATCGCGCTGTCTTCGGGCAAATCGCTCCCCATCACGTCGTCATAGGTGTAGACGACGCCGTTGTAGGTGGTCGTGAACGTGACCTGCAGCGTGTCGTACTCGCTGGTCAGGGCGCGATCCTCCTCCACCAAATCCTGCACGGACAGGTCGTTCATCTCGTCGGCAGTCTCCAACTTTTCGACGGTCTCCGCATCGTATTCGTCCGACAATGCGGGATCGTTTGAAAGATACAGGGCAATGTCCACCAACAGACAGCTCAGCTCGTTCAGATCGACGGAGAGCTTGTCGTAGGTGTCCTGCATGGCTTCGTTTGTGACGTCCTTGCAGTACAGAACGTATGCGACGGACGCCATGCTGCTTGCGCTGTTGGAAAATGCAATCAGTTCGTCCAATGCCGCCTGCGCCTCTGTGCCGCCGACGACGCCCTGCTCCAGCTGCTGCAGCAAATCGTTTGCCGAATCGATGGCGCTCTGCACGTCCGGCTGCTCAAACGCGATGTCGGAAAAGTGCAGGTCGGTATGGGCGATGGCGGACGGCGGCGCCGTGGTGTAGACGTCGTTTGCCGTCGGAATCGGCTTGCCGGTGGCGGGCACGTCGGTGGCGGGCGCCTTGGTAAAGTCTTCCGCCACGACCTCGACGTCGCGGAACAGGTCGACCAAGTCGTCAAATCCGGGAACGCAGCCTGTGAAGGCGAGCAAAAATGCCAAGATCCAAGCAAGGATCAATTTCTTTTTCATGGAATACCTCACGATCCAAATTCTTTCGATTTTATTCATCATACGCGATTTCGCCGCAAATTTCAACCTTTTCCCAGAGAATTGACATTTTCGACGCAAGAAAGTTTGCTTTGCGTTATAGACTGTGCTGTGCTATACTGTACGCAATCAATTATGAGGAAGCATGGCTGCATGGATATTTTGGTTTTGGCGGGCGGGCTGTCACCCGAACGCGACGTTTCATTTTCCAGCGGAACAATGATCTGCAATACGCTCCTTTCGATGGGGCATCGGGCAAAGCTGATCGACCTGTATTTTGGCGCACCCGCATGGGACTGCGAATCCGATTTCTTTGCCGACGCCGCGCCCCTTTCGCCGTACGTCGTGCCCGCGTCCGCACCCGATTTGGATGCGCTGCGCGCTGCGCGCAAGGGCGGCTTCAACGATTTCATCGGCTACAACGTCATGGCGCTGGGCAAGGTCGCCGACGTGGTCTTCATGGCGCTGCACGGCGATTGCGGCGAGAATGGCAAGCTGCAGTCCATCTTTGACCATTTCGGCATTCGCTATACCGGCAGCGGTTCGCACGGCTGCGCCGTCGCCATGGACAAATGGGCAAGCAAGCAGGTCTTCCGCTCCCACGACATTCTGACGCCCACAGGCGTGACGCTGCAACAGGGCAAGCCCTTCGACCCGCGCACGCTTCCGCTGCCCTGTGTGGTCAAACCGTGCTGCGGCGGCTCCTCCATCGGCGTTTCCATCGTCACCGAGCGCCACGCGCTGCCCGCCGCCATCGAAACGGCGTTTGCCGTAGAGCCCGTCATCTTGGTGGAGGAATACGTCAAGGGCCGCGAGATTTCCTGCGGCATTTTGGGTGAAGATGCGCTGCCGCTCATTGAAATTGTGCCGAACGACGGCTTTTACGACTACAAAAACAAGTACCAAGCGGGCGGTGCAAAGGAGATCACGCCTGCCGACGTCGCGCCCGACATTGCCCAAAAGATCAGCGAAGCAGCCAAAGCCGTGTTTCGGACGCTGCACCTTTCGGTTTACGCCCGCATCGACTTTTTACTCACCGCACGCGGCGACGCCTACTGTCTGGAGGCCAATACGCTGCCCGGCATGACGCCCACCTCCCTACTCCCGCAGGAAGCGGCTGCCGCCGACTTGGACTATGCGTCGCTTTGTGCGCGCATCCTCGACCTTTCGCTCAAAAAGTAATGGCAAGTTTTACCTTAAGCGAACTTTTGACCGCCACAGGCGGCGTGCTGTACGCACCGTCCGATTTTGTGTGCGACGGCGTAACCGATGTGTCCATCGACACCCGCACCCTCAAGGCGGGCGCGCTGTATGTGCCCATTCGCGGCGACGTCTTTGACGGGCATCGGTTCATTGCGGACGCGTTTTCAAAAGGCGCTGCGCTGACGCTTTCCGAAACGCCCTGCGATGCGCCGCACATTCGCGTTGCCGACTGCGTGCGTGCCTATCAGGACATTGCGCGGTTGCATCGGATGCGGTTTTCCATTCCTGTGGTGTGCATCACGGGCAGCGTCGGCAAAACCACCACCAAGGATCTGGTGACGGCGGTGCTTCGACAATCCTATCGCACCCACAGCACCCGCGGCAATCTGAACAATCAAACGGGCGTGCCCACCACCGTTCTGCAGTTGGACGCGTCCGATCAAGCCTCCGTGATGGAGCTTGGCACGAATCACTTTGGCGAAATCGACGCCATCGCGCGCGTCGCCCGTCCCACCGTTTGCCTTTTTACCAACATTGGAGAAGCCCATATCGAATTTTTCGGCTCGCGGGAAGGCATTTTTCGGGGCAAGACCGAAATGCTTGCGCATCTTGTTCCCGGCGGCTCCGTCATCGTCAACGGCGACGACGATCTGCTTTGTACGCTCTCCCCTGCCATCACCTACGGGCTGCGCGAAGGCGTCGATGTGCGCGGAACGAATCTTTGCGAACACGGCCTGGCGGGCGTCAGCTTTTGCGCCGAGGTGCAAGGGCGTTCGCTTCCCATTCGCCTTGCCGTTTCGGGACGGCACATGGTTTCCAACGCGCTGGCAGCCATCGCCGTGGGCGTGCTGTTGGGCGTGCCCGACGAAAAAATACAAGCGGCGCTCGCGTCGTTTTCCCCCACGGCAGGCAGAACCGATATCACGCAGACATCGCGCTTCACGCTCATCGACGGAACGTACAACTGCAACCCCACCTCGATGGAAGCCGCGCTGCACGTCCTGCAAAACGCAGCGGGTCGCCGCGTTTGCATCTTTGGCGATATGCTGGAGCTGGGCGCCCAAAGCCCCGCCTATCATGCCCGCATCGGCACGCTGGCAAAGGCGTGCGGCGTAGACCTGCTGCTGTGCGTCGGGCCGCTTGCCGCCCACGCAACCGATGTTGCCGCGCACCGCTTCCCCGATTTGGATGCGCTCCACGCGGCGCTGCCTGCGCTGCTTTTGGACGGCGACACCATTCTTGTCAAGGCGTCCCAAGGAATGCACCTTTCCCGCACGGTGGCGTTCATTAAGGCGATGTAAAATTGAGGCGCGCATACGTTTTCTGAAAAGGCACGATTAATACGTTCCCATGTCATCCTGAGGCGATGCCGAAGGATCTCGCACGAACATAACAGATTCTTCGGTGCTTCGCACCTCAGAATGACCACGGAGTGCTGTAATCAATATGGCGGCAGCGCCGCCATTACCATAATTTCTTCATTTCTTCATTCCTTCATTTCTTCATTCCTGTTCCCATCCTGCGCTTCAGCGAAGGATCTCGCGTGTAAGCGAGAGATCCTTCCTCGCTCCGCTTCGTCAGAATGACAACGCGGCGGGAACGGCGGGCGGATACCATCCGCCTTTATAAGCGCACAACGCAAAACGACGCGCCATTGCGGCGCGCCGTCTTTCTAATTCGTCAGTTGAAATCGACGATGTATTCGTTGAATTCTTTATCCTTGCCGTAGTTGATCGCCCAAGGCGATTTCGACCAGTAGCAGTCGGTGGGCAGGTACGCCGTCGTGAAGTTGGTGACCTTGGTGTACTTGAACGCGGTGGCGACTTTGATTGCCAAATCCTGCACCTCGGCGAGCTTGGAAATGTACGCGTTGGAGGCGGCGTTGAGCTGGTTGCTGTTGCCGTTGCGCGCTTTCTTGGCTTCCTTGTCCGCTTCGCTCTTGCAGTCGTCCAGCTCTTTGAGCGCCGTCTTGTACTGCTCGAACAGCTCCCGCTGCTCCGCCGTGTATTGTCGCGTCGGTTCCGGCGTGGTTGCCAACAGCTTCTTGGACACGGAAACGGTCGCGTCGGCGTTGTCGGGCTCCGTGGGTGCCGTCGTCACATCGGGTGTCGCCGTTGCGGAGGGCGCAGCGGTCGCGGTGGGTGTGTCGGTCGGCGTGGGCGAGGACGTGAATTCGGGCAGCAGATCGTCCGCGTCAAGCAAGGGCTGCACATACTTGGTCAGCGGCGTGCAAAGCTCGATGTACTTTTCGTAGAGCATATCGCACCAACGATACCGCGCATATTTGAGCGTGTACTGGGAATAGCCCGACACCTCGACGCCATAGACGTCCTTGATGATGGATTTGCGGTTTTCCTGATCGGTAAAGACGAAGCTCCATTGGAAGAGCGAAGCGCCGCTGCCGCTCAAGGAGTACATCCCCACGTTGCCGGGATCCAGCTGATAGGCAAAAGCCGCCAGCGCCGCCGTCTGTCCCACGGTGCAGTTGGTGAAAAACTCGCCGTCAAACGCGTTCAGCACATCGGGAATGGACGTGATGAGCTTGCTTGCCTTGAGCTGTGAGAACAGGGCGACCAAGATGCGCTTTTGCCGATTGACACGGTTGGAATCGCCCGTCTGCCCCGCCTGCAAGCCGTTCTCGCTCTTGCGCACGCGGCAGTAGTCCAAAAACGCCTGTCCGTCCATGTGCTGCATGCCCTTGGTATAGTAGCGGCCTTGGATGTTGAACGTGATGTCCAAGTCGTAGTCCAGCCCGCCGAACGCGTCCACAAGCTGCTTGAGCGACGTCATGGTGACGGCGTAGTAATAGTCCACCTGAATGCCGCCCAGCATCCATTCCGCCGTTTCGCACAGCTTGTTCATGGAGTTGGGATTGAACGTGCCGTCCTCGTTGTACAGCCCGCCGCCGCAGTTGATGGCTGCGTTGAGCTTATAAATGCCCTTTACATCGGGAATCTTGGCATAGGTGTCCCGCGGGAGCGAAATGAGGTCGGCGCGGTTTTCGTCGAAATTGACGGCAAGCACAAGCATGGCGTCGGAATGCCATTCCTTTTTGCCCGACCATGTTTCCCGCTCGGTGGAATAGTCTACGCCCACCAACAGAATGTTGACAATGTCCTGCATCATGCTCGTGTCGGCTTGGGCATACAGCGTTTCGTATGGGTCGACGGTAGGCGTCGGCTCGGGCGTAACGTCGGCAAGGGGATCGGGCGTCGCAGTGGGATCGCCGTCTACCACCAAAATGCCGCCCGACGGCGTGCTCGTCGCGCCCGCCTGCGTGCCGCTGCAGCGATTGCCCAAATCGCGGAAGCCGGAACCATCGCTGTGAAAGATGGATTCGTACAGCAATGCGATCGTGACGCCTGCCGCGATCACGATCACCGCCACGATGGATAGGACGATGATCAGAGTTTTCTTTTTCACAAGTACATCCTTTCGGAACCATTCGATTCTTGTCTGACGCAGGCTCACGCCATACGTTTTCTTGATTCTACTCCCTCTTGCGCCGTTTTTCTACGGAATAACGGAATCGTTACGAACAATTTACAAAATGAACGCAAACGTACGATATAGTATAGGCACTTCCTTCCTGTTCTATCGCAAATTTGTAAATTCTGATTTCCCCCTCTTTTCAAACGCACAATTTGTGATATACTGTATGATGATAATTTGTGGAGGTATGCAATGATTGTCGTGATTCCGGCATATGAACCGGACGATAAGCTGCTGGACGTGCTGACCGCGTTCCAAGCGCGACCTGACTTTACGCAGATCGTGGTGGACGATGGCAGCAGCGCAGCGTGTCAACCGATTTTTGATGCAGTAGAAGGACGCGAACGGGTCGTCCTGCTTCGGCATCCCAGCAATCGCGGAAAGGGCGCCGCGCTCAAGACCGCCTTCACCTACATTCGAGATCACTTCCCCGAGACCGAGGGTATCGTCACCGTGGACGCCGACGGGCAGCATCTCTTTTCGGACACGCTTGCCATCTGCGACGTTTGGCAAAAGCATCCCGATGCGCTGGTGACGGGTTCGCGCCGCTTTACGGGGAACGTCCCCTTCAAAAGCCGTTGGGGCAACGGCATTACCCGCGGCGTGTTTCACGTCTGCACGGGCGTCAAGGTATACGACACGCAAACAGGTTTGCGTGCCTTTGGCGCTGCGCGCATCGACGAGATGCTGGGGCTTAGAGGCGATCGCTACGAATTCGAAATCAATCAGCTTCTGTACTGCACGCGCAACAAGATTGACATCCTCGAAGTGCCCATCGAGACGGTCTATTTGGACGACAACAAATCCTCCCATTTCCATGCGGTGAAGGATTCTTGGCGCATCTACAAGCAGCTGTTCCGCTATGTGGGCACGACGATTGTCAAGTTTCTCACCACGTCCTTTTCCAGCTTTCTCATCGACACGCTGGTGTTCTGCCTGCTCTTTTACGGTGTGATCGCGCTGCTTGGCGGTTGGGACGTCGCCGTGCAGTATCTCAGCTTCCGCAACGGTGCGGCGCACAACGAAACGCTGGCGCAGCTGGTGGGACAGTCCGTCCTCTTTGTCAGCGTCATTCGCATGAGTGCGCAGGTGATTGCACGCATCCTCTCGTCCACCTGCAACTATCTGCTCAACAAGCGATACGTCTTTCACGCGAAGCCCACCAACGGGTTTTTGAAATATGCGGTTCTGACCGTGGTCATCCTATTATTAAGCCTTGGTTTGGTACAGCTTTTCACTATGATCGGCGTTCCCGAATGGCTGTCGAGCATCTTTGCGCAAATGATCTGCTATCCGCTGTCGTTTGGGTTCCAACGCATCTTCGTCTTTGCCGAAAAGAGGGCGCAGCTTCCATGATCGCCGCGAAAGGAGACGTCGCAACATGATGCAGAATCGTCCGCAACAGCAGCAACGCATGCGGGTTTTTCTCATTGTCCTTTCCGATGTGATCGCGGTCGGCTTGCTGTGCCTCATTCCATTTTGGACGCCGCTGCGCAACGCCTTGCTGCCGGGATACAGTGACGAAACACTGGCGCAAATGATACAGACGGCAGCGCCCACCCCAAAGGCGACGCCCTCGCCCACCCCGCTGCCCACGGCGACGCCGACCGCGTCACCGTCCCCCACACCGGTGGAAGTCGATTACCTGTTTGGCGATGTCGGCACGCCCATCCCCTCCGCAGGCGTTGCCACCGCCGCGCCGCAGTCGGATGCGACCCCGTTCGAAGCCGCCCGTCCCGACAGCATCCTTGCGGATCGGTTCCTGCCGCTGTTCACGGGCAGCGGCGCATCCTTCGCCGACGCAAGTACGGAATCGGTCACGCTGGACAACGGTTGGGTGCAGACGTTTGTCAGCGCCTATGGCGGCGTCAGTTGTGCCATGGATGTGTACGATTACGAAGGCAAGACCGACGACGACGCCAACGTTGCAGTCAAGTTTCGCGCCGCCACGTTCTACCTGAAGGATATGCACTGCCTGTCTACGCGTTCCGCTTCGGCGGACGCGCCCTACAACCGCGTTCCGAAATTCGCCGCGGCGGCAAACGCCATCGCCGCGTTTGCAGGCGACGGGTATCTGACCCAAAGCCCGAAAGTCGGTCTGATCGTGCGAAACGGCGAAGTGCTTGCCCAAACGAATACGCACGTCGATCTGTGCGCACTGTATTTAGATGGCACGATGCGCGTTTACCTTGCCGACACCTACACCTTGGAGGACGTGCAAAACGGCGGCGACGTCTGGCAGGTGTTCGCCTTGGGGCCTTCGCTCTTGGACGAAAACGGCAAGGCGCTGCGCAGCTTCTCTTCGGGAACGCCCAATCGACTGCGCGCACGCGTGGCGTTCGGATACTATGAATCGGGCTGCTTCGGCGTCGTGGCGGCGCTTGGCAGCCGCGCCTGTATCGGTTTGGACGGCAAGTCCACCTCCAGCCGCTACCAAGGCGTAACCTGTATCGCATTGGCGTCTCTGTGCGAACAGCTGGGCATGCAGAGCGCGTATTGCTTAATTGATTCGGGCGCGGTCGCCCTGTACACGAACGGCGTGCTGTTTGGACACAACAGCGCGGACGTATCTGATGTAATCGTATTGGTGGAGCCATGAAGAAACAAACAACTCAAACAAAACTTGCGCCGTGGCAGGCGTTCACCCGCGTCTTGGCAAGCGTCCTTGCCAACGTCTGCGCGGTGTTGTCCGCACTGCTGATCCCCTTTCACATTTTGGATATCTACAACCCGCAGCGCGACTTTATCAACCAGTCCACTCTGCCCGTCATCAAGGACTTCGGCGTCATTTTGCCGATTCTGTTCATCCTGACCGCGCTGCTGTACGGGCTGCTGTTCGTGTCGGGCGCTTTCAAAAGAAAGCACTTCAACAAAAAGCGCATTCTGATGATTGTGATGATCGACGTGCTGGCGTTTGCGATTCTCGCTCTGCTCATCTGCGGCAGAAGCTGCGATTGGCTGGGGTTGGATTCCCCCGACGAATCGGGCATCACCAACATCACGCCGCCGCCCGCCGCAACCGCGACGCCGTCGCCCACGGACGTGCCGACCATCGATGTGCAGGCCTCCGACGGCGAACCGTCCTTGGAGCCGACGTCGACGCCGACCGCAGGGCCGACGGTCATTCCGGGGCTGCTTGGCGACAAGTATGCCGAAAAGTTTTCTCCCTCCCAACCGGGTGCGTCCATCACCGACACGGTGACCGTGACGCCGATTCCCAGCGGCAATTCCGACAGCAATCGCGCACCCGTGCGCAAGGAAGGCTCTGTGGAACAGGTTTACGACACGACCAACGTGGTCGAAACGCTGGCGGACGGCACGCAAAAAGCGCTGCTGTATTCCTACTCCGGCGATCAGGTGGCGGTGGATGTGTACCGATACACCAAGGGCAAGCTGGAATACCAGCTGGCGGACGTCTATGTGCGCAACCTGTCCAACCTGTGGGCGGAGTACAGCTTGAGCTTTAAGAACAACGTGAAAACGGCGGTCTACGCCCGTCGCGCCAATGCCATCGTCGCCATCAACACCGACTATTTCAACAACGCCAACTTGGGCGGCGGCGTGGTGGTGCGCAACTGGGGCTACATCTACCCGCGTGACCTGTCCGTCACGCCTGAGCTGAAGTGCGATCTGTGCTTCCTCTATGCGGACGGCACCGTGGAATGCATCGACTATCTTGCCGATTCGTTCGACTTTGCCGCCATCCAAGCCAAGTATCCGTATCAAGCGTTCCGCTTTGGGCCGAAGCTGCTCAACAACGACGGCACGGCAAGAACGTCCTTTACCGACGACAGCATCGGCGGCGAGAACCCGCGCACCGTGTTCGGCTACTACGAGCCGGGGCATTACGCCTTCTTGGTGGTGCTGGGCACGCGTGAAATGGACGACATCAACGGCCACAATCTGGGCAACGGCAAGTCCCCCGGTCTCACCTTCGAAGACTTGTCCAAGCTTTGTGTAGACTTGGGCTTTGCGATGGCGTACAATATGGACGGCGGCGGATCCGCCTCCATGTACTGGAACGAAACCATCTTCGGTCACAACGATCGCAACAACGGCGACACGCTCTGCGTCGTCGATCCCGGCGTCATCCCCGAATGAACCGCATGAAAGGAAGCATCTCCATGAAATCAAAAGCGCTGCGCGTCGTCACCCTCCTCTTTGCGAATCTATGCATCGTCGTCTCGGCGGCGTATCTCATCCTGTATGTGTTGTATCTGTGCCTGCCCAATTTTCCGCGGCTTGCCGATCAAAACTACTTTCTGTTCAAGTATGGCTATCTGATCGTTCCGATCCTTTGTTTGGCGTCGAGCATTCTGCTGCAAGTCGTTTCCTGCAAGAAAAAGCGCCCGCCAAAGGCGGTTTCCCCCGACGTTTCTGCCGACGACGATGCGTTTCGGGATGCGCCCCGTGCGCCCTACGACGACGAAGTCCCCTATCGGATCGACGAGAAGGGCGAAGTCGTGTATCTGGATACCAACTACGACGAATAAGAGCATACAAAAAGACCCGCTGTCGTGCGGGCCTTTTTTTGTTGTCAGTTTGTATCGGAGCCGGTGTTATAGACGGGATCGTCCAACGACGGCAAGCTGTTGGAATAGCCAAAGCCCAACGCGTCGGGGATGCCGCGCTGCTGGCTGTAATTCTTTTCGTTCCCGTGGTGGTTGAGCTGTTCGCCCATGAACACCATGCACGCCGAAATGCCGCCGTCCAGATTGTACGCCTCGGTGCAGCCTTCTGCTTCGAACATCTTGACGAAGTCGTCCAGCGTGACGCCGACGCTGTATTCCTCGCGGCGTCCGTCCACCACAATCACAACAAAGTGTCCCGGCTCGACCATACCGACGCCGGTACGCGGGTTGAGCTTGTACAGGCGGCTGTCCGCAATGGAGCTGCTGCGCACCCCGTTGGAAAGCAGCACGGGGCCGAAGGAATAGGCGTTTACCACGCCCTGCTGCAGCAATTCATTTGCCGTGACGGCGCCCTTTTCGTAGGTTTTCATGGACAGCGTTTCGGGGTAGAACGCCACGCAGCCCTCCCGCTTGTCACGATTGAGAAAGACCTTGCCGTCTCGAATGAGAATGCCCTTCATCTCGACGTCCATGTTCAAAAGGTTGTCGCCCGTCACCATCAGCACGGCCTTGTTCATCCGCGCCAACTGCCACGGAATGATGGTGTACATGCCCGAATAGTTCGGCGCCGAAATGATGCCGCGCACCGCGTCGACCTCCCGCATATAGATGTGCGCGACGTACCAGACGAGCGGCTTGTTGTTCTGATGCCGTTCGATTTCGACGGCAAACGTGTCGGAACGATAGCTCCATTGCCCGTTCGTTTCGTCCGAGGTGATTTGCTCCGCCGTGGTGCTGTCTTCGGACAGGAACTTGTCGGCAAAGGCAGACGATGCGGTGGGCGACGCCGAAGGAATCGCTTCTGTGGGATCGGCAGGTTCGTCCGTGGGCGCGGGCGTGTCCGTTGCAATCGCGGTGGGCGACGCCGTGGGCGCAGCGGTGGGCGACGCCGTCGGCGAAACGGATGCGGCAGGGACGGCGAGCGGCCTTTGGATGAAGACAAGCAGCAGAACGCCGCAGGCAAGGACGGCAAGCAACAGCGGCAGGCACGCGATCAGCGCGGCTGCCGAAACGGACAGCTTGCGCCGCAAAAGCCCAAACAGGCAAAGCAAAATGACTGTGCCGACAAGGCCTGTGCCAAGCAGCGCCAAGCATAGAATTGCGCGGTGTGACAACCCTTGTTCGGGTGTGTCGGTCGTCGCTGCGCTCGGTTCGGCTGTGGGAATTGCGGAAGCCGTGGGCGCCTCTAAAGCAGGCGTCGCCGTAGGTTCGGCGATGGGCGACGGCGTGGGCGTCGGAGAAGGTTCTGCCGTGAACAGCGGCGAATAAGAGATGTGTTCCAAAAGATCGTTGCGCGCGGTATCCTCCCCCACCTGCGACTGCACCAGCGTGTAGCGGTCGCTTTGCGTAATGGTGCGCATAAACTGGCGGGTCATGGCAAAATCGGCAAACACCTGCGCGGCAACCTGTGACGCGGTGGCGCCTGCAAACCGCCAAAGCGGCGTGTCGAACGACAGCGTGGTGGCGTTGTCCGACGTCTCGTGGAGATAAACCTTTTGCGGCGTAAAGGGATCGTCCTTGCGGGTGGCGGCGCGCTCGATCGCCTCCCGCACAAGGGTGGAGGTGTTGATGGTCGCCGCGCTGTCATGGGTGGAATCGCCTGCCGACGCATGGGTCACGATGACGGACGGACGAATCGTTTGCAGCATGGCGCTGACGGCACGGTTGGATTCGGTGCGTCCCCAATCCACCCAAATGCTGCTTTCGTTGTTGGCGCCACGGTCTTGAAACTCCATACAGTAGGGATAGACCGTTTGCCCCATCGCCCAAAGGGCGGTAAGCGCTTCTTGGGTGCGCCGCCGCGTGCGCCAAGACAGATAGAGGATGTTGACGTCTACGCCGTCTGCCAAAAGCTGCGGATACAGCCCGCCGAAGCACTCCAGCACGTTGCCCGGATACGCCGCAATCAACAGCACGTCGGGGTGATCCGTAGGCGCCGTCCAGCGCTGGACGGTGGACGGCAGCGTGCCCGTGCCATAAAGCTGCACCGTGGACAGCTCGACGGGTGCGGAAAAGGAGAGGGTCAAGGTTGCCGCATCGGCGGGCAGCGCGTGGTACATGTTGAGAAAGGACGGCTTGACCGACTCTTGTAAAAGCACGGCGCCGCTCTCGCTGCAAACCAAAAGATCGTATGCGGAAGGCAGCGTGTACCACTCTAAAACCAACCCTGCCGTTCCCACGGGAAGCGCGATCTGCAGCGTTTCGGTTGCTTTGAATTGGAGATAGGTTGCCGCCGAACCGTCGGTCAGGTTGGCTGCATACGCGGATGCGCGTTCGGACAGCGTGAACACTGCAGCAGCGGTCACATCCGCCGCCAACGCGTCGGAAGAATCCGCATCCGAAGCCATTACCGGTACGGCAAAGGAACCGAGCAGGAGAAGAACGCCGAGCAGGACGGACGTCAATTTGGAAAACTTCATGTCGAAATCATCGAACGGTCGCAGGTGCGCCGTCCGCTGCCTTTCACAAAATCGTGTGCCAAGAAAGAGATGTGCAAACCCGTGTGTTCCCAAAGGGCAATGGGCGGATGCGCACGACCTCTCATTTAGGAATCCAATTTTTGTCATTTTATCACATCCGATAGAAAAGTGCAAGATATATAATTTTTCGATACTTTTTTCAGATCAAAACAGGGAATATAGTTGGTGTAAAATAGTTCCGGGTAAAAGTGAGGGAGGATTGCGTGTAGGGGG
>CAYRQM010000031.1:0-22107 GCA_964426415.1 uncultured Christensenella sp.
GTCTGTCATCCTGAGGCTGCGCCGAAGGATCTTGAACGCAAGCGGGAGATTCTTCGGCACTTCGTGCCTCGGAATGACAACGCGTGGTATGCTGTTTCGTATACGAACGTGCAAAATCAAAATGACGGCGGCGCCGTCATAACCAAAATTTCTTCGTTTCTTCATTCCTTCATTCCTTCATTCTTCATTCCCGCTGTCCCTTCCCAAACCGTATCCGCGGGGCGCTCTGCCGACAAAAAACGGAGCTGTTTTTCGCAGCTCCGTTTTGTACTGTTTGCTTACCCTTCTTTGATGAGCTTTTCCAAGAACTTGATCGTGGTGATGTTGCCCTTGGTGGAACTCCACTTGGCGACCAGCGCGTCGGTGGTGATACTGCCTGTGGGCTTGTACCAGCTATATTGGGAGAAGTGCTTGTAGTAGCTGCCCGACTCGTTGAACTTGTGTCCGGCGCGGGCGAACATCTCGTTGCGGGCATAGCCCAACAGCTGCAGCAGCGTGTAGTCTTTCGTTGCGGGAATGTCCCACAGCTCCGAATAGGAGAGCTGCCGCGAAATGCTTTCCGCCTCGACCAGCCCGTCGCTGTCAAAGGGCGACGCGCCGTTGTTTTCTGTGAATACCATGCTGCCGCCCGTCAGCGTATACACGGTGTAATCCGCAAGATCGGCGGTGCTCTTGGCGTCGCTGCTCTTGCTCACCGTCTTCAGCACCACGTCTGCCGTCTTGAATCCGCTTTCGGATGCGACGTCATACACGTCGGCAATGAGGTATTCGGAACCGCTTGTGGTGGTGATGAGGTATACGACGCGGAAGCAGTTGGCATGGTCGGCGCCCGTCTTGCCCACGGCAAAGTAGTTGTACTTGATCTCGCCCGACTCAAACTTGCTGCCGTAATGCGATTCCTTCGCGGCACGGATGATCTTGCGCAGCTCGGTTTGGTCGTATTGGTACAGCGTGGTGATGCAGCCGTCCTTGGAAGGCGCCGTCGTGGGTGTGGCGGTCGCGCTTGCGGTGGACGTTGCCGTCGGCGTCGCCGTCACGGTGGCGCTCGCATCGGGACTTTGGCTCACGTCGGGGCTTGTAGAATCGCTTGGCGCAGCGACAGGCGTTTGCGTTTCCTGCGGCTGTGAACTGATCAGCGTGTCCAGCTCCCGCGTCGTCCAAGACCACTCGATGCTCGACAGCGTGATGCCGTTTTGCGCCAGCATGGACATGATGTTGGGCTCGGTGCTGGTCGCCTGCATGGTGTACACGCCGTCGGCGACGGACGTGGAAACGCCAAGGCTCATGACTGCCTGATAGCCCGTGTGGGTGGTGGGATCGGCGGGCAGGGTAAAGCGGCAGGCGGTGAGCAGCGCGCCCTTGTCGAGCGTCAGCGCGTAGGAACCGTCGTCATTTTTGCTCACCCGCACATAGTCCGAAAACTTGAGCGTCAGCGAACCGTCCGGATTCGTGTCGGTGGTCTGCTTGGTAATCCAGTTGCGCAGATCGGTTTCCGTCCAAGACCATGTGGTGTTGAGGATGCGCACGCCGTTGTCCTTCAATGCCTTGGAAGGATCGCCCGCCGTGTAGGTGCTGCAAATCTCGAACGTGTATGCGTCCACCGGGCTTGGCAGACGCACGTTGGTGCTTTGGTTGGCGTCGTCGCGGGTCTTATAGCTTTCGTCGATCGACGGCACTTCCACCACCAGCGCACGCAGCACCGCGACGTCGGGGTAGTCGCCCTGCGCCGCTTTGGTCGGGTTGGGCAGGTGGGATTCAAACAGCATCCGATCGGTGTCCAGCGATACGGTAAAGCTGCCGTCCGTTTCTTCTTTGACGTCGACATATTTCATCAGGTCGACCGAAATGAGATGGTTGCCGCTCATGAAATGGAACAGCACCACCACCAGCACCGCGATCATCACGACCGCGAAGCCAAGCCCGCCGATGAGGTTGCGCACGGTACGATTCTTCATTGTCGTCGCCTCCCCTTATATGTGCTTTCCGCACTGCGGGCAAAACGCGGACGTTGCGTCCAATTCTGCGCCGCAATGGGCGCAGCGGGGCGTTTGCGCGGCGTCCGCTTCGGGCGTCGGCGCAGATGCTCCGTCGGTCTCCTCATCGTCGCCGAACAGATCGGGAACCGCTTCCTCCTCGTCGTGCAGCGCTTGCTTTTGAATGGTCTTGAGCTTTTCACGCCACGGCTCGGCTTCCGCTTCGGGCGCTTCGTCGGGCTCTTCGCCGTCGTCCTCGTAGGGAACCGTTTCGCTCTCCAAGAACGCGTCGTCGTCCAAGTCCTCTAAGCTGTTGCGATGCTTTTTGTCCTCGTCGCGGAACGCAACCAGCGCCACGGTCATGATGGCAAACGACAGCAGGCAGCCCACGCCCAGCACGAGCGCGGCAAAGCCGGTCGTTTGAAACAGCTGGTAGATGGAACGTCCCGAAAAAGCGAAGTTGGCGCGCACCGTAATCACGGCAAGCAAGCCGTACAGCAGCGTCGTGACGCCGAAGGTCGCAAGAATCGTGCGAATGGTTTTCATACTTCTCTCCTTAATTTTCGATGAGGGATTGGATCTCGCGCAGCAAGCGAATGTTTTGCCACTCCGTTTCCGTCATGCGGGATTCCCAGTCCGGGTCTTTTTCTTCATACCAGGCGTAGGATCGGTAGTGATCGTAGAACTCTCGTTCCGATTTGGGATCGAACGCCATGAAATAGCGGGCGTAAATCTCTTTGCGCGCATAGCGCAGCACGTTTGCAAGCGAGCGCGTGTCCGTCGCCGTCAAGCTCCAAATCATGTCCTCGGTCAGCGCGTCGTAGGTGGGCGACCAGAAAATGCCGCTTCCCATCTTGTAGCTGGTGGGATGGTTGGGGAACTTGACAAAGCCGTTTTGATCGAACACCGACTTCCCTGCCACCCGCACGCCGCCGCCGTACAGCTTGGTGACGCTTTGACGGTCGGGCAGCCGCTTGCTCTCGGTTTCGGAGCGACAGATGGAAACGTCCACGCGGTCAAACGTCACCGCGTCGCCCGTCCAGTACAGATCGAATACGTCCACCGTGAAATACAGCACCGTGGGTTCGGCGTCGCCCTCCTCTTTGGTTTCCGCCGTGTAGCTGCATCGGTACAGGTTGTAATAGGGGTCTCCACCCTCTCCTACTATAAACGCCACTTGTGTCTTATCCGTGTCAAAACTGTTTCCAAGAATTTCTTTGCACAAATAATCCCGTTCCGCCTGCACCCGTTCGCACACGGCGCGCAGGTTCAGCCCGTTGCCGTCGTTGTCCAGCAGCGCGGACAAGAAGCCCTCCGTCATGCTTTCCTTTGGCGTAGGCGCCACATCGGGCTCCGCCGTGGGAACGGGAGGCGTAGGCGTCGGCTGCGTGCCCGCCACAAAGCCCTTGATGGTCTGCTCCCACGTCAGTTCGTCGAACAGGATGCCGTGGCGGTGCAGCGTTTCGGTGTCCGCCACAATTGTCACCACCATCACGTCCTCGGAATCCGTATAGGACAGGTACAGCTTCATCCGACACAGCGCGTCCACGTCGGGATAGTCCGCCTGATTGACGCTGCTGTATTTGGGATTGGGCAAATGCAGATCGGTCAAAAGCGCATCGACGTCCAGCATGGCGGCAGGCGCGCCGTTGGCGTCCCATCCGATGTTCACATAGTTACTAAGATCCACCGTGGTCGTCTCGCCGCCCTGCACAAAGTACAGCCCGATCAACACGCAGCAAAGCGCCAAAAGCAGCGCCGCGCTGCCCCATGCGATTGCCCGCCCAATGCGGCTGTATTCGACTTTGGCGTCCTTGTTCGCTTTCATCCCATTAGTATACCATATTTCATGCGGCAGGAAAAGCCCCCTTGGGCATGGCGACCGTGTGCATTTCATATATTGTTACGAAAGTGTGAGAAATGGGGTCGAGCCATTGACCCGTTTGGGCATTTTCGATATAATCAATATAGAGAAAGAAAGGAGCAACTGCATGAACGTGTTGTTCTTCCTCACGCCGAAGTGTGACGTCTGCGTTCTCGACAAGGACTATACGCTGCGGCAGGCGGTCGAAAAGCTCCGCGCTTCCAAGCGAACGGCCGTTCCCGTCATCGACAGCGAAGGTTTCTACTGCGGCACCGTTTCAGAGGGCGACCTGTTGCGCGCCGTCCTCAAAGAGGATTCTCCCAAGGCTTGGGAGCGCATTCCGCTTCACAAAATCCTCCGTGCCGATTTCAACCCGCCCGTGTCGGCGTTCGCCAGCATCGAAGACCTGCTCAATTCCGCCGTCGAGCAAAACTTTGTCCCCGTCGTGGACGATCGGGGCATGTTCATCGGCATTGTGACCCGAAAGGTCATCATGCAATACTTCATGGGACAATACCTTGCCCGCGCAGGCGAGCAATACTAATTAGGAGGTTCCTATGCAAACAACCGTCACTTGCGCCCACTGCGGGCACACCCTCACCTTCGATTCCGAACAGCCCGCCAAATTCTGCATCGCGTGCGGACAGCTTTTGCCCACGGGCGACGCGCCCATTGCGCCGCCGCAGCCCCAAAACGACCCGTTTGCCATGCCCACCCCGGTCACGACGCCCAATGTGCGCATCGAATACACCGCCGAATCCTGGTTTGGTCAGCTCCAGGTTTCCGCCGACTATGGGCAGGCTGCCTTTGTCCCCGTTGGCGGCATGCTCGATCTCGTGCTGCAGCCCGGCACCCACATTCTCACCTTCACCGCCGCCAAGAGCTATGCGCGCAAGATCGTCGTTGCCAATCCCAACGCCAAGTTCATCGTGCGCTATCACATCGGCGGCCATCGCACCCAAATCCAAATCACCCCCGTATAACCGTCAAAAACTCGACCCGCAGCCAAGTTCGCTGCGGGTCTTTTGCATGCCTAAAAATTGGAACACGCCCTACGGCTGCTCCCCATCCTGC
Source organism: uncultured Christensenella sp. (assembly GCA_964426415.1). Lineage (GTDB taxonomy): Bacteria > Bacillota > Clostridia > Christensenellales > CAG-138 > UBA3792. The sequence goes on from CAYRQM010000031.1 coordinate 4,912, forward strand.
GGGGCGGACGGTTCGATGACAACCTCCGCGTCCTGCGCGGCAGGCGGTTCCGCGTCCTGCGCGGCAGACGGTTCGATGACGACTTCCGCGTCCTGCGCGGCTTGCGGTGTTAACCGCTGATACACAATCTTGGTGGGCACGCTGCGGCGGCAGAGCGTATCGGGCGACGCTTCGTCCTCCGCCGCGACTGGCTTGCCCTTATACAGCGAAGTCAGCAGCACCAGCGCAATGCACGCGCAGCACGGAATGAGGAGGATCAGCGTTTTCCAGTCAAACGAGCCGAAGCCCCATTCTTTCAGAATTTCCAGTTTGGAGAACGGCTTGATGAAGGAAACGACGATGGACGCCAAATCCATCAGCACGATGCTTACCAAAAGCACGATCACGGCGACGCGCATGCCGACGCTGCCAAACGCCTGCTTGTTGGCAAACGACACGCGATTGGGCTTTATGGTGGCAAGCGTGCGCTTGGCGCAGACCGCCACGACGACCAAGCCGCCCAGCATCAAAAGACCGCCCACGGCGTACCACAGCGCGTCGATGCAGTCCGTCCCCGTGACGCCAAAGGGCGCAAAGTACGGCGCAAGCAAATCAGACAGCTTGGGAAACAGATACAGCAGGCTTGGCAGGCTTGCGTAGAAGTTGATGATGGCGTGAAGGAGAATGGTGTAGCGGATTTTTCCTGTTTTGCAGTATAGAACGCCAAACAGCAGCCCCAAGAAAAACGCCAAGAAGAACTGCGCGGAATTGCCATGCACCAGCCCAAACAGCAGCGCCGATGCAAGGATTGCCGTCGGCTCGCCAAAGATGTGCAGGCGGTCGATGAGCAGCTTGCGGAAAATCCATTCTTCTAACAGGGGCGCCGCAATGACCGCCAGCGCGGTGTTCAGGATGGTCGTCACCACGGTGGAATCCTCGGACAGCACGGTCATGCCGATGCGCGGCACGTCGAACAGCGCCGGCAGGTTGCCAAGCAGCGCGCCGACGCCCCAAACGCCGAACGCCGCCAAAATATACAGCAAGATGGCGCCGCCCGCCAACGGCTGTTTCGCAACGGGCGCCGCGTCGGACGCCTTGCGCAGCAGTGCGCGCACCACAAACAGCGTGACGAGCATGCTTGCCACATAGGTGAGTACGGTGACGATGGTGGTGAGCAGCGAGGAGGTGTCGGAGGACGGCGAGGCTGCTGCAATGGCGATTGTCAGCATGACCGTCAAGACCGATCCAAACGCGCCTTGGATCGCGCCCATCAAAAGCGACCCAAGCCCTGCGCGGCTGTACGCGCTGCGCATCAGCTCCGCCGAGGAATAGGGCGCACGGGTGGGAACGCGCACGGGCTGCACGGGGCAGTAGGGCGTGCCTTGGACGAAATTGGGCGATGCGAGCGTCGGCATGGTTGCCCGCACGGGCGGACGGCAAAACGCTTCCTCGTCGGAAGATGCATTGGGCGTTGCGCCGTCCTGCGGGACAGAACCGCGTGGACGCAGCGCTGCGGTGGGCTGCCCACAGCGCGAACAGAACTTGGCAGTGTCGCGCAGAATACTGCCGCAATGGGTACAAAACATACGGATTCTCCTTCCTGTACAAAAGGCGTGGATGCGTTTGCCAAAACAGCAGAACGCGTACTGTCAGTATACCAGCAGCAACGCGTTCTTTCAACCGTTTTATGAATTTTACGCGATGTTGCGCGTGATATTGTCGTTACGACAGCTCGAATGCGCCCGTGTAGAGCGAATAGTACTTGCCGTGGGCGCCAAGCAGCGCGTCGTGGCTGCCGCGCTCGATGATTTCGCCGTTCTCCAGCACCATGATGCAGTCGCTGTTGCGGACGGTGGAGAGCCGATGGGCAATCACGAACACGGTGCGTCCCTTCATCAGCGCATCCATGCCGCGTTCGATGAGCTTTTCGGTACGGGTGTCGATGGAGGAGGTTGCCTCGTCCAGAATCAGCACGGGCGGGTCGGACACCGCTGCCCTTGCAATGGCGATCAGCTGCCGCTGCCCTTGCGAAAGGTTGGCGCCGTCTGCCGTGAGCTGCGTATCGTAGCCGTTGGGCAGATGAGAGATGAAGAAGTGGGCGTTGGCAATCTTGGCGGCGCGGATGCACGCATCGTCGGTGGCGTCCAGCTTGCCGTAGCGGATGTTCTCCATGACCGTGCCGGAGAACAGGTGGGTGTCCTGCAGCACCATGCCCAACGAGCTGCGCAGCGCGTCCTTTTGGATGGCACGGATGGGGATGCCGTCGTAGGTGATGGTGCCGTCCGTGATGTCGTAAAAGCGGTTGATGAGATTGGTGATGGTGGTCTTGCCCGCGCCCGTCGAGCCGACAAACGCAATCTTTTGCCCCGGGTGGGCGTATAGCGTCACGTCGTTCAACACCTGCTTTTTGCCGTCGTAAGAGAAATCGACCTTGTCAAACCGCACTTCGCCTTGCAACGGCGTCAGCGTAAAGCCGTCCTGCGTCGGGCGCTTCCACGCCCATTGCCCCGTGCGTGCCGCGCTTTCGACCGTCTTGCCGTTTTCCTCTTTTGCGTTGACCAGTGTGACGTCGCCTTCGTCCGTTTCGGAAGGCATGTCGATGAGCGAAAAGACGCGCTCGGCGCCCGCCAACGCCAGCAGGATGTAGTTGAACTGCTCGGAGATTTGGCTGATGCGGTTGGCGAACTGGCGAATGTATTGCAAGAATGCAATCAGCACCGCGCCCTGTACCAGCAGCTCTTGATGCTTGGCAAAGAACGTGCCCTCCATCAGGAACGGTTCGCCCGCCATCGGAGTCGCCAAAATCACGCCGACGGTGCAGGTGATGGCGTAGAAGATGTGGGAGATGTTGTTCATCAGCGGCCCCACGATGTTGGCATAGGTGCTGGCGTTGGTCGCCGCCTTGCACAGCGCGTCGTTGTGTACGGAGAACGCGTCCAGCACGGTGTGTTCATGGTTGAACACCTTGACGACCTTCTGTCCCTCCATCATTTCTTCGATGTAGCCGTTGACCTTCGCCACCGCCTGCTGTTGGCGGACGAAGTTGCGGCGGCTCTTGCCGCCCACGACCTTCATCACGAAGAAGATGCATACGCCCATGCAGATGACCACAAAGAACAGCGGAATGGACAGATACAGCATCATGCCGATGTACGCCGCCAAGGAGGTGACCGAAATCAGCATTTGGGTGATGGAGTGGTGCAAAAGCTCGCGGATGGCGTCGGTGTCGTTGGTGTAGTAGCTCATCAGCTCGCCGTGGGTGTGCCCGTCAAAGAACGAGATGGGCAGCGTCTGCATCTTGTTGAACATTTCCTTGCGCAGTGCGCAAAGCACCCGCGCCGAACAGGACAGCATCAGACGATTGAGCAGGAAGTTGGTGACCGCGCCAATGACGTACAGCGCCGCCATGCCCACCAGCAGCGCCGCGTACTTTGCCATGTCCGCGTTGATCCCCTGCTCCAAAATGGAGACCAGCGGATCGAGCATGTAGTAAGTGGCGGTGGTGGCGGCGGAATACAGCAGGATGGAAACGATTGCCACAATCAGCAGCGCGGTGCAATTTTTGTAGTAGCGGAACAAACGCAGCAGCGTGCGCAGCGGTTTTTCGGCACGGCGTCCGTTCATTTTGCTGTTTAAGGAAGAACCCGGCGGCATCAGCCAATCGCCTCCTTCATTTGCGATTCGTAAACTTCGCGGTAGATTTCGGAACGCTTTAAGAGCGCGTCGTGCGTGCCCACGTCGGAGATGGCGCCCTCGTCCATCACGATGATTTGATCGGCATCCAGAATGGAGGCGATGCGCTGGGCGATGATGATTTTCGTCATGCCCGTCATGGCCCGAAGCCCAGAGCGGATGCGTTCGTCGGTTGCGGTGTCCACGGCGCTTGTCGAGTCGTCCAAAATGAGGATCTTGGGCTGTTTCAGGATGGCGCGTGCGATGCACAGCCGCTGCTTTTGCCCGCCCGACACGTTGCAGCCGCCCTGCCCCAAATCGGTGTCGTAGCCGTCGGGGAAGCGCATGACAAAGTCGTCCGCTTGGGCGATGCGGCACGCGTCACGGATGGCGGCGTCGGTGGCGTTCGGGTCGCCCCAGCGCAGGTTGTCGCGGATCGTGCCCGAAAACAGCATGTTCTTTTGCAGCACCATCGAAACGCTGTCCCGCAGATTTTCAAGGTCGTATGCGCGCACGTCCACGCCGTCAATCTTGACCGCACCCGAAAGCACGTCGTACAGACGCGGAATCAGCTGCACCAAGGTGGATTTGCCCTCGCCCGTGCCGCCGATTACGCCCACGGTCTGCCCCGCAGGGATGTGCAGCGTCACGTCCTTCAGCGTCAGATTGTCGGGGTTGTTGGAATAGGAGAAGCAAACGTGGTCGAAGTCCACGTCGCCGCGCAGGACGCGCTTGCCGTCCTTTGCAGAAGCGATGTCGGGCTTTTCATCGAAGACCGCATTGACACGATCGAGCGAAACCTTCGTCATGGACAGTCCAATGATGAGGAAGGAGACCATTGTCAGCGACGAAATGACCTGCGTGGAATAGCTCATCAGCGCCGTCAATTCGCCGACGTGCAGCGTCGACGCCGGGTCGATGACCATGCGTCCGCCAAACGCCCACAGCGCCACCGTCGCCGCCCACATGACGCCGAGCTGAATCGGGTTCGCCAGTGAGAACAGCTTTTGCGCGTAGATTTGGCTGCGCTGCAGATCGTCCGCGCTGCGCTTGAACTTTTCTTCCTCGTAGGGCTCGCGCACAAAGGACTTGACCACCCGCGCCGCGATGAGGTTCTCCTGCACCGAGCCGTTCAGGTCGTCGTACTTTTTGAGCATGATGTCGAATCGCTTGCGCCCGATGGAGATGAGAATAATCATCGGCACGATAATGAGCGGCAGCGCCACCACAAAGATGAAGGACAGCTCCACGTTGATGCCAAACGCCATCACCGCCGCCAGCACCATCATGATGGGGGCGCGGACGAAGATGCGGATGAGCTGTTGGAAGGTGTTTTGCAGGTTGTTCACGTCCGTCGTGCAGCGCATGACCAGCGACGACGTGAGGAACCGATCGGTGTTTTTGAAGGAGAAGGCTTGGATTTTGCCAAAGAGCGCCATGCGCAGATTCTTGGCAAAGCCCATGCTCGCCACGGCGGCCGTGCGGCCCGCAAGCGCGCCGCAAAGCAAGGAAAGCAAGGACGCAATCGCCATCAAGCCGCCCACCCACAACACGAACTGGAGGTTGTTGGAATAGGGCAGCCGATCGAGCAGCGCCTTGAGTTGATAGGTGTCCTTGTGGTACAGTCCGCCGTCCACCAGCGCCGCCATCAAAAGCGGAATGACGATTTCCAGTACCACCTCGCCAATCATCAGCAGCGGCGTGGCAATCGTCACCCCCGTAAATCCCTTGATGCACGGAACGAGATGGGAAAAAGAGGACTGTTTCTTGGTTTTTTGTTTTTTCATTCGAACCGATCCCATGATATCTAATGCGGTTTAGTGTATCACGATTCCAAGAAGTGTGCAAGAGTCGGCTCCGCATTTTTCAGCTTTTTTGCAGATTCTTGTAGCTTCCCGTCACATGTGGTATACTGGGCGCATGGAATCACCATTTTTGCCCATGCAGCGCTATACGGCGTTGGATGTGGAAACCGCAAACAATACGGGCGGCGCGATCTGTCAGATCGGGCTGGTGATAGCGGACGGCGACGACGTGGTGACGCAGCGGTGCGACTTGATCGATCCCGATGCGCGCTTTGACCCGTTTTGCGTGTCCGTGCATCACATCACCCCGCGCATGGTGGAGGGCGCGCCGCGCTTTCCAGAACTGTGGCGGGAGATTGCCCCCTACTTCACGCCCGACACCATCGTGCTGGCGCACAACGCCGCGTTCGATTTGGGACAGCTGACCGCCATGCTGCGCCGCTATCGGCTGCCCGTTCCCAAGCTTCGTTCCTGCTGCACCGTGCAAATGGCGCGGCGGCGATTTCCGCGGACGCTGTACGGCTCCTACACGCTGGACACGATCACCCGTGCGTTTTCGATTCCCCTTTTGCAGCATCATGACGCGCTGTGCGACGCCCGCGCCTGTTTCGAGCTGTTTCGCTGCTTGCGCACGGAATACGGCGACGACCCGCGCGATGTGCGCCCCTATCGCGGCAATCAAAAGCAAGCGCAACAGGCGCGCACCCGTCAAGGCTTCTCCGTCGTTACGATGGACGATTTGCATCGCCGCTCGCTGCAGGTGCTGTTACAAGACACAGACCCGTGCGCGCCGCTGTCGCCCGCCGACGCCATGGCAGTCGCCCATTGGGCGGAGGAACACGCCGAATTGGTGGAAACGCCGCCGTTTGACGAGGTTTTGCTGTGCCTTTACCGCATGGCGATGGGAAAGCCGCTTTCGCCCGACGAAGCGCAGCGGCTGCGGGATTTGATCGAATAAAGCAAAACGCCTGCCCTTGCATTGCAAAAGCAGGCGTGTTCTTTATCTTCGTTTTCGAATCGCTAAGACAATCAAGAATGCCGCCAGTCCCAACAGCATTCCACCGCCCAACAGCCATGGCCAAACGGGCGTGGATTTTGGCGGAAGGCGCAGGACGTCCGTGCCGTGCGTGGGCTGCGGCGCGGGCGCATCGGGCGGCGTCTCCTTGGCGACGTCCACAATGGCGGGCGCATCGGTGGGCGTAGGCGCATCGGTCGGCGCGGGCGTGTCGGTGGGTGCGGGCGTGTCGGTGGGTGCGGGCGTGTCGGTGGGCGCAGGCGTATGGTTGGCTTCGTCGATGTGTTCAAACAGATCGTTTGCGCCCGTATCGGCGCCGACGGTGGACGCGTACAAGCCGTATTGGGCGCCGTCATAGGTGCGGGCGCGCATCACCTTGCCCCACCCCTCCCGCTGGGAACGATGGAACGAAAAGCTGTCGGTCGCCACCTGCATCGCCGTTTTGCCGCCGAACGCTGCAAGTGGTGCGGTGTCGTCCAAGGTCAGCCCATTCTCTGCATACAGGTGCAAATAGAGCTTTTTGACCTGCCACACGCCGAAGGCTGCGGCGCTGTCGGGATATTGGTTGGGGTCGGCTGCCGCAGTGACCGCAAGCCGCATGGCTTCGCTGGCAACGATGTGGGCGCCGTGCCCGTATTCGCCGTCCTCCGCATGGGTCACGACCACCTCCGGACGGTATTGCCGCAGCAGCGCGACCAAATTGCCCACCACGAAGTCCATGCCGCCAAAATGTTTGAGCTGTTCTTCCCGTGCGGTGGGAAGCGCGTCTGTGTATCCCAAAAAGATGGGATAGGTTTTTACGCCTGCCGTCCAAAGCCCGCGCAGCGTTTCGCGGTGGCGTTGGATGGCGCCGTTTGCCAAATAGACCACGGTGGTCGTGCGCCCCTGTTCGCCCGCGTACAGCGGCAGCAGCCCGCCAAACATGACAAACTCGTCGTCGGGGTGGGCGGAAAGCACCATCAGCTCGGTTTTTTCTGCCACCGGCGCAAACAGGAAATTGGCTTGTTCGGCTTGTTCTTTTGTGTAGGCGCGCAATGCGCAGAGCGACGACGGCGCCGCCACCTGCACCAGCAGCCCGCAGACGTCTTCGCCCACACGCCAACTGCACATAATCTGCGCGTCGGAACAGGCGGTCTCCCGCAGCGTTTCGCCGTTGGCGTCGCGTTCCTTGACGATGTAGTCCGTCGGCAGCTCGTTCCATTGCCACCAAACCACCGAGATGGGGTCTGTCCAGTCCAATGCAAACCAGCCTTTGGCGTCCAGCTTGATGTAGGACGCGTTGCTCATTTGCAGGACGTTGTCGAATTTTGCGCCTTGGGTGGAGCAGGTAAAGCGGCAGCGCGCCGTCGCGTGGGATGCGTCGGCAAACGTGAAGGAAGCCGTCCCGCAAAGGCACAGCAGCGCCAACAAAGCCGCAATCGCTTTTCGCATCCGAATCGCCCCCCTATTTGTGGGGTCAGTATACCATGCGCCACCCAAAAAGAAAAGGGGCGCGGGCATTATTTGTCGATTTTTGCCATGCTTTGCCGCCGCACGAACAAAAAAGCGCCGCCGCGAAACGGGTTCACGGCGACGATGGAAATGCGGCAAAGCGGTTACAGCTCGAACGACGACAGCCAGCTTGTGAAGTCGCGCAGCACGGAATAGTACTCGTTGTACAGCGCGTCGTTGTTGGTGAGAATGTACTTGTCGGCGCTCTCGTCGTAGAGGTAGTTGCCGTTGTTCAGCTCGGTCATGGCTTTGTCTTCCAACGCTTCCATCCGAATGAGCAGATCGGTCAGCGGCGACAGCGCATCGCCGTCGATTGCCTCGATGCGCGCCTGCAAGGACGGCATCCAGTTGGGGTCGGCGCGATCGCCGTAGCCGTAGGCGCTCGTGTCGGCAAGGTAGTTCTTGACGTCGGCAGGGTACATATACCATGCAGCGCCGTCGCTGTTATGGCCTTGGTATTCCGTCCATTGGCAGATGTAGTGCAGGTAGTCGAAGGTGCGGTACAGGTCGGAAACGAGCCCGTCCGCGCTGACGCGCTGCCACAGATCCAAGTCAATCTGCAAATCTTCCGCTTTGACGATGGTGTACGTCGCATCGGTGATGCGGTAGTTGTAGGTGTAGCCGTACTCGTCGGTGAAGTCGCCCATCTCCAGCAGCCCGTATACGCGAATCGGCTGATCGGTGAACGGGAAGGTGTCGCCGTCGGGCGCGTAGACCGCCATGGTGTTGCTGAGCTGCGTGGTGTTGGGCACGCAGAACGGGCAGCTTTGGTACGGCAGGTTCATCAAGTAGATAAACGTGCCGCTGACGGGCGACAGCGTCGCCATATAGCCGACGATGGTGACGGTTTTGCCGTTCATGGTTTTGAGCGCCGTGACGCTGGTGGCGTCTTGGAAGCTCAGGGCGCGGGCGCCGCTCGGATCGACCGACTTGGAACAGGCGATCGAACACAGCAGCAGCACGACAAGCAACAGCGGAAGAATGCGTTTTTTCATAGGTACCTCAGTTGTTCAGACTATCCTTGTGCGCCATTTGGATGGTGCAAAGGAAGGTGGGCAGGACGGACAGCACAAAGACCAGCGCCATGATTGCCCATTCGAGCGGGAAGACCTTGCCGACCGTCAAGACGATGCCCATGCTTTGGACAAAATCGGAAAGGAGCAACAGGCACAGCCGCGAAACGGCGAACGCCACCGCCGTGGAGATCAGCCCAATGATGCTGTTTTGGATGATGAACAGCAGGTTGATGCTCTTGACCGAAACACCGATCAACCGCATCAGGGCGATGTCGCGGCGGGAATCGTACAGGTTGAGCAGCGTAATCACCGAAATGACGATGATGTTCATGATGAGGATGATGATGCAAAGCACATAGACGATCTTTGCGGACAGATCCACATTGCTCAACACGTCGCGCAGCACCGCAGAGGGGATGATCGCCTGCAGCGAATACGACGTGCCATCCTCGTCGTAGCCTTTGCCGTTGTAGTAGGTTTGGATCGTCATGGCGGCGGACGGCGTCTTGCACTTGAGCAGGATGGCGCACACTTCGCCCTCGGCGGAATGGACGTGTCCTTCCTCCTCGTCGGCGTGCAAGTCGGCGTCGCTGTGCCCGCCCGCAGCTTGTGCATCGGGCGCGGCGGTTGCCGCTGCGGCGTCCGTGCCCGCTTCGTCGTGTTTCTCGTCCTCCTCGTGTTCGTGAATCGCCCAAACGGTGGTCACATCGGTGAAGACGACGTTGTCATAATTGGTGTGCGTTTCGTCCAAAATGCCCACCACAATCAACGGCGTCGCCGTGTGCTGTTCGCCGCTGTTGGCAAGCCCGTGGGAGGTAATCAGCTCGTCACCGATGGACAGCCCATTGACCCGCGCCACCGTGCTGCCGACTACGGCTTCGAAGGTTTCCGCAAACAGCGTTCCCTCTTTGAGATGCTTGGTGTCCAAGAACGACGGCTCGGTGCCGATGATGCGGGAGGAATTGTAGGAATCGCCCATGGTAAAGGGCACGGCCACGTTCACGTTGGGATTGGCTTGCAGCTCCTCCACAACGGAATAGGGAATGGTGCCAAGCGGCTCGTCGGTGAAGAACATGGTGTTCATCGCAAGCTGGGTGGAGCTGCCCGCAGGCCCGATGACCACGTCGTAGTAGGCGGCGGTGGTTTGGATGCCGGATTCGACCTGCTGCGCCACGTTGTACGCCAAGATGGCGACGGACGCCGACAGCACGATGGACAGCACGACCAGCAGAATCTTGACCTTTTTGGTCAGCATGTTTTTGAGTGTGAATTGGATCATACGTCCTGCACCTCGCTTTCGGAAACGGTGTGGACGATGGTGTTGACGTCGATCACGCAGTCGAACAGCGGCGCAAGCCGATCGTCATGGGTGACGGCGACCAGCGTCTTGCCCGCCGCGATGCGGATCATTTCCTCGATGACGCCCTTGCCGATGGCATAGTTGAGGTTGCCCGTCGGCTCGTCCGCCAAGATGATTTCGGGATATTTGACAAACGCCCGCGCCACCGCGACGCGCTGCTTTTCGCCACCCGACAGGCGACGGACTTTTTTCTTTTTCTTGTCCAAAATACCCAAGCTCGCAAGCACCTCGTCCATGCCGGACGTGTCGACGCGCTCCAGCTTGAGGATGTTGATGTTATCCTCGACGGTCATGTCCTCGATCAGCTTGAAATCTTGGAAGATGTAGCCGATTTCACGGATGCGAAACGCGTCCTTTTGCTTTTGGCTCGCGCTTGCCATGTCCTTGCCGTCAAAAAGGATTTGCCCGCAGGTCGGCGTAATGACGCCCGCCAGCATGTTCAAAAGGGTGGATTTGCCGCAGCCCGACGCGCCCAAAAGGACGTACGTCTTGCCCGTTTCAAAGGTCAGATCGTCGTAGCGCAGATGGGTATATGCATCGAATTTCTTTTCGAGACCGATTGTTTGTATCATCACTGTATTCCTTTCTATTGTTCTTTTTGGAGCAAAGAAAGGTCAGCAGAGCAGGAGAACTTTGTTGGAGATGGGGGTGTCGGTGCGCCGCCCGTTGTGGGGACGGTGCAAAGAACGGGACGCAAGGCACAGGCACGCAAGCAGGGCGCACAGCAAAAGCAGCGCCGCGCCCAAGGCGAGCAGCTCGCGGATGTGGGCTTGGCAAATGGGGCAGTCGAGCCCGCTGCAATGGTGCCCGTCGTGCACGGTGAGCATATGCCCTGCCGCCACGCAAAGCAGCACAAGGCACAGCAGCAGAATCGCGCAGCGCATCCGTTTCAAAGCCCAAACCCCCTTTTACCATTTATTCTATTATTATATGCACAATCGTCGCTTTGTCAAGAGCCGCTGCCCAAAGGGCGCGTGCCGCCGTGCAAAAACGGACGCCCGCCATGCGAACGTCCGTCGATTTTGATTGTGCTGCATCAATCCCAGATGCGATATGCCATCAGGAAATGGCTCTTCCAATAGTTGCCGGTCAGCACCGTTTTGGTGATGCGGACTTGTCCTGCGCCGGAGGAGGCGTCGATCATTTGCCCGTCGCCCAAGTAGATGCCCACATGACCCGTTGCCATGCTGCTGCCCTTAAACACCAGCACGTCGCCGCGCTTGAGGCTGCTCATGGACGTGATGCGCTTGTACTTGGAGCAGGTGCGCCACGCGATGCTGGTGAGATAACCCTGCTTGACGCCCGCTTGGTTCAAGCACCAATATACGAAGCCGGAGCAGTCGAAGCTGTTGGAGCCCTTCGCGCCGCGCACGTATTTGCATCCGATCTTGCCCTTGGCGATGCTGATGAACTTCTCGACGCCGCTGGATGTGGTGGTACCGCCGCTGCCGCCGCTGCCGCCGCTGCCGCCGTCGTCGTCCTTATCGTTGTTCGTCGTGGTCTGCGCCTTGACTGCCGAGCTGCTGCCAAGCTTAGCCAGCGTCTTGGAGCCCACCGCGCCGTCTTGGGTGAGGCTGTTGCGCTTTTGGAACGTCTTGACGGCGGTTTCGGTGACTTCGCCAAAGTAGCCCGTCACCTGAGAGCTTTTGAGATACCCCAGCCCGTACAGGAGCTTCTGCATGCTCTTGATGGTGCTGCCGCTCATGCCAAGGCGCAGCGCGTATTTCACCGCGTCGGCGGAGTTGATTTGTTCCATGGTGGCGGGGCCGAGGCAGCCGTCACGCACCAACCCGTTGGCGTCTTGGAAATTCTTGATCGCCGTCACGGTGGAGCCGTCCATCTTGCCCTTGGCTTCGTAATCGTCGTCCAAATAGCCCAGCTTGATGAGGCGCGTTTGGTACGCCACGATGGTGCTGTCGGTGTCGCCGTATTTGTAGTAGTTGCCGACGACGTCGCTGCTGTACAGCTGATTTTGCGTCTTCTCACCCACCTTGCCGTCGGGCTCCAAGCTGTTCGCCGTTTGGAACGCAACCACGGCGGCGGACGTCTTTTCACCGAAGGTGCCGGTGCGGCTGCTCTTGTCCAGATAGCCAAGCTCGTACAAACGATCTTGGACTTCCTGCACGTCGTCGCCCTCGTCGCCCAGCTGCATGACGTATTCCTTTGCGGAGCCGCCCGTCAGCAAAGCGTAAACCGCTTCCCCGATGATGCCGTCCTGCTTGAGCCCGTTGTGGAGCTGAAAGCGCAGCAGCGCGTCACGCGTGTTGCTGCCAAAGTATTCCGTGGGCTCGTCGGAGTCCATGTACCCAAGGTGCATCAACGTTTCCTGCACGCCCGCAATGATCTCGTCGGTGTCGCCCTTTTGGTAGGTTTTGCCGCCCAGCAGCGAAGTGGCAGGCGAAGCGCTTTCGGAAGGCGGCGTGCTGATGACGATGGGATTGCCCGCTTCATCCGTCGCAACCGCGCCGTCCGTCGCGTTGGGCGAAGCGGCGGGATCGAAGGTGGGCGGCACTGCCGAATCGGCAGGCGCGTTGGTTGCCACCACCGAGGATGCGGAGAACGGATCCCATTGGTAGAGATCGCTGTCGTCGCCCGCAATCAGCGGCGCGTCCGCCGTCGTCTCCTTGGCGCCGTTGCTGCACGCGCCAAACAGGAACAAGCATGCCAGCCCAAAGAGCAGGCAGCGCCGAACCATTGTTGTGCGCGATAATAGATTTTTTTGTTGATTCATAGGCATTACCTCATGGGTATCGTAGCAAAAAAATGTAACCGAATTTTGTACGAAACCAAAACAAAGTTTGTTTCCTACGCTTGCGGGTAGGTGGCAAGCGCCGAAGAAAGGTCTTCCCGCAGCTGCTTTTGCCGCCACGCAGGCGCCAGCAGAGTGGCATGACGCAGGTTCAAAAGGAGGAACCGCCGCACCGCCGTCCATGGGGCGTCCACCGATGCGCGAATGGTATCGCCCTCGGGCGTCAGCGTAACCGCCGCGCCGAACGCGTCGAACAGCTCGCCCGCCAAATGCCGCGAACACAGCAGCGTGTGCGTCTCCGCCTCGGGGCTGTGAAACACCGTCCGCGCCACATAGGCAGCCACGTCCAGCCCGTTTTCGCATTCGGACAGCTCGGATTGCGGCCTTGCCGCGACGTCGGTGCAGACGAGTTCGTCACACAGATCGCAGCGATAGTGCAAAAGCCTGCCATAGCCCGACATGGCGACGATGACGTTGTACCGCCCTTCCGCCAAAAACAGCGCGTAAGGCGAAACCACGAACGGTGTGGGACGCTGCGGCGCCATGGAGCCGTCGGGCTGTACGACGTTGTAAAGAAACGAAACCTGCACGCCGCGGCGGATGGCGTCCTTCAGCACGGAGATGGTGTGCAGCAGCGCTTCGGTCAGCACAAGCGGCGTCTCGTTGGCGGCGTAGATGGGGACGTCGTCCTGCAGCTGCTCGATTTTGACCTTTGCCGTCAGGGATGCGGGTGCGCGCAAAAAGGCGTCCAGCGTGACGGGATCGTGCGCCGACGTCGCCTGCAAACGCGGGTCGACCACCGCCGTCAAAAAGTACCCTCTGCCGTTTTCTTGGTAGGTGGAAAGGGGAAAGCCCATCTCCGCCAGCAGGAGCAGGTTGCGGCCGACCGACTTGCGTTCCGCCACCATGCCGTAATCGGCTTCTAAATGCTCGATGATTTGCCGCGTGGAAAGCGGCGCGTCCTTGTGCGCGTGCTGCTCGAGCACCCGCAGGATGCACAGCGACAACGCTTTTTTGCCCATCGTTTCCGTCATAGCCCTCTCCCCCGCTATTCTTCGTAGTAGTCGCCGCGACGGTAATCGTACAAGACGCCCTCGTACCGTTTCGGCTCCTCCAAGACCTTGCCGCAGCCAATGGCGACGCAGGCGACGGGATCCTCCGCCACATAGCACGGAATCCCCATCTGTTCGGAAATGTATTGATCCAGCCCGTAAAGCTGTGCGCCGCCGCCCGTCAGACAAATGCCGCGGGTGGCGATGTCGCCCGACAGCTCAGGCGGCGTCAATTCCAGTACGTCCTTTAACGATTCGGTGATGCTGCGCAGCGGCTCGGCAAGCGCATAGGTCAATTCGTTGGAGCCGATGGAAAGCTGTACGGGCAGCCCACCGCCCAAGGAACGCCCGCGCACGTCCATCATCAGCTCGTCCTTGCGCGGATATGCCGATGCGAATTGGATTTTCAGCTCCTCCGCCGCGCGAATGCCGATGACAACGCCGTGCTGCCGCTTGAGATAGCGCACGATGTCGGCGTCAAACCGATCGCCTCCGATGCGCAGCGAATCGTGCCGCACCGCCTTGCCCATGGACGTGATGACCATATCGCAGGTGCCTGCGCCGATGTCCAGCACCATATTGCCCTTCGCCGCCAAAATGTCGATGCCCGCACCGATGGCGGCAGCGACCGGCTCTTCCAGCAGGAAGGTGTACCGCGCACCCGCGCCCTCGGTCGTCTCGATGACGGCACGCTTTTCGACCTCCGTCGCCATCGACGGAACCGCCACCACCGCACGCGGCTTAAAGAAGATGCGGCTGCCCACGATGCGATTGAAGAACAGCGTCAGCATCCGTTCCGTCGCGTCGAAATTGGAGATCACGCCGTCCTGCATGGGCCGCACAAGGATGAGATTGTCGGGCGCACGCCCCACCATCTCCTTCGCTTCGGCGCCGATTGCCACCAGCTTGCCCGTGCCGCGCTCGACCGCCGCAATGCAGGGCTCCCGCAGGACAATCCCCTTTCCGCGCACATAAGCAAGAATGTTGCTCGTGCCCAAATCCAACCCGATATCGGATGAATGAAACAGACCCATAGGCTCCCTTTCTTGGCGTAGCCACCTCTGCCGCATCCGACGCTTTGCCGCAGAGCGTATACTTGTACCATAATTGTACCATGTCCCTCGCCACGCGCCGTGAAGGATTTGTAAACGAAGATGTTGCGAAATGTGAATTTTCCCTGTATACTGTGCGTATGGAACAAAACTTTCAAATTAAACAGGCGACCTTTGTCACCAGCGCCGGGCTGTCCGCCGCGTACCCCGACCGTCTTCCCTGCGAAATCGCGGTGGTGGGCAAGAGCAACGTGGGCAAATCGAGCCTCATCAACAGTCTGTGCCGCAACCACAAGCTGGCGCGCATCAGTCAGCAGCCGGGCAAGACGCGGCTCATCAATTTCTTCCTCATCAACCACGCCTTCTACTTGGTGGATTTGCCGGGATACGGGTTTGCAAAGGCGTCCAAGACGGAGCAGCAGACGTGGGGCGCGCTGATGGAAGCATACCTTGGCAGCGGCCGCGTGGATCATCTGTTTTTGCTGTTGGACATTCGCCACGCGCCAACCGCGGACGACGTGCAGATGTTCCGCTATCTGATGTACTACGGGATTCCCTACACGCTGATCGCCACGAAAGCCGACAAGCTCACCCGCGGACAGCGCAAAATCCAGGCCAACGCCAACGCCAAGCTGTTGGGCGCGCCGCCGTACGCGATTCCGTATTCCGCCGAGACGGGCGACGGGCAGGCGGAGCTGCTTTTGCGGATTGGGCAAATCTGGGCAGACCATACCGCCGAAAAAGATTCTGCGAACGACTAAAAAGGGCTTGACAGAATGACTTGTTCTCTGCATACTATGCTTTGAACAAAATGCGAGAGGAATCTGCTATGGCACTGAGAAAATGTCCCATTTGCGAGCTGAACTATCTGCGCGGCAACGAGACCATGTGTCGCGTGTGCGCCGCAGAGCGCAGTCGGCGCAACGTCGTTGAATCGGAGGAGCCCGTTCTTTGCAGCGAATGCGGCGAAAACCCCGCCGTGCCGGGGCGGGATCTTTGCGAGGACTGTCTGCGCGAGCAAAAGCGGCAGGCAGATTTGGAGATTCTTGCGGACAAAGTCCGTTCCGACGAAGCGGACGACCCGCTGGAAGAAGATATTTCTGACGAAGACGACTGACAGGAGCCATCATGCCCCATATCTATGCAATCGGAGACCTACACCTGAGCCATGGCGTTTCGGATAAGGCGATGGATGTATTCGGCTCACGGTGGCAGGATCACACGCAGCGCTTGTACGAGGCGTGGCAGGATGTGGTGGAGGACGATGCGCTGGTGCTGATTCCCGGCGATGTGAGCTGGGCGATGTACCTGAAGGACGCGCTGCCCGATTTCGACTTCTTGGCGTCGCTCAAAGGCGAAAAGCTGCTGCTGCGCGGCAATCACGACTACTGGTGGTCAAGCTACACCCAAGTCAAAAACGCCCTTCCCGCAAGCATCCATGCGCTGCAAAACGACGTCTTCCGCTTTGGGGACGTGGCAATCGCGGGCACGCGGGGATGGATTGCGCCGCCGTGTACCGCCTATTCCGAAACCAAAGACCGCAAAATCTTCGAGCGAGAGAAAATTCGCCTCACGCTTTCGATGGACTCGCTGCCCAAGGACACGCAAAACATCGTCATGCTGCACTATCCGCCGTTTGCGGAAAACGGCGCCGCCACCGAATTTGCGGACATGGTCGAGGCGCGACAGGTGCAAACGGTGGTGTACGGCCACCTGCACGGCAAAGCGCAGGAACACGCCTTTCTCGGCTTGCACAACGGCGTGCAGTATCGCTTGGTCGCCGCCGACCATCTGCAGTTTATCCCACAACAGATTTTATGACGGGTGCGTTTGCACCCGCTTTTCTTGTATTGTGGGGAACCGCGTGTACACGATTTTCTGGAAAGAAAGCGCTAATAGCACTCCCCCTGTCATCCTGAGGCAAAGCCTTTGGATCTCGCACGCAAGCGGGAGATTCTTCCTTGCTTCGCTGCGTCAGAATGACAACGGGGAACGGCTGGCGGAT
>CAYRQM010000032.1:0-21526 GCA_964426415.1 uncultured Christensenella sp.
TGCTTGCCTTCCCATGACAGTGTTTTGCCAAGGTAGCTTGTGGGGTTGCCCATGGCGTCGTAGGCAATGAACTGCCCGTTGTAGCTTGTGAGCTGATCGGCCCATGTGCTGTTGCCGTAGGTATAGGACAGGGTCTCCAGGCAGGAGCCTAAGGTTCCGCCGTTTGCCACATAAGCGTAGCGGCTCTTGCTTTGGAGGTTGCCCCATGAGTCGTAGCTGTACGTCCACGACTGGTTCAGGGAGGCGTTGTCCTCCCGGATCAGCTGGTTGGCAGCGTCGTATTGGTAGTAAGTGATCGCCGTTCCCTGGGTTATGGTAAGGATATTGCCGTTCTCATCGTAGGTATAGCTGTAAGCGCTGTCGCTGCCGTTTCGGTAAGTGGCAAGCAGGGCGGTTTGGGAGCCGTTAGCGCCTGCAAGGTAGGTCAGGGAAGTATCGTAGTTGCTGGTTAGGCCTATACGCTTTTGGGTAAGGCGGCCTATGGCGTCATAGGTATTGGTTACGATTTTGCCGTTGCTCAAAGTGGTAGTCAATGGCCGCCCGTCGCCGTCGTAGGTGTAGATCGTGTCGTAAGAGCTTCCCATTACGGAGCAGGTCAGCTTCGATAGCTGGTTCATTGCGTCGTATTCGTAGCCGTAGGAGGAAATAACGCTGCCGATGGTCAGCACCGTAAAGGCGCCCGCGGTGTGGGTAAAGGTCTTCTCCGTACTTGCCATGCAGCGCCCCGCATGATCGTACTCAAAGAAGGAGACGCGGTCGGTCTTGTAGTTGTACAGGGCGTAGAGGTCGCCCTCGTTATTGTAGGTAAAGGCATATGCGGGCAGAGACGCGCTGTTGGCGTCGGTGCGCTGGGAGATAGTGGCGACCCGGTCTAAGGAATCGTAGGTGTACTCCGTCTTGAAGCCGCTGCCGTAGGTCACGGAGGTCAGCCGCCCGTATTGGTCGTAGGCGTTGGTGGAAAGGGTGACCGTGCCCACCTTGGTATCCGCTGCCCTGTTCCAGTCGTCGTAAGTGAAGTTGTAGTAGGTGGCGCCGCGTGTGATTCGTGTCAGCTTGCCGTACGTGTCATAGGTATAGCCCACCGTACCGGTGCCGTCGCTTGTCAAAGAGGCAAGGCGCAGCATGTTGGCGGCGTTGCCATAGCTATAAGTGGCGGTGTTGCCCTTGGCGTCGGTTATTGTGGTCTGCTGTCGTGTGGTGGAATCGTAGCCGTAGCTGACGCTGTTGCCGCGTGCGTCGGTGACGGCGGTGGCAAGCGCGGTGGCGGAATCGTATGTGGTTTGGGCGCGGATATAGCTGGTGCTGTTACCAACCTTGGATGTGGTGACCTGCCCTTTGGCGTTGTAGGTGTTGGTGGTCACCACGCCCTCGTCGCTGGTGGACGTGAGCAGGTTGTGATTCGCATCATAGGTGTAGGAGGTCACGTTGCCCAATGCATCGGTTGCGGAGGTGAGGTTGTCGTTGTCATCGTAGTCGAAGGTGTTCTCCTGCCCCAAAAGCGAGGTGTAGCCATCCAGATTGCCGTTGGAGTCATAGGTGTAGCCCTGTGAGAACGTCTCACGATACAGCTGCAGACCGTCCACATACACGGCGCCGCGACCGCGAATGAAGGAGATTTTGAGTTGGATCTGCGCATAATTGTACGGCGCGGCGGCGCCGGCACTGGCGAACTGCCAATCTACGGTATCGGATGAGAAGTAGGTAGTTTGGCTGTAATTGACCACGCCGCTGCTGTTGATAAAGCTCAGCGTCATGCTCTTAATTCCCATGTCTACCATATGGGTTGTGTAGTTGCCGGAGGAATTCACATAGTAAAGGCGTTGACTGGTGGTGCGGAAGTCGTCGCTTTGCAGCCATGCACCGAAGGAGTAGGTGTCGCCTGCCACACCGCTGACCGTGATTGTTTGGGTAACGGTGTTGGTATCGCCCGAACTCTGCAGGCACAACGCGTAATCGTCCAACTGATCGGGGTGGGACGCTGCCGCGCTTGCATACGCTGCCGCAGAAAGATCGACTACGCCATTTACCGTGGTGTAGTTGACCGCATACGCCGTGGTGCCGTTGCCAAAGTCTGCGTTCTCCAGCATATTGTAGCGATTGGGCGTAGCGTTGGCTTCCAGCTGAACGGAATCCGCATGGAGCGTGCCGCTGCCCGCCGGCACGGTAATGGTGATGGTCGCGCTTGTTGACACCGCTGTAAAGGTCACGCTGCCGATGTGCCAGTCTGTCCCTTCTGTGCCGCCGGTCTCTACTGCGGAGCCGGTGAATGTGCTGCTGCCGTTTGTGACGGAGAGCGTCGCGCCGTCGATGGCGGCGCTCGAGAAGTATGCAGAAAGCGTATACGTCGTGCCGATCTGCAGCGTGACGGGTTGTGTTGCGGTCAACGCCGTTGTTGTCGCCGCGAACTTCAGCGAACGACGTCCTTCTTTGCGCATGCCGGAATCGATGGTTATTTTGCTCGTGTTGCTGCGCGTCCAATCGACAGGCGTACTGCTGCTGTCCTCAAAGCCATGGTTTTGCAGCAGATTGACGATTGTGCTTTGGGTCTTGGACACTGCGGAGAGCTGCGTTACGGTCTGCGCCGCGCTGTTGTACGCGGCATACACCGCACGGCCTGCAGAATCGGTCACACAGATGGGCTGCCCCATGTCGTCCCACAAGTAAGTCGTTTGACGGGATTGCGTATCCGTCACGATGGTTTTATTGGTGTCGTAAGTGAAGGACATGGTCTGCCCGGCGGTATCCGCTGCATATTCCTGCACGGACGCCACACGGTACGGATTCGTGATATAGGAGTAGCACAGATTGTACCCATCGATGTTGGTAGCACGGGTGAGCGCCAGTACCTCGCTCCCTCCGACCGCGTATTGGTACATGCTGCTCTTGCCGTCCGCGTAAGCAATGCCCGTCAAGCGGCCGCCGGTGTAGGTGTAAGATACGTCCAGCCCGTTTGGCACATCGATGCTTGACAGGCGATCGTTGGTATAGGCAAGGGCAATCGTTTGTCCGCCCGTGCTGTTGCCCGCAAGCTTTTCCTGTATGGCGGAGATTTGCAGGTCGGTCAGTGTAGTGGTTCTGTAGGTGACCAGCGTCTGATTCCCGTTGGCGTCCGCAATGGTGGTCAAGCGCCCATTCTCCATTGCAGAATCGCACGCAAAGATCA
This sequence comes from uncultured Christensenella sp., assembly GCA_964426415.1. Classification (GTDB taxonomy): domain Bacteria; phylum Bacillota; class Clostridia; order Christensenellales; family CAG-138; genus UBA3792. Next base: position 3,164 of record CAYRQM010000032.1, read on the forward strand.
TTTGGTTGTCGCCCTTGTCTGTGATCGTGATGGTGTGCGCAGTCGTGTCCAACGTCAACGTGCTGTTGAGATCCGATTCGTTGACGTAATCGGCGTCAATGCCGGCGTCCGTGTTTTCTTGATAGTAATGGCGCGTCCCGTCACCATCGATGAGTTGATAATATTGCGCCGTCTCGGTGCGGTTGGCAATGCTGACCAACTTGATGGACTGGGCGTAGTTCAAACGCCAGCCGTAGCCATACCCAATATCAATCAAACGATCGTTGTTGTTGTATGTGTGAGAAAGGGAGATGGGCAACGTGCCGTTTGAAATCGCTGCGTCGCTGTGGGTCCACACCAGATTGCCGGAGAACGCGTTGACCGAGCCGGTACCTGCACGTCCCGCGCTTTGGCTAAAGTACGTCCATGTGCTTTCCAGTCCGGTCGCATTGCGATAGATCAGAGAAAAGTACGGATGCCCTGCGTTACCCTCATTGCATTGAGCAGAGCGGAATGTCGTAGAAGAATTCTCGGCACACAATGCGACACCATTGTTTGTAGAGGCGTCGCCATACCATTGCTTAACCAGGCGTGTCACATCGAAGGCTGTGAACCCATTCTCTATGGTGGATACGCCAAGGCTTGCCACTCCATCCGTCATATAGGTGGGCTTGGTATTCCATGTGACAGTGGATGGGCTCCACGCGTTGCTTCCGTTCTCATCCGGTGCAATGGCGTAGCAGTCAAGATAGCAGTTGGTACTGGTGTTGGAATTGCTGCGTGACAAATTGAGTGTCGCCTGCAAAATGATGTCGCCGCTGTTCAGCGCCGGCAAACTCCCGCAATTAATTCGGATCAAGGTTTCGGTATAGTCACGCGTGTTGGACAACCGTGTTGATGTTGAAAAGTTGGTCGTTGCCGCATCCACCCGTACATAAGTATCTTCTACGTTTTCATTGAACGTTGTCTGGATGTCCGGATCGATCACCACAGGATAGGCGCAGGCGTCGCTGTTAAGCCAGTTCATATCCGGCGCGATGGTGTAGGTGTATGTACCGCCAATGACCGTTGTGTCGGCATCGACCGTAGTCGTCGTTGCCTTATCTGTCAGGGACACATCAAAGCTGTCGCTGGTGTTGCCTGCCGCATCGTCCATGACGGGACTGCCCATGATGAGCTGTGCTTTGCCGTCCTCGTCCACGAACGTGACGCTGCCGTCATCGGTGACTGCGGGCTCTAAACCCACGCAGTGCAGCGTCATGGTGTAGACCACCTTCTCGGTGGGGGCTTCATGCAACGTGATGAATTCGGACAGGATATACGAATTGAGGACGTATCGAACAGATGTGCCGCTCGCCGCGTCCTCATATAGTACCTCAGAAGAAAGCTCCTCGGGAAAGCGCAGCGCCATGTCTCGCTCTTCATCTGTCAGCGCCGTGGCATCCGTCGTGTCTTGGGTGACGGCAACAGTTGCGTCGGTGATCCCGTCAATGCTCCACGAAAGATACTTGTTTTCGGCAACACGGTATTGCACCAGCTCGTCCGCTGCAAGGGATGTGGCAAACTGCACGGTAACGGCGCCGGCCTTCGTGCGATAGGATACCGTTTTGCCCGTCTCATCCGTAACGGGAATTAGGGTGTTGTCAATGGCCTGCCACTCGCCGTCCGCTTCATAATGAACGGGGAAGGGATACAGGACAGCCTCGGTGGCGCCGTCCGCGCGGCGAAACGCTTTTCCGGATTCGCTGCGCAGTGTCGCGTCCTCCCCCACAAGAGGGCTATATGCAAGCGTGGTATCTTGAGAGAAACTGTTGCCATCCGCATATGCCCGGATGGACTTCATCAGCGCAACAGTATCCGCATACGCCTTGCTCGGCGTCGCCACATAGTACACAAACACCATGATGGCTGTTAACAGAATGCAGAGTATCGTTCTGATGTGTTTCATGGTTGCCCCCTAATCAATTCAGTTCTTTAAGGCAACTTCCTATGTTGTTGCCCTCTATTAATTATGTACCGCCAAGGCCCAAATTATGACATGCCAAAATTAAACGTTCATAATTGCAATTCTAAATAGTATTTATGGTTTCGAAGTTGGGAGATAGCCGAGCGCTAAATGATAAGAAAAACGTTCACCAACGAGAAACAATAACCGGGCAGAAAGCCTTTGATTGCGTCCCAAATATGTGCGAAGCAGTTGCATAGGACGAATGAAAGGGACGACACCTTTCATACCTTATCATCGTGCCGCGCCCTCCCCGTAAAGCGGCGCTTGCGAGTGGGCTTGTCCTTTCAAGACTGTTTCCAAAGCGGAAGCAGTCTTATTGGGGGTCAGCGGCGGCGATTGCAGCGGCAGGTGGCGGAAGCGCGGTTGTTGCAAATGCCCTGTACGATGTCCAAGCATTCGCCAAACCGTTGATAATGCACCACCTCGCGTTCGCGCAGGAAGTACAGCGGCTCGATGATTTGGCAGTTGTTGGTCATGTTCATCAGGTGTTCGTACGTTGCACGCGCCTTTTGTTCTGCAGCCATATCCTCACTGAGATCCGCGATGGGGTCGCCGGTGCAGGCGATGTACGCGCTGGTGAAGGGGACGCCGTTGGGATCGCAGGGGAAGACGCCATGGTTGTGCAGCACATAGTAGCCGTCCAAGCCTGCGGCGGTCAGCTCCTCACAGCTTGCGCCCTGCATACACTGATGAATCATCGTGGCGATCATCTCCCAATGCGCCATCTCCTCGGTGCCGATGTCGGTCAGCGTGGCGCGGACGCGGTCGTCGGGCATGGAGTAGCGCTGTGTCAGATAGCGCACCGCTGCGCCCAGCTCCGAATCGGGGCCGCCGTACTGCGCCATGAGCAGCTTTGCCATGCGCACGTCGGGGCGGGTGATGTTGACGGGGTATTCCAGTCGTTTTTCATAAATCCACATACACGTTCCTCCTTACTGCTGCCACGGCCATTTGCCATAGACCCAGCTGCCCGCCGTGTGGGGACAGTTGCCAAAGTTCTCCAGCGGGCCGAACGTCTCGTGATACGTCGTCATGAGGCGATCCAGCGTTTCGGCGTAGCAGTTGAAGTCCGCCGTCGCCGCCTCGTCGTCGGGGTGGGTGTCCAAGTACAGCTGCAGCTCCACGCACGCAAAGCGCGCTTCGCCGATCTTCGTTAAGAGCGCCTGTTCACATACTTCCATCGCTTAACCCTCCGTGCACGCCGTGGCATAGGGCGAGACCAAATCGGGAAACAGCGTCCCACATTGCAGCGCCTTTGCAGGGCAATATCCCGCCCGATATGCCTGCATGGGGAAATACGCGGTCGCCAATTTGCAGGTCGGCGCCGCCTCCGGGACGCAGCCGTCCGCCGAGCAAACCGATCCCGCCGTCACGACGTTGTCCACCGACGTCGGGTCGATGGCGGGTTGGCTTGTAAAGCAGCAGGCGCTCCCTCTTGTTCCGTTCTGTTGCATCAAATATCGTTCCTCCTTGCATCGTGTGTTCTTACCTTCATACTATTAAAAACGCACAAAAACCGTGACGGCATGGCATGGCGCGCCGCGATTTTGCATAAGCTGTGTCGAACGGAGGGAGGCGCTTGGAAACCCGTATGGAAAAGAGTGGAACGCCATGGACGTGCAAGGTCACGTTTTCGGAATTGAAAAAACGAGAGGTCATCAATGTGTGTGACGGCGCCCGCCTTGGGTGCGTGTGCGATCTGGAAATCGACATGCAGACCGGCTGCGTGCTGGCATTGATCGTGCCGGGCGAGACGCGTTGGCTGGGCGTGCTGAAGGGGCACGACGATCTGGTCATCCCCTTTTGCCGCATTCGCAAGCTGGGGGAGGACGTCATCTTGGTGGAGCTGTAAGCCGCACGGCAAATGTGCAAAAACCTATGGCATAAGCGAAAAGAGTATGGTATAATCGCAACATGTGGTGGTGTGCTTGCATTGCGCACCACAAACAAGGAGGACAAGCCCTATGAAGTGCAGGTATTGCGGCAACATGGACAGCAAGGTCATCGACTCACGCCCGGGCGAGGACGGCCTCTACATTCGGCGGCGCAGGGAATGCATCGCGTGCCACAGACGGTTTACCACATTCGAGCGCGTGGAGGAGAACCCCGTGATGGTCGTGAAGCGCGACGGGCGGCGCGAGCCGTTCGAACGGGACAAGGTTGCCACCGGCATTCGGAAAGCGTGTGAGAAGCGCCCCATTCCCGCCGATGTGCAAAATCGCTTGGTGGACGAAATCTGCCGCGAGGTCAACAATTCCTTGGATTCCGAAATCTCCACCGCAGCGGTGGGCGACATGGTCATGCGCAAGCTGCGCGACGTGGACGAAGTGGCGTATGTGCGGTTTGCCTCCGTCTACCGCGAGTTCAAGGATTCCCAGACTTTCCTGCAAGAATTGCAGCGCCTGTTGGACGAAAAATGACACGAGAACAGTTTGCTGCCGCATATCAAAGCATCATTCCCGCTTTTGCCTATCGGGAAACGGACGGCGTGGGGCTGTACACGCTGCCCGCTTTTTCGGCTTGCAGCGGAATCGATCACGGCTTTACGGCGCGCATGGGCGGCGTGTCCGCGGGCTGTTTCGCCTCTTTAAATCTCAGCTTCACACGGCCTGAACAGCGCGAAAACGTCATGCAGAACTATCGCATCTTCAGCGCGGCGGCGGGCATCCCGTGGGAAAGCATGGTGATGGACACCTACGAGCATGGGACGACGGTCTTGAGCGTGGACGGCGCGGACTGCGGACGCGGCTATCTGAAGCCATCGCTGCCGCCTTGCGACGGGCTGGTGACCGACGATCCCCGCGTCACGCTGGTGACGGGTCATGCCGACTGCATGGCGTTCTTCTTTTACGACGCCCAACACCGTGCCATCGGGCTGTGTCATGCGGGCTGGCGCGGCGCACAGGCGCGCATCGGCAGCGAGGTGGTGCGCATGATGCAAAAGCAGTTTGGCACCGATCCCGCAAAGCTTTTGGCAGGCGTCGGCCCGTCGATCTGCCCGCGTTGCTTCGAGGTGGGCGACGATGTGGCAGAATCGTTTCTTAAAGACTATCCGCTGTGCAATCTTCGCGGCGTCAACCAAAAGGGCAAGGCGACCATCGACCTGTGGCAAGTCGCCGTCTGTCAGTTCTTGGAAAGCGGAATTGCGGCGCGGAACATTGCGCAGATGGGCGTTTGCACCTTCGAAGATCTCCGTTTGTACTCGCATCGGCGCGACAAGGGGCGCACGGGCGGCATGGCGGCGTATCTGCGGCTGACGAATCCAACAGATTTCTGCGAAAGTCGTTGACAATCCCCTCGGAAAAGTGTACAATTTTTAAGATTCTACGTGAGCAAAGGAAGACAAATCCATGAAAAAGAAAAACATCAAAAAATTGATTCTGACGATCGCGGTCATCATCGTCATTGTGGCGCTGATCCTCTTGATCGCTGCATTGCAAAAAGACACCTTCGGTCTCAACTGGTTCCAACGCCAAGAAACCATCGTGAATAAGGACGGCGCGACCGTCAAGATGTACGAGTTTTCGACCCTGTACGAAGTCAACGCGATGAACGTGTCCTCCTCCACCAGCGCCACCTACACGGCAGACAATTGGAAAGCGCTGAAGCAGTCCACCGCAGAGCAGCTGCTGTACGGCAAGCTTGCCCGTGCGGAAGCGCCGTCGCTGGGCATTGCCCTGACCGACGCCGAGAAGCAGTCCTGCGCGACGTCCGCACAGAGCTATGTGGACTCCGTCGCATCCGCGATCAAGTCCGACTTGGAAAGCAACAACAGCTTCACCGTTTCGTACTACGAGACGCAGCTGCGCACCTATTATCGTTCGGCGTTCGGTATGAACCAGAGCCAACTTTACAAGTTCCTGTGCATGGTCAACGAGAACAACCAGTACGCATCCAAGGTCGTCAGCTACAAGATCGAGAACAAAGCGGCGGACGATGCAACGCTGGAAGCCTACTACAAAGCCTATGTCGAGGAAAACTACACGGGCACCAACGCGGGCGATTACAGCGCGATGATGACCATGTACCAGTACTACGGCAGCTATGTGCCCGTCTATGTGCCGGAAGATTACTACTATGTCGAAATGATTGAGATCTCCAAGCCCAGCCGTCAAGAGGCGAAGGACGTTTACGGAACGATCGTTGCCGACGCGGCGCAGTTTGACACCCTCAAGGCGAGCGACGACAACATCTTCACCTACAAGAGCAGCGACAAGATCCCTGCGCCGTACGTTGTGGGCTACGAAGATTATTCCTATCTCATTCCGAGCAGCACCGATTCCACAGCTTCGGACGCTTCCGATGTGGCAGACGCCATCGGCGACGCCGTTTCCGGCACGTCGACCGATACGCAAGACTTCTATCAGATGGTGCGCACGGCGGAGATCGGCGCGTTCGGCGCGTACTATGTGGATGTGGACGAAGTCAAGGATGACGACGGCAATGTCACCACCGAAGCCTGCTGCAACGTGTACATCTTTAAGAAGGTCGAAGGCACCCTGTGCTACGACGACGCCCAAAGCGGCATCATCAAGTTCGACTTCTTCCCCGGCGCCTACAACGAATACGCATCGCTGTACTGGTACGAGCAGTTCACCAAGGACGCCGTCATCAGCGACAACGTGTACGCGATCAAAGTCAGCGTAGAAGGATGATTGCGCCATGAAACGCAGAACCATTCAAATCATCTGTTGGGTGTTGGCAGGGTTGATGCTGTTTGGCGTAGCCTTTGCCATCATCGCAATGGTGCTCTGAACGAGACAATCCCAAGACCGCTCCCATTCGGGGGCGGTTTTTCGTATCTGGCATTTGCGCCGCCGCACCAAAAAGACTGCTTCCGCTTTGGAAACAGTCTTCTTTGATTGGCCTTGTGTGAAAGCGCTTACTCCTTCATTCGAAACTTGGCCGCATTGTGCAAGAAGTTTAGAACGTCGGAAAGCGCTTTGCAAGTCATTTCGCGACGCGGCCTGCTCTGTTTTTTCGTCGTCCGTCGGCACTTTTGGGGAAAGAGCGTAATTCACGCGCAGTCCGCGCCACAGAGCGGGGCGCGGAGGAGTCACCCACTTGCGTACGAGATCCTTAGGATGACAGAGGGCGCGTTTTTAGCGTACCTTCCCCGAAAAGCGTGTACGCGGGTGTTCCAATGAAACGATCAACAAACCTGCGTATTTTCCGTCCCCGTTGTCATTCTGACGCAGCACAGCAAGGAAGAATCTCCCGCTTAAACGCGAGATCCTTCGCAGAAGCGCAGGATGACATGGGAATGCTGTTTGCACGCCTTTTCTGAAAAGTGTGTGCGCAAACACGGGCTGGCGGATGGTATCCGCCCCTACAAAATTTGGGCGCTTTGGGCATTCCCTTTCCCGAAAAGCGTGTAAACGGGGTTCCCCGCAAAAGGTTGACAGCGCCGCGAATGTTCCCTTTCCCGAAAAATGTGTACACGGGTGTTCCCGCAAAAGGTTGACAGCGCTGCGAACGTTCCCTTTCCCGAAAAATGTGTACACGGGTGTTCCCGCAAAAGGTTGACAGCGCTGCGAACGTTCCCTTTCCCGAAAAATGTGTACACGGGTGTTCCCGCAAAAGGTTGGTAGCGAAGCGATAGGCGTAACGCCCGCGTCAAGAAGGGCGTAGCCGAAGCGAGCGTGACCTTTTGCGGAGAGGAGGCGCGACGGAGCAGCGAACGGCGCTTTCCGCAGAAAGCGCCGCAAGTGAAGCGAAGTCCGCGCCGACGAGCGGAGAGGAGCCATGACGAAGCGGGTGCGCAATGCGGATGAGGCAAAGCCGAAGGAGCCATTGCGAACCAAGCGGAGTACATGGCGACGAGCGCCGCTGGCGAATGGCGAATCACGCAACATGCGGGACGATGTGGGCATCGTCCCCTACTGCCGGGGCAAATTTCATTGAAAAACACCCCTCTCTCCGACGGACAGAAGGGTGTTTTTCTGGCTCCCCAGGTCTGATTCGAACAGACAACCCTTCGGTTAACAGCCGAATGCTCTGCCGTTGAGCTACTGAGGAACGGTGCGAAGTTCATTTTAGCAAGCAAGGGGGTGTTTTGCAAAGCGCAAATTCGATTGAAATTTGCAAACCCCGTTCAAAATCTCTTTAATCCTCTCAAATCCTTTTAATTCCTTCCGTTTGATTGACGAACGCATCTTTTTGTTGTACAATGGGTGCATGGCAAGCAAGAAGCATGTTTTGCGCCGCACAGAGCTGTGCGCACCCAAAAAACGCATCCTTCGCAGCGACGGCGCGTTGTATCTCGTGCTGTTGGGCGGGGTGATTTTGGTCATCCTGTTGGCAAACTACATCTGCAAAAAGACGTCCTTCCCCTCCCTGCCCGTCCATGCGGTGCTGTATGCGGTGCTGCTTGGAATTGGCTATCTGGTCTATCGCAAGCGGCTGGTGTCGTACCGCTATCTGCTTTTCGACGATGCGTTCGAGGCGTATCGTGTGGTCGGCACGCGCGAAAAGCTGCTTGCCGCCATTTCTCTAAACCGCATCACTTCGATGGGCGCTTATGCCCCGTCCGACGCCAAGAACGACGCACGCGCCTTTGTGGGCAAGCGCGACGCGGCGCTTTGCATCCGCTATACCGACGAGGCGGGCGTGCTGCGCGCACTTTGCATCAGCCCCACCGAACCGCTGCGCGCCATGCTTTTGGAGGGCGACGATGCATAGAGACGATTGGCTGCCCATCATCGCGCGCGGCGACGCGCCCCACGCCATCTTTTTGGCGGGGCCGCACGACAGCGGGCAAGACGCCTTTGCGCTGCGCGCTGCGGCACGCTTTTTGCTCCACTCGGACGAAACCGAAAAGCTTTCCGAAAGTCCCTTCTTTCTCAACGCCACAGATCACTCCGCAGCCGTCGTGCGCGATCTGTTGCACTTGCTCAATCAGCAGGCGTTTGACCGCGGCCGTCGCTGTGTCCTGCTTTCCGATGCGCACAAGATGAACCTGCAGTGCCAAAATGCGCTGCTCAAAACATTCGAGGAGCCGCCGCCCGACACGCTGCTGCTTTTGACGGGCTTGGAAAACGGGCTGCTGCCCACCATCCGTTCCCGCTGCATGCTGCTGCGCGCCGAGAGCGAGCCTTGGGAAACGGTGGCACAGCAGCTTGTCCGCGAAGGCGTCGCGCCCCAAACGGCACAGCTTTGCGCCAAGTGTTCCGACGGCGTGCTTGACCGCGCAAGGGCGTTTGCCGAGCCTGCGAATTTGTCGTTTCGCACCGAAGCCCTGCGCGCGCTTTCGCAATACGCCCAAGGTATGCGCCCCTATCCCGAAGCCCAAGCGCTCTGCACCCGCGTCGAAACGGACGACGCCGAGCAGGAGGACGAGGGCAAAAAGAAGAAGCGCGTGTCGGCAGCGCTCGTCGATCGCTTCTTGGATGTGCTGCTTTCGCTGTGCGCCGACGTGCTCAAGCGGCAATGCGGCGTGTCCGACTTTCAAAACATCGACTGCATTCCCCTGCAAAAGATTTTCGCGGCGACCTTTACAACGGCGCAAATTCAAGGTATGATAGGTGTGGCTTTGGAGGCGAAGAAAATGTTGTTCAGCCAAGCCGCCCCAAGTCAAACTTTAGATTGGATCTTGGCAAAGCTGCCATGAACGAATAATGGTACAAGTAATCGGAGTCAAATTCAAAACAAGCGGACGCATCTACTACTTCGATCCGCTGGATCTGCCCATTCAAGAGGGCGACGGCGTCATCGTAGAGACGGCGCGGGGACTGGAGTTCGGCGACGTCACCAACGCGCCGAAGGAAGTCGAGGAATCCGAAATCGTCGCGCCCCTGAAGCCCGTTTTGCGCATCGCATCGGATGACGACCGCCGTCTGCGCACGTATTATGCGGGCAAGGAGGCGGACGCCTATCGCGTTTGCGTCGAGAAGATCGCCCAACACAATTTGGACATGAAGCTGGTGGATGTGGAATACACGTTCAACGGCAGCAAGGTGGTGTTCTACTTTACAGCGGACGAGCGCGTCGATTTTCGTGAGCTGGTCAAAGACCTTGCCTATGTGCTGAAAACGCGCATCGAGCTGCGGCAAATCGGCGTGCGCGATGAGGCGAAAATGCTGGGCGGGTTGGGCTCCTGCGGACGCCCCGTGTGCTGCAAAACGTTCTTGGATGACTTCCGCCCCGTCTCCATCAAGATGGCAAAGGAGCAAAACCTTTCGTTGAGCCCCACCAAAATTTCCGGACTTTGCGGCAGACTGATGTGCTGTCTCCAATACGAGCAATCCTCTTATGACACCATGCACAAGAAGATGCCGCGCCCCGGCAAGGAAGTCGTCACCATCGACGGCGTCGGCACGGTGGTCGAAAACAACGTGATCACCGAAAAAACCAAGGTGCGCCTGATGATGCCCGACGGCACCATCGACATGCGGGAGTATCCCTACACACACATCGCCCCGTCCGGCGAGCCGCTGCCCGAAATCGCGCTGGAAGCAAAGAAGCAGTCCGACTTGGACGCGCAGGAAACCACCGCAGAGGACGGCTTCCGCAAGGCGGCCATGAACAACCTGCGTCGCCCGCAGCGCCGCGCACCGCGTCCCGAACCCGCTTCCGCCGAGAAGCCCGCCGACGACACGACGCCCGCAAAGCAGCCGCAGCGGCAGCAGCAGCGTCGCCCGCAACCGCGTCGGCAGGACGCGCAAAAGCCTGCCGCGCCCGTTGCACAGACGCCGCAAGCGCCCAAGCAGCAGCAAGCACCCAAGCAGCAAGCGCCAAGGCAGCAGCAAGCACCCAAGCAGCAGCCACAAAAGAGCGGCATCGAAACGCTGCCCGGCGAGAAGATCAAAAACGCGCAGCAGCCTGCACAGCCTTCCGCAAAGCCCACAAGCGGCGGACAGAGCAACAACAAGTATCGCCGCCGTCCCCGCAGCAACAAGCCGCAAGCGCCCAAACCGCAAACGCCCACCCCGCAAGCCTAATCAAAAAAAAGCACCGTCACAGGCAATCGCCCGTGACGGTTTTTTTGTCGCGCTTTAGAATTTTCCGCTGCTGCCCCCGTGGGTGCTTCCCGACGAGGAAACGTGGGAGCCGCCGCCGCTGCCGCCGCCGGAAGACTTTGGGATGTGGACGGTGACCACGTTTTTGTAGAGGAACAGGTCTTGCGACTGCGTGACGGTGAGCGAGCCTTTTTTGAGGTATTCGTTTGCCGTGTCACGCGGCGCCACGGTGTTGAGCCGCTTTTTCATCACCGAAACGGGGATGAACGCAAGCGCAAGCCCCACGCCCACCGCGATGACCAGCAGCAGCACGGACAGCTCGCCGTAATACGGTTTGCCGTCACGCGCCTGTGCCAACAGCCAATCACACGTTTCGGCATAATCGAGGAAGGCTTGCATGTAATTGCCGTCGGTCAAGTCGGGTCGGAACGCGTCTTCCAACTGTTCGAGTCCCGCGTCCGTCAGCGCGTATTGACCGAATTGGTGCGTGGAGACCGCCCAATCGCGCTCCTCCAAGCACACCAAAAGCAGCACGCCGCTGTCGTATGCGCCATACCCATAGCCATTCTCGTCGAAGTAGTCGTCCGCATACGCTTGGGAGGATTTTGTGCCAAGCGTTTTGACGGTCACGACGATGACTTCACAGGCGCGCACCGATGCAATTTTGTTCAATCGCACCGTCAGCGCGGCTTCTTCGTCGGCGGTGAGCAGGTCGCCCGCATCCACCACAAGCGGCAGCCCGGAGCCTTCGGAATTTGCCAAGGACGATGCCGTGGGAACCAGCAGCAGCACGCAAAGCAGGATGGGCAAGAGGATTCGTTTCATAGAATCGCCTCCGCATCGACGGGCGAAATCGCCTGCTGTTCCGTCACATAGGTGGGGTAGTCGTTTGGGTCGTAGCGCGGATTGCAGCCGTAATGCAGCCACAGGACGGCGGCGACGCCAATGGCGGCAAACAGGGCGCCGAACAGCGCCCAAGTGCGCCAGTATGCGCCCTTGTCCATCGGCAGCGTGCCGACGAATTTGCCCGTCTGCCCGTTCATGGCGAACAGGTAGGTTTGCCCCTTCCATTTGGTGGTGAGCAGCCACACGGGCAGCAGCGCGTATTGGGACGCGTGCGCCTGCGTTTCGATCCGACTGCTTTGCACCTTGACGGCGGCGTAGCCGCGCACCGTATCGGCGTACAGCGTCTCCGCGCCCTTCTTGATGCGCGACGCGGCACGCACGCGGCACGACGCCTCGCTTTGGTCGTACCGATCTGCCAAATACCCCGCCAAATATGCCGTTTGAAAATCCACCGCGTCCCGCACATCGAAGGGTTCCAAGGATTCCATCAGATCGTCGGGCATCTTTTTGGAGCCGTCTACCGGCACGTTTGCAAAGGACGCGTTGCCGCCCCGCAAAACGGAATAATAGCTTGTTTCGGTGAATTCGGTTTCCCCGACAACCCAGCTGCGCACGCGGGTGGCGCGATAGTCGATCTTGGCGGAAATATCGGCGGAAAACAGCCAATATGGGACGTAGACGCCCTTGATCTCGTCGATGTGGGCGGCGCTTTTGAACACCTTGGGCAACAGCCGCTTGCCCTTGAGATTGTTGCGGAAGGCGCGCTTCGCCGTCTCCTTGTCCAGCTTGAACGGAATGACCAGATCGGGCCGCAAGTCGCCTTGGAATTGGCGCTGCATGACCACGGGATTTCCGCAAAACGGGCAGGCGGTGGCAGCGAGCGTTTCATCGCCGATGACTTCGCCGCCGCAGGCGCCGCACACATAGACGAACATGCCGTCCTGTTCGCCCGCCTGCCAATCGGTGCGCGGCTGCTTTTGCTGCTTGGCGGACGCAGCCTTGTCGTGCAGCCCGTCGTCGTTTGACAGCAGCTCGATGGGCAAAAACGATGCGCCGCAAAATGGGCACAGCAGCTTTTGCGACGACGTATCAAACGAGAGCGCGCCGCCGCATTGGGGACATTTGTGTTCTATGAGTGTTTGTTCCATCTTATCAAATAGAAACGGGCGCAGGATCGCTGCGCCCGCTTTGGCTCCTTGTTATCGCTTGTCTTTGTCGTCAAACGGGTCGCCGCACTCAGGGCAGAAACGCGGCGGATTCTTTGGGTCTTTGGGCTCCCAGCCGCATTTGTCGCACCGATACAGCGGCGCTTCCTCAGGCTTTTTGGCGCCGCACTCCGCGCAGAAGCGGCCCTTGTTGACCGCGCCGCACTTGCACGTCCAGCCTGCCGTTTCTTCGGGCTTCTTGGCGCCGCATTCGGGACAGAACTTGCCCGTCACCACCGCGCCGCACTTGCATTTCCAACCGTTTGCGGGCGCCGCTTGGGGCTGCGCCTGCTGCGGCTGCTGCGCTTGCTGCTGTCCCATTTGGAACAGGTTTTGCGCGTTGACGCCGCCCGCGTTCTGTGCCATGCCAAGCCCCATAAAGCCCATCATGGCGCCGTTTTCGTTGGATGCCGCCGCCTTCATTGCCTCGGACTGTGCCGAAACCAGCGTCGCCGCCGCCATCGTCGGATCGCGCAGGACTGCCGCACGCTGCGCCGACTTGATCATCTCGGCGTCTTCCTCCGGCAGGGTGATCGGGTTGAGCGCGATGGAAACCACCGCCAGACCGCGGATGTCGCCCCACTTCTTGGTGAGCGCTTCGTTCATCGCCTCGCTCAGATCCTCCGCGTGGGCGGGAAGCTGATTGGGACGCACTTCTAAGTCGGAAATTTTGGCGAATGCCGGCTGCAAGGCGCTGACGAACTCGGTCTTGAGCTGGGTGTCGATTTCGGAACGGTTGTACGCCGCGGTCACGTTGCCGCAGACGTTGGTGTAAAACAGGATCGGGTCGACGATTTTGTAGGAATAGACGCCGTTGCAGCGCACCGAAACGTCGATGTCCAGCCCGATGTTGCGATCGACCACGCGGAACGGGATGGGGTTCGCCGTGCCGAATTTGTTGTCGATGATTTCTTTGGTGTTGAAGTAGTAGACGCGTTGGTCTTTGCCCGTGTCGCCGCCAAAGGTGAAACGACGGCCCAGCGTCTTGAAGCTCTCAACGATGCTGGTGCCCAGCTTGCCCGAAAAGATGCTCGGCTCGGTGGAGGTGTCGTATTTGAATTCGCCCGGCTCGGCACACACTTCGACCACCTTGCCTTGATCCACGATGATCATGCATTGCCCGTCTGCCACGGCGATGACGGAACCGTTGGAGATGATGTTGTCGCTTGCCTTCGTATTGGAGGAACGTCCGCTGACGCGCTTTTGTCCCTTTGTGACCAGCACGTCCTTTTCCAACGCTTCACAGTAGAAAAACTCTTTCCATTGGTCGGCCAACGTGCCGCCCAGCGCGCCAATGCCCGCTTTAATGAGTCCCATAATGTAGCTCCTTTCAATTTATCAAGCCAAGGGATTGCGCCCTTCCTTTTCATTATAAAGGATACGGGCGAAAAATGCAATCCCCATTTGCCGCAACAAGAAACGGGCGCCTCGCGTCCTGCAAAGCGCCCGAAAGCGTATTCTTATTCTTCCGTAAAGGTGATGGATGCGGCGTAGTCTAAGAATGTCGCCTCGTACCGTGCGTAGTCGTCGTCCTTGCAGGCAAACTGCACCGTCCAAAACGCGGCGCCGTTCTTTTTGATGCAGGTACAGTAGTCGCAGAGGGTGCCCGCTTCGTCCACCGCATATTGGTATACGAAGTAGGTTTGCCCGTTCGCTTCCAGAACGGTGGCGTCCACGCCCGTATACGCAATCATGAGTTTGGCGTAGGTCGCTTCCGTGGCGTCCACGAGCTGCGGCACGGCGCTCACGTCCTCCATGCTGATCATCACCGCCACCTCGTTGGTTTGGTAGCACGCCACATAGTCTTCCTGTTCCACTTCGCAAAAGCGGCTCGTCAGGGTGATGCAAAGATTCTCTGCGGTAAAGGTCTGCGGCTTGCTCGATAGGGCGCGCCGCACCAAGTAGCTGCTGACAAACCCCACCGTCAAGCCGACCGCCAGCGCAATGAGCAGCACAAGCAAGCCCTTGCGCACGCCGTGCTTGCGGTTTGCCGCCGTTTCTTGGCTCTCTGCGCCGTCAAAGACGAACGCGTTGCCGTTGGCGGGATTGTAGCGGTTCGCGCCGCAAAGCCGCACGTCCTCCGTCCCCGCAGGCAGCGGGTACACCTCGTTGCAGTATTCCTTGCTCATTTTGTCCGCAATCACGAAGATGCGCGCCGCCTCGTCCCCGATGGAATAAGACGCTTCCTCCCCGTTTTTGAGCGTGCCAAGCAAGCGGCACGGCACGTCATGGATGGTCAGCTCGTCGTTTTGCGCGTCCTCCAGATAGACCCGCATCTTGGCAAGGCACGCGACGAAGCACTTGCGCCGCAATATCGTCAATGTTCGCATCCCGTTTTCCCCTTCCGATTCCGATTTGTTTTACCATCACATTCTATCAGAAGGAACGGTTTCTTACAAGCACCGCCGCGAAATTTATTGTTTTTCGGGCGGATCCGACGGCTTTGCCGCCTCCGTTTTGTCGGGCTTCGGTTCGTCCGCGTCGGAATCGTCCTCCGTGCGGCGTTTGATCTGCGCCAGCACGGAGCGAAACTTCTCCGGGATGGGCAGTCCGAGCTTTGCGGCGTTTTCCAGTATGGACACGCACTCGTTCACGCAATAGAACAGCAGCACCGCCGTGCGCAGCGCGCTGCCCTCGCCGAGCAGAAGTGTATCGACCAAATGTGCCACCCCAACCAAGATGAATATGAGAACCTTGCGGCTGATGCCGCGAAACCCGACCTCGCTGCTGATCTTGTGCTCCGAGATCGCGCAGAGCACCCCTGTGATATAGTCGATGGCGACCATCGCCACCAGTGCATAAAACAACCCGTCCCATCCGCCGAAGAACCACCCCAGCGCACCACCTACGGCGGCACACACCACCGATACTGCCAACCAAAACATCGTTTTGCCCATCCTACTGATACCATATGCGCAGCGTCGTTCCCCTTGTGACGGCATACATGCAAACAAGCTGTTGCAAACTGCACCACTTTCTGCTCCACTTCTGTTATCGAAAGAGTCTTCAAAAATGAGAAAACGTTTTCGAATTCGATGGCTCCGTTTGCGCAACCTTTTGTTGCGACAATCGGTGTTGCAAGATGAAAGGAGCTTTCTTGAACGAACCATACTGCCCGCAATTGGGTTATGTGTATCCCCGTGCGCAGGACGCGCACATGCTGCAGGTGGCGCCCGATTGTCCCGTGGATCTTTCCGGCGATTACCCGTTTCTCGACCGTTCCAAATCGTTTCGCTGCAAGCAATTTTGGATGCGCGTTCTGTTTCACGGGTTTGCCAAGCCGCTTTGCCGCATCCGCTATGCGCTAAAGGTCGAGGGCAAGCTGCCCAAGGCTTTGCGGCACAAGCCGTTTGTGACGGTGTGCAACCATGTGGCATATTGGGATTTCATCATTCTCAGCTGTGGGTTCCCGTTTCGCAACTGCGCGTACCCCATTTGGCGCACCAACATGCAGAACAAGTCCAACTTCCTGTACCGTGCGGTGGGGGCGATTCCCGTGCCAAACGTACAAAAGGACGGGCGCCATGCCGTGCGGCGGTTCCACGATGCGCTGGACACGGTGCTCAACGAGGGCCGTTGGCTGCACGTCTATCCCGAAGCGAGTATGTGGTACTACTACACCCCAATCCGCCCGTTCAAAAAGACGGCGTTCGCGCTGGCGGTGGAGCACCAAGTGCCCGTCGTGCCGCTGACCATCTCCTTCCGCCCGCCCAAAGGGCTGTATCGTCTGTTCAAGAAAGACCCGTGCTGCACGCTGCACATCGGCGCGCCCGAATATCCCGACCCCACCTTGGGGCGCACGGACGCTGCCGAAGACCTTTCCAAACGCTGTCGTCTCGATATGATGCACATGGCGGGTATCCGCGATGCTGCGCACAACGAGGCGTTGATGCAACAATATCAATATCAGGAGGCTTGATTATGAAACGCTTTACTTGTATTCTGTTGGCAGTCCTTTGCATCGCCTGCATCGCAGGCTGTGCCAAGCAGTCGAACCCCGATGAAACCACGGCATGTGCCCTCGTACTCGATTCCAACCCCACCACGGGCTACGAATGGACGTTCTCCATCGCCGACCCTTCCATCGTCTCCTTTACGCAGGAATTTGAATCCGATGCAACGGATGACGCCGTCGGCGTAGGCGGCAGAGAAGTCCTCACGTTCACCGGTCTCAAAGCGGGCGTCACCACCCTCACCGCCACCTATGCCCAGCCTTGGGACGCCGAAAGCGGCACGACCTCCGTCTACTTCATCAAGGTGGACGACCAAAAGCAGGTGACCTGCACCGAAACGACGCCCTACACCCTGACCAAGGACGCCAACCCCACCACGGGCTATGACTGGGCAATGGCTTGCTCCGACGAAGCCGTCGTGCTTTGCAAGAGCGTATACGTCCAAACCGCCGGCACGGAAGGCATGGATGGCGCAGGCGGTACGACCACCTTCACCTTCTACCCGCTGCAAAACGGCACCGCCACCGTGACGCTGACCTATGCGCGGGCTTGGGAAACGGACACGGAGCCGCAGGAAACGGTCACGCTCCAATTCACCGTAGAGGACGGCGTGCTGACGCTGCAATAAACCCATCGTCTTGGACGGCAAGCATCGCGCTTGCCGTTTTTTTGTGTCGCAAACACGCATCGTTTTTGTTGCATTCGTGCTAAAAATATGCTAAAGTGATGCCATAGGAACGGAGGCGGAAGTATGCAATTTTTCATCGATATGATGCGGGAGTATTTTGGCACGCTCTCTTGGAACATGCAGTATTATGAGCTGTTCGTGGTCGCGCTCATGGTCATCGCCATGGGGCTTGTGACGGCGCTGCTCATCAAGCAAAACTGGGGGCTCTTTGGGCTGCTTTGCGCCTATATCGTGCCCGACACGCTCTATCGCGCCATCGGCGGGTTTTCATCCAGCCAAGCAAAGGTGGGCATTTTCCTGTATGTCTGCACGCTTGTGACGCTGTTTGGGCTTTTGGTGCTGTTGGTGTGGTACATGGGCTTCAAAAAGAGCCAGTCCAACCTTGTGCGCCTGTTCGGCGGGCTTGCAATCCTGTTTCGCATCCTGTCGCTGCCCTACTTCTACTTCATCCTCAAACCGCTGTTCACATCCACCGCGGTGGACATCCTGCTGGTGCTGTATCGCGTCATTTGCTGCGCGCCGGGCATCTGCATCCTGCTGATGCTGCTGGCGTACATGCGCATCAGCTACGCCCACAAGAACGAAGCCGAAAAGCAGACCGAAGCCGTGGACGTGGTCGACTATTGGAAGGACGACGTGTAACGCAAAAATCACATGCAAAAAGCCCCGCCGTTTTGGTGGGGCTTTTTGTTTGTCTTCGTTACGCCTTGGGCGATTCGTACAAGGG
>CAYRQM010000033.1:0-21227 GCA_964426415.1 uncultured Christensenella sp.
ACACGCCGCGCTCCTCGATGCCGTGCGCGCCGACTTCCTTGCGGAAGCAGGGCGAATAGCTGGTGAGGCGCAGCGGCAGCTTGGCTTCCTCGGTGAAGGTGTTGGCAAAGCGGCCGATCATGCTGTGTTCGCTGGTGCCGATGAGGTACAGGTCTTCGCCTTCGATTTTGTACATCATGTTTTCCATCTCGGCAAAGCTCATCACGCCGTCCACCACGGCACTGCGAATCATGTAGGGCGGGATGCAATAGGTGAAGCCGCGGTCGATCATGAAGTCGCGGGCGTAGGACAGCACCGCGCTGTGCAGCCGCGCCATGTCGCCCATGAGGTAGTAGAAGCCCTGTCCACTGGTCTTGCGGGCGGAATCCAAGTCGATTCCCGCAAAGCGCTCCATGATGTCCACATGGTACGGAATTTCGAAGTCGGGCGTGACGGGGTCGCCAAAGCGTTCCAGCTCGACGTTTTGGGAATCGTCCTTGCCAATGGGCACGGACGGGTCGATGATGTTGGGAATGACGAGCATCCGCTTGCGAATTTCGGCTTCCAGCTCGGTTTCGCGGACGGTGAGCGCTTCCATTTCCTGCGCCATGGCGGACACTTCGCCCTTGGTCTGTTCGGCTTCGGCACGTTCGCCGCGTGCCATCATGCCGCCGATGGACTTGGACAGCACGTTGCGCCGATTGCGCAAATAGTCGCCGCGCTGCTGCGCTTCGCGCCATGCGGCGTCAAGCGTAAGCACCTCGTCTACAAGCGATAGCTTTTCGTCTTGAAACTTTTTTTTGATGTTCTCTTTGACGGCGTCGGGATTGGCGCGCACGAATTTGATATCCAGCATGTTACATCCTTTCGGGAGCCGAAAGCCCCAGTATCTGCAGCCCGTTCTTGATGGTTTGACGGGTTGCGTCGGTCAGCGCAAGCCGCGCCGTGCGGTCGGCGGGATCGTCCGCCATGATGCGCTGTTCGTAGTAGAATTTGTTGAAGGCGGCGCAGATTGCCATGACCGCCCGCGAAACCACATACGGCTCGTACTTTTCGGCAGCGGCATGCACCGCGTCGGGAAACGCTGCCAGCGCCTTGCACAGCGCGGCGGAATACGGATCGTTCAAGCGGGACGCGTCGAAGTGGTCGCGGTCGTACCCTTCGGCTTTGCGCAGCACCGAGCAGCAGCGCGCATGGGTGTACTGCACATAGGGCGCCGTTTCGCCGTCGAAGTTGAGGATTTTGTCCCAAGTGAAGGACACGTCCTTGATGCGATTGTTGTACAGCACCGACCAAAGGATTGCGCCCACGCCCACCGCTTCCGCAGCGGCGTGCTTGTCCTCAAGATTGGGGCTCTTTTCACAGATGATGTCGTAGGTCTTGTCCACCGCAGCCTGCAAAATGTCGTCGAGGTACAGGATGTTGCCTGCGCGGGTGTGGAACGAGACGTCCTCCATGCTGACCATGCCGAAATTGACATGCACGCAGTCCTTCACCCAATCTCTGCCCATCAGTTCCAGCACCTTAAAGAACTGCCGAAAATGCAGATCCTGCTGGTACGCCACGACGTACAGCGACTTGGTAAAGTCGTACGTTTCTTTGCGGTAGCAGGCGGCGGCGATGTCGCGGGTGGCATAGATGGTGCTGCCGTCGCTCTTGACGATGATGCAGGGCGGCATGTTCCATTCGGACAAATCGACAATCTGCGCGCCGTGATCGAGCTTCGAGATGCCCTTGTCCTGCAATTCCGCAATGATGGCGGGCATCTTGTCCTCGTAGAACGATTCGCCGTTCCAGCTGTCGAACGAAATCCCCATGCGGGCGTAGGTGTGCTGCACCTCGGAAATGGTGCCCGCTTTCATTTTGCTCCAAAGGTCGTGCGCCTCGGGGTCGCCCAGCTCAATCTTGTGGAACCATGCCCGCGCCGAATCCTCCAGCGACGGGTCGGTCTTGACTTCGTCGTGGAAGCGCACATACAGCGCCACAAGCTCGCGGATGGAGTATTCCTCGATGGGCTTTGTGCCCCACAGCTTGTAGGCGGTGATCATCTTGCCGAACTGTGTGCCCCAATCGCCCAAGTGGTTGATGCCGATGGTGCGATAGCCCAAGAATTTGTAGATGCGGTACAGCGCGTTGCCGATGGCGGTGGTGGGCAGATGGTGAAAGCCGAATGGCTTGGCGATGTTGATGGAGCTGTACTCGACGCAGACCGTCTTGCCCGCACCCTCCTGCGAACCGCCAAAGCGGTCGCCCTCCGAAAAGATGCGCGTCAGCACCGCCGCCGCATGGGCGTCGGCGTCGACAAAAAAGTTGAGGTATCCGCCGACGGCTTCGACCTTGGAAATGCCCTGCGGCAAAGAGAGCTTTGCCTGCAAAGCAGCCGCGATGGCGGGCGGCGACTGCCGCAGCGTCTTGGACAGGCGGAAGCACGGGAACGCATAGTCGCCCATGTCCGCATTCTTCGGCACTTCGATCCAATCTTCGAGCGTCACGGCGTCCGTGGCGCACAGCGGCGCAAGCGCGTCCGCAATGGTTTTCGTATATTCCATACTCCGTCTCCCATAAAAATCATCTTATTATAGCAAACACCGTGCCAAAAAGAAAGAGCCTTCCCGCAATTCTTGCATTCTTGTGTGCAGCGGCGTATACTGTCCCCATGATGCAACTGCGAACGAAAGAAGAATTTGATGCGTTTCGGTTCCCCACGCAGCGGGATTGCAACGCGTTTGCGATGATGCGCAAGCTGGCGCGGTACAGCGATGCGCTCATTTTGGGCAACGATTCCGTGTGGTGGGTGCAAAGCGACCCTGCGCACAACGCGTGGGTGTGGACGGCGCCCGACGCCGCCGATGCGGCGCTTGCCGCGCTGGTGCAAGCCGTGGACAAGATGCGCGCATCCAACCAACTGCCCGGCGTGACGGCGCGCCCCAACGTGGTGCGGCTGTTGGAAGCGGCATTTATGGGCGAAACCACCCGCAAAATGCGGCTCACCGCCTACGTTTGCCCAAATCCCGTTCCGTGTCCCGCCAAGGGGCAAATGGTCGCTGCCGAAACGTGCCGCCGCATCGACGCGGCGCGGCTCATCGCACAGCTTGCCGTGCAGTCCGGCACGCCCATGTCCGACGCGGACGCGTTGGAATACGCCGACACGGTCTGCAATCGCGCCGACGCCTACGGCTATGTGGCAGACGGCGCGCTGGTTTCGATGGCGCAGGTTTCTGCCCGCTGCGCATCCATCGCCTGCATCAATTTGGTGGTGACGGACGAGGCGGCACGCGGTCACGGCTACGCACGCGACTTGGTCAGCCAAATTGCACGCGCCGAAGTCCAAAACGGCTTCCTGCCTCAGCTCTACGCCGAGACCGATTACCCGTCCTCCAACCGCATGTACCAAGCCATCGGCTTTCTGCCCATGGGCGATTTGATTGAATTGGCCTTTTGCTGACGCGACAGCCGCTTACAGCTGCCCTCTGAGGGCGTACACGCAAATGCCCACGCATTCCCGCATAAAATTGTTGACGGCAAGGTACCACACGTCGGGCGCGGCAACGCCCACGGCGTTGATGCCCGCCTGCTTTGCGACGCGCCCCGCACGAAAGACGTGAAAGCCCGTGGTCACAAACGACACGGCTGCGTCGTCGCCCAGCTCGGCACGAATGATGGCGTCGGAAAATGCGAAATTCTCACGGGTGTTCGTGGACGCTTCCTCGGTGAAAATGCGCGACGCGTCGATGCCCTTGCGCGCCACCAAGTATTGCTTCATGGCAGACGCCTCCGTCACCGTTTCGCCGCTGCCCATGCCGCCCGAAACCACGCAAATGGCGTCGGGATTCGCGCGCAGCACGTCCGCCGCCGTGTCCAGCCGATTGGACAACACCCACGTCACCCGATCGCCATGCACCGCCGCACCCAGCACGATCACCGCGTCGGCGTCCACCTTGTCGGCACGCTTCGCGGAAACGCCCATCAAAATGCCGCAGACGACAAAAATGCAAATGGCGACCGCATAACAGCCCACCGCCAGCCACTTCAAAAAGCACAAAAACCCGTGATCCATGTGCGGCAGCAAAATGCCAAGCAGAATCAGCGGAAGCCCAAAGAACGCGGGCAGAATCACGCCCAGATTGAAGTTGGACAGCGACAGAATCAGCAGCGTATCCAGTACCAAAATTGCACCAAGCACAATCAATACAATGCGTAACACTTTCAATGCAGAATCTCCTTTAGGAATTGACCCGTGTAGCTTGCGGGGCAGGCGGCAACCGCTTCGGGCGTGCCCGTCGCCACCACCGTGCCGCCCTCGTCGCCGCCTTCGGGGCCCAAGTCGATGAGGTAATCCGCCGTCTTGATGACGTCCAGATTGTGCTCGATGACCAGCACCGAGCTGCCGCCGTCCGCAAGGCGGTTGAGGATGTCGAGCAGCTTGCTGATGTCGTGCATATGCAGCCCCGTCGTCGGCTCGTCCAAAATGTACAGCGTGCGCCCCGTATCGCGGCGGCTCAATTCAGACGCCAGCTTGATGCGCTGCGCCTCGCCGCCCGACAGCGTGGTGGACGGCTGCCCCAGCCGAATGTAGCCCAAGCCCACGTCAAACAGCGTTTGCAGCTTGTTTTTGATTTTGCTGTGCTGCGCAAAGAAGGGCAGCGCCTCCTCCACCGTCATGTCCAGCACGTCATAGATGTTCTTGCCCTTGTAGCGCACCTCCAGCGTTTCGCGGTTGTAGCGCTTGCCGTGGCACACCTCGCAGGGCACGTACACGTCGGGCAAAAAGTGCATCTCAATCTTGACAATCCCGTCGCCGCGGCACGCTTCGCAGCGGCCGCCCTTGACGTTGAAGGAAAAGCGCCCCAGATTGTAGCCGCGCAGCTTGGCGTCGGGCGTCGAGGCAAACAGTTGCCGAATCAGGTCGAACAACCCGATGTAGGTGGCAGGATTGCTGCGCGGGGTGCGCCCGATGGGGCTTTGGTCGATGTCGATGACCTTGTCCAAATATTGGATGCCGTCCATGCCGTCATGTTCCTTGGCACGCGTGCGCGCACGATTGAGGTCGTGCAGCAGCCGCTTTTTGATGATTTCATTCACCAACGACGACTTGCCCGACCCCGAAACGCCCGTCACGCATACAAACATGCCAAGCGGCACGTCCACCGTGATGTTCTTGAGGTTGTTCGCCCGTGCGCCCCGCACCGTCAACACTTGTCCGTTGCCCGCACGCCGCACGGCAGGCACGGGGATGGTGCGTTTATGACTCAGGTATTGCCCCGTCAGCGAATCGGGGCAGTCCATGATTTCCTGCGGCGTTCCCGCGGCAAGCACGCGGCCGCCGTGTACGCCTGCGCCGGGGCCGATGTCCACCAAGAAATCGGCGCTGCGCATGGTTTCCTCGTCGTGTTCCACCACGATCAGCGTGTTGCCCAAGTCGCGCAGGTTTTTGAGCGCGGCAAGCAGCTTGGTGTTGTCACGCTGGTGCAGACCGATGCTGGGCTCGTCCAAAATGTACAGCACGCCCACAAGCCCGCTGCCGATTTGCGTCGCCAAGCGGATGCGCTGGCTCTCGCCGCCCGACAGGGTGTTCGCCGCGCGCGCCAGCGTCAGATAGCGCAAGCCCACATTGACCAAGAACCCCAAGCGCGCATCCAATTCCTTACGGATGGCGGCGGCAATGGTGGTTTGGGTGGGCGAAAGCGTCAATTCGCGCAGGAACGATTGCGCCTGCGCCACGTTTTGCTCGCACAGCTCCATGATGTTCTTCCCGCCCACGGTGACCGCCAAGACCGCGGGCTTTAAGCGCCGTCCGCGGCAGGTGGGGCAGGGAATGTGCGCCATGTAGCTTTCGATGTCCTGCTTGGAATACTCGCTGGCGCTTTCCCGATACCGCCGTTCCATGTTGGGAATGACGCCCTCAAACGATGCCAAGAAGTGTCCGCCGCCAAAGGAGCGCTCATATTCCACTTCCATCCGCTCCTTCGTGCCGTACAGCAGCGCGTCCTGTCCCTTTTTTGGGATATCCTGAAAGGGCGTATCCATGGTAAAGCCGAAGTGCCGCGCAATGGCTTCGTAGTACATATCGGAGAAGACGTTGTTGGCGCCGCTTTTCCATCCGCTGGCACGAATGGCGCCCTCGTTCAAGGACAGCGTCGGGTCGGGCACGACCAAAATGGGGTCAATTTTCATTTGTTCGCCCAATCCCAGACAGTCGGGGCACGCGCCGAATGGGCTGTTGAAGGAGAACGCGCGCGGCGCCAGCTCCTCCAGCCCAATGCCGCAGTCGGGGCAGGCGTAATTTTGGGAATAGAGCGTTTCCGCGCCGTCCGTCACCGCGACGATCGCCAAATTTTGACCCAGCGCGAACGCGTGTTCGAGCGATTCGGAAAGTCGCCCCTCCACGCCCGCTTTCAGCACGATGCGGTCGATCACGGCTTCCACCGTATGCTTGTTGTTTTTGTCCAGCGCGGGCGTTTCCTCGATGGGATAGACTTCGCCGTCGATGCGCACCCGCACATAGCCCTCCTTGCGGAGCTGCTCCAAAAGCTTTGCGTGCTCGCCCTTGCGTCCGCGCACACACGGCGCGATGATTTGCAGCTTGGTGCCAATCGGCAGCGCCATCACCCGATCCACCACCACGTCCACCGATTGCTGCTCGATGACACGGCCGCATTTGGGACAGTGCGGCACGCCGCAGCGGGCGTACAGCAGGCGCAGATAGTCGTAGATTTCGGTGACCGTGCCCACCGTGGAACGCGGGTTGTGCCCTGCGCTCTTTTGGTCGATGGAGATGGCGGGTGAAAGCCCGTCGATGCGCTCCACATCGGGCTTGTCCATCTGTCCGATGAACATGCGCGCATAGGAGGACAGGCTCTCGACATAGCGCCGCTGCCCCTCTGCATAGATGGTATCAAACGCAAGGCTCGACTTGCCCGAGCCCGATACGCCTGTCATTACAATGAGCTTGTTGCGGGGCAAAACAAGGTCGATGTTTTGAAGATTGTGCTCCTTCGCCCCGAAAATTCGGATTTCGTTGTTCTTATCGTCCATATTCCTTCTGCTGACCCGCCACCGTGGCAATCGCCTGTGCGGAAATACAGCGTCCTCTTCCTTCGTCATGCATCCCCTCCGTCGTGGTCGCCTTCAGCGAAACGGCGTCGATGGGGATGCTGCAGTCTGCCGCGATCCGTTCCCGCATCAAGGGCAGGTACGGCGCCAGCTTGGGTCGTTCGCACACCACTGTCGCGTCCAAGTGTACGATTGTCATATCCCGTTTTTGCACCATGTCTGTTACTTGCCGCAGCAGCACGCGGCTGTCCGCGCCAAGATAGGCGTCGTCGGTATCGGGAAAAACTTTGCCGATGTCGCCCAAGGCGCAGGCGCCCAACAGCGCATCCATCAGCGCGTGCAGCAACACGTCCGCGTCCGAGTGCCCCAACAGCCCCTTCTCAAACGGGATCTCCACCCCGCCCAAGCACAGGCGACGGCCTGCAACCAAACGATGCACGTCATACCCTGTCCCAAATTTGGTACAGCATTGACGGACTGCCCAATCCCAATCGGCGGGGGTGGTGAGCTTGCGGTTTTGTTCGCTGCCCATCACAAGGCGGGGCGCGCCATAGGCGCAAAGGTACAAGGTGGCGTCGTCGGTGGCAGGCGCTTTGGCGGCTGCGTAGGCGGCGCGAATGCGGTCATAGGCAAAGGCTTGGGGCGTTTGCATCCGCACGAGCGTGGTGCGATCCAACGGGACAAGGGTTTGCCCGTCCGTTTGCAGGACGGTGTCGGTGACGGGCAGCGATGCCACGCCGCTGCCGAACGCCTTTGCGCTTTCGATGCACGCGGAAACCAGTTCGGGCGCGACAAAGCAGCGCGCGGCGTCGTGGATGACGGCAATCGTGCCGTCGGCAGCCGCAAGCCCGTTGCGCACGGAATCGGTGCGGGTCTCGCCGCCCTCGACCACGCAATACGGCACGGGGCAGTCAAGCTTGTCCACCACGGCGCAGGTGGCAGGCGACGTCACAAACACAAGCCCATCGCATCCGCCCTGCACGAGCGCGTCCATGCTGCGCGCCAACGCGCTTTTGCCGCAAAGCGGGGTGACGAGCTTGTCAAAGCCCATGCGATTTGCGCTGCCTGCCGCCAGCAAAATGCCGACGACGTTCATCCTTCAAGCACCGTATACAACGATTCGGCGTCCTCCTTGCGGACGACCTCGGGCGCCTTTTCGACCCGTACCAGCACATGCTTGCCGCCCAAAAGAAGGTCGACGGTGTCGCCGATTTTGACTTCGGCAGACGGCTTCGCCACCTTGCCGTTGATGGAAACGCGCCCCGCGCCCGCCGCTTCGTTGGCGACGGTACGCCGCTTGATGATGCGGGACACCTTGAGCCATTTATCCAATCTCATGAAACGCCTCCCAACTGCGTGAAGCCGAAGCCCAAAACGCCGCAGAATTGAAAAATCAGAACGAGGACGCCGAGCGCCGCCGTGTAGATGGCAAAGCCCCAAAGCCCCTTGTGCTTGATGAGGCGAATCATGAACCGCACGGCAAAGTAGCCCGTCACGCCCGCCACGACCATGCCCACCAAGAGCGCTGCGAGGAATCCGCCGTCCATCGCGGCTGCAAACGCGGACGGGTCTTTGACCAGCTTGAAGGCTTCCAAGACCGTCGCGCCCAAGATGGCGGGAACGGAAAGCAAAAACGAGAAATCCGCCGCCGCGTTGCGATCCATCCCGCACGCCAGCGCGCCGCAGATGGTGGAGCCGGAACGCGACACGCCCGGCAGCACGCCAACCGCCTGAAAAAGCCCGACGCCCAATGCATCGCGCCCGTGCATCGCGGAAAGTGGACGCCGCTTTTGGTGCCGCCGCACAAAGAAATCCGACAGTAACAGCAGCCCCGCCGTCACCAAGAAGCTCGCGCCCACCAGATTGCCCGCATCCAGCCAATCTTCCAGCGCCGGAAACAGCTTCAGCAGCAGCGCAAACGCGATGGTGGGCAAGGTGCCAATCAGCAGATACAGGGTAATCTTTTGCAGCGGATGCCGCAGAATTGCCCAAAGCAGCTTGCGGTAAACCAAAATGACGGCGACCAGCGTGGCGACGTGCAGCATGACGGTGAAGAAGGAATTGAACTGATCCTCCGCCACGGCGCCCTGCGTCAGCGTGGAAAGCACATACAGATGCCCCGAGCTGGACACGGGAAGAAACTCCGTCAGCCCCTGCACCAAGCCCAGCAGGACGGCAATCAAAACAACCATAGGCGCCTCCAACACAAAGTCTATTCTATCATACTACGAAATTTGTATTCATACAATAGGAAAGTCAGTACAGTGGGAGGAGTTTTTCACAGGAAAGTCAGTACAGTGGGAGGAGTTTCATAATGGAATACTGGATGATACGGGATCAGGAAAAGCGCATCGTGGGCCATGTGCGCATCGAAGAAGAAACCATGCAGGTGCAGCTGAAAACGCCGCTGCAAGTGGACTGGTTTTTGCTGAAAGGGAAGGAAGTCAACACAATTTCGACGGAACGGCCCTTTTTGCGCAATGGCGCCGACGGAATTGCAGGCGCTGTCAAGGGACGGCTGCTGTACTACGGCTGCGCGTCCGCCTGCCCCCGCCCATGGCGCGAAACGTTCTTCAACGTGTCCCATTTTTACACCAAGCAAAAGGAACGGGAGACGACCATCACCAGCGTATTGGAAAAACGGGAGCCAAGCGCGGCAATACAATCCGCAGCGCCACCCAAACCGCAGCCAACTCCCTCGGCGGAGCAACCCAAAGCGCGTGAACGGGACGTTGCGCCCACGGCGGACATGTTTGCAGAGGAACCCATGCAGCAGCCTGTCCCCGCGCAAGCGGAGCCGGAGGAGGAGGCGGCAGAAACGGCACGGCAACCCGATCCGATTGAAAAGACCGAGGCGGACGCCCACGCCTTTGCAGCGCTGCTGCGCCGCGCAGAATCGGTGTACAGCCGCTTGGAAACGGTGCATCCACCGATGCGGCACGCAGATGTGGATAACATGGTGCAAAAAGTGGATAACCCAACGGAGCAGGAAGCGTTCGCGCCTTCGGACGAGGCGGCAGTGCCAAAGGACACGGAAGCAGGATTGCTTGAAACGGCGTCGGTGCAGACGGCGGACTGGCGCGAGGAGGCGGAACGCATCATGCAGACGGCGCGTTCGGGCGGCACGGCGGCACACACCGAACGCCTTGTGATTTTACCGAACGCATTTCCCAATGCGCGTTGGACGTTTGTGGCGCGCCAGGGGTACTTGCCGCACTACGAGGGCGTGTGGCAAAACGGTACGGAACGGGTGCGCATCCTTGCGGTGCGTGCGCCCTACGCGCCGCGGCCGCCGCGTGGGTTGCAGGGGTTCACCCGCCATGTACAGGATGAGGACGGTGGGTTTTGGGTGCGGCTGCTGCCCTATCCCGCCGCAAAAAAATAACCGCCCGAAGGCGGTTTGCGAAAATCACAGCGGCTGCTTGGCGGGCAGTCCCGCCTTGCGCGGATATTGGGGCGGTGTTGGTGCGTTTTTGGTGCATACGATGAGGCTGCGGGCACCGTAGTCGGCGGGAACGGTGACGGATTCGGCGGTGCAGTGCAGCGCGGACAGCGCGTGTTTGGCGCTTTCCAGCTCGGCGGCGGCGTCGCCCTTATAGCAAATGCTTTGCCCGCCCACCCGCAAGAGCGGCACGGTGTATTCCAGCAAGACGGGCAGCGACGCCACGGCGCGGGACACCACCGCATCAAAGGCGGCGCGGGCGCGGGGCAGCCGCGCAAAGTCCTCCGCACGGGCATGGACACAATCTGCTTGCAGTCCCAGCGCATCCAACAGCTCGCGCAAGAATCCGACGCGCTTGTTGAGCGCATCCACCAGCGTCACCTTGAGGTCGGGCCGCACGATGAGCAGCGGCACGGCGGGAAACCCCGCGCCCGTGCCCACATCCGCCACCCGTGCGCCCTTTTGCAGCAGCGGCGCGGCGGCGATGGAATCCAAAAAATGCTTTTTGACCACGTCTTCGGGCGCGGTGATGGCGGTCAGGTTCATCACCTTGTTGCGCTCCACCAACAGATCATAGTATGCGACAAATTTGTCGCACATCGCGTCGGTGCAGTTGGGAATGGCGGCAAACAACAGGTCACGCATGGGCAAATCCTCGCTTTACATAGATGAGCAGCACGCTGACGTCGGCGGGCGACACGCCCGAAATGCGCGACGCTTGCCCGATATTTTGGGGCTTTTGGGCGTTGAGCTTTTGCCGCGCCTCCAGCCGCAGGCCTTCCAGCTTGCTGTAATCCAGATCGTTGGGCAGCGCCACATCCTCCAGCGCCTGCGCCCGCGCGACCTGCTCTTTTTGCTTTTCAATGTAGCCGTCGTAATGCGCCAGCACCTCGACCTGCTCCTCCACGTTCGCGTCGAGCGGCGTCAGCGCGTCGTACAGCGACAGCAAATCGGTGTAGCGCACATTGGGGCGCTTGAGTAGATCGAACAGGCGCGTACTGCTTTGCGGAGCGCTTTCGCCGATGGAGGATAAATAGGCGCACAGCGCGTCGGAAGGCGGCACATGGGCGCCAAGCCGCCGCATCACGTCCGCAATGCCCGCCTGCTTGGCTTGCAGGGCGGCATAGCGCGCTTCGGAAACGAGCCCCAAACGCCGTGCGCGCTCCGTCAGCCGCAGGTCGGCGTTGTCCTGCCGAAGCAGCAGCCGATATTCGCAGCGGCTCGTCATCATGCGGTACGGTTCGGGCGTGCCCTTCGTCGCCAAATCGTCCACCAGCACGCCGATATACGTATCGCTGCGGCCCAACATAAACGGCACATCGTCACGACTGTACAGCGCAGCGTTGACGCCCGCGTAAAAGCCCTGCGCGGCGGCTTCTTCATAGCCGCTGCTGCCGTTGACCTGCCCTGCCGTAAACAGTCCGGGCACGGATTTGACCATAAACGTGAGATCCAGCACGGTGGGTTCCAGACAATCGTATTCGATGGCGTAGCCGAGCCGCATGATTTCACAGTGCTCGAGCCCCGCCATGGAATGCAGCATCGCCACCTGTACGTCGGCGGGCAGGGATGTGCTCATGCCCTGCACATACATTTCCTCGGTGGTGCGCCCTTCCGGCTCGATGAAGATTTGGTGGCGATCCTTGTCGGCAAAGCGAACAACCTTGTCCTCGATGGAGGGACAGTAGCGCGTGCCCGTGGCGTGGATACGCCCGCTGTACATGGGGCTGCGATCCAAATTTTGCAAAATGATTTCGTGCGTCTTGGGATTCGTGTAGGTCAGCCAGCACGGGTCTTGCGCACGCACCAAGCCGTTGTGCAAAAAGGAAAAGGCGGGCGTCGGAACGTCGCCGTTTTGCACGTCCATGCGGGAAAAATCCAAGCTGCTGCGCTTGACGCGGGCAGGCGTGCCCGTCTTGAACCGCTGCAGCGGGATGCCAAGCTTTCGCAGCGCGTCGGAAAGCCCTTCGGAGCGCAGCATCCCATTGGGGCCCGACAGCCGTGACCATTCTCCAATTAGGATGCGACTTTTTAGGTACACCCCCGAACACAGCACGACGGCGCGGCTGCGATAGCAGAAGCCTTCGTCGGTGCGAACGCCGCATACGATGCCGTGCTCGGTGCAGATTTCGTTGACTTCACCCTGCGCCATGGTCAGATTGGGCTGCTGCTCCAGCGTGCGCTTCATGCGCTCGTGGTAGCGGCGCTTGTCCATTTGCGCCCGCAAGGAGTGGACGGCGGGGCCTTTGCTGGTGTTGAGCATCCGCATTTGGATGAGGGTATCGTCCGCCGCCAAGCCCATTTCGCCGCCCATGGCGTCGAGCTCGCGCACCAAGTGCCCCTTGCCCGTGCCGCCGATGGCAGGGTTGCAGGGCATCATGCCGATGCTGTCCAAATTGAGGGTGAGAAGCAGCGTTTGCCGCCCCATGCGTGCGCAAGCCAACGCCGCCTCAATGCCCGCGTGTCCTGCGCCGATGATGATACAGTCGAAAGTGCCGTTGTCCATGTAACCTCGATGCGCCTTGCGCAATCAATAATTGGAATAATCCGTTTGCGTCGCGTGTCAGAAGGGACGCACTGCGACCAGCTCGTCCCCGTCCGTTTCGCCGTTCTCCACAAAGCCCGCGGCGGCATACAGCGCTTTGGCTGCGATATTTTGCGGCTCGTAGGAGAGCCAACAAGCGCGCGCCGCGCCGCACGGAGCGGTTTTGAGATAGGCAAGGGACGCCGCAAGCGCCGCTTTGCCGCAGCCTTTGCCTTGGTAGCGTTGGTCGATCATCAGCCGCCAGATGCAATAATTGTCGGCGGCGACCGACGGCTCGTCCTCATCGCCGATGGAACCATACCCGAACAGCACAAACCCAATCAGCAGGTCGTCGTCGTACAGGGCAAAGGGCAGCGCGGTATACCCGTCCTGCGTGGCGGCATACGCCTCCAAAATGCTTTCCGTATTGGTTGCGACGAAGTCCTTTTGCGCGTCGGACACGGAAAGGCGTACGACCTTCCAAATGTTGTGAGAACCGATTTTTTGCAGCGTGACCATCCTGCACCCCCGATCCAATGTTTTGCACGGGCATCCTATCACGTTTGCGCGCAAAAGGCAAGACACGGCATGAAAAAAACGGGGATGCGCTGCACGAAAAAAGGCGCGTCGCCACGTCATCCTGAGGCAAAGCCGAAGGATCTCGCGTGTAAGCGAGAGATTCTTCCTTGCTTCGCTGCGTCAGAATGACAGGTGGAGTGATTTTTTCGTTCTTTTCACAAAGAAACGTGTACACGGGGTTACCCGCAAAAGGTTGGTAGCGAAGCGAAAGGCGCAGCCGAAGCGAGCGTGACCTTTTGCGGAGAGGAGCCATGACGGAGTGGGCGAGCAACGCGGATGAGGCGAAGCCGAAGAAGCCGCTGCGAACAAAGCGAAGTACATGGCGACGAGCGAAGCAAATTTCACAAATCCCGCAAGGGATTTATATCACTCAAAAACCACCCGGCAGGGTGGCTTTTTTGAATGGCTTATCTCTTTTTCGCGTAGGGCGTGTCGGCTAATGGCAGTTTGGTGCGGAAGACGCCGTCGCGGTTAAAGTACGCGTTTTGCACGGCGGGCGCGGTGGGAATGGTGCAGATTTCGCCAATGCCCTTTGCGCCGCAGGCGAGCCCCGAAAGGGACGCCTTTTCCACCAAGACGCTTTCGACTTCGGGCGTGTTGGTGGATTTGAACAGCCCCAGCGTGCCAAAGCGCACCATGGGCTTGCCGTTTTGCAGCGGGAAATCCTCGGTCAGCGCGTAGCCAAGCCCCATCACGACACCGCCTTCGATTTGACCTTCGGCGGCACGCGGATTGACCGCGACGCCCACGTCGTGGATGGCGGTGACCTTTTTGAGCGTGCCGTCGTCGTTGAGCTGCACCACATGGGTGGCGTAGCCGTATGCGATGTGGGAAACGGGATTGGGCTTGTCGGAGCCCAGCTTGTCGGTGACGCCTGTATACTCGCCCAAGAAGGAGCGCCCTTCCAACGCTTCAAACGAGCCTGCTTCTTGGTATGCCGCCTGCACAAGCTTGGCGGCGCGTACCGCCGCTTCCCCTGTAAACAGCGTTTGACGGGATGCGGTGGTGTTGCCTGCGTTGGGCGAATCGGCGGTGTCGGGCGTGCAGTAGACGACCTGCTCGTGGGAGACGCCCAGCGTTTGACAGATCATTTGCGTCTGCACGGTGCCCATGCCCTGCCCGATGCACGCGGCTGAAGAATGGACATACAGCTTGCCGCCCAATACTTGGATGCGGCAGCGACCCGTGTCGGGAATGCCGACGCCCAAGCCGCTGTTCTTCATGGCGCACGCGATGCCGGCCGTTGGGTCTTTTTCGAGAATCGGGCGTGCCGCGTCCAGCGTTTCGACCAAGGCGGTGGTGTCGTCGGCAATCTGCCCGTTGGGCAGCACTTGTCCGGGACGAATGGCGTTGCGGTAGCGGATCTCGAATGCCGAAATGCCGACCAGCGCAGCAAGCTGATTGAGGTTGCATTCGGTGGCAAAACAGCTTTGCGTGACGCCGAACCCGCGGAACGCGCCCGCAGGCGGGTTGTTGGTGTAAATCGCTTTGCCGTCGATGTCTACATCTTGGTAGTTGTACGGCCCTGCGGCATGGGTGCAGGCGCGCTGCAGCACGGGGCCGCCCAGCGACGCATACGCGCCCGTGTCGGAAATCAGCGTGGCCTTCATGGCGGTAAGGTACCCGTTTTCGTCGCAGGCGGTGGTAAATTCCATCTCCATCGCGTGGCGCTTGGGGTGAATGAGCAAGCTCTCTGCGCGGGAGAACGCCACCTTGACGGGGACGTTGCAATGCCAAGCCAGCAGCGCGGCATGGTGTTGGACGCTCATGTCCTCCTTGCCGCCAAACCCGCCGCCGACCATCATGGCGGTGACGCGCACCTGCTCTTGGGACAGCCCCAGCATCTGCGCACATTCCTTGCGCGTTTGATAGATGCCCTGATCGCCCGAATAGATGCGCATCCCGTCGCCCTCACGCATGGCGACCGCACATTCGGGCTCTAAGAATGCGTGATCCGTGGCAGGGACGGAATATCGATTGGTGACCGCAAAGCGGCTGTTTTTGATTTTCTCTTCGGCGTTGCCGCGCACCAGGTGTTCGTGGGACAGCACGTTGGTGCCGTTGGAGGCGTGCACCAAAATCTCGTCGGTCAGCCCTTGCATCATGTCGGTGACGGATGGCAGCTCTTCGTAGGTGGCTTTGACCAAAGCCGCCGCCGCCCGCGCCTGTTCCTCGGTTTTGGCGGCGACCAACGCGATGGCGTCACCCAAAAAGTGCGTCACGCCGCCCACCGGAATCATCACGTCGTAATCCTGCTTGAGATGGCCGATCTTTTGCGTGCCCGGAATATCCTTTGCCGTCAGCACCTTCACCACGCCCTCCGCCGCTTCGGCTTCGGACACGTCCAGCGACAGCAGCCTTGCACGGGGATACGCGCTGCGCGCCGCCGTGCCGTAGAGCATGCCGTCCAAGTAGAGGTCGTTGGCATACGGCGCGTCGCCCAACGCCTTTTGGGGCGCGTCCACGCGGGCAAGGTTTTCGCCCACCACGCCCGCAAGCGTGCGCTTGGGAACCGTCAGCCCCTCGCGCAGGATGGACGATGCGAGCAGGATGGCGTCTTCGATTTTTTTGTAGCCGGTGCAGCGGCAGATGTTGTTTTTGATGGCTTCCCGCACCGCCTGCGGCGTGGGATCGGGATTGGAATCCAAAAGCCCCTTTGCCGAAATGACCATGCCGGGCGTGCAAAAACCGCACTGCACGGCGCCCGCCTCGGTGAACGCGAACGCATACACGTCCCGTTCCCGTTGGGTCAGCCCCTCGCAGGTGACGATTTGCTTGCCTTCCATGCGATCGGTGTTTTGGACGCAGCATTTGGTGGGCTTGCCGTCGATGAGCACCATGCACGTTCCGCAGGCGCCCTCTGCACAGCCGTTTTTCACGCTGGTCAGATGCAGGTCGTCCCGCAGAAAGCGAAGCAGTTTTTTGTTTTCCGCCACCGTGACGGCACTGCCGTTGACAAAGAATGTGGCCATGGTTCCTCCTTTAGCCAATGAGATAGGAATACTTTTGCAGGACGGTTTCGATGAACCGCTTGACGTCGGCGTCCAGCGCGTCATGATCCAAATCGACCACGCGGACTTCGTCCAGCCGCACCTTTACACGGCGGCCGCCCAGCGGCAAAAAGCCCTTGTTTTCGGAACCGTCGAACTCGGCTTCGGTGGAGAACAGCGTCCACTTTTCTTTGTAGGGACGGCTGTCGTAGGGGCAGAACACGAGACAGTTGCCGCACTCGTTGCACATCCGATCCACATGGAGGATTTGGGGATGGCACATGCCTTCCACCGCGATGGCGACGTTGGCGAGATTCGGACAGACCTGCACGCAGCATTCGCAGATGGTGCCGCAATGGAGGCAGCGATCCCGTTCCTGCTCGGCGCAGGCGTAGTCCTTGAGGACGCCCTGCTTGTCGTAGCACGCTTGTTCGGTGGTATCGCCGCAGGCGCAGATGGAATAGGCATACGCGCCCACGATGGCGTCCGCCGCTTTTCGTGCGTCCGCAATGCCATCCACCACCGTCGCGGGGCCGCGGTTGCAGTCGCCGATGACGTAGACGTTCTTGCGCGAGGTCATGAGCTTGTCGTCCACCACGACCTTGCCGCGCTCGGTCAGCGCGACGCCGTTATCGGTGAACAGCGCGCCGTCGATCTTTTCGCCCACGGCGGCAATCAGCGTCGTGCAGGGAATCTCGACGGTTTCACCCGTTTCCACGGGCGAACGACGCCCGCTTGCATCGGGTGCGCCCAGCGCCATCACGTTGCACAGCAGCTTGTCGTTGCGATATGCCACGGGTGCGAGTAGCTCCATAAACTGGACGCCGTCTTCCTTGGCAAGCTGTAATTCTTCCTCGTCGGCGGGCATGTACCGCGCCGTTCTTCTATACACCAGACGGACTTGCTTGACGCCCACCGTGCGCTTTGCCACACGCGCTGCGTCCATGGCGGTGTTGCCGCCGCCGATGACCACCACGTCCGTGCCCAAGGACGGGAGCGTGCCCGCCTTGCTTTGCTCCAAGAAGCGAATGACGTTTTGCGCTTCGCCTTCCGCAAGGCGCATCTTGCCCGCCGCCCACGCGCCCACGGCGTAGATGATTTCGGTATAGCCTGCCGCGAACAACGCGTCCGCGTCGGGCGCCGTCGTGTTCAGCCGTACCTCGACGCCCATCTTTTCCATCAGAGCGGCGTCCTTACGGATGCAGCAGTCGCTGATGCGGAAGGACGGAATGACCCAGCGCACCACGCCGCCCAGCTCGGCACGCTTTTCGAACAGGGTGACGGCAGCGCCGCCGCGTGCCAAGAAGGTTGCCGCCGCCATGCCCGCGGGGCCGCCGCCGATGACCGCAACCTTGTGCTCGCCCGTCTTTTCGGGCGTTTTGAGCTGCTCCATCAGCGCGTCAAAGCCGTTGTACGCCGCCGTCAGCTTGGCGCGGCGAATGTGAATGGCGTCTTCATAGAAGCTGCGGGTGCATTTGTCGGTGCAGTGATGCGGGCAAATGGTGCCCGTGGTGAAGGGCAGCGGGTTCTTTTCGGTGATGAGCTGCAGCGCTTCGAAATAGAGTCCCTTGCCCACCATCTCGACGTATTGGGGGATGTCCTGCCCGATGGGGCAGCCGTTGGTGCAGGGCGAAACGAAGCAGTCCAAAAGCGGAACCTTGCGGTCGAGCTTGCGCTTGGGCTGGGGCTTGATGGGCTTGGTGTTGCGCGCCGAAACCCGCGCCTGCTTGGACAGCAGCGCCACCTTGCCCACCTGCACGCAGGTGAACGGTTCGTAGGGCAGCGCGTTGATCTGATCGCCAAGCTGCTTCAGCCGCTGATAGCCGCCCGGCTTGAGGATGGTTGTCGCCAGCGTGATGGGCCAAATGCCCGCGGAGAACAGGTCGTTGATGTTGAACGCATCGATGCCGCCCGAAAACGACAGCCGCAGCTTGCCGTCAAATTCTTCGCTCATGCGCTTCGCCATTTCGATGGTCAGCGGATACAGGCTGCGTCCCGACATGTACATTTCGCTGCTGGGCAGCTCGCCCTCCAAAACGTCCACGGGGAACGTGTTGGACAGCTTCAGCCCAAACTGCACTTGATTCTTTGCCGCCAACGCCAACAGGCGGCGGAACATGGGCACGGCGTCGGAATATTGCAGGTCTTCGTTGAAGTGATGCTCGTCAAACGCGACGTAGTCGAAGCCCAGCTCGTCCAACGTCTTGCGGGCGTAGGCATAGCCCAAGATGGTGGGGTTGCACTTGACGAAGGTGTTGAGGTGCTTTTTGTCGATGAGGTACGATGCGATGCGCTCGATTTCACGCGGCGGACAGCCGTGCAGCGTGGACAGCGTGATGGAGGTGCAAACGTGCGGATTGATGGAAGCAAGGTACGCCTCGTCCACGTTGGGCAACAGGGCAAAGTGCGCCCGCGTCCACTTGAGACATTCCGCCCACTGTGCGGTTTGGGCGGCGTCCTTCAGCCCCTCGATGAACGTGTCGATCTTGGGGGAGCAGATGCCGTCAAAATCGTAGCCCACGCTCATGTTGAAGATGAAGCCGTTCGGGTCGCCCCAGCCGTATGCACGGGTGAACAGCTTGAGCATGAACCACGCCTTGATGTATTCGTCCATCGCTTCGGGCACGGTCAGCTCGGTAGACCATTCGCAGTTGTAACATTCGTCCTTTGCCACGATGCAGGGCTTGCCGATGCACTTGGCAAGGTCGTCGCCGTCCATGATTTGGACGGTTTTCAGCTCGAAGAAGCGGCTGCCCGCATAGTAGGCTGCCAAGATGTTTTGCGTGAGCTGGGTGTTGGGGCCCGCGGCGGGGCCGAACGGCGTTTCCAAGTGTTCGCCAAACAGCTCTAATTGCTTGCCCGCAGTGGGGACAAAGGGACGGCGCACGCCAAAGACGCTGCCGTTCGGGTACTCGGAAAGCACCCATTGCATCAGCTCCGAAAACGGGATGGGGGTCATTCTGTCAGACATGTGCGTTCCTCCTTTATGCGTTGACGGCGTTCCAGAGCTTGGCGGCGCTTTCGCGGCACTTTGCCATCAGCTCGGCTTCGTCGATTCCGGTCAGTTTGCGATCCTGCATCAGCACCTTGCCGTTGCAGACGGTGGTGACGACGCTCTTGCCCTGCATCCCAAACAGGATGTGGCTGTTGGCGTTGCCGCCGTTCATCGGGGTCAGCGGGTCGTAATCGGTGACAATCACGTCGGCGTATGCGCCAGCCTTCAGCACGCCCAGCGGCGCACGGAAATACCGCGCACAGATGGCAGGGTTGCCGTGAAAGAGCATATCGGGAATTTCGCCCCATGCCACGGTGGGATCGCACAGGTGATCCTTGTGAATGATGTTGCCCACTTTATAGCTTTCCAACATATCGTTGGTGTATCCGTCGGTGCCAAGCCCCAAAAGCAGACCTTGCTTTTTCATTTGGATGACGGGGCCGCAGCCCACCGCGTTGCCCATGTTGGATTCGGGGTTGTGTACGACGGCGGTGTCGGTGGCTTTTAGCAGCTCCATCTCGGACTTGTTGATATGGACGCAATGGATGGCAAGGGTCTTGTCGCCCAGCACGCCCGCGTCGTAGAACCGTTCGATGATGCGCTTGCCGTATTTGTTCAGCGAATCTTGGAGGTCGGAAGGCCCTTCGGCACAATGCACATGGAAGCCCGCTTCCTTGCCGCCGTGGGCAAGACAGTCTTCCAAGGTTTTGTCGGACAGGGTGAACGCGGCGTGCAGCCCCATCATGCCCTTGACCATGTCGGAATCGTCCTTGGCGGCGCGGCGAATGAAGCGCTCGTTTTCAAGAATGGACTGCATCCGTTTTTCTTCGCCGTCGCGGTCGGAAACCTCGTAGCACAGGGAGGTGCGCACGCCAAGCGTCGTGGCGGCTTCTGCCAGCATGTCCAAGGAATCGGGGATTTCAAAGTAGCTCGCGTGGTGGTCGAACACGGTGGTGACGCCGTTTTTGATGCAGTCTGCATAGACCGCATAGGCGGACAGCCGATCGTTTTCCAAGGTGAGGCAGCGGTCGATCTTCCACCATTGCCCCTCCAAGATGTCGGAGAAGTTTTTGGGGTTGTATCCGCGAATGGACAAGCCGCGGGCGAAAGCGCTGTAAATGTGGTTGTGCATGTTGATGAAGCCCGGCATGATCACGCCGCCATGGGCGTCGATGCGGTCTGCTTCGGGATATTTTGCGCACATGGCGTCGTATGCACCGACCTCTTTGATGTACCGTCCGTCGATTACGACCGCGCCATTCTCGAAGAATTCCGACCCGTTGCGGGTCAACAGCCTGCCATTGCCAATCAAATACATAGCCATACACTCCTTATTGTAATTTATGCAACTATTATACCTGTTCCCCGTCATAATTGCAACCGCCAATGGAAATATACGATAAAATTGGGGAGCGAAACTGCCCGTGGCCGTGGCTTGGGGGGGCAGGAGCGGGAACGAACCGGATTCTTCGGCTCGTCGGCGCGGACTTCGCTTTACTTACGGCACTTTCTGCGGAAAGCGCCGTTCGCTGCTCCGTCGCGCCTCCTCTCCGCAAAAGGCCACGCTCGCTTCGGCTTCGCCTACGCATCGCTGCCAACCTTTTGCGGGGAACCCCGCGTACACGTTTTTCGGGAAAGTAACGTCAAAAACGCTCCGCTGTCATC
>CAYRQM010000034.1:0-20816 GCA_964426415.1 uncultured Christensenella sp.
CACAAAATATGCGCGCTTGACGAATCGGCAAAACTGCGGTACGCTATGCCTGTATCGGATATCGCTGCAGATGCAGACAGCGATGTATGAGAGGATCATTATGACGATTTTAGAAGCCATGCAGCAGCGGCACAGCGTGCGCACCTATTCCGCACGTCCGCTGCCCGATGAAACGATTGCGGCGTTGGAACGAGAGGTCGAAGCCATCAATGCAGAATCGGGCTTGCACATGCAGCTTGTGCTGAACGAGCCAAAGGCGTTTGGCGGGTTCATGGCGCATTACGGCAAGTTTTCGGGCGTGCAGCACTATCTTGCGCTGATTGGCCCCAAAAGCAAAACCCTGTTCGAGCAATGCGGCTATTACGGCGAACGGCTTGTCCTGCTGGCGCAGCAGCTTGGGCTGAACACCTGCTGGGTGGCACTGTCCTTCGATCGCGTCAAGTCCGCGTACATCTTGGAGCACGGGGACAAGCTCATCGCCGTCATTGCGCTGGGCTACGGCTGCACGCAGGGCGTCCCGCACAAATCCAAGCCCATGGAAACGCTGTGCGAAAATTTTGCGTCCTCGCCCGACTGGTTCCAACGCGGAATGCAGGCGGTTCTTTTGGCGCCCTCGGCAATCAACCAACAAAAGTTCTTCTTTGCGCAGAAGGACGGCGTCGTCACCGCCACGGCAGGCAAGGGCGTCTACACGCAAACCGATTTGGGCATCGCCAAGTACCATTTTGAGATTGGCGCGGGCAAGAATGCGTTCCGATTCGCTTGACGGTTTTTGCGCGGCGCACGTCGAAAATATGCGTGTTTTTTCTTGACGAACAGGGCACGATACGGTATAATGTCGCAGGACAAACGGGGCGCAACGGCTAAAATTGCCGTGAGCCTGTCCCGAAGAATCCCATTTAGGAGGTGAACCAAGTGGACGCTGGCAACAGTAGCAAAGACGCCGTCGGGCGAAGTATCAAGACAGCCTATTCCTGTTGCGCCATGGCGTCTGCCCGGTGCGCTTGATTCTTTGACCGTTGGCGTCCTTTCGGAACAATCGAAAGGAGGACGTCAAAATGGGAAACACCGATCTCTTATTCAAAACGATCCGCGGGCTTGTCGAATCGCGGAAGTTTGCTTCGTTACGAGAGCTGATCGTAACACAACCCGCAGCCGATTTGGCATTCATACTGGAGCAGCTGCCGATGGAAGATTCGGCACTGCTGTTTCGTATGCTGCCGAAGGAATTGGCGGCGGACACGTTCGTAGACATGAACCCGGACCTGCAGGAGCAGCTGATTCGCGCATTCACCGATACCGAGCTGAAGGAAATCATGGAGGAGCTGTACACCGACGATGCAGCCGACCTGTGCGGCGAAATGCCCGCCAACATTGTCAAGCGGATTCTGACGCAAGCCGATCCGCAAAAACGCCAACAAATCAACGCCATTCTCAAGTACCCCGAAGATTCCGCAGGCGGTCTGATGACGACCGAGTTCGTCGATTTTTCGCCCGACGATACCGTCGCGTCGGCAATCGACCTGATTCGCCGCACCGGCATCGACAAGGAAACGGTCAACATCTGCTATGTCACCGACGCAGGCAAAAAGCTGTTGGGCGTCGTGCCCATCCGTGCGCTCATCTTGGCAAAAGGCGACATGAAAATCGCCGACATCATGACGCCGCACGTCCTGTCGGTCACCACGTTGGAAGACCAAGAGAACGTGGCAGACTTGCTGTCCAAATACGACTTGATAGCGCTGCCCGTCGTCGACGCGGAGGATCGTCTGGTGGGCATCATCACCATCGACGATGCAATCGACGTCATGCAGGAAGAAACCAGCGAAGATATCGCCAAGATGGCGGCTGTTACGCCGACGGACAAGCCCTACCTCAAGCAGTCCGTATTCTCCATCTACAAAAGCCGCATCCCGTGGCTGATGATTCTCATGGTGTCCGCTGCGGTCACGGGTTCCATCATCACCCACTTCGAAGACGCGCTGTCCAGCTATATCGTGTTGGCGGCGTCCATCCCGATGCTGATGGACACGGGCGGCAACTGCGGCAGCCAAGCGTCCGTCACCATCATCCGCGGCATTTCGCTGCACGAAATCGCCTTCAAGGACATCCTCAAGGTCATGTGGAAGGAAGCGCGTGTGTCGCTGCTTTGCGGCATCTCGCTGGCAATCGTCAACTTCGGCAAGCTCATGCTGTTCAACCACACCACAGCTGCTGTCGCGGCGGTCATCTGCATCACCATGATTGCCACCATCTTTGCGGCAAAGCTTGTGGGCTGTTCGCTCCCGATTCTTGCCAAAAAGATTGGGCTTGACCCTGCCGTCATGGCAAGTCCGTTCATCACCACCATCGTCGATGCGTTGTCGCTCATCATCTATTTCAACGTCGCAAGCGCAATCTTGGGGCTGTAAGCGCGTTAGAGCGCACCACCACACAAAAGGAGAACGATATGACCTTTCAAGCTATCTGCAAAGACAACTATGATACGCTCCTCGACATGATGGTGCGCTACTACCGCAACGCGGAGGACGCTGACACGCCCATTTACGAAATCGTATCGTTCATTCGGTACCTGTTCGACCTCATCCAACAGGAAAAGCTCTATGGCGTGGTGGCTTACGCGCCGTCGCCCGTCGGGTTCGTGCTGTGGATGCGCGATTCGGAGGCGCTTCCGTTCTCCGAGCTGCCCGGTCTTGGTTCCATCGTAGAAATCGGCATCGAAGCGG
This sequence comes from uncultured Christensenella sp., assembly GCA_964426415.1. Classification (GTDB taxonomy): domain Bacteria; phylum Bacillota; class Clostridia; order Christensenellales; family CAG-138; genus UBA3792. The sequence continues at coordinate 2,727 of CAYRQM010000034.1, forward strand.
ACGTCCGTCACCAAGGCTATGGGCGCGCATTGGTCGCGCACGCCGAACAAAACATGCGTCTTTTAGGCGTCGAAGGCTTTTATGTGTCGGCATACGGCCCCGCAGAAGCCTTCTGGCACGCCTGCGGCTTCTGCGACACGGGCCATTTCGCCCGCAACCATCTGCCGCTGCTGGCAAAGCCCCTCTGAGCACGCAAAAATCAACCATCAAAATAAATTTAAAAATGACTTGACAAACATCTAAATGGATGCGATAATATGGTTCGATGAAGGTCGAACCATATTTGACCACACAGGAGGATAATGCAATGGAAATTTTGGAGGCGTACAATCGCGCCTTGGACGAAGCGGCAGAGGCGCACAGAGCGTTGGCGGCAAGCGCCAAAACGCAGGAGGACGAGCGCACCTGCTCCATCGAGCTGATGCAGGCAAGCATGCTGGGCGATATGCTCAAAACGTTTGGCAGGGTGCAGCATCTTGGCAAAAAGCCCAACGCCATGCAGGGGCTGATTGCATCGTTTACGACGGAGGCGGAGGAGCAAAAGGCGCTTGGCGATTACGATGCGTCAGACCGCGCGCAAATCAAGGCGGACGTGATTCGCTTTGCGCTCACGACGTTAGAAGGGTTGGAACAAGACCATGCATGACACGCTTTGCCTATTTAAGACGTTGGCGGACGAGACGCGGCTCAAGATCATTCGCTCCTTGTCCGAGAAGGACTTATACGTCGAGCTGTTGGCGGAGCGCTTGCAGCTTTCGCCCGCAACCATCTCCTTCCACATGAAGAAGCTCATGGCGGCAGGGCTGGTGGACGCGCGGCGCGAGCAGTATTACACCGTGTATTCGCTGCGGCGCGACGTATTCGACTGCACGCTGAAAAGCTTTCTCTTCCAAAAAACCGACGAAAGCGCATCCGAGGAGCTGCGGGAGGAGATGTATCGCCGCAAGGTGCTCAAGAGCTTTTTGCCCAACGGTTATTGCGAGACGATGCCGGCGCAAGTCAAAAAGCGCTTCATCGTGTACGAAGAAATCTTCAAGCAGTTCGACGCGTCCCGCACCTACACCGAAAAGGAAGTCAACGCTGTGATCGGACACATGCACGCGGACTACTGCACGGTGCGCCGCGGGTTTATCGGGCTGGGCTGGATGACCCGCAGCGACGGCGTCTACACGGTCAATCCCAATCCCGATCGCAACAACTACGCCGACCTCATTTCCTAACACAAAGGAGGATTCTATGGCACATCAATATCATCTGGACATCGACCCGGGCGACGTAGCGCCCTACGTCCTGCTGCCGGGCGACCCGAAGCGCGTTCCCATCGTGGCAAGCTACTGGGACGAAGCCCACAAGGTAGCGGACAATCGTGAGTATGTCACCTACACGGGCAAGTACAAAGGAATGCCCATCACCTGCACCAGTACGGGCATTGGCTGTCCGTCCACAAGCATCGCCATGGAGGAGCTTGCACGCTGCGGCGCCAAGGTGTTCCTGCGAATCGGCACCTGCGGCACATTCGTCGATTACGTCAAGAATGGTGACATGGTCATCTTCGATTCGGCTTGTCGATACGACGGCGCCAGCAAGGCGTACGCGCCAATCGAGTTTCCTGCCGTGGCGTCCTACGATGTGGTGGCGGCTGCGGTGGCGGCTGCCAAGGCGCTGGGCTATGCGCACCATGTGGGCACGACCCGTTCGGCAGATACCTTCTATGCTTCCCATGCCAAGCCGGGCAGCTCCTTCGGCGAGTATTGGCAGTCGAGCTGGGCACAGCATTTTGCCGATCTCAAGCGCCTAAACGTCGTGGGCGCAGAGATGGAAGCCAGCGTCATCTTCGTGTTGGCGCGGGTTTGGGGGCTGCGGGCAGGCGGCATGGCGGTTTGCTTGGACAACTGCTGCGAGGTCTCCGGCGACAGCGGCAAGTTCGATCCCGATGCAGGGCTCATCCATGACGACGACACCATCCAACGCCTATGCGCATTGGGCTGTGCGTCGCTGTATCGCTTGTACCAAAACGACCAAGCGCAAGGAGATTCGATTTGATCACACAAGCAGCGTTTTCATCCATCCAACAAAAGGCGGCTTCGTTCCCCTATACCGCTTTGGCGTATACCGAATACGACGACGTGGCGTCATACGATTGGGTCGCGGACACGGCACTGGGCGTGCTGCTGCGCGGCTACGACACGGAAGCGCGCTGCATCCAATTTCTTTGGGCGTCGGGAACACCGGCATTTCTCATCGATCGGGTGCAAGAGCCGTCCTTGGTTCCGTTTATCCCGTCCGCTTGGGTCAAAGAATTGGAGCAACACGGGTTTGCAGTGCGCAACGCTTGGCACGACTATTTTTTAGAGCCGCTGCCCACCGTACAGACGGAACCGCCTCTGCTTATAAAGCCGTGCGACGCAGACGAAGCGGCGAAGCTGACCGCGGCGTGTCGCGGCGACAGCCGTGGCTTTACGGGGCAGACGGCAGATTGGATTGCCGCATGGCTGCGGGGCGAGGACGGGGTAGACGACCCCGCAATTCTTGGCGAACGGGATGCAAACGGCGATTTGATCGGGCTGCTTTGCACGGGAACGTATGCGCGGCAAGACGGTTCGGGCAAGATGGTCTGGATTCGAGAGCTTTGCGTGCATCCCAGAGCGCGTAACCGCGGCATTGGGCATAAGCTCATTTTGCAGGCGCTGCGCTATGGTGCGGAGCATGGCGGGAGCAAGGCGTTCCTTGCGGCGGACGAGCAAAACACGGGCGCCATCCATCTGTATCAAAGCGTGGGCTTTTGCCCAGGTGCGGACGAAAGCCAAATCGACATGCTGCGCCTATAAACAAGTACAAAAAACAACGGCGGATCGCTCCGCCGTCGTTTGCGTTTTGGCTATTTGCTTTGGATGTAGCGGTCGATGGCGGCAGCCGCCGTCTTGCCTGCGCCCATCGCAAGGATGACCGTCGCCGCGCCCGTTACGGCGTCGCCGCCTGCAAAGACGCCGGGGCGAGAGGTCTGACCTGTGGCTTCATCGGCAAGAATGCCGCCCCAAGGCGCGGTGTCAAGCCCTTGGGTGGTGGATTTAATCAGCGGATTGGGGCTGGTGCCGATGGCGACGATCACCACGTCCATCGGCATGGTCTCTACGGAATCGGGCTTTTCGATGGGACGTCTGCGCCCCGAAGCGTCGGGCTCGCCCAGTACCATTTCGACGACGTTCATGCCGATGACGTTTTGCTTGTCGTCGCCCAAGATGGCGGTGGGGTTATGGAGCAGGTGGAATTCGACGCCCTCCTCCATGGCATGCTCGACCTCTTCCTTACGGGCGGGCAGCTCGTCCAAGGAACGGCGATACACGACGGTGACGTGCTCTGCGCCGAGCCGTTTTGCACAGCGCGCAGCGTCCATCGCCACGTTGCCGCCGCCGACGACGGCGACGCGATGCCCTTTTTGTACGGGCGTTGCGGCGTCGGGACGGTATGCTTTCATCAAATTGACGCGGGTCAAGAACTCGTTGGCGGAATAGACGCCCTTGAGGTTCTCACCCGGAACGTGCATAAACTTTGGCAGCCCTGCGCCGGAGCCGATAAACACGGCTTCGTAGCCAAATTCGTCCATCAGCTCGTCGATGGAAAGCACCTTTCCAATCACCATGTTGGTGTCGATGCGCACGCCCAGTTTTTGCAGCGTGTCCACTTCGGTTTGCACGATGGACTTGGGCAGACGGAATTCGGGAATGCCATACACCAGCACGCCGCCTGCCAAATGCAGCGCTTCAAAAACGGTTACGTCGTAGCCGAGCTTGGCAAGATCGCCCGCACAGGTCAAGCCTGCGGGGCCGCTGCCCACGATGGCAACCTTGTGCCCGTTGGACGCGGGAACTAGAGCGTCGACAAGGTTGTGCGTGTTGTGGTAGTCGGCGGCAAAGCGCTCCAAGCGCCCGATGCCGACCGGCTCTGTCTTGATGCCGCGCACGCAGAATTTCTCGCATTGGGTCTCTTGCGGACAGACGCGTCCGCACACGGCGGGCAGGGAACTGGACGCATGCAGCACCTGATACGCGCCCTCATAGTCGCGGGCGGCGATGCGTGCGATAAAATCGGGGATGGCGATCGAAACGGGGCAGCCCTTCACGCAGGGACGATTCTTGCACTGCAAACAGCGCTGCGCCTCGTCAACGGCGACTGCCTCGGTATAGCCCAAGGCGACCTCTTGAAAGTTGTGGTTGCGCACGTCGGGTGCTTGGGCGGGCATGGGATTTTTGGTTGGGCGCATGTTGGGCATGTCAGCGCACCTCCTTTTTGAATAGGTTGCAGGTATCTTCGTGCGCCTGCCGTTCGAACGTGCGGTAGGTGGCGGCACGCGCCATGGTTTCGTCAAAATCGACCAAATGGCCGTCGAAGTCGGGACCATCCACGCAGGCGAACTGCGTTTTGCCGCCCACGGTCAAGCGACAGCAGCCGCACATGCCCGTGCCGTCGATCATGATGGGGTTCATGCTGACGATGGTCTTGATGCCGTATTCCTTGGTGAGCTTGGCGACAAATTTCATCATAATCAGCGGACCGATGGCAATGACGAGGTCGTACTTTGCACCCGCCTCGATGCAGCGGCGCAGCGCGTCGGTGACAAGCCCGTGTTCGCCGCAGCTGCCGTCGTCCGACATGAGGAACGTGCGATCGCTTGCCGCACGGAACGCGTCCTCCAAAATGACCAGCTCCTTGTTGCGAAACCCGATGATGGCGTCCACCTGCGCACCCTGCGCATGCAGCTTTTTGGTGACGGGATACGCGATGGCGCAGCCGACGCCGCCACCGACCACGGCAACGCGGGAAACGCCCTCGGTCTCGGTCGGCTTGCCAAGCGGGCCTACAAAATCGGCAATGGTATCACCCGCGTTCTTGTGATTGAGAAGCTCGGTGGTGGCGCCGACGATCTGAAAAATGATGGTGACGGTGCCCGCTTCCCGATCAAAGTCGGCGATGGTCAGCGGGATCCGCTCGCCCGCATCGTCTACGCGCAAGATGATGAACTGACCCGGCTCGGCCTTGCGCGCAATAAGGGGCGCCTCAATGTCCATCCGCGTGACGGTGGGGTTTAGGATGTCTTTTCGAATGATGCGATACATGACGATTCCTCCCTGTATGATGCTTCCATTTTATAGTCTGCCGTGCGAATTGTCAATCTATGTGCAAAACGAAACGCCATGCAAATTTTCGAACCGAAAAATGAGAAAAAAACACTTGACAAGGCGGAAGGATGTGGGTAGAATAACAGGGTACGCAAAAGTACATGCGCTTGTAGCTCAGTGGATAGAGTGCCCGGCTACGAACCGGTAGGTCGCAGGTTCGAATCCTGCCAGGCGCGCCAGCAGAAGGCATCTTGCAACAGCAAGGTGCCTTTTGCAATGAAATTTGCCCTTACGGGCAAGTGAAATTTGCTTCGCAAGTGAAATATGTCTTCGCCATGTGAAATGCCTCACGGCGTTTGGGAATACGAACCTTTCACACCACGCGCTGTCGTACCCCGCGCTTTGTCATGCTGACGCAGCGTTAGCGAGGAAGAATCTCCCACTTGCGTGCAAGATCCTTCGCCGAAGCGCAGGATGACATTGAGGCTTTTTTGCGTTCTCTTCCCCTCAAATCGTGTACGCGGGTCTTCCCGCAAAAGGTTGGTAGCGCCGCAATCCAAACCGTGTGAACGTATGTTCCCGCAAAAGGTTGGTAGCGAAGCGAAAGGCGCAGCCGAAGCGAGCGTGACCTTTTGCGGAGAGGAGGCGCGACGGAGCAGCGAACAGTGGTTCCGCAGAATCCACCGTGAGTATAGCGAAGTCCGCGCCTCCGACGCGCCTCCGATTGACAGATTTCGTAATTTTTGGTACAGTACAAACATAGAATTCATTGCATCGGAGGAAACATATGGAAGAATTCGATCAAGCACGGCGTGCCGACACCATGCAGGAAACCGACCGCAAGTGCCCCAAGTGCGGCGCAACATTGGTTTTTGATCCCAAGACGGGCGGTTTGTACTGCGCCTATTGCGACTACAAAGAAGAAATTAAGCAGGAACCCGCCAAGGAAGGGCCTGCCGAAGAAATCGATCTGTTCTCCGAACAGAATGTGGAGGGCTTCGACTGGGGCGCAAAAAAGAAAGTCGTCATCTGCGAATCCTGCGGCGCGGAAGCTTTATACGACGAGCTGCAGCTTGCCGAGGTCTGCCCGTATTGTGGCAGCAACCATGTCATGCAGGCGAGCGAAGACGTCAAAACCTTGGCGCCGGGCGGCGTCGTGCCGTTCCTCATCACCGCAGCACAGGCGGGGGAGCGCTTCCAAAAATGGATCAAGCGCAAGTGGTTCTGCCCCAAGAAGGCAAAGGACAGAGCCAAGCCCGAAGCGTTCAAGGGCTTTTATCTGCCTTACTGGACATTCGATTCCAACACGACTTCGCCCTATACGGCGCGCTACGGCTACAACCGCACCCGCACCAATTCCAAGGGCGAGAGCGAAACCTACACCGAGTGGCACAACACCAACGGCGTGTTTACGCATTTCTATGACGACGTGCTGGTGCAGGCGACAAAGCGCTACGACGCGTCGCTGCTTGGCAGCATCGAGCCGTATGACACGGGCGACAACAAAGCCTACAAGCCCGAATACGTCGCGGGCTTCGTCGCAGAACGCTATTCCGTCGGCTTGAAGGATGCGTGGGCGACGGCGACGCGAAAGATCAATACCCTCATCGAAAACGGCATTCGGGATGAAGTCCAAAATCGCTTCCATGCCGACACGGTGGATTCCGTCCGCTTCTCCACCACGCACAGCAAACCATCGTACAAATACCTCATGCTGCCGCTGTGGATGAGCGCATTCCAATACAAGCAAAAATCGTATCATTTCATGGTCAACGGGCAAACGGGTAAGGTGGGCGGCAAGACGCCAATCTCCGTGCCGAAGGTCATCCTGACGGTGGTCATCTGCATTGCCGTCGCGGTGCTGCTGTGGCTGCTGTTCACTTCGGGCGGCAGCGCATCCTAACATTTTCCCATCACTCAAAAAGGCGCTCCGATTTTGGAGCGCCTTTTGCGTACCATGCGTTATGCTTGGATGATGTAATCTGCCTTGCGTGCGGGCGCGTCTGGATGCGCGACTGCGGCATAGCCAAGAATGCAGTGTCCGATGCCGACGGCGTCTTCGGGCAGTCCCCACTTTTTGAGCAGGGCTTTGCCTTCCTCGGTTTCAAACATCTGCTTTGCGCGGTGAATCCAGCAGGAATCCACGCCGACGGCATATGCGGCGTTCATCAGATTGCCCATCACCAAGCAGCCGTCCTCAAACCAAGTGCTTGCGCGGGACGGATTGCCAAAGACGATCACCACAGTGGGCGCGCCATAGAAGGGATCGGTGTCCTTGCCCATCACGGCGGCGTTCATCTTGGAAAGCTTTTCAATCAGCGCAGGCTCTTGGACAACGACCATGGTGGGACTTTGCTTGCCACTTCCGGTGGGGGCAAAGGTGCCCGCCTCCAAAATGGCATGTAACTGTGCGTCGGGTATCTGCTCACTGCGATAAGCGCGGATGCTGCGACGTTCTTTGAGACAAGATAATGCGTCCATAAGATTTCTCCTTACAATTATTCCATGTCAGTATACCAAAGAGCCACAAAAGAAGCAAGTAAAAAAGCCCCCGAAGGGGCAAGGACGTAGGAGGCCGTCCTAAAACAATATCCGACAAGCCGCATTGACGCGCCGAACGAACAGCGCCCAACCAAGTCCCGAAACACGATCGATCCTGCGATACAACCTCTTCAATTCCCGCGCATTCATATCCATTCACTCCTCTCATCAGTCTACGCGTAGATTCTATCCGAAAAATGTGTCCAAATCCGTCGATTCCTGTGAATGAAACGGGAAAGAAAGGCAAGAACTTTATGAATGGGGGTTGAACAAAGTGTGAACAAGTGGTAAATTATAATGGGAGGTTTTATTTCGAAATGGAATTGAGCAGGACGGTCGATCAAGCCGAACGGCAGCCGCTCTCGGAAAATCCCGCAAAATTCGGAAATCGCCTTAATAAATGCTGAAACGACAGAATTAGTTTGCATTTTTAGGAAAATAACACTTGCTTTTTGTGGTCATTTCTCTTATAATGAGCTTGATAGAAATTTGAGTTTCTCAATGTATGGAGGTATGTTATGAAGCGTTACGAGAACCCGGCGATCGACGTAGTCAAGTTTGCAGCCTGCGACGTGATCTGTGCAAGCTGGACAAACGGCAACGGAACAAATTTGGGTACAGGCGATGGCGACCAGGACGAGATTCCTGCACCTCCCGGCTGGAACATGGGCAACGGCTCCAAGAATCTGCCCAACCCGTAATCCAATCAAGTTTTCTCATATAGCCACGCCTCTGCGTGGCTATTTCCTATCTTACGCAACAGCAAAAGACGCATTGCGCCAAATCAACAAACGCCGCCTTGTTCGGAAGCGGCGTTCTTGGTTGCAGTGTGTGAAAGGGGATTATGCCTGCTGTGCGGCTTTGCGTTCGCCTAGTTTTTGCAGCGGCGCAAACAGCATCGGATAGATGCCAAGCGCAAGGAAGGTCATGACGAGATAGCGCACGCCGTCCAGCACGGGGTAGATGACGCGTTCGCCGTTTTCGTCCAACATTGTCAGCCCAAGCGCCCTAAACAGCGATTTTAACCCCAAGCGCACGCCAATGACCAGCAGACCGCCCAGCACCAACTTGATGATTTGCACCCACCAGACGGCTTTGGTTTCGAACTTGACGACATACGCGTCGAAGAACCAACCGAAGGTGAAGCCCATTGTGGTGCCCAGCAGGACGTATGCGTTCTTGAGACTGTGGCTGTCGGCGTGGGCGGGGGAGGCAAGCAAAAAGAGTACCATCGCGGCGCAAAGTAGATTGCCCAAAATGAGCAGCACGGCAAACGATTTGTTGCTGTCGCAAAGCTTGTGGAACAGCGCGTTGACCAAGACCAGCGTCAAAATGCCCAGTGCAAGCCCGACCGCGACATCCAAAAGCGTATGCACGCCAAGGTACATCCGCGAGTAGGCGACCAGCACCGTCAAGACAGCTGCAAGCAGATAGCCCCACCACTTTTTGAGGTAGATGGCGACGCCGCCCAAGGTCATGCAGGCGGATTGTGTATGCCCGCTTGGGAAGGAGAACCCGGTGGCGGCATTCTTGGCGTTCAGCCACGAGTCGCCCAGATCGTCGCCCACCACGCGGAAATCGGGATCGACGACCCAAGGCCGCGGCACCATGAACAGCGCCTTCAAAAACTGGTTCAGGAGGTTGCCCACCATAAACACGCTCATGAAGCGGTAGCCGTATTTTTTGTTGACGCACCAGATCAAAAGCATCCCCACAACGATGAACACGACTTCGTGACCGAGGTAGGTGATGAGGCTGAACACAAGATTCAGCAGGGGAGAGCGCGTCTTTGCAATCCCGTATAGCAGATTCATCAGAAACTGATACAGGGAAGTTTGCGCAAGCGCGTCCGCCGATTGCATGTAGATTTGACCCATTTCTTCCTCCGAAACTTCGCTGAGAATCAGCCGAGCAAGTCCAAAAGCTGTTTACAGAACGCGACGTTGAGATAGGACGTTCCTTCGGCGTTGCGCACAAGCTGTGTGACCAAGGCGGTGCCGCGGTCGTCGCGGTAGGCGATGGTCTCGCTGTTCAACGCAAACGTTTCGCCGTCCTCGGTCGTTTCCGTCAGGCAATCTTTCTCTTTGCGCTGTGTATATTTGGCGCCGTCGTCGTTGGGATACAGGAAGATGGTCAGATTGCAGTCCGCCATCTTGAAGTAGGCGCTCCATTCTTCGCTGTCCAAGGTAACGCCGTCGGGCGGCGACAGCGGATTTTGCATCAGCGCAATGGCTTGGTCGAAGGTGAGCAAGGTCAACACATCCAGCGAATAGGTGTCGTTGCCCAGTTTATAGCGCAGCGTGCCGTCGCAGGTTTCGATGCTCTTGCACGCATTGGAAGGCAGGTTTTCTTCAGAAACGGGCTGCGTCGTGTAGGCGGTATAGCAATAGGTCTGCCCGTCCTTCACGCGGGTTTCCGTCACGTCCGCAATGTCGTCAAGGGTGATCTTGCTGCGGCTTGCCGAGAGATACACCACGTCGCTGCCGATGCGATAGCAATAGTTGTGTCGGAGCGTGCTGTAACTGTACGTCAGCAGCGAACCCATGTTCCACGCAGCGCTGTCCGCTTGGTTTTGCGCGGCTTGCTTGCCGCACGCCAACAGCGTCGGCAGCATCAGACAAACTAATAGGATACAAAGGAATCGCTTCATACGCACGTCCTCCTAAATTTTGTTCTTTATAGTATCATAATATTTAGGAAATGTCACGAAAAACATACGGCGCTGAATTTTTCTCGGAATGGTTGCAATCGTGCGCGAATCTTGGTATAATGCAGTATCAATGTAGACCAAAGGAGAACGTCATGGTTCTGGATAAAGATTTACAGTCCATCCAAGAGGTGCGCGATCTGGTTGCCGCAGCGAAGGCGGCGCAAAAGGTATTTGCAACCTATTCCCAGTCGCAGATCGACGCGGTCATCAAAGCGGTGACGGATGCGCTGCAGCCCCATTTGGAACGGCTTGCCAAGATGGCAGTCGACGAAACGGGCTTTGGCAACTGGCGCGACAAGGTCATCAAAAACCTGCTTGGTTCCACCTTGACATACAACTACATCAAAAATATGCAGACCGTGGGCGTTCTAAAGGACGACAAGGTCAACGGCTTGGTCGAGATTGGCGTCCCGATGGGCGTCGTGGCGGCGATCATCCCGTCCACCAATCCCACGTCCACCGTCATGTACAAAACGCTCATCTCGCTGAAAGCGGGCAACGGCGTGGTGTTCAGCCCCCATCCGTCGGCAAAGGGCTGCATCTTAGAAACGGTGCACATCATCCAAGACGCATTGCGCATGGCGGGCACACCGGAGGGCTTGGTCGGCTGCATTTCACAGCCCACGGTAGAAGCCAGCGGCGCCCTTATGAAGCATCGTGACATTGCCATCATCTTGGCGACGGGCGGCGAAGGCATGGTGCGCGCCGCATACTCCAGCGGCAATCCTGCGCTTGGCGTCGGCCCCGGCAACGGCCCGTCCTACATCCATCGCTCGGCGGACGTCCACATGGCGGTCAAGCACATCTTCGATTCCAAAACCTTCGACAACGGCACCATCTGCGCATCCGAGCAAAGCATCGTCACTGAACGCTGCATCCGCGACCAAGTCGAGCGCGAAATCCAAAGCCAAGGCGGCTATCTGATGAACGCCGAGGAAACCAAAAAGGTCGGCGCGTTCCTGCTCCGCGCAAATGGCACCATGAATCCTGCCATCGTGGGCAAAACTGCCGACTATATCGCAAAGATGGCAGCCATCACGGTTCCTGACGGCACACGTGTGCTCGTCTCCTGCGAACAGACCGAAGTGGGCAAAAAGAATCCGTACTCCCGTGAAAAGCTCTGTCCCGTACTGGGCTATTTCCTTGCTGACGATTGGGAAAGCGCCTGTGCGCGCTGCATTTCCATCCTCGAAAACGAGGGCATGGGGCACACCATGACGCTGCACGCCACCGACGAGACGGTCATCCGCGAGTTCGCGCTCAAAAAGCCCGTCAATCGCCTGCTCATCAATACGCCGGGCGCGCTGGGCGGCGTCGGCGCCACCACCAACCTTGCACCGGCACTCACCTTGGGCTGCGGCGCCATCGGCAAGAGCGCCACGGGCGACAACATCACGCCGATGCACCTCCTCAACATTCGTTGCGTCGCATGGGGACGCAAAGAATTAGAAACCATCCGTGCCGATGCGGGACAAACCACGCAAAGCGCCGCAGCGACGGACACATCGACCTATTCCCAACAACAAATCGAAGCCATCACCCGTGCGGTTTTGGCACGGTTGACAACATAATTCCCACACTACATTAACGGAGGTATCAAATGGAAACTTTACTGGCATTGGGCATGGTAGAAACCAGAGGACTGATCGGCGCAATCGAAGCCGCCGACGCAATGGTCAAGGCGGCAAACGTCAACCTGATCGGCAAACAGCAAATCGGTAGCGGCCTCGTCACCGTCATGGTGCGCGGCGACGTCGGCGCAACGAAGGCTGCGGTCGAAGCGGGTTCCGCAGCGGCAAGCCGTGTCGGCGAGCTGTACGGCGCACACGTCATTCCGCGTCCGCATAACGATGTCGAGGGCATCCTGCCCACCATCGAAACCAAATCCAAGTAATTTAGCAAAAGCGTTGGCGATTCGCCGCACTTTTTCTGTTCCTACAGCTATATCAAAGGGGTTACAATACTATGAACAAACGTTATAAGATCATCGCGATTTTGTTGACACTTGCGATGCTTCTGACCATGACGCCGCTGTCCCTTGGGACGACGACGTTGGCGCAAACAACCCGTTCCTACGACGGCACGGGCACATTCTACGAAATGTCCGCACTGGATCAGTTGGCCAGCGGCGGTTCGTATGTGCTGTACGGTGTCAACGGCGACAACGCCAAGGCAATGAACAGCACTTGCTCGGGCGGCTTCTTTGGCGGCACGGATGTGACGATCGCCGACGGGTGCATCACCAATCCCGCAACCGCCATCGTCTGGACGATTGCGGGCAACGCAACCGACGGCTACACCCTTTATAATGAAGCAGCCGCCATCTATGCCGAGATCAACGGCACAGATACCAGCAGTTTCAACACCGCAGCCGCATCCACCCACACCTACGATATTTCCTACACGGCGGCAAAGGGCTTCGACATTGTGGCAAAGCATGCGGGCGGCGATGCGCGGTGCATCAGCATCTATGTCAACGATTTCCGCACCTACAAAGAAAGCAGGCGCTATGTCCTCAAGCTGTATATGCTGTCCGATGCGCCGCTTGCTTCTCCGTCTGCGACCGCGACGGCGACTTCCAGCGTGACCGCGACGCCAACACCTGCGCCAACGGATACGCCCGAACCGACGGACGTTCCCACCGCGACGCCCGAACCGACAGAAGCGCCCACGCCCACGCCCGAAGTAGCGGCGGTCACTTGTGCGCAAAACGGGCAGCTGCTCAACAATGGCGACACGGTCGCGCTCACCTGCGAAACGGGAGGCGTCACCATCTATTGGGCGCAGGACGACGGGGCATACGCTGCGTATGCGGCGCCGTTATCCTTTGCCGCACCCACCGCGACCATCACCGCGTATGCACGGCTGACGGTTGGCGGGGAATCGTTTGACGGGCCCACCGGCACGTTTACATTCTATTTCACCGACGGCGTCACCGTTCCCATCGTGTACGCCAAACAGCAAAGCGGCACGCAGGTAACGGTACGCGGCACGGTCACTTGGACGGAGGCGGGCGAGGAAGCCACCGTTTTCACCATGCAGGACGAAACGGCAGGGATTTATGCGCGACAGCTGCATTCCGATTTGTTGACGCTTGCGGGCGGCGACGACGTAACCCTGACGGGCACCGTAACCGCGGAAAACGGCTTGACGATGCTGACCGACGTTTCCATTGCAAGCTGCACTGCGGGCGAGATGCCCGAACCGATTGCGGTCACCATCGATGAAATCGTGCGCGTGGGCACGGCGGAAGCGTTGGAGAGCATGTACCTTTGCATTCCCAAGGCTTGGATGCCCTATGTCGGCACAAGCTCGGTGGCGCTTGCGGACAACACGGCGGCAATCTACCTCAAGAGCTATTCCGACGCCGACCTGCTCACCAAGAGCGCGTACGTCACGGTGCGCGGCGTGCTGCTGCAAAGCGGCACCGTCACGGGCTACTATCTGCGCGCACAGGATGCAAGCTGGGTGACGCCGTGCGGCGCGGCGACGGTACACGATCCCGATGCGGCGCTGGCGGCATGGCGGTACGGCGGCGGCACCAGCACGGCGTACATTCAAGCAAGCGACGGACAGTTTGCTTGGAATGCGCTCGGAAGGGTCAACGGCGGCGTTTGGGGCACTTCGAAGAGCAGCATGGCGGTTTCGGGTTGGTCGAATGCACAAAAGTATTTCGAGTTTTCCGTACCGACCAACGAATACGAGAACCTTCGCCTGTCTGCCGATCTCCGCGTGTCGGGCGCGGGCCCGTGCCATTTCAAGATTCTGTATTCCACGGATGGTACCAACTATTTCGATTTTGACGGCAACACCTTCTCCATCCAGTATTATGGCAGCAACGACATCCTGCTTCAGATTCTCAACAATCTGCCGCTGCCTGCGGCTTGCAACAACCAAGACCGCATCTATCTTCGCTTTCAGCTCACCGACCAAATCAACGCAAGCGGCGGCGAGAAGGCAAGCGGCAATCTGAACGTCACCAACGTGTTCATCGAGGGCGACGTCATCACGTCAGATGCGCAGATTACGGCGGTTCCGAACAGCAGCGCGGTGGCGCTGAACGATACGGTCACGCTTTCCAACGCGGGCAATTTCAACATGGAATACCGCGCCTACGAAACGAGCGACTATTCCACCAACACCGTGCACGATGAAATCGCGTACACGCCGTACACCGAGCCCGTCGTATTGGACGTGCTGCCCTATGTACTGCAGGCGCGCACCATCTTGGCGGACGGCACCAGCCGCGTCTACACCTTTACCTACACGCAGCAAAAGGTTGCCGCCATCACGGCGAGCAGCTACGGCGGAACCTACACGGCGGGCCGTGCGTTTGCCATGCAAACGGCGACGGCAGGCGCCACCATCACCTATCGCCTCATCACAGCACAGGGAACCGAAAACGAGCAGACGCAAACCGATCTGGTCTATGCGGAACCGCTGACCTTCACGTCGGCGCAATTCCCCGTATGCATTACGGCGGTTGCTTCCTTGTACGGCTGCCAAGACAGCGACACGCTCACGGTCACGCTGACCGAAAAGGTGTCCGGCGGTGAACAGCTCTACTTCGGTCAGATTCACGCGCACACCAATCTGTCCGACGGCGCAGGCGAGATCACCGACGCCTTTGCCTATGCCAAGAACGATGCGCAAAACGTCGATTACATCGTCATCACCGACCATTCCAACTACCTCGACAGCGCCGCAGAGCTTGGCACAATGGACGGCGTCAACCGCGGCAACGGCAAATGGGACGCGGGCAAAACGGCGGCTGCGGATGCTTCGGATGAAAACTTCGTTGCGGCATACGGCTACGAAATGACGTGGTCGGGGCAATACGGACATATGAACACCTTCGCCACCGACGGCTTTGTCAGCCGCAACAACGCAGCGTATACGGTGCGCGGCGGCGCAGGGCTGGTGGCATATTACGAGCTGCTCACGCAATACCCGCAAAGCATCTCCCAGTTCAACCATCCCGGCACGACCTTCGGCGACTTTGAAGACTTCTCGCATTATGAAGAAGACTACGACGAAGCCATCAACCTAATCGAGGTCGGCAACGGCGAAGGCAAAGTCGGCAGCTCCATGTACTGGCCCAGCTACGAATACTATAACCGTGCGCTGGACAAGGGCTGGCACTTGGCGCCGACCAACAACCAAGACAACCACAAAGGAAACTGGGGCGACAGCAACACCTGCCGCGACGTCATCTGGACAAACAACTTCACCGAGGAAGGGCTGTACCAAGCCATGCGCGAACGCAGGCTGTACGCCACAGAGGACGACAATTTAGAGGTCACCTACTTCCTCAACGACGAACCGCTCGGCTCTGTGTTGGAAAATCGTCGCGATCAGGTCTATCTGGATGTGACGGTGTACGATCCCGACGCATCGGATAAGACGTTCACACTGTCCGTCATTGTGGACGGCGGCAAAACCGTCTACACCGAATCGGGCGTGCTGGCGGGTGCGGCAAAGTCGTTTTCCATCGAGCTTGCTGCGGATTACGCCTACTACTACGTCCGCATCGACCAAGCGGACGGCGACATTGCGGTCACGGCGCCGTGCTGGATCGGGGAAGTCACCAAAGCGGGCGTCACGTCCGTGTCGGTTGACGCCGACCTGCCCACCGTGGGCGAACAAACCGCCATCACCGTCAAGCTGTACAACAACGAAGCAAGCGAAATCGTGCTGACGGGTGCAACGTACACGCTGACGGCAAACGGCGGCGTCACGACCCTTGCCGAGAAGACGGCGGCAGACCTTCGCGTCGCCGCGATTCCTTCGGCAGCCGAGGTCAAGGACGTCCTGTCGTTCACACCCACCGTTTCGGGCGCACAAACCATCTCCGTATCGTTTACGGGGCTTTTGAACGGGACTGAGGTGACCCTCACGGGTTCCACGGACGTCACCGTCTATCAGCAAGAAAACGTCTTGCACGTCGCGCTGGATGCGTCGCACTGCAACGAATACGTTTCGGGCAACTATGCGGGCTACTACGCGCCGCTGCGTTCGCTGGTGACGTCGTTCAACGGCAAGCTCCACGTCATCCAATACGGCTTGACCGACGAAGCGCTCGCCAACATCGACCTGCTGATTATCTCCGTGCCGTATGTGTCAAACGGAACCGAAGCCAACGGCAAGCCGTTCAGCGCAGCCGAGCTTGCAGCGATTCGCACCTTTGCAGATAACGGCGGCTCCATCCTGCTCACGGGCAGAACGAGCTACATCGACACCGATCCCACCGCGGCAGACACCATGAACGGGCTGCTTGCGGCGCTTGGGTCAGACACCCGCTTCGACGGGTCGCAGGTGAGCGTAGACGGGTACAGCTTTACGCTTTCGGACGCTTCCAACTTCAATCTGGAGAATCCGTACACGGCGGGTTACACCACCTCCGCGTCAAAATCCATGGCGTTCCATACGCCCACCGCCATCACCTTGGGCGCAAATGCGTCTGCGGTGGTCACCACGGGCGACGCCGTATTGGTCAGCTCCGAAACGATGGCAGGCGGCGGCGATCTGATCGTGGCAGGCATGGCAATCTTCAATTCCTACCAGCTGACCGACGGCGATACCGACACCATGAACTATCATGTCATGGCGAACATCATGCGCCGCGCTATCCCCGTGTCCACCATTGCAGAGGTGCGCGCAGCGGGCGAAGGACAATACTTTGTAATTGAAGGCGTCCTCACCACCAACGCAAGCGGCCACAGCCAAGCCACGGCGTTCTTCGACAGCGTCTACTGCGAGGATGCAACGGGCGGCATCAACATCTTCCCCATTGCGGGCAATTATGAGATTGGGCAAACGGTGTGGATTTCGGGCGTCACAAGCTCGTATCAGGGCGAGTATCAGCTCAAGGACGCCACGCTGTACGTCGCAGCCAACGATGTACAGCCCCTTGCGCCGCAAAGCATGTCCACCTTGAACGCCATGAATGAAGCATCCTACGGCAAGCTTGTCATCGTCGAGGGCGTCATCACTCGCGTCGTTTGGCAGGGCGATCTGTTGGAATACCTCTATGTGGACGACGGCAGCGGGGAAGCGCGCGTGTTCTTGGACGGCTATATCACGTCGGATTCGACGTATGACCACAGCTGGATCGAGACGGGCAAGCAGGTGCGGGTCACGGGCGTCTCGTCCCTTGGCATGACGCCGGACGAGTCGGGCGTCGAGCGTATCCTGCCGCGTCTGCGCATACGCGATCGCGCAGAAATCGTCGACCCCAACGCGGTGACGGTGCTGCTTGGCGATGTCAACCTGGACACCACGGTGACGGCGCAGGATGCGGCATTCCTCATGCGCGCTCTGGTGGCACTGGATGTTCTGAACGAACAGCAGAGCAAAAACGCCTGTGTGACGGGCGGCACGATTCCCACGGCGAACGACGCGGCGCAGATTTTGCGCTTCACCGTTGGGTTGATCAAGTCGTTCTGACACGATTCCTACATGGATACGGGCGGTTTCCAATGGGACGCTGCCCGTTTTCCTTTGCGGAATTTGCAAAATTTAGGCTTGACAGATAGGGTTTCGTTGCCTATAATAGTAAAGGTTCCGGCCAATGTAGCACAGGCGGTAGTGCGACTGATTCGTAATCAGTAGGTCAAGGGTTCGAGTCCCTTCATTGGCTCCATTCGAGGCGTAGCGCAGTTTGGTAGCGCGTTTGGTTCGGGACCAAAAGGCCGCTGGTTCAAATCCAGTCGCCTCGACCAC
>CAYRQM010000035.1:0-20701 GCA_964426415.1 uncultured Christensenella sp.
CGCCGTTCCCAACGCCTTCTGCTCCTAATTCACCCGGAACAACTTGACACGGTCATAGCGCCGACGAGGACGTGACATTTCCCGCACAATCCGTTATACTATGTTTATAAGGGCGACGCGGGCGTTTCCCGTTCTTTCCGAGCGGAGCGGTTTTGCACCAACTGTACAAATGAAGGAGCCGAAGCCATGTATATCATCATTCCCATCTTTTTTGTCGTCATCATGCTGTACATCACGTTGGCGGACATCTTCACCATCCTGTTTCGATGCACGGGGCTGACCGAGGAGCGCGCACGGTTTCAGGTCGTGTCGCTGCTGACCAATTCGGGCTTCACCACCGCAGAAAGCGAAACGGTGTTGGAGACCCGTATCCGACGCCGCTTGGCAAAGGTCATCATGATCTTCGAGTACACGTTCACCGCCACCATCGTGTCCGGCGTCGTCAGCATCCTGCTTTCCATGAGCAGCTACGAGCTGCAGCAGACGCTGGTGTATCTGCTGCTCATCGTGGCGGCATTCGTCCTGTTTATGGTGCTGCGGCAGCGCAAGTTCTTTACCAACGGGCTGGATCGGCTCATCAATCGCTTCTACTGCAAGCACATCCTCAAGGAGCTTACCAATCCCGTGCTGCCCGTGGCGGAGTACGGCGAGGACGTGATTGCGGACGTGTTTATCAACCGTTTGCCCGACGCGCTTTTGAACGTGCCCCTTGCGGACAGCGACGTGCGCGGGCAGTGGGGGCTTTTGGTGCTGATGGTCAAAACCCCACGCGGCGAGCTGCACCGCGGCGCCGCCGACACCATCATCCACCAAGACGACGTCGTGACCGCCATGGGCAAAAGGAGCGACATCGTCGCGTGCTTCAATCGCCAAGACGCCCCGTAATCTGCACGCCGTCCAACCGTCTGCGGTCGAAATACAAATTGCTTTTTCGAACGGTACATGATACAATCAGGAAAACAGTATAGGAGGAATCATCATGGCATTTTGTAAGCAATGCGGCGCTGCGCTGCCTGCCGACGTCGGCTTCTGCCCCTTCTGCGGAACGCCCATCGACAAAGAGGCTTTGGAAAATGCTGCCGCGCCTGTGGAAGCGCCGTCCGAGCAGCCCGCTGCGCCCGTCGCGCCTGTCGAAGCGCCCGCTGCGCCCGTAGAAGCGCCCGTCGAGCAGCCTGCTGCGCCAACTGTTCCGTATCAAGCGCCGATTGCGCCGCCCGCCGCACCGCAAAAGAAAAAGTCTCGTGCGGGGCTGATTATCGGCGTCATCGCGGGCGTGCTGGTGCTGCTGCTGGTTGCCACGGGGCTGGTTTGGTGGTTTGTGGGTCGTGATGCGTGCGGCACGCTGTTTGGTTCGGCGTTCTCGCGCCTGTCCACCGAGGAGCAGGCGGAAACGCTCGTGCTGACCAAGTTAGAAGAAGGCGCCGCGCTGCTTCCTGCAAAGAGCGCCCAATCCGTTTCCACCAACGGCGAGCTTTCCCTGTCCTTGCCCGAATCCTTGACGGCGGACAATATGCAGCTGGCGCTCATCAGCTACATTACGGCGGATCTCGGCATTCTGACCGACGCCGAAACGGGTGAATCCCTGTTCGACGTGAACGTCAAGATGGCGGGTATGCAGGTCTTTTCGGGGATGCTCACCTTGGACGAAACGGGCGTCGGCATCTACAACGAAAAAGCGCAGACCTATTCGGTGATGCCCTTTGATGCGCTGTCCGACGCCGATCTGCAGGGATCGCTTGCGCTGGTGGAGGGGATGAACGGCTTCGATCTGATGTCCCTTTCCGATCCGATCAAAGCGCTGATCACCGAAACGAACGTCGCCAAAGAAGAAGACGTCGCCTTCACGCTGGGCGGCACCGAATACCTGTCCGACTGCTATACCATCACGCCCACCGAAGAAGAATGGAACGCGTTTTTGACAAGCGGGTACGACATGCTGCGCCCGCTGCTGACGTCATATGCCGCGCTGTATGGTACGACCGCCGACTTCACCGAGACGGACGCGGACGCCATTGCAGACGCCGCTGCGGCGCTTGCCAAGGAGCAAGCAACGCTGCAGCTGTATGCGGTGGATGAATCGCTGGTGCGCATTGGCATCGAATCGAACGACGCGGCAATCGACCTGTTTGCGCGCACCACGGACAACGACGACGACACGCAAACCACCACGTTCCTTTGCACGGTGGATGCGGAAGGCGACCGCGTATTGGATCTTTCTTCCGAATACATCCACGCGACGGACGCGGATTCCACGCTGACGCTGACCGCCACGATCACCATCGACGGATCGGCGTATGTGCTTGCAATCAACTCCACCCTTTCGGCGGAAACGCCCGCGCTGTTCAGCCATCCCTACGGCACGACCCGCATCACCGTTACTTCGGACGATTTGGAAGCGCCCGTCGTCATGGCACTGCGTGTGGAGAAAACGGATGACGGCACGAAACTCACCGTTGCGTTGGAACAGTTCGTGCCCCTGTCGGGCCTCGATCTTTCCGGCACGGAACTCTATCTTGCCTTGAGCGACGCGCCCTGCACCGCCACATGGCCGACGATTCCTGCCACCACGGTCGACCAAGACGGGCTGTCCGACGCCGTCAGCGATTGCTTGGGCGATCTGTTCTGACAGATGGAAGCGCTTTGCACCGTAACCGATCTCGAAAAACAATTGGGAGGCGTCCCCGTACTGGGGCCGCTCTCCCTTTCGTTGTATGCAGGCGAAATCGTGGGGCTGATCGGCGCGAACGGCACCGGCAAAACCACGTTTCTCAAGCTGCTTGCGGGCGTCGACCGCCCCACAAAGGGCGCCATCTGCTATGCTTTCCCTGCCGTACGCGTCGGCTACGTTCCGCAGGACGTGGCGCTGTACGAATCCATGACGGCGCGGCAGAACCTGCTGTTTTTTGCGGACTTGGCGGGGCTGAGGGGCAGAGCGCGGCACGCCCGCGTCGACGTCCTTTTGGATGCGCTGCATCTGAAGGAGCGCGCATGGCAGCGCGTGGCGCACTATTCGGGCGGGATGAAGCGGCGGCTGAACTTGGCGGCGGCGATCACGGTGCTGCCCCATGTGCTGCTGTTGGATGAACCGACGGTGGGCGCGGACGCCGACTCCATCGCGTGGATGCTGGCGCTTTTACAGTCGCTGAAAGCCGAAGGCTGCTGCATCGTGCTGGTCAGCCACCACGACGCCGAAATCAAACAAACCTGCGACCGCATCTTCCGCTTGGAAAACGGGTCGCTGCATCGCTGCGACGCATAATATGCGACGATTTTTTGCACTGCTCAAAAAGGATATTTTGCTGTTTTTCTCCCACGGGAAGGGCGTCGCCGTCCTCCTGTTGTTTCCGTTGTGCCTTTTGGCGGTGTTGTCGGCGGGCATGGGTGAGCTGAGCGAAAAGCGCGCCTATCTTCAGCCGTTTCCCATCGCGGTGGTGGACGAAGACCAAACGTGGATGTCGGCGCTGCTGATTGAGCAGGTGCAGCAAATCTCCATCTTTTCCGAGGTGCGCGTGCTGCCCGAAGCGGATGTGGACGCGCTCTTTTCGGACGGCTGCGCCTGCGTGGTGGTGCTGCCCAAGGATTACTTTTACGACCTGTACCGTTCCAAAGGAACCATCGAAATCCATTTGAATGACGCGACGCCCACGGCTGCCGCCGTTTGCGAGACGGCGCTGACGCAGATTTTGGACATAGTATCCGAAACGCAACGCACCTACCGCGCCGTGTACGAGCTGCAATACGGCGACGACGCCACCGACGCCGATTGGGAAGCGTTTTGCGCATCCACCAGCACCTCGCTGGTGGCGGACGGGCTTGCCATCATGGACGCCATTCATCTTGAAGACGTGCAAACCGACGCTGCCGCCGAGACGCGGCGCATGGCGGCGGCTGCCGTGCTGTCGCTGATTGCGATGCTGGCGCCGCTGTATGTCCTCAACGCCATGCCGGAGGAAGCTGCCATCGGCATGGAGCCGCGCATCGCGTCCTTTGGCGTGTCGCGCGCGCTTGTCTTATCGTCCAAGTTTTGCACTGCGCTGCCCATCTTCTTGGTGGTCGCGCTCCCGTTTGTCTTCGCCCTGTTCGGAAAAGGCGCCGTTTCCCTCATTCCCGCGCTGCTTTTGTGCTTTGTGGCGTCGTTTGCGTGGACGATGTTTCTTTCTGCGCTGCTTTTGCGCGTATCGCGGCTGATGACGGTTGCCAACGCGCTGCTTGTCGCGTCGCTGCTGTTGGGCGGCTGCCTGTATCCCATCCAGCTCTTTCCCGCGTTCTTCCGAAACGTTGCCGCCTGCACGCTGCCGTATCATCTGCTGCGCGCCATCGCGCAGGGTGCGTCGTGGACGACGCTGCGTCCGTTTGTGGTGTTCGCCGTCGTGGGGCTTTTGCTTGCGATGCTGTGCGAATGGAGTAGGAGGCGACGCGTATGACGCTTTTGCGCGCTGCCCTTTTGAAGATGCGTGCCATGTGCGACGGCGTGCTGACGCTGTTGTTCGTGCTGCTTCTTTCTGCGCTGTCGTTTGGCTTGGTGGACGCGGTGACGACGCGCACGGCGGCGTCCTCCGTCCGTGTGGCGGTGGTGGATGAAGATCAAACCGCGTTCTCTGCGGAGGTGCTTGCCGCCCTTTCCGCACGCGACGGGCTTTCCGTTACCACTTTTTCTTCCCGCGATGCGGCGGAAGACGCGCTGTACTGCGGCGACGTCGAAGGCGTTTTGACGCTGCAAGCGGGGTTTGCCGCCTCTGCCGCATCGAACGCGCCGCTTGCCTATTCCTGCACCGCGGCGGCAGGCGCGGTGACCGCACAGCTGCTGCGCGAATCGGTGGTTGCCACCGCCGCCATCGCAAACGTGCGGATTCAAGCCGAAGCGCAAGTTTCCGCTTGGTACGACGGCGACGCAAAGCAGGCGCTGTCCGACGCGCTTTCCGCCTTGGACGACGAAGCAGCGGCAAGCTATTCCGTCACGCATCACGGCGGCACGGCGCAGGCGCAAGCGACGCTCTTTGACACCACGCCCAAGCAAGCGGGCGTCGTGGCGCTCTTTGCGGCGTTCGTTCTGGTGTCCCTTTATCCGTTTTTGCAGTTGCCCGACAGCCGTCGGGTGGCGATGCGGCTGCTTGCCAATCGCAAGCAATACGCCTTGGGCGTCTTTTCCGACTGGCTTGCGATGTTCTTCATCGGGCTGATGGTCGACGCGCTTGCGCTTTTGCTGCTGCGTGCGTTTTCCGTTCGCGCGGCGCTTTTGCTGCTGCCGTACTTGGCGGCTTTGTCGTCGTTTGGCTTGGCGCTGGGGCAGAGCAAGCGGCAGGTGGGCGGCGTCGATTTGCTCATCCCGTTTGTGGTGCTGCTGACAAGCCTGTTGGGCGGCTGCCTGTTCAACCTTGCCGCCTATTCCGACGTGCTGCGGGTGCTTTCCTACTTCACGCCGCAGGGGATGTATCTGTATTCCGTCAACGGCAACGGGTGGCTTGGCGCAATCGCACTGCTGCTGCTTTGTTTTGCGGGGCTTTGTGTGCCGTTTCGCAGACGGTCATAAATGTTTTTGCGGGGCGCTGCCCCGTTCTTTTTTTCGGAAAAGGCGCAACTAATTTTCATCGCAGGACTTGTACCAATCGCCCAAAAGCGGTATGATAGCATAAAGAAGTATAGCTTGAAAGGATGGGCGTTTATGCGCGCAATCGGATACTACAACGGAACCATGGGCGAGTTGGACAAGATGACCGTCCCGATGCTGGATCGCGCCGTCTACTTTGGCGACGGCTGCTACGAGGCGTGCATGGTGCATGACGGCGTGCCGTTTGCGCTTGCCGAACACCTTGCGCGGTTTGGGCGCAGTCTGGGCTTGCTGTCCATTCCCTTTTCCATGACGGAATCGGAGCTAAAAAGAGTGCTGTTCGACTGCATCGCCGCATCGGAAGCAGCCGACGCGGTGCTGTATTGGCAATGTTCCCGCGGGACGGCGCCGCGCAGCCACGCCTTTCCCGACCCGTCTCATAAGCCCAACCTTTTGGTGATGGTCACGCCCAAGCCGGTGACCGACGCTTCCGTGCGGATGCGGCTCATCACCGTGCCCGACGTGCGCTTTACCATGTGCAACGTCAAGACGCTGAACCTGCTGCCCAACGTGCTGGCAAACGAGCAGGCGCACGCGGCAGGCGCGGACGGCGCGGTGCTGCATCGTGACGGCGTGGTGACGGAGGGTTCGCACACCAACATTCACATACTGAAGGATGGCGTGCTGTTGACCCATCCGGCGGACAAGTACATCTTGCGCGGTGTGACGCGGGAACGGCTTTTGCGCATCGCACGCGAAGCCGCCATTCCCGTGGTGGAGCGTGCGTTCACGCTGGTCGCGCTGCGGGCGGCGGACGAAATCCTCATCACCTCCAGCATCCTGCATGTACGCGCTGCCGACACGCTCGACGGACAGCCCGTGGGCGGACGGGATGCGGCGCGCCTGTCCTTGCTGCAAACCGCCTATCTGCGGCAGTTTTTTGCGGAAACCGAGGGCAAGCAGGCATGACGCGACCGCCAAAGCAAGCGGGTGCGCGGCCCGCGTTCCTCTCCTATCTTTTTGCAGCGCTGCTGATTCTCACCGCGTTGGGCGTGGCGTCTGTCGCTGCCGTTTTTTGCGTGCGCTATTGGCATGTGCGTCCCGTTGTGCGCGTGGAGCTTGGCGAGGAGACGCCGCTTGCCACATCGTTTTTGCGGGACGGCACGGCTGCCGTTTCCTATGCCGAGGAGCCTGACACCGTGTATCCGCTTGGGATGCATCGCGTGACGCTTTGCTATGGCGACAGGTTCCGCACCGTTTGGTTTTCCGTCAAGGACACCGTTGCACCCGCGGCAAGCGGGCTGGAGCGCACCGTTTCCACCAAGACGACGCTGACGCCCGACGCGCTGCTTTGCGATTTGGCGGATGCGTCGGTGGTCAAGCTGACCTATGTCGACAAGCCCGCCTTTGGCACGGTGGGCGATTATACCGCCGTCATTCGCATGGAGGACGCAAGCGGCAACGCCGCCACGGTCACTGCCACGGTGCATGTGCGCATGGCGGTGGACTCCGTTACGGTTGAAGCAGGCGCCCAAGCGCCAACCTCCGCCGCGTTTCTTTTGGACGCGTACACCGTCACGTCCATGACGGTCATCACGCCCGCCATGCTCGAAACGCCCGCCGTTTACCCCATCACCATCGAAGCGGAAGGGCGCACGGCAACGTCCGAACTTGTCGTGGTGGACACCGTTGCCCCCGTGGGAAAGACCAAAGCCGTGTTTGTTTCGCCCGATACCAACGTGCAGGCGTCCGACTTCTTTACCGAAATCGACGACGAAACCTTGGTCACGGCGTCGTTTGTCGAAGCGCCTGATCCCAACAGCACCGCCTTGCAGACGGTCACGCTGGCGCTTTGCGATTTGGGCGACAACGAAACCCGTTACACCGAAACGCTGCTGTTCAGTCATGTCGCACCGCTTTCCATCGAGGCGCGCAACACGCCGCTGACCGCCGCAGAATGCGTGGCGGACGACGGTTCCCAAAATCTTGAGTTGGTGGACGCGTTCACGCCCGATACCGTGGGGCTCTTTACGGTGCGGGTGCGCGTGAACGGCGTCGAAAATCTGGTGTTGGTCGAGGTGCGCGACACCACGCCGCCCGCCGTCGAAGCAGCCGATGCGAAGGGCTTTGTGGGCTTTTCGCAAACGGCGGACGATTTGGTACAGCGCTGCGTCGATATGACGGAAACCGAAACCGTCTTTTTGACGGAGCCCGACTGGAACCAAGCGGGCGAACAGGATGTGACGCTTTGCACCACGGACGCGGCGGGCAATGAAACCCGCTCCGCCCTCAAGCTGACGCTCGAAGCCGATACCACGCCGCCCACGCTCGTTGGCGTGAAGGATCGCTACTGCTATGTGGGCGAGGCGGTGGCATACTTTGCCGAGGTCTTTGCCACGGACAACACGGGGTGTGAGGTGGCGTTGGATGTGGATACCACCCGCGTCAACGCGAATCGTGCGGGCGAATACCGCGTCGTGTACACCGCCACCGACGCTGCGGGCAACGTGTCGTCCAAGGCGTGCGTGTTCACGTTCGTCAACGCCAAGGTGACGGAGGAGGACGCAAACACACTTGCGCAATCGGTCTTAGACGAAATTCTCACCGACGATATGACGCTGGCGGAGCAAATCGAAGCCATCTACAACTATGTTTTCAAGCATGTGCGCTATGTCAGCACCTCCAACAAAGCCGACTGGCGTGCCGAAGCGGTGCGCGGCATCCAAACGGGCAAGGGCGACTGCTTCACCTTCTACGCCACGGCGCGGCTGCTGTTGGAGCATACGGACGCACAGCTTTTGAGCGTGCAGCGCAAGAGCAGCAAAACGCGGCACTACTGGCTGCTGGTCAACATCGGCACGGGCTGGTATCACTACGATTGCTGCAACGTGGGCGCCGCAAAAGAACGCTGCTTTATGTGGACGAACGCGCAAACCACAAGCACGTCCAACTATTTCTGGCGCTACGAAACGAGCCTCTATCCGGACGTGGCGACGACGCGATACAGCAAAGCCGATGCGGAAGCGGTACAGCGAGGGAACGGCGGATGAAAACGATTTTAGAAGACCTCTTTTTGCAAGCATGCAAGCGCCCCGATCACGCATCGTTTTGCGACGAAACCGAATCGCTGACCTTTTCGGACACGGCGCAGCGTTGCCAAGCCATCGGCACGGCGCTGTTGCACGCGGGCGCCTGCCGTGAGCCTGTTTTGGTGTTTTTGCCGCGTTCGGCACGGATGATCGCGTGCTTCTTTGGCGTGCTGGCGGCGGGCTGCTGCTACGTTCCCGTGGACGCCGAGATGGGCGAACGCCGCATCCGTTCCATTCTTTCGCAGGTGCAGCCGCGGTTTGCGCTGTGCGACGGCGGCACGTTGACGCTTTTGCAATCGTATGGGTTTTCGGGCGCCGCGTTGGATCCGTCGCGGTTTGCGGACGGTGCGGTCGATGCGCCGCTTTTGGAACGGACGGCTGCCGACACGTTGGATGTGGACGCCGCCTACATCGTCTTTACGAGCGGCTCGACGGGCGCGCCCAAGGGCGTGGTCGGCACGCATCGCGCCATGCTGGACTACTGCCATCAAATCACCACGGTGCTTGGGGTGCAGGACGACGACGTGTTCGCCATGCAGGCGCCGCTGTATGTGGACGCCTGTCTCAAAGAAATCCTTTCGGCGCTGCGCTGCGGCGCGACGGTTTGGCTGGTTCCAAAGCCGCTGTTTATGACGCCCGTGCCGCTCGTGACGTATCTGAACGACCACGGCGTGACCATCCTCTGTTGGGTCGTGCCCGCCCTGACGATGATTTCGGCGCTGCGCACCTTCGACGAGGTCACGCCCAAGACGCTGCGCACCGTGGCGTTTGGCAGCGAGGTGTTCCCGCCCAAGCAGCTGCGGCTGTGGCGTGCGCACGTTTTGGCACGCTATCTCAATTTGTACGGCCCCACCGAATGTACGGGCATGACGTGTTGGTACGAGGTGGAACGCGATTTTTCCGATGACGAGCGCGTGCCAATCGGCAAGCCGTTTGACAATGCGCAGGTGCTGCTGTTGGACGCGCAAAATCACTTGGCGTCGGAGGGCGAGCTGTGCATTCGCGGCACGTCCCTTTGCGCGGGCTACTACAAAGACCCCGTTCGGACGGCGGCGGTGTTCGTGCAAAATCCGTGCAACGACGCATTCCCCGACCGCATCTATCGCACGGGCGATTTGGGCAGGCGAAACGCGCGCGGCGAGCTGGAATTTTTGGGGCGCAAGGACAACCAAATCAAGCACATGGGGCATCGCATCGAGCTGGGCGAGCTGGAAGCGGCGGCGCAGTCGCTCGAGGGCGTCACGGCGGCGTGCGCCGTGTTCGATCCCGTGCGCAGCGTGTTGGCGCTTGGCTTTTCGGGCGCGTTGACCGAGGCGGCGCTGCTGACGGCGCTGCGCGCCCGCGTGCCGTCGTATTTGCTGCCGTCGCGCACGGTGCGCATGGACGCGCTGCCAACAACGCCCAACGGCAAGACCGATCGCAAAGCGGTGGAAGCCCTCTGCTTTGCGCGTAAGGAATAGGAGAACGTATGGAAAAACTCATCGGCATTTTAGAGGAACTGCATCCCGACGTCGATTTTGCCACCGCCCACGATCTTTTGACGAGCGGCGTGCTGGTTTCGTTTGACGTCGTGATGCTGATTACCCGCATTGAGGAGGTCTTCGGCGTGGCGATTCCCGCCAAGTACATCACCCCCGCAACGTTCGATTCGGCGTCGTCGCTGTACGCGTGCATCGAACAGCTTGCCGACGACTGATGCGGTTTACGTCTTGGGCATTTCTGGCGTTCCTTGCGGTGCTGCTGCCCATCTACTATCTGGCGCCGAAGCGGGGACAATGGATTGTGCTGCTGCTTGCCAACGCGGTGTTCTACGCGTTCGCAGGTCTGTTGGGCGTGGTGTTCATGCTGGTGACCATCGCGTCCGCGTATGGCGTTTCCCGCATTTTGGATGCATCGCTTGTGCGGCAAGCCGAAACCCTTTCCGCCATGAAGGCGCAAGGACAGGACAAGGATGCGCGAAAAGCGGTGCGGCAGAAGATGGAACGCGGACGGCGGCTTTGGCTGGTCGCCTGTCTGGTTTTGAACTTCGGCATCCTGTTTGCCATGAAGTACGGCGCGGCGGCGATGGGGCTTTTTACACAGCTTTTCGCGCTGCCAAACGGCACGGCGGAGCTTGCGCTCACCATGGGCGCGTCGTTTTACACGTTTTCCACCATGGGCTACCTCCTCGACGTGCATCGCGGCACGCTGCGCGCCGAGCGCAACCCGTTTCGGCTGGCGTTGTTCACGTCCTTCTTTCCGCTGCTGGTGCAGGGGCCGATCTGCCGCTTTCAAACGCTGGGCGAAACGCTGTTTGCACCACACCGCTTTTCGGGAGAAGCGTTCTATCGCGGGCTGGTGCGCATTTTGTGGGGCTACTGGAAAAAGCTGCTGATTGCGGAACGGCTCATCGGCGCGGTGCGCACCATCGCGGGTGACCCCGAGGCGTATCGCGGCGCGTATGTGTTTTTGGGGATGCTGCTGTATGCGGCGTGTCTGTATGCCGACTTCACGGGCGGCATCGACATCACCATCGGCGTGGGCGAGCTGTTTGGCGTGCGCATCGAAGAAAATTTCCTGCGCCCGTACTTCTCCAAGAGCATCGCCGAATACTGGCGGCGGTGGCACATCACGCTGGGGCTGTGGTTCAAGGAGTACGTCTACTATCCGCTTTCGGTGTCAACGCCTTTGCGGCGGCTGACGCAAGCGTGCCGCAGGCTTGGCGACGGCTTTGCGCGGCGCGTGCCGGTGTACCTTGCCACCCTTGTGGTGTGGACGATCACGGGCATGTGGCACGGAAATTCTTGGAACTTTGTGGTGTGGGGGCTGCTAAACGGCGTGGTGATTCTGCTGTCCGAGGAGCTGTCGCCGCTGTATCGACGGTTTCACACCGCGTTTCCGCGGCTGAAGGGCAGCGTTGGCTATCGGCTGTTTTCGGTGCTGCGCACCATTTTGCTGCTGTCGTCGCTGCGCATTTTGGACTGTTACGCCACCGTCGGCGCATCGTTTCGGGCGTTCGGCTCGCTGTTTTCCACATGGAATTGGCGTTCGCTGCCCGTGGGCATGCAAACGCTGGGGCTTTCGTGGGCGGATTACGGCGTCGTGCTTTTGGGCGTGGCGCTGATGACGATCGTTTCGCTGCTGAATCGCAAGGAATCCATCCGCGATCGGCTGCAGCAAAGGGCGCTTTGGGTGCGCTTGACGGTCGTTTGTGTTTTGGGGTGCACCATCTTGGTGTTCGGGCGCTACGGGTTCGGGTTCGACGTGGGACAATTCATTTACAATCGGTACTGATATGAAACGTGTGCGTGTGATTTGCGGCGTCGCTGCCGCACTGCTCTTGACCATCGGACTGCTCGCCGTCGTGCAGCGGTTGTTGGCGCCCAAATATCAGACCCACTTGGTGGAAGGCGCGCTGACGGCGGAGTATTACCAAGAAACCACCACCCACGACGTGCTGTTTTTGGGCGACTGCGAGGTGTTTTCCAACTTCTCGCCCGTGACACTGTGGCGCACCTATGGCGTCACATCCTACATTCGCGGCAGTGCGCAGCAGCTGGTGTGGCAGTCCTACTACCTTTTGGAGGACACGCTGCAAACCGAAACGCCCAAGGTCGTGGTGTACAACGTGTTGGCGCTGAAGTATGGCACGCCGCAAAGCGAAGCGTACAACCGCATGACGCTGGACGGGATGCGCCCGTCAAAAAGCAAGACGGCAGCCATAAGAGCAAGCATGACCGCGGACGAGGACGCGCTTTCCTATGTGTTTCCGCTGCTGCGCTACCACGCCCGTTGGAGCGAGCTGACCCAAGAGGATTTCACCTACTGGTTTCGCACGGGCACGGTGTCGCACAACGGCTATCTGATGGAAACGGGCGTCGATCCCGTGACCACGCTGCCGCTCGCGCCGCCGCTGACCGACCCTGCCTTGCCCGAAACGAGCATGGACTACCTCTCGCGCATGGCAGCGCTTTGCGAACAGAACGGCATTGCGCTGGTTCTGATCAAGTCGCCGTCCGTGTATCCGCACTGGTACGACGAATGGGACGCCGAACTTTCCTCGTTTGCCGAAGCACACGGCGTCGCATACTACAACATGATGGACGACCCGCATACCGGCGTCGATCTTGCCACCGACACCTTTGACCAAGGGCAGCATCTCAATGTGTTCGGCGCGGAAAAGCTGTCCGCATGGTTCGGCGGTGTCTTGACGGAACGGTACGCACTGCCCGATCATCGCGGCGACGCGGCGTTCGAGTCGGTTTGGCAGGAAAAAATACAAGCTTATGAGATAGAAAAGGCGGCGTTGCTCGCCGCGGAGGAATCATGATGAAACGCGTAATTTGGATGTTGGCGCTGCTGCTGCTTTTGGCGTGCGCGCCCAAGGAGGACGCGGTCTTTGTAGACCCGAACGCCAAGCAAGGCGGCAAATATGGCACGCTGTACTTCGAAGCGGACGGCGTGCGCTTTGGCGTGTTCGATGCGGCGGACGACGTGTTTTCGGCGCTGCCGCAAAATAACGGCACGTTCGTCGGCACCAGCTGCGCGTTTGCCGACAGCCAGGACACCTTCTATTCCTACGACGGGTTTCAAATCATGACCAACGTGTACGATGTGGAGCGCGTCACCGCCATCACCATTGCGGACGATACGGTGCGCACGCCCCAAGGCGTGTACATCGGCATGACCGTTTCGGACGCCGAAAACGCATTGGGCATGGAGGCGCAAACGGGCGGCTTTTTGCAAACGGAGGGCACCTGCGCCCTTTCGGTGGTGGTGCAGGACGGCGTTGTCACCGCCATCCAATACGTCCCCGCGGAGGGATTGCTATGACCCGCCGCAAGGGCTGCGCCGTGTGCGCCATGCTGCTTTGCGCCTTGCTGCTGTTTGGCGCTTGCGTAAGCTCGCCCGCGCAAGTCGAAACCGTGACGGCTGCGCCGACGCTTGCGCCCACCGCGATGCCAACTGCCGTTCCGACCGCCACACCCGTTCCGACGGCGACGCCGACGCCCACGCCCGTTCCGACGCCCGAAGGGCTGTTGGGCGGCACGTTTGCCGAGATGTTTTCCGAGACGCCGCTTCTGACCGAAACGAGCTATAAGCGGCAGCGCATGGGCTTTACGGTCATGCGCTATGAGGACAGCGAGACGTTCGGAAAGCGCGTGGTGTACTATGTCGCCGATATTTACGTCCAAGACGTCCACGAAATCAAGACGGCGGCGGCAAAGCGCTTTTCGGGAAGCTCGGTCAAGACGATTCAAGACATTTCCGAGCAAAACGGCGCCATTTTGGCGATTTCGGGCGACTATTACAGCTACGACAGCATCGGCGTTGTGGTGCGCAACGGCGAAGTGTTCAACACCAAGAACAACACGGAACAAGATCTTTGCGTGCTGTACGAAACGGGTGAAATGAAGATGTACGAGGCGGGCTCCTTCCATTTGAAAGAAATCTTGGCGGCGTCGCCTTGGCAGATTTGGCAGTTCGGCCCCTCGCTTTTGGACGCGGACGGGAACGCCAAGACGTCGTTTCACTCCTCGTTGACCGGCGCGAACCCGCGCTGCGCCCTTGGCTATTTCTCGCCCGGTCACTATTGCTTCGTGGTGGTGGATGGCAGGCAGGCAGGCTATTCCCTCGGCTTAAAGATGCGCGAGCTGTCCTCGCTCATGGAAAGCCTCGGCTGCACGGCGGCGTACAATCTGGACGGCGGCGGCACGGCACGGATGCTGTTTGACGGCGACTTGGTGAACAGTCCGTCCTCCAAGCGAAAGATTCCCGACATCGTGTATGTCGCCCGCGATCCCGACGCTTCGGCGACGCCCGCAGCCTAACGACCGCTGTAGGAAAGGAGTCTTTTATGGAACGACCGCGCAAAAGAAAACGGGTTGTCATCCTGCTGCTGAGCTTGGCGGCGGTGCTGACGGCGCTGCTTGTTGTGCTTGGCGTATACCTCTATCGGGTGCTCAAGCGCCCCGCGTCGTTCTTTGATACGGCTTCCCTGCAAACGCCCGCTGTCACGGCGTTCCCACTGCCGTCGTCCGCGCTTGTTTTGCCGACGCTTGACGCGACCCAAGCGCCGACCGCCGCCCCCACAACGCCTTCCCCCATCTTGCAGCGCAACGTGGTGAACATCGCGCTGATTGGCATCGACGCCTACGAGGACGGCGCCACCTCCAGCGGCACCATGCCGCACGCGGACGTGTGCATGATCATCGCCATCGATTTTGACGCCAACACCGTCGATCTCATCTCGCTCCCGCGTGATCTTTTCACCACCGTGCCGGGCTATGCGGGCTGCTACAAGCTGAACGGTGCGTTCAATGTGGGCGGCGGCTTGGACGACCCAAGCGAAGGCTTTTTGACCGTCTGCCGCACCGCCGAACTGTGGTTGGGCGGCGTGTCCGTCCCCTACTATTACGGGGTGGATTTTGCGGCGGTGGTCAAGATTGTCGATGCCATCGGCGGCGTGGATTACACGCTCGACGTGTCCTTCCATTCCCATACGGGCGTGCCGCTGCGGCGCGGCGCTTCCGTGCATCTGGACGGCACGGACGTGCTGACGTATCTGCGCCTGCGCACAACCATCGACGGCAAGGACAGCAACCGCACGGCGCGTCAGCGCAAAATGCTCGTCACCATCTTTTCCCAGCTCAAGGAACACGGCGAATTGTCTATGCTGCCCGACCTCATCGGCGCCGTGGATTCGGGCGTCTACACCAACACCGACCTTTCGCAAACCGTTTCCTTGGTGCATTATGCGGCAACGCTTGGCGAGGACACCATCTGCACGCGTGCCATGTTCGGCGAAATCCACGGGTTTTACGATTGGGCGTTCTGCTTTGTAGACGAGGCGAACCGCCATGCGCTTTTGGAGGAGGTTTACGGCATCGACGCCGCGCCGTTGGGCTTTTGCACCGTCCCCTACGAACGCTGGCTGCATCGAAACGGCTTCGCGGCGCTCAAAACCGCCGCCACGTCCAAGGCACTGTTGGAAACCGTCCACGAAAAGCTGCAGGCAACGGAGGCGACCGACGCGCAGCAAGCGGCATATGCCACGTTCTATACGGCGTATGCGGCGCATCTGACGGCGCTTTCCGACGCCGACGCAGCCTATCGAAGCGGCGCGGACAACGCGCAAAAGGACGCGTGTCTTACCGTCCTGCGCGAGAAACAGGCGGCGCTGCAAAAAGCAGCCGGCTCGCTTGCCGCGTTGTTTGGCAATATCCGCTTGGATTTTTCGCCCGCCAAAGCATGGGAAACCGACCCCGACCTGAACGAGGTCTATGTGGACTTTCGGTAGTGTGCGGCGAACCCCCGCATACACGTTTTTGGGGAAATAGGTCGCAAAAGCGTACCATGTCATCCTGAGGCACGGGAATTGGGGGCATTTTGGTGTTCCTTTTCCGAAAAACGTGTACACGGGTTGCCCGCAAAAGGTTGGTAGCGCCGCGTAGGCGTCGTGAGGGCGCTTGCAACCGAACAGCTGTAGCGAGCGCGTGACCTTTTGCGGAGAGGAGCCATGACGGAGCGGATGAGCAATGGCGGATGAGGCAAAGCCGAAGGAGCCGTTGCGAACCAAGCGGAGTACATGGCGACGAGCGCAGCAAATTTTACAAATCCCGCAAGGGATTTATTTCACCAAAAAACCACCCCGCGGGGTGGTTTTTTGCGTTGTCGTTCTTATTTTGCGGCGGTCAGCTTGGTTTCCAAGCCCACGGTGTACCGCAGAATCAAGGTGGCGTCGGCGGCGGTCACATTGTCGTCCGCGCCCGCAACATTGGCACGGAGCAGCCCTTCGGCGGACAGCGTGCCCAACCCGACGATGTAGCGCAGGATGGCGGCAGCGTCGGCGCTGGTGACGACTTCGTCACAGTTGGCGTCGCCATAGAACCCCACATATTCCCAGATGGCGTAATAGGTGGCGCTTTGCGACGGGCGGATGGATGTGCCATATTGGGTGGCAGAGGCGGAAATGCCCCAGCCCAAGAACCGATAGCCGCCGCGCTGCGGTGCCGCAGGCGTAAAGGATATGCCCGCAAAGGACAGAATCTGTGCCGCGCCGCTGTTTGTGCCGCCGTTGGCGCTGAGCGTGGTCATGTAATACGTCGCGGTGTTCGTGGTCTTGTGCCCCACGGCGTCCAGCGCGGTGAGATAGTACGTTCCCGCAGCCGATACGGCAAATGCGTGTTCGCCGTCCGTGTCACTGTAAAACGTGTTGTTCGTTGCCGTGGCGCTCGTGCCGAAGTAGAAGCCCGACAGATCGCCGTCCGCATCGGTGGCGGTGACGGTCAGCGTTTGCGCTGCGGCAAGCGCTTCGGTGGATACAACCGACGCAATCACGGGCGCGCTTCCCGTCATGAACAGCGTATAGGTGGACTTGGGCGTCTGCACCTTGTCCACATTGCCGTGTCCGGGGTACACGTCCTCATCGGAGACAAAGATGGGGAACGCGGCGTAGTTTGCAACCGCCTGCGATTGCGAATAGCTGCTGTATGCCGGGTCCCAGTTGCAGCCGGACGCCGATTTCATATACGCGGCGGCGACGGCGACGGTGGCGCCCGCCTTCATCTTTGTCCAGAAATACTTTTCGTATTTGTAGTCGCCCGTAAACGAAACGGACTGCGAATAGCCGAACACGACTTCGACGCCCTTTGCGCGCATCGGCGCTTCCATGCCGTCGGTCGCCATGCCGAGGCAGATTGCCATCCAAAGGATGCCGGACGGGGAGCTGGCGGTCATGTGGTTGGAAATGGCGGTACCGTCGACGCAGTAATACTTCATGGAGCCGTTGTCGCCCGCATAGTAGGCGTGATAGTAGGTGCCGTAGGTGCCCGTCACCGCCGTTTGGTCGGCGGTGGTCAGACCCGTGCCGCTTTGCAGGCACAGATAGGACGTGTTTGCCTGCGAGGTGTAGTCGTCGCCGCTGGCATAGTCGGTGTCGCCGTGGCTGTCAAACAGCACCACGCCGCTGGTTTCCATCGCATCGGCAATGGCGTCGATGGTGGCGGCGGTGGTTTTGTACAGCGTATACGTTCCGCCCAGCGCGGTGGCGATGGAGGACGCCTCGGTCTGATATTGGGTGGTGAACGAAGAATCCCACCCGTAGTACGGCCCAATCAGCGCCACGCCGGTGGACGCAGGGGTGCCGCCCTTGCTTGCGTAAGAAATGGTGATCGGCGCTTCGTCTTCGGGCACGACCGCATTGGCGTCGACGGTGTTGGCGCGAATCTTTTCACGCAGACGCGGCGAATACCCGCAGGCGGCGCCGTCGGTGGTCTCCCAGAAGAACATATCGCCATGCCACGTCAGCGTATCCGCCTTGGTGGACGCGTCGGCTTCCACCAGCGCGTAGATGGTTTGCGTCGTTTGCGATTGGGTGGCGCGCTTTTGCAGCTGCGTCGTTTCCAACGCTTCGATCTCGTCCCAAATGGCGATGGCTTCGGGGAACTGCGCCTCGTAGGACAGCGGCTTGGCGTCGGATGCGTCGGGCTGTGCGATGGTGCAGGGCACCAATGCCAACAGCAGCACAAGGGACAACAGCAGGGAAAGGAATTTCTTCATATAGCCTCCAACTAAAAGGCGCGCAGGAAACCCTTGCGCGCCCTGTGTTGCTATGTAGTTTACCATACTGCGTATCGAATTTCAACCGAAACTGCGGCACAATGCGACAACGGAATGACCGCTTTAGTACAATAGCTGCCCGACGTCGCTGACGACGAACCAGCTGCCGTCAATTTGGATGAGAAACAGCACGATGGGACGTGTGACCGCCTCGCCGTCGAGGGTGTAGTTGAGGGTGACATTGACGCGCATGACGGCGCCCAGCACCGCGCCCGCAGGCGCATAGGTGGCGACGTAGTTTTGTTTGGCGGCAGTGTCTGCGGCGTCCGCTTCCACGGGCGCTTCGGATGTATAGGACACGTTCGACCACGCCATGTCCTCCTCCAAGAGCGCACGGGTGTTTTCGGCGGCTTCCTCCAGCGTGACGCCTTCCTTTGTCCAATAATTGGGATGGCTGGCGGCGACGACCGTCGCAGCGTCGTTGGCGCAAAGGGCGTCCATCAGCTTTTTGACCTGTTCTTCGCAGGTGGCGGCGCCGTTATCAACGGGCTGATCGGGCACGACGGGTACGTCCTCGCCCGTGATGGGATTTTGTGACGAAAGCGGTGCGGGTGTGGCTTGCGCATCGGGCGCGGCGGTGACGGGTGTGCCGCCGTTGTCGGTTGTACAGCTCCCGCGGGAGAAGTACGCAACGCCCAGCACAAGCAAGGCGACCAGCAAAAGCAATGCAACCAGCATGATGATGATGTGGACAGGTTTCAGGTTCATGGAGCCACCTCCTATTGGTAGTACCCTTATTATACGCAAAACGACCCGTTCTGGCAAGGGATGTTTTTCCCGTCAGGATTCCCACACGATTTCGCACCGCATCGCCAAAGTTGCACTCTAACCGTTCTCGTCATTCGATGCTACAATAAGACCATCAAGAGCGCCAAGGCGCATGAGGGAGGTCGAACACATGGCGAAGGTTCGTATTTTAATCGTTGACGACGACACACGTTTTACCGATCTGTTGAAAGGGTACCTGCTGACGCAAGAGCGCATCGGCGAGGTCGAGGTGGCGGCGGACGGGCGCGAAGCGCTGGACAAGCTGAAAGCAAGCCCGTTCGACGTGATGACGCTGGATCTGATCATGCCCAACATGGATGGGCTGTCGGTTTTGGAGCAGCTTCCTGCCGTTTGCGGCGCACAGGCGCCTGCCGTCGTCGTGATCTCCGCGCTTCGAAACGAGACGATGGTTCGCCGCTGCTGCGCATTGGGCGCACGGTACTTTATGGTCAAGCCCATCGAGACGGAAACACTGTGCAAGCGCATCTTGAGTTTGCTGGACGCGGATCAGGTAAGAGGCGGCATGATGCAGGTTGCGCAAGCGCCGAAATCGTTTGAAGAAAAGGTGACCGCCGTCTTCCTGGTCGCGGGCATCCCCGCCCACATCAAGGGCTACCACTACCTGCGGGAAGGCATCCGCATGGTGTACAACGACCAAACCCTCATCAACCGCATCACCAAGGAGCTGTACCCCGGCATCGCCAAACGGTTCGACACCTCCGCCAGCAAGGTGGAACGCGCCATTCGTCACGCCATCGAAGTGGCATGGACACGCGGCAAGATTGAGAATCTGAACAGCTTATTTGGGTACAATATCTACGGCAAGAACGACAAACCCACCAACGGCGAGTTCATCGCGCTGGTCGCGGACAAGCTGCTCATGGAGGAGCAGAGCAAGAAAGCGGGTTAATTCCGCATAAACCAATCGCAACGGCGCATGCCGTTTGCATAAAGCTTGCAGGAGAAGCCCCGTCTCCTTGCAGGAATGCCCCAACCTCATAATCCGCCACTCGCCGTCATCGAATCTCTACGATGGCGGCGTTTGGCATATATCCACCGTCAAATAACACAAAAATGACGCAATTATTCGGGATTTCGGTGGATAATACTGTGGATAAGGTGGATAAATCCACATATTAGCGGTGGACAAGTTTTTTGAATCGTTTTTGCAAGACAACTTGCAAAATGCAGGACTCGAACAAGTGTTCATGCAAAATTGCGTAAAAAATATGCACCTTGCACATGGTTGACAGCTGTGATATAATCAAAAAATAATAATGGGAGGATAGGCTGTGGCTTCGGACAAGGGCAAGAGAATTAGAATTATCGCATTGCTGATGGCGGTTGTACTATTGCTGATTTTATTGCTGTCGGTAGTTCCGCCGCTGGCTCACGATGTAGCACATTGTCATCATGCTGGCTGCTGCATCTGCGCTGTGGTGAGAACGGCTCAAAGATTTTTCGAGCTGCCTGCCATTTGCGTGCTCCTTACATTATTTTTAGCATGGGGCGTGTTTGTTAAAATTAACCCCTCAAACAACAACCCCTCGTTTTTTAGAACGCCGATACTATCCAAAACAAGAATGAATGATTAGCGGTGATCCTTTGACAAGCGGAGAAACAAAATTATAATCGGAGGATCTTATGAAAAAAACAATTTCTATAATTATTTGCTTATTGATGCTGTGCCTGATGT
>CAYRQM010000036.1:0-19319 GCA_964426415.1 uncultured Christensenella sp.
GCAAAATAAAAGAATTGACCGAAGCATTGTATCAATGCTTCGGTCAGGTTGTGGTGGAGGCGAGGGGAGTCGAACCCCTGTCCGAAAATCTGTCAGCAGGACTTTCTTCGAGCGCAGTCGTTGTTTTGGGATTCCCCTCCCCATGCTCCCAACGACAGGATCATGGCTTCGGTAGCTTCATAAAGTCCGACCTGCGGCAAAGCTTACGCAGGCTCGTTCCCTACCCTAATGACGCCCGATTCCGCAGCGGTAAGTTTCTGTGGGCGGACGCGCAACTGCGTTATGCAGCTGCGAGCTGTGTGTGATTGTTGTCAGTTAATTTAGACAAGTTTCCCGTTTTTAACGAAGCACGGGGCTTCGGCTCGCTGATCCCCCCTCCATGATCCCCGTCGAAACCATTTCGCCCCCATGGTGTGGTGCTGCCGACTATCGTCGGTAGTCTTCTTTGATTTTGCGATCCATCTCGCGGGATGCATCGCGTTCTGAGGCGCTTGCCCGTTTGTCGTAAAGCTTTTTGCCCTTTGCCACTGCCAGCTCAATCTTGACCTTGCCGTCCTTGAAATAGGCGGACAGCGGGATCAGGCTGAACCCGTCGGCTTGGGACAGCGCCCCAAGCTTTGCGATCTCGCGCTTGTGCGCAAGAAGCTTTCTGGTGCGGAACGGGTCGTGGTTGTAGATGTTGCCCTGCTCATACGGACTGATGTGCATCCCAATCAAAAACAGTTCCCCGTTCTTGACCTGTGCATAGCTGTCCTTCATTTGCAGCGCGCCTTTGCGGATGGATTTGACCTCCGTCCCCTGCAGCGCAATCCCGCACTCATAGGTGTCCTCGATGAAATAGTCGTGACGCGCCTTGCGATTGACCGCCGCGGTCTTGATTCCCTTATGAATCGGCATGTTGCGTCACTCCCTTCCGAATGAAAACGGTGCACCCAAGGATGCACCATTTGACTTGACCTGTTCGAATCGTTCGTGTGCCGCGATCAGACGTTGCTGAGGGTGACGCCCGCGAAGCGATTGAGGAACAACAGTGCAATCGCGCATACCGCGAATGCAATCGCCAAAATCACGGTGATCTTTTGAAGCTTTGCTTCTTTGCTTGCCGCTTTGCCGCGGCTCGAGAACGTTTGCGTCTCGCTGCCATACGCGGCGCCCAGTCCGGCCGACTTCGACTTCTGAACCAGCACGACGACGCACAGCAAAACCGCAACCAGCATCAGCAGACCAATGATAATCCACATCAATGTTTCCATCTAAAAAAATTCCTCCAAAACAATCTGCGGAGTTGATTATACCATGGCTCTTTCAGAAATGCAAGCAAAATCATCCGTGATTTCTTCCCGATTTCTTGATTTTATGTCGCTTTCGTCGAAAGCAGTCCCCCGCTCCCTGTAAACGGGGCGGTTTCGGTTGACAACAAACGCGATTTCATACTATAATTCTCTTATCCCGTTCTGTCGCGCCGTGCGCACAGAGCATTTTTCAGTTAGCAGATACAAAGGGGGGCAAAAGAGTATGGGCAAAAAGTTCGGTTCTAAGGACGCGCTGTTTCGCTTAGATGGCATCCCGCCTGCCGGAGACGCCTTATCGCTTGCGCTGCAGCATGTGGTCGCGCTGATCGTCGGGTGCGTGACGCCCGCCATCATTGTGGCAAACGCCGCGGGTCTGTCGCAACCCGATCGCGTCATTCTCATCCAAGCGGCGCTCACCGTTTCTGCGATCTCCACGCTGGTGCAGCTCTTCCCCATCCGTTCCAAATGGCTGCGCTTCGGTTCGGGGCTGCCCGTCATTATGGGCATCAGCTTTGCCTATGTGCCCAGTATGCAGGCCATTGCGGGGCAAAGCGGCGGCATTGGCATGATCGCGGGCGCCATGCTCGTCGGCGGCGCTGTTGCGCTGATCATCGGCTTCTTTGTCAAGTACATCCGCAAGCTGTTCCCGCCGCTGATTACCGGGACGGTGGTCTTTACCATCGGGCTGTCCCTGTACCCCACCGCCATCAACTATATGGCAGGCGGTTCTGCCAACACCTACGACTTGGTGGTCGGCGTCAAAGGGCTCACCCAAGCGTTGGTTTACGGCTCGTGGCAGAATTGGGCGATTGCCATCTTCACGCTGGTCGTGGTGGTGATTCTCAACAACTTTGGCAAGGGCATTTGCAAGCTGGCGTCCATCCTCATCGGCATGGCGGCGGGCTATGTGGTCGCCGTCTGCTTCGGCATGGTGGATTTCTCCGAAATTGCAAGCGCGGGATGGTTCGCGCTGCCGCAGCCGCTGCACTTCGGCATTTCCTTTGATCCTGCCGCCTGTATCACGATGGGGCTTTTGTTTGCCATCAACGCCATCCAAGCCATTGGCGACTTTACCGCCACCACCGCTGGCGGATTGGGGCGCGAGCCGACCAACGCCGAGCTGCAGGGCGGCATCGTCTGTTACGGCGCCATGAACATGCTGGGCGCGCTGTGCTGCGGGCTGCCCACCGCCACCTATTCGCAAAACGTCGGCATCGTTTCCACCACAAAGGTGGTCAATCGTGTGGTAATCGCGCTTGCCGCCGTGCTGATTCTTTTGGCAGGACTGGTTCCCAAGTTCTCCGCCATCCTCACCACGATTCCCCAATGCGTGCTGGGCGGCGCCACCATCACGGTGTTTTCGAGCATCGCCATGACGGGCATGAAGCTCTTGACCGGCGACGGGCTGACCTCGCGCAGCTCCGCCATCGTCGGACTGTCCGCCGCGCTGGGCGTCGGGGTGGCGCAGGCGTCCGAAGCCATTTCGATGCTGCCCGACTCCGTCTCCACCATCCTTGGCAAGTCCCCCGTCGTGCTGGCGACGCTGGTGGCGGTCGTTCTCAATCTGATCCTCCCAAAGGAAAAGAAACCCGAAGCGAACGCCTCCGCATTGACGGAAGCGGCAAAGCCTATCGAGCCGCCCGTTTCGCATTCCTAACCAAACGCCATACAAAAACGCCCGTCGCTTTGACGGGCGCTTTGCTTTGTGCGATTATGAATTTAGGAGGGACTTGCCCGTCATTTCGGGCGGAATGGGAAGCCCCATCAGCGTCAACAGCGTCGGCGCCAAGTCGGACAGCCTGCCGCCGCTGCGCAGCGTGGCGTCCTTAAGGCTGTCGTCCACCAGCACGCACGGGACGGGCAGTGTGGTATGGGCGGTGAACGGTGCGTTTTGCGCCTCGTCCCACATCAGCTCACAGTTGCCGTGATCCGCCGTGATGATGGCGCGTCCGCCTTGCTTTTGGATGGCGTCCACCACCGTCTTGAGGCAGGCGTCCACCGCATGAACGGCCTTGACTGCCGCGTCCATGACGCCTGTATGCCCCACCATGTCGGGGTTGGCGAAGTTGAGAATCATCACGTCGTACTTACCGCTTTCGATGCGCGCTTTGGCTTCTGCCGCCACTTGATAAGCGCTCATTTCGGGCTGCAGGTCGTAGGTTGCGACCTTGGGCGACGGGATGAGGCAGCGATCCTCGTTGTCGTTGGGCGCTTCTGCGCCACCGTTGAAGAAGAACGTCACATGGGCGTATTTCTCGGTCTCCGCAATGCGCAGCTGCGTCTTGCCGCAGGCGGCAAGGTACGCGCCCAAGGTGTTGGCAAGCGAATCGGGCTTGAACGCGATGTGCACGCGCCCCTCAAACGCCTTGTCGTACTGCGTCATGGTGACGTAGTACAGCGGGAAAAATGACTTGCGCGGGAATCCGTCGAAGTCCTCGAAGATGTAGGCGCGGGTGATTTCACGCGCACGGTCGGGACGGAAGTTGAAGAAGATGACGCTGTCGTTTGCGCCGATGGTCGCCACGGGCTTGCCGTTTTCTACGATGACGGTGGGCTGCACAAATTCGTCCGTTTCGCCCTTGTCATAGCTTTGCTGCATCGCCATGGGGCCGCAGCAGGCAGTGCGCCCTTCGCCGTAGGTGAGCGCCGCGTAGGCGCGGGAGACGCGCTCGAAGCGGTTGTCCCGATCCATGGCGTAGTAGCGTCCCATCACGGTGGCAATCTTGCCGCAGCCGATCTCCTTGAGCTTGGCGTCTAACTGCTCCAGATAGCCCTTTCCGCTGGAGGGCGGCACGTCGCGGCCGTCCATGAAGCAGTGGATGTAGACCTTCTTGAGCCCGTTGTTCTTGGCAAGCTCCACCAGTGCATACAGGTGCTCCAGATGGCTGTGTACGCCGCCGTCGGAGCAAAGCCCCATCAGATGCAGCGCGGAATCATGCTGCTTGCAGTTTTGCACGGCGCCCAAGAACGCGGGATTTGGGAAGAAATCGCCGTCTTGAATGGACTTGGTGATGCGGGTCAGCTCTTGATAGACGATGCGGCCAGCGCCGATGTTGGTATGACCCACCTCGGAATTGCCCATCTGTCCGTCGGGAAGCCCCACGTCCAAGCCGCTGGCGGCAACCAGCGTGTGCGGATACTGATCCCACAGCGCCATGAAGTTCTTTGCGCCGTCGGTCAACACCGCGTTGTATTGTTTGTCTGTCCGATAGCCGAAGCCATCTAAGATGATGAGTGCAGTAATGGGGCGCATCAGAAATGAACCACCTTTGAGAAATCGTCCGCCTTGAGGCTGGCGCCGCCGATCAGACCGCCGTCGATTTCGGGCATTGCCATCAGCTCGGAAGCGTTCTTGGGATTCATGCTGCCGCCGTATTGGATGCGCACCTTGTTGGCGGTTTCGTTGCCAAACACGCCTGCCACCGCCTTACGAATGACGGAGATTGTGGCGTTGGCGTCTTCTTTGGTGGCGGTCTTGCCCGTGCCGATTGCCCAAATGGGCTCATAGGCAATCACCAGCGAAGCCACCTGCTCGTTGGAAAAGCCCTTGAGAGCAGCAACCGTCTGCACGGTGACCACCGCGTCGGTGACGCCGTCTTCCCGCTGCGCAAGGGATTCGCCCACGCAGATGATCGGGGTGATGCCCGCTTCCAACGCGGCTTTCGCCCGTGCGTTGACCGTTTCGTCGGTCTCGCCAAAGTATTGTCTGCGCTCGCTGTGCCCTACGATGGCAAATTCGACGCCGCGTGCCTTGAGCATCTTGGCAGAGATTTCGCCCGTAAACGCGCCCTTCTCCGCCCAGTGGATGTTCTGTGCGCCCAGCTTGATATTGGTGCCTTTCAAAAGGGATGCGACGGTGCAAAGATCGACGTACGGCGGACATACCACCACGTCGCACTTGGCGTCTGCCACCATCGGAATCAGCGCGGCGACCAGCTCTTTCGCCTCATCGGGCGTCATGTTCATTTTCCAGTTTCCTGCAATGATAGGTTTTCTCATATTTGTGCCTCTTTCTTATTTGTCGTTCAAAACCGCAACGCCCGGCAGGGTCTTGCCTTCGAGGAATTCGAGGGACGCGCCGCCGCCCGTGGAGATGTGGGTCATCTTGTCGGCATAGCCCAGCTTCTT
Source organism: uncultured Christensenella sp. (assembly GCA_964426415.1). GTDB lineage: Bacteria > Bacillota > Clostridia > Christensenellales > CAG-138 > UBA3792. The sequence continues at coordinate 5,421 of CAYRQM010000036.1, forward strand.
GACTGCGGACGCGGAATCGCCGCCGCCGATGATGGTCGTGCCGCTGCACTCGGCGCACGCTTCGGCAATCTTCTTGGTGCCCTCTGCGAATGCGGGGAATTCAAATACGCCCATCGGCCCGTTCCAAATGACCGTCTTTGCCTTGAGAATGGTTTCACGGAACAGCGCAACGGACTGTTCGCCAATGTCCAAGCCCTGCCAGCCTGCGGGGATTTGGTTGCTGGGCACGGTCTTGTGCGCGGCGTCCGCCGCAAATTCCTTCGCCACCACGGTATCGACGGGCAGCAGCAGCGCAACGCCGCGTTCCTTCGCCTCTGCCATGAGCGACTTGGCAAGCTCGATGCTGTTCTCGTCCAACAGGGAATCACCGATTTCATAGCCCTGCGCCTTGAAGAAGGTGTATGCCATGCCGCCGCCGATGATCAGGCTGTCGCACTTGGACAGCAGGTTCTTGATGACGCCAATCTTGTCTGCGACCTTGGCGCCGCCCAGAATCGCCACGAACGGGCGAACGGGATGCTCCAACGCCGCGCCCATGATGCTGAGCTCCTTGCCGATGAGGAAGCCTGCAACGGCGGGAATGTAGGAAGCAACGCCGACGGTGGAAGCGTGGGCGCGATGCACCGTGCCGAACGCGTCGGACACGAAGATGTCCGCAAGCGACGCCAGCTGCTTGGCGAACGCGGGATCGTTTGCTTCTTCTTCTTTGCAGAAGCGGGTGTTCTCCAGCAGGACGATTTCGTCCTCCTTCATGTCGGCAACCGCTGCCTTTGCGCTCTCGCCCACGGTGTCCTCCGCGAACCAAATGCGGGTGTCGGGCAGCAGCTCGGCAAGCCGCGCACCAACGGGCGCCAAGGAGTATTTGAGATTGACCTGTCCTTTGGGTCTGCCAAGGTGGGAGCAAAGGATGACCTTTGCCTTGTGATCGAGCAGGTAGCGAATCGTGGGCAGTGCCGCGACGATGCGCTTGTCGTCGGAAACGGTGCCGTCTTCGGCGATGGGTACGTTAAAGTCAACACGGACAAGCACTTTCTTGCCGGTTACGTTGATGTCTTCTACTGTCATTTTTGCCATATGAGTTGATTTCCTTTCGTGAAATGGTTTATCTGAAACGGATTTCCCGCATCATGCGTTGAGATAGTCGCGCAGCGTTTCGATGCCCTCCCCCGTCTTGCTGCTGATGCGAAAGATGGGGTGTGCGCCCGACATGCGCAGATTGTCCTCCGCGTCGTCGAGCTGTCGCGCGCTTTCCGCCAAGTCGATCTTGGTGACCGCGCCAATCACGGGACGCCCGAAGATGCCCGCGATCAAAGGCGGAATGGAGATTTGCGCGTCGGTGCAGTCCAGAAGGAGCAGCACGCAGTCGCAGTCCATCGCGGTGACGGTGAGCGCCTTAAAAAACGGCTTGCGCTCTAAGTATTCGCCCGGCGTGTCCATCATGCTGCCGATTGCCTCGATGGCTTGGGTCTTGTGGTACGTCGTGGGCTGCTGCGCCAGCGTTTCCGCCAAGGTTGTCTTGCCGCATCCGCTTTTGCCAATCATCAGCGTGCGCTTCATGAGCGGCTGATGGCGCACGGCGCAAACTGCATCGTGGCGTTCAACACGGAAATGACTTCCCGCACAGACGCCTCCACCGCCGCGGTGGAACCGGTGATGACCAGCGAACCGGAGAAGCGATCGACGAAGACGATTTGGACGTTCGCCGCCTTCACCGCCACGTCCGCGCCGATGATGGCGCCCTCGCTTGGCGTGATGGTCATGATGCCCAATGCGCCCGACACGTCCCCCACAACGCCCAGCTTGCGGTACAGCGATGGATCGGGATTGGGAATCACATGGGCGATGGTCACCTGCTTGCCCGGAACGTATTCTTGAATGATGCGCTGTTTGTCGTCCATATTATACCTCGAATTGTTTGCCTTCCTCCGCAAGCACGGCACAATCGCAATTTGCCGCTTGCAGCATCGCCGCAGGATCGAACCCTGCGCCCCAAAGATGGGTGAGAATCGCGCACTTGCATCCGCATGCACGCGCCAGCACGCCCACTTGCCGTGCCGTCATGTGGTTCTTTTGCGCCTTGGTGTCGTCCTCGTCCGCGACACACGCATCCGCAAGCAGCAAGTCGCAGCCAAGGGCGTAGGAAGCCAACTGCGGAAAATACGCCGTGTCGCCCGTGTAGAACAGCGTGTGTCCCGCGCCGTCGGTCACCTTGACCGCCATGCACGTCGCCGCATGCTCCACGCGATAAAACGTGAGCTTGAGCGAACCGACGGCCGTTTCAAAGCCGTCCTGCACCGCAGTCGTCTCGAACACGCTTGACGAAAAGGGTGCGGTTTCTGGTGCGAAAAGGGGAAGCGGCGTCTTGCCTTGCCCCTGCTCCAGCGCGTAACGGAGAATCGTCATGTCGCCCGTATGGTCGCCGTGCAGGTGGGAAAGCACCACGGCGTCCACCTTCCCGAGCGGCAGATAGCGCAAAAGCCTGCTGTACGCACCGCTGCCGAAATCGAGTAGAATGGCGGTGTCGCCGTCCTCGACCAAATAGGAGGAGCAGCAGCCGTCCGCAACGGGATACGGCCCGTATACGCCCAAAAGCCGCAGCTTCATGCGCCGTCCTTTGACGCTTGCAGGATGTCGTCGATGATGGCGTCCACATGCGTCGGCGCGGCTTCTTCCTCGGCAATCTCGCCCACCGTCCACATCCGTTCCTCGATGGGGGTGGAACGCGTGCCCTGATAAAACTCTTTCGGCTCCTCTGCCTCGGCTTCCGCAGCAGGCTCTTCGTCCGCTTCGGGTTCTTCATCCGCTTCGGGTTCATCATCCAATTCGGTTGCTTCAACCGCTTCGGGTTCTTCAACCGCTTCGGGTTCTTCAACGGGCGCAGCTTCTTCGACCGGAGCGGGTTCTTCTTCGGGCGTCGGTTCGGGCATTGCTTCGGTGGGCTGTGCGGCGTGGATGAGCTTGCCGTCCGTGCCGAACAGCTGCGGGACGGACGCGTGGAGCGCATGGGCAAGCTCGGCGTAGCGCTTTGCGCTGTCCTCCGCCATGCGAATGTTCTCCTGCACCAGCTTGTCGTAGCCGTTGAGCAGCGCGGCGTACGCTTCCAGCCGTGCGTGGGTGTCATCCATGGTTTGCTTGCTGCTGGCTTCGGCTTCTTTGACGATGTCGCGGGCGTTTTGGTACGCGTCGTCCACCAGAATTTCGGCGTCGCGCTGTGCCGTATCGCATTCCTGCCGCGACTGCTCCAGCATGGCGCCCGCTTCGCGTTGGGCGTCCTCGATGGTTTTGTGTGCCGACGCCGTCGCCTCGGTCAGGGTTCTGCCGATGCAGCGTTCCCGTTCCTCGATGCCGTCCACCTTAATCTTGAGGCTTTGATTCTCTTGGGTCAGCTTGTTGAGTTGTTCTTCCAGCTCGCTGATGCGTGCCGCCTGCTGTTGGATGACTACCTTTTTGCGGATCATGTTCAAACCTCCAAACGAAATTGCTGCGCCTGATTCGGCACGGGATAATCCAAATGTGTATACGCGGCGGGCAAGACGATGCGCCCGCGCGACGTTCTGGCAAGAAAGCCCAGCTTGAGCAGGTATGGCTCGTAGACGTCCTCTACGGTGCCCGCGTCCTCGCCCGTGTAGGCGGCGATGGTGTCCAGCCCCACAGGCCCGCCCTTGAAGATGTCAATCATGGCGATGAGCATTTTGCGGTCTACGGCGTCCAGTCCCAGCTCGTCGATTTTGAGCATGGAAAGCGCCTCTTTAGCGGTTGCCAAATCGACCACGCCGTTGCTGCGCACCTGCGAATAGTCGCGCACGCGGCGCAGCAGGCGATTGGCGATGCGGGGCGTGCCGCGGGAACGGGACGCGATTTCCAGCGCGCCCTCTTCGTCGATGTCGATGTGCAGGATGTCGCTGCTGCGCACGATGATCTCTTTGAGGCTTTCGGCGTCGTACAGCTCTAATTGTTCCTTGATGCCAAACCGATCCCTTAACGGGGAGGAAAGCATTCCCAAGCGGGTTGTGGCGCCCACCAGCGTGAACTTGGGCAAATCGAGCCGAATGCTGCGTGCGCCGGGGCCCTTGCCGATGATGATGTCGAGCGCGTAGTCCTCCATCGCGGGATACAGGACTTCCTCTACGTTGGGGTTGAGGCGATGAATTTCGTCGATGAACAGCACGTCGCCGGGAGAAAGGTTGGTGAGCAGCGCCGCAAGATCGCCCGCGTGGGTGATGGCGGGGCCGCTGGTGACGCGCAGTGAGACGCCCATTTCGTTTGCGATGATGCCCGCAAGCGTCGTTTTGCCAAGCCCCGGCGGGCCGTACAGCAGCGCGTGATCCAACGATTCGCCGCGTGCCTTTGCCGCTTGGATGTAAATTTGCATATGCTCCTTGACCGTTTCCTGTCCGATGTATTCGGCCAAGAAATGGGGACGGAGGCTGTATTCGTTTTTGACGTCCTCCTCACGCAATGAGGAGGAGATGAGGCGATCGGTCTCCTGCATATGTTACCCCTTTGCCATACTGCGCAGCGCTTTTGTGATGAGCTCCTCGACGCTGCTTGCTTCCAAGACGGATGTGACGGCACGCGAAGCCGTGAGCCCGTCGTAGCCAAGGCTTGTGAGCGCTGCCACCGCCTCGGTTTGGATGTCGGGTGGGCTTTGCTTGCCGCCTTTTGCAAGGGGCGCGTTTGTCACTTCGCTGCGCACCGCGTCGCCCAATTCGGAAACGACCCGCTGGGCAATCTTTTTGCCCATGCCCTTGACCTGTTCGAATACGGATGCGTTGCCCGTCACGATGGCGGCGCGCACGTCGGACGGCGTCAGCGTTGAAAGCACGGAAAGCGCCAGCTTGGGCCCGACGCCGCCCACGCCGATGAGCCGCCGAAACGCGGCGCGTTCTTCTTCGTCGGCAAACCCGTACAGCGCCTGCACCCCGTCCGCCAAATGCAGATGGGTGTAGAGCTTGACCTTGGCGCCCACCAAAAGCGTTTTGAGGGTTTGGCTGCTGCAAAACAGCTCGTATCCGACGCCGCCCGCGTCCAAAACGGCGCGATCCATGCCAATGTCGTCTACGGTGCCACGAATGAAAGCGTACATAAAAACTCCTATCGGATGCGGTATTCCTCTTGCGCGGGGCCTGCATGGAACGCCAAGCACAGCGCCGCCGCCAACGCGTCCGCCGCGTCGTCGGGCTTGGGTGCGGTTTTGAGGTTGAGCAGCACGCGAATCATTTGCTGCACCTGCTTTTTGTCGGCGTGTCCGTTGCCGCACACCGCTTGCTTGATCTGCATGGGTGTGAACTCGTACATGGGGATTTGGAAGCTTTGCACGCCCAAAAGCGCAACGCCGCGCCCCGAACCCACCGCAATCGCCGTGGTGATGTTGTGGTAGAAGAACAGCTCCTCAAACGCCGCCAAGTCGGGTCGATACGTTTCGCACAGCTGTCGCGTACCCAGATAAAGCCGTTCCAAGCGCTCGGGCAACGGCAGCTGCTTGTCTGTCTCCACCACGCCAAAATCGATGGGCGTGATGGCTTGTCCGACCTTTTCTACCACGCCGTAGCCCATGATGGCATACCCGGGGTCGATGCCCAAAATCCGCAAGTTGCACCTCCCCATAAAATATCAAGTTATTATACCACAGTCCATTTGCCGTTGCAAGAAAAAAGGGAGCCGTTGCCCCTTTTTGTGGAATTTGATTCTGTCGTCCGAACGGCGATTACTCGCGGCGCAGCGCCTCGATCGGGTTCAGCTTGGCGGCGCGGTACGCGGGGATGGCGCCGAAGAACAAGCCGATGATGAACGAGAACACCACCGTCGCGGCGATGATGCCGCCGCTGATGTAGATGGGAACCGACGACAGCTTGGAGATGATGAACGCCAGCGCCACGCCCACGACGACGCCCAAAATGCCGCCGATGCAGGTGAGAACGCCCGCTTCAATCAGGAACTGGGCGGAAATCTTGCGCTTGCGCGCGCCCAGCGCCTTCTTCAGCCCAATTTCGGGGGTGCGCTCCGTCACGGACACCAGCATGATGTTCATAACGCCGATACCGCCCACCAACAGCGAGATGCACGCCACCAGAATCAACTGGCGGTTCGTTGCGCCCGACAGCTCCTGCAGCTGCTTTGCCTGCTCCAAAAGATCCTCGCTCTTGTACTTGACCTCGGGGTTGCTTTGCGTGATTGTCGCGTTGAGCGTGTCCTCCGCATACTTGCCCGCTTTGGTCATGGCGTCCGTGCTTGTGGCGCGGATGGCGACGGAGGGCGCTTCGTCGAACTTGTACAGCACCGACCACGTTCCGCGTGGGATGAGCACCTTGCCGCCCGTTTGGTCGGTGTAGGTGTAGTAATCCTCGATGCTGGTGATGACGGGTGTAAACTCGGACGAACGGGTAAATTCGCCTACGACCACATACGGTTCGCCTGCGATCTCCACCGTCTTGCCGATTGGGTCAAGCCCCAAAAACAGCGCTTCGGAGACTTGGCGGTCGATGAGGGCGACCTTGCGGAACTCGGAAAAATCCTTCTCCACAAAATCGCGGCCCGCACGAATCACATAGCCGTAAACCGACAGATAGGCGTCGTCCACGCCGTAGATGGTGCCGCGGTTCATGCCCGTTGCGCCGTTCCAAACGACGCCGTATGCGTCCCGCTTGTTGAACAGCGTCGCCGCCGCCACATCGTTGGACTTGGTGAGCGTGGTCAGGATGCTGTCATCCAAAATGGGAACGTAGGCGGGCGTGTCTTGGTACGTCGAATCGAATGCGTAATCGCCTTGGTACAGCTGCACCACCACGGTGTTGTTGCCTGCACCCACCATGTTTTCTTTGATTTGCTCGTTGGTGCCCATGATGGTGGAGGAAATGGCGATCAAGGATGCAATCCCGATGATGATGCCCAGCATCGTCAGCGCGCTTCTGAGCTTGTGGGAACGAATCCCGTCAAAGGCTTCTCGAATATTCTCAATCATCTTGCTTCCTCCTTACCAGCCGTAGCCGTAGGACGATTGCTCGACCTTCGTGGGTGCGCCGTCCTTGCAGTTTTTGTCGTACGGGAAGGCTATGTTGTCCTCCATCGTCAAATCGCTGCCGACCAGCTCGATGTAGGTGTCCACACGCTTGCCCGTCTGCACTTCCTCGCGTTTGAGCGTGCCGTCGCGGTCCACAAAGATGTAGTCTTTGCCGTTCTGCTCCAGTATGTACGCCTCGTGCAGATAGATCGCGCCGGTCTCCGCCAACGGGGTGTAGTCGGAAAACTCGATATATTCCCCAATCTCCGGCATCACGTCGCCCACGATTTCCAGTGTTGCCAAATAGCCCGAAGAATTGCTGTTGCCGCCGTTGCTGTAGCTGGTGGAAATGGGCATGGTGCCGATGGCGGCCACGCGCACGGTGACGTCACTGCCCGACGCATAGGACATTCCCTTCAGCTCGGTACCGACGGGGTACGAAGCCAGCTGCAGTTCGCCCAGCACGCACGACACATACAGACCGCTTCCGCCGCGCACCTGCACCAACACGTCGCCGTTTGCCGCCGTTTGCGGGTCTGCCGCCGTGCCGACAACGCCTGCAATGGTCGCCAGCCGCACGCCGTCAATGCCCGACAGCTGCAGCTTTTGAATGTCCAGCGTGGTCTGGCGCGCATCCAATTCTTTGTCCCGAATGCCCTTCGCAATCTCGCGGGCATACGCCTCGCGCTCTGCGCGGCTCATTCCGCCGCCCGGAACGATGGGCTGTTCCGACGGTTCGACGGATGCGCTCGGATCTGCGGTGGGTGTTGCCGTGGGTGTTGCCGTGGGCGTCGCCGTAGGCGTCTCGTTCAAAAGCACGCCAAAGGACAGCCCGCCGTCCGTTGTAAAGAACAGTGGCACGGTAAAGCCCGAAGCGGTAAGCTGCACATAGAGTCCGTCCGTGCGCTGCGCGGCAAGCGCCGCCATGTCGGTAAAGAACGCAGCGGGAACCGTTGTGCCTGCCGCATAGGCAAACGTCAACGGCGACGACTTGGACCCGTCGCCCGCGATGCTGTTGCCCAAATCGGGCGTCAGCGGGCTTGCGTCGGGCGCGGTCACCGTCAACCGCAGCGTGCCGTCGGGATACGCCTCGAGCACGCTCTTGGTCAGCAGCCCCGTAAGCAATGCATAGACGACGCGGCTTTCGCCTGCCGCCTGTGCCAAAAGCGAGGCAACGAACGAAGCCGTGACCGCGTCGCCGTCAGTGATGGAGAACACATACGGATCGCCCTGCGTTCCGCTGCCGCCCGTCGGTGCGGACAGGTCGAAATACACCCTGCCGCTCCCCTGTGCCGCCAACCGCTTGGCGCCGATCGCTTCGGCGTCGGGCGCGGGCGTATTGGACGGAGACGGCGTTTCGGTGGCGTAGGGGCGTCTTGCATAGCGCTCGTATTCCTTGTATGCCGCCGCCAGCTCCAGCTGCAGCTTTTCCAGCTTGAGCTGCTTTTCTTCCAAATCCAGCGCGTCCTTGGTGGCGTCGTACCGCAGCAGCGGGTCGCCCACCTGCACCGTATCGCCGACGGAAACCAGCACCTCCAGCACGGGACGTTCCGCGTCCTGCGTGATGGTTTGGGATGCGTCGGAGGAAACCACGCCATACAGATAGGTCTGATTCGGCATGTAGGACAGCATCCAGTTGCTTGCGGATACCACGGACACCGTGGGCTTCTTTGCCGTGGCAAAATAGACGCCGACGGCGCCGCCCGCAAGCGCAGCGCAGACTAAAATGATGAGGAGTGTCTTGCACCAGCGTTTCATGCGTCATCGCCTCCCGTCAAATATCCGTCGCGGATGTACAAAATGCGCTTTGCGCGCTTTGCCACCGCCATTTCGTGGGTAATCATCACGATGGAAATGCCGTCGTCGTGCAGCTCGTCAAAGATGTCCATGATCTGCTGTCCCGACTTGGAATCCAGCGCGCCCGTCGGCTCGTCTGCCAACAGCAGCTGCGGATGCGTCGCAATGGCGCGGGCGATTGCCACGCGCTGACATTGCCCGCCCGAAAGCTGGGTGGGAAAGAAGTCCATGCGCTCTTGCAGCCCCACGCGGGTGAGCGCTTCCTCGGCACGCTTGCGCCGTTCGCGCTTGGGAACGTCGCCGTACAAGAGCGGCAGCGCCACGTTTTCCCACGCCTTGCGCCGCTGCAGCAGGTGAAACGACTGAAAGACAAAGCCGATGTGCTTGTTGCGAATCGTCGCCATTCTGGCGTCGGAGGCGCGGCTGTTGTCCTGCCCGTCAAACAGGTATGTGCCCCTTGTGGGCGTGTCCAAATAGCCCAAAATGTTCATCAGGGTGGACTTGCCCGAACCGGACGGTCCCATGATGGCGATGTACTCGCCCTGCTCCATCTGAAAATTGACGTCATGCAGCACGGGCACCGTTTGGTCGCCCATGCCGTAATCCTTCTCGATGTGCTGCAATTCGATCAACATGTCAGCCTCCGAACGCAGCGCCTTCGTCCGACCCGCCAATCACATAATCGGTGGTTGTGTCCCCGCCGTCATACGGTACGGTGCTGCCGCCGGTCATCGTGCTCGACCCGCCGAAATTGTTGCTGCTGCTGTTGCTGCTGTTGTTGCTGTTGTCGTCCGGCACATACTGCGTTTCGGACGCGGTCATGCCGACCTGCACCGATTCATCGGGATAGGCGATGCGATCGGTCAAGCTGAGCCCCTCCAGGATGACGTAGGTGTCGGCTGCCTCGTCGTATTCGCCCACGGTCACGCTGCGCTTTTCGATGCGATCCTTGGCGTTCGCGGCATAGACATAGAACGTGCCGTCCTCTTGGATGAGATAGTAGGACGGAAGGCGCACCGCAGGATCCGACGCGTCGGCGGATGCGGACAGGTCGATGTAGACGTGCTGCCCCATGATGAACCCGTCGATGCTGTCCGGCGCCACATAGAATGCGTATTTGCTGGAGGAGTTGTCGGAACTGCTGTCGTAGTACACCATACCGCCGTTGTTGTTGCTGATGGGCTCGTCGGTGTTGACCTTATAGATGACGCCGTGGCAGGTGACGGAAGCGTCGGTGCGGGAACGAATCGTGACGTCCATGCCCTCGGTCAGCGTGCGGACGGTCTGCTCGTTGACCGTACCCTTGACGCAATAGTCGCTGCCTGCCACCAGCGTGATGTACGCCGTGGACGAATCGTTGTTGCCAAACGGGTTTTCCGTGCTGTCGGTGCGCACCGAGCGTACCGTGCCCGTCACGGGCGAAAGCACCACGCTGTCCGCCAGCATCGCTTCCATCTCGGCAGCCTTTTGCTGCTTTGCGGTCAGGTCGAACTCCGCCTTTTTCTTGTTCAGTTCCGCCGTCTGCTTTTGCAGCTTCAGCTCATATTGATCGGCTTCCTTCGCCTTTGCAATCTGCTTTTCGAGCTGCGCAATCTCGTCGGTATACGTTTGAATGGAACCTTGTAGTCCCGTAATATCAATTTGCATCTGCTCGTAGGAGATGGTCAATTCATCCAAGTCGTAGGAAAACAGTCGGTCGCCCTCTGCAATCGACTGCCCCGCCTCGACGAAGCATTCCTTGACGGTCATATCGGTGGCAGGATTGACCTCGATCACGTCCTTTGCCTCTACAATGCCCGCATAGCTGTTGGCGCCGCCCGTATAGCCGACGCCTAAGATGGCGGCGACGGATTGTACATACGCCGTGCCCTCCGTGGTGTTGCCGCCAAGAACGAAGTGCCAAAGCAGCCCTCCGCCCGCCAAAAGGACGACCAGCAAACCAATCACCAGAATCGTGATCTTGCTTTTCTTCTTCATGTTCACCTCCGCGCATCGTGCGTACTATTTTTGCTTACAATATAATACCACATGTCCTATGGTTCCGTTGCACAAATCTAAAAAGAATCTGAACCGTTTGTTTTTCGCCCGATTTCTCCGTCAAAGCATTGCGGGAATTCGCTCTGCGTGTTAAACTATTTGTAGGAACAAAAGGGAGGATTCGATATGAAACGCTTGTTTGCACTGCTGCTTTCGTTGGTGCTTGTGGCGGCGTTGCTGCCCACTGCAGCCGTTGCCCTCACCCACGATCACAATGACGGCACTTGGATCGACCTGAACGCCGTGCTCGACAGTAAGGCGGGCGGCGTCATGCTGGACGGCGGCAACTACTATCTGTCCGCCGATCTTCCCTTCTCCAAGCAAAAGATTCTTCGCTTTTCTGGCGACACCGTTCTTTGCCTGAACGGGCACACGCTTCGGGTCGATAACACCGCAGGCGACGCGCTTTGGGTGTACGACGGCGACAGCAGCACCGTCGAGAATTTGACCGTGTGCGATTGCGTGGGCGGCGGCGCTTTCATTGTGTCTTCCATTGCCACCGCCGACAACACCCGTGCGCAAGGGCTTTGGGTAAACGGCAATCTGACGTTGGACAACGTGACCGCCGTCTTTCTCGCCGACGGGAACGCCACCACCTACGCCTACGCGCTGTATCTGGACGGCAATCTGACGGTGAACGGCGGCAGCCTTTTCTGCAACGCATCGGCGCAGCAGGAGGCGTTGGGCTATTGTGTGATGGGCACGGTCTCCATGACCGACGCCGACGTCACCTTGCAGGGTATCTGTGCGTACAGCGGCGCCGCGACCGACGCCGACGGCAATGAAATTTGGGGCTACGGCGACGGCGGCTACAACCGCGGTCTTCTGTATTTGGACGGCTGCACCGTGACCGCAAGCGGCAGTGTGAGCGGGTTCACCCACAGCAGCGCCGATGCGCTTTGGTGCACAGGCCCCTATGCAAGCATCCAAAACAGCAGCGTGACGGCAAACGCCTACAACAGCAATTCCGCCGCCAAGGGAAGTTACTTGATAGCGCTGCGAGCTTCGGCGCACATCGAAAACAGCAACGTGACCGCCGCGTGTCACGGGAAAACGGAACGCGCCTACGCCATCTACCATTCCGGTGAATCGATTACGGGCATCTCGTACGACGATTGTACCCTGATGACCCCATCGGGCGGCTATGTCTATGAAACGATCGCTTCGGGCAACGACAAAACGCACATCGCTTATCTGATGACGTCCTATGAACAGGTCGCCACGTCGGCTGAGATCCTTGCGCACGGCACGCATGCGGCTGCCGACGGTTGGGTCGCGCTGTCTGACGCCCTGACCGACGCCACCCCCACGGACGGCGTCGTCCAACTGTCGGGCGGGCGGTACTTCATAAGCGCCGATCTGACCACCGAATATGGCATCACCTTTTCGACCGACACGCTGCTGTGTCTGAACGGGCACACGCTGACCGTTTCCTGCGACACGGACTTTGCGCTGCGCGTCTTGGAAAACGCCGAAACGCACGACTCCATGTATCTGCACGTTTGCGACTGCACCGGTGCGGGCACGCTGTCCTGTCCATTCCCCGACAATTCCGCAGACGCCTCGCGCGTCGGTCTGGCTGCCAGCGGCAGCGTGGTGCTGGAGCATTGCACGGTGGACGTTTCCGGCTATGCGTCGACGGGGATTCTCTCATTCAACGGCGCGGTGTGCTGCAACGACTGCGACGTCACCATTGCCACCGAAGCCCACGACGTCAGCAATCCCATCATGGCAGGCAGCGATTTTTCCGCTGTCAATTCCACCATCCAAGCAGACGCCGTTTTGACGGAGCCTGACCCCGCCTATGCGGACACGATGGCGTGCGGCATCTGTGCGATGAACAACTTCTTCGTGCGTTCGTCCAAAATCGACGTCACCGTCCGTGCCAAAGCAACAGGCGCCTTGACCGCAACGGGCATCTCGCAGCCCCAAAGCGGCGGCTATCAGACGCTCCTGCAGGACAGCACCATCACCGCCGACGTGGCGTTCACCAACGAGAGCGTGGTCGAACAGACCGCAGCCTATGCGTTAAGCCTCATCCCGTGGGTGTACAACAGCACCATCACGCTGGACACCGCGAACGCCGCCGACAACCGTGCGCTTGGCTTTTCCTGCTCCAACGAATCCTATACCGCGCCGACGCTTGGCACGCGCATCCAAATCTTGGAGCCTGCGTTTGGCACGTTCGCAAAGCAGAGTACCGACACAACCACCGCCCTCACCATCCTGGACACGGACAGCAACATCGCGTCGCACGCCGTGATCGGCATCGACACCATTACGAAGCTCGGCGACGCCGACTGCGACGGCAGTGTCTCCGCTGCGGATGCGGCTCGTCTGATGCGCTTCATCGTGAACTTGGGTGCGTTGACCCAACAGGGCAAGCGCAACGCCAACGTGGACGGCGGCGCGCTGACCTCGTCCGACGCTGCCATCATCCTGCGCATGACCGTCGGATTGAGCTAAAGAACCCAATGAACCCAATCAGGAAAGGGAGCGATCGAATCGCTCCCTTTTTACATGACCGGTACGATTGACCCGGTGAAAAATGAACAACGAAATGGGCGCGTGTCCCGCGACGTGTGGTTCTCATGTAGGGGCAGATAGTATCTGCCCGCTGTGTGCAGCTTGCACGCGAGATCCTTCAGCTTTGCCTCAGGATGACAGAGAGCGTGATTTTCGTTTCTATTTGCATACATACAAGCAGCACGATGCCACCCGTTGTCATTCTGACGAAGCGTTAGCGAGGAAGAATCTCTCGCTTGCACGCGAGATCCTTCGGCTTTGCCTCAGGATGACAGATAAAGCGCTATTTTCGTTTCTATTTGCATACACGCAAGCAGCAATATGCCTCCCGTTGTCATTCTGACGAAGCGTTAGCGAGGAAGAATCTCTCGCTTGCACGCGAGATCCTTCGCCGAAGCTCAGGATGACAGAGGGCGTGATTTACGTTCCAATTGGCATACATGCAAGCAGCAATATGCCTCCCGTTGTCATTCTGACGAAGCGTAAGCGAGGAAGAATCTCCCGCTTGCACGCGAGATCCTTCGGCTTTGCCTCAGGAT
>CAYRQM010000037.1:0-16171 GCA_964426415.1 uncultured Christensenella sp.
CCCCTACACGCAATCCTCCCTCACTTTTACCCGGAACTATTTTACACCAACGAAAAAACCCCGACGCGGGCTACGACAGGCAGACCGAGAATGCGGTGGGCAGGGATTGGCTGCCGTCGTACCACACCCAGCCTGCGGGCAGCGCGTCGGAAATCTCCGTCGTGACCACCTGCATTTGCCATTCGATATGGGTGAAAATATGCTTGCGGGCAAACAGCGTGATGTCGCCCACGGGATGCACGCCCATCGCCGTCCATGCGCTTTGGATTTCCTCTGCATTTCGCGTGCCCGTGACGTTGGGCAGCTCGTACAGGCTTGCCAGCAGCCCACTGTCGGGGCGCTTGCGGACAAGGAACCGTTCGCCGCAGCGCAGCACGAACACGGTCATAAAAACGACGGTGCGCTTGCGCTTGGGCGTCTTGACGGGGCGCAGCGCGACGGTGCCGTTTTGCTTTGCCAGACAGCATGCCGCAAGGGGACACGCATCGCAAAGCGGCGTACCGTTGGGGACGCACACGCAGGCGCCCAGCTCCATCAGCGCTTGGTTGCACGCGCCCGCGTCCTTTGGAAACGCGGCAAGGAGCGCATCGAACACGCGCCGCTTGGTGGCGGGCAGCGTCACGTCGCCGTCGTCGTCAAAGAGCCGCGCAAACACCCGCAGCACGTTGCCGTCCACGGCGGGCACACGTTCGGAAAATGCGATGGAGGCGATGGCGGCGGCGGTGTAGCTGCCGATGCCGGGCAGCGTCAAAAGCGTTTCATAGGTGTGGGGCATGACGCCTGCGTGCTTCTCTATCACGCACTGTGCGGCGCGTTTGAGATTGCGCGCACGCGTATAGTAGCCAAGCCCCTGCCAAAGCTTGAAAAGCTGTTCGTCTTGCGCTTGCGCCAGTGCCGTCACCGTGGGATACGCCAAAAGGAACCGTTCGTAATAGGGAACGACGGCGGCGACGCGAGTTTGCTGCAGCATGATTTCGGAAACCCAAATGGCATAGGGATCCTGTGTGCGGCGCCATGGCAGGTCACGATGGGACGCGGCGTACCACGCAAGGAGCGGTTCGACAAATTTCATGCTGACAGTATACCACAATCGTGGTATAATAGGAAAGGAAGAAAGGATGGAATCAAATGGATTTTTCTGCAATTACGGATCAGGCGCGGGAAGCGTTCTCGATTCTTTGTGAAACTGCCGCGCCGAACCGCGGTCAGCTTTTGGTGGTGGGCTGCTCCACCAGCGAGATCATGGGCGAACGCATCGGCTCCCATTCCACCGAGGACGCCGCCAAAGCGGTGCTGGACGCGCTGCTGCCCCTTTGCGAAGCCCGCGGGCTGTACCTTGCGGTGCAGGGCTGCGAGCATATCAACCGCAGTCTTTGCACCAGCCGCACCGCCATGGAACGGTTTGGGCTGCAGCAGGTGTGGGTCAAGCCGTGGCTGCACGCAGGCGGCGCTTGCGTGACCGAGGCGTTTGCGCGCATGGAGGACGCCGTGATGGTAGAGGATCTTTTGGGGCAGGCGACGCTTGGCATCGACATCGGCGACACCCTGATTGGGATGCATCTGCATTGCGTTGCCGTGCCCGTTCACAGCCCGCTGCGAAAAATCGGCGCCGCCAATCTGGTGCTGGCGTATTCCCGTCCCAAATACGTGGGCGGCCCCCGCGCACAATACGCCCCGCGTGAAAACCCGCACGAAAAGGGCTGAAACGCAGGCTCAAAAGCGAAGTACATGGTGACGAGCCCATTGCCAACGCAAGCCCGCTGTGGTACAATACCAACATGAACAGGACAATTATGGGCTCACAATGGGTTGCCGCCATCGACCTTCCCGCAAACGCCGAGATTCTCGTTGAGATCATTGCGGGATGTCTTGCGCTCACCTTGGCGATTCTCGTCTATCTGCTGCTGCGTAAGCGCAAAAAATAACCACAGGCATACAAAAGCACCGCAAGCGCGGTGCTTTTTGGTTCACGAAAAAAGGAAGCGCGGCGTTACTTTCGCGCCTTTTTGAGAAGCGCCTGCACGGCGGGAATCTTCAGCGCGACGCCCGAAAGCGCCAAGATCAGCGTGATGACGGAGGCGGCGGTCAGGTAAAACAGGGAAATGGAATAGACGGCGCTGAGTTCACTGTAGAACGCATTGAGCCCAATGACCGCGATGAGCGAGAAGAGAAACAGCAAAATGGCGGCGGCGTTGCCTGCCAAGAACAGCAGCGACGTTTTGATCTTGAGGAACTTGAGCTTTTTGCCAAGGAAGGTTTTGAGCACGGTGAAGACGTAGCAGGCGATGGCAAGCAGCGCCAGCAGCCAAGCAAACACCAGCAGCACGCCGTAGCCCTTGGTGCCGGCGAGATGGAAGAACGACGACCACAGACCGTAGCCTATGAGGCTGAAGCGCACCCCAACCCAGTTAAAGCAGGCGAGCAGCAGCACTTGCGTGACGGCGATGCCCACGGTGATCCACTGGGACAGGGAGAACCGTTTGAAAAAGGAGACTTGTTGCGCGGGCGCGGCAGGTGCGGGCGCAGCGCCGACGGATGCGCCGCATGTGGGGCAGAAACGCGCGTCGCCGCAGGGCGTGCCGCATTTGGGACAATAACGTACTTCTTCCATGGGATTCCCTCCTATAGTTTATGGAAATATCATACTAAACTGTTCCCCATTCGTCAACCAAAAATCGGAAATTTGCCGCAAATTACGGGTCGCGGACGAACAGGAATGCGCGATTCTTGAAATAGACCACATTTGCCCAAACCAAAAGCGCCGTGGGCAGGATGGTGACGGCGGCGGAGAACAGGTTGAGCGAGGTGAACCCGCCGATGAGAAAGTCGGACAGGGAAACCAAGACGTTCAGCCCGCATTCAATGGCAAAGACCAGCACGGCAAAGCGCGGCGCCGACTTTTGAAACCGCAGCAGCCGCAGCGCCGTCACGACCAAGAACGGAACGAACGCAAGCTGCAGCACGCCGATGCAGCCCTTCACCAACAAATAGGCGTTCGCGTGCAGCACTTGGGTGGAATAGAAGTAGTCGTTGAGAAACGGCAACAGGGCGGCAAGCCTTGCCGAGAGTGCGGGAAAAAAGCACAAAACGCCGCAAACGCCCAACACCAAGTTGTCAAGCGCCAGCGCCCACAGCAAAAAATACACCAGAAAATGAAACCATCGCATCCCAATGGTATGCATGGATTTGACGGAGGACGGCGCGGAAAATGCGTATTTGGTGATGTCCTCTTGGGGCTGCTCCATCAATTGTCCTCCGTGGGCGCGTCGCTTGACACGGGCTCGGCTTCGCCGCTGAACAGCGACGTCACGATTTCTTGCGCGGCAGCCAGATCGCGGTAGGGAACGTACAGCTTGCACGTTTCAAAGTGCGCGCCAAGGTACAGCGCCGCCGCTGCGCTTGTGCCGCTGCGCCGTCCGCACGGAATATGCCGATCCGAAAGAATCTCCGTCAGCATATCGGCGCTCATCGCGTCACGCTCGCAAAGATAGCAAAAATCGTCGTCCGTCACTTCTCGCAGGTCGTAGGCGCGACAGCGGCTGCACTTCGGTTCTTGGAATAGTTTTTTGCAGGTTTCGCAATAATACATCTGAACGCCTCCCAACGGTTTTTCTTATCGTATCACGCGACGGGCGTTTTCGCAAGGGAAAAACATTGACAAACCGCCCGATTGGTCGTATGATACAAAAAATATATGATTTCTTCCGCAAAGGAGCGCGTATGCATACATTTGATAAATCACACAAGCTGGATCGCGTCTGCTACGACATCCGCGGGCCCGTCATGGACGAGGCGAATCGGATGCTGGAACGGGGCGAAAAGATTATTCGACTGAACATCGGCAATCCTGCGCCGTTCGGATTTCGTGCGCCGCAAGCCGTCATCGACCGTATGGCAGAAAACTTAACCGAGACGGAGGGCTATTCCGACTCAAAGGGGCTTATGGACGCCCGCCGCGCCATTGTCGCATATTGCAAGAGCAAGGCACTGCCCAACGTCACCGAAAACGACGTGTACACGGGCAACGGCGTCAGCGAACTGATCGTGCTTGCCATGCAGGGGCTGTTGAACAACGGCGACGAGGTGCTGGTTCCCACGCCCGATTATCCGCTTTGGACGGCGGCGGTGACGCTGGCGGGCGGCACGGCGGTGCATTATGTGTGCGACGAGCAGGCGGAATGGAACCCCGACGTCGCGGACATGGCATCCAAGATTTCACCGCGCACCAAGGCGATTGTGGTCATCAACCCCAACAACCCCACGGGCGCGCTGTACCCCAAGGCGCTTTTGGAGCAGATTGTGGAGTTGGCGCGGCAGCACGGGCTGATTCTGTTTGCCGACGAAATTTACGATCGGTTGGTGATGGACGGCTATACCCATACGGCGTTGGCGTCGCTGGCGCCCGACCTGCTCACCATTTCGCTGAACGGGCTGTCCAAGTCGCATCTGATCGCGGGCTTCCGCTGCGGCTGGATGGCGCTGTGCGGCGACAAATCCCATGCCAAGGGCTACATCGAGGGGCTGAATCTGCTGTCCTCCATGCGGCTTTGCTCCAACGTGCCCGCGCAGTCGCTGATTCCCGCGGCGCTGGCAAATTTGGAGGACACCAAAAAGCTGCTGGTGCCGGGCGGCCGCATCTACGAGCAGCGTGCCTATGTGCTGGACGCGATTCGCAGCATCCCCGGCGTGTCGGTGGTCAAGCCCAAGGCGGCGTTCTATATGTTCCCCAAGCTGGACGAACGGTTCGGCATCGTGGACGACGAGCGATTTGTATTGGATTTTCTGCGGGAAAAGAAGATTCTGTTCACGCAAGGCACCGGGTTCCATTGGGAAAAGCCCGATCATTTTCGGCTCATCTATCTGCCGTGCATCGACGAACTGCGCATCGCCATCGACGCCCTGCGCGACTTCTTGGCCACCTATCGCCAAGGCGGCGAGTAGGGAGCGATGGAATGAAGGAATGAAGGAATGAAGAAATTGTGGTAATGGCGGCGCTGCCGCCATTTTTGATTACAGCCTGCACGGTCATTCTGCGTTGACAAAGGGGAAGGTTCGCCCTTCCCCTAAAATGTGTCTGTGCAGATGCGCTTCTCTAACTTATTCTTCGGTCATCACGCCGGTGAACACCGTCTCGGCGGGGCCGGTCATGTACACATGGTCGTCGTCCGCCCATTCGATCTCCAACGTGCCAAGCGCGATCTTGACGAAGACGTGGCGGTCGGTTTTGTCGTTGAGCGCACACGCTACCGCCGCCGCGCACGCGCCCGTGCCGCACGCCAGCGTACAGCCGCAGCCGCGCTCCCAAGTGCGCATTTCGATGTGGCTGCGATCCGTCACGGCGACAAAATCGACGTTGGTGCGCTGCGGAAACACCGACGCTTTTTCGATGAGCGGTCCCATCATGGCGACGTCGGTGGACGTGAGCGAATCGACGAACACGACGGCGTGGGGCACGCCCACGCGCAGCGCGGTAAACGGAAGCCGCTGTCCCAGCAAGCGCATGACGCGGCCGATGCAGCGTCCTTCACCCGTGACAGGGATGTCGGCACAGTCCAGCAGCGGCGTTCCCATATCGACGCGCACGCCGACAATCTTGCCGCCCTCGATGAGAATGCGGGGCTTCATAATGCCTGCGCCCGTCTCGATGGTAAACTCCGTGCCCACCACGATGCCGTTTTCGAATACATATTTTGCAAAGGCGCGAATGCCGTTGCCGCACATTTCGGCGTCGCTGCCGTCGGCGTTGATGATGCGCATGCGAATGTCGGCGACGTCGGAGGGCAGGATGATCAGCGTGCCGTCGCCGCCTACGCCGGTGTGCCGATCACAGATGCGCTTGGTGACGTCGTTCCAATTTGCGGACGGCTGCGTGCGCCCGTCAAGCAGGACGAAATCGTTGCCCAATCCGTGGACTTTGGTAAAATTCATACATCCTCCCCAAACATATCCTCGAAAATTTCGTCCGCATATTCGTGGACGATGGATTCAAACCGCCGATAGGCTTCTAAGAAGCGGCGTCCCTTTTCGGTGAGCACGGCGCCGCCGCCGCCCTTGCCGCCCGTGGTGGATTCCAACAGCGGAAAGCCCAGCGCGTGTTCCGCGGTTTTGATAATGCTCCACGCTTTGGAATACGCCATGCCCATCTTCAGCGTGGCTTTTCGCAGGGAGTGCAGCACGTCCACCTGTTCCAACAGCTCGGCGATGCCGGGCCCGAATATTTTTTCTTCGCCGTAAACGCGCAGCGCCAGCGTATATCGCAATTTTCCCGCCATATGCCGCCTCCTCATTCTTTTCCTCATGATACCGTATTCTGTAAAAAAACGCAAGCGTTCCGTCTATTTTTCCCTGTCTTGCGCATAGAGTGCAATGAAACAAACCGCGGAAGGAGTCATGTATGGATATTCGGAAATCAACGCTCTTGACGGAGACGCTGTTCGGAGAAGCGACGGCGCAGGCACAGCTATATAGTTCCATTCCGCTGCCGCAGGGCAAGACGGCGGAACGGCTGCTTTCAATGAACGCAACGGTCACGGTCAAGGATGCCGCGTGCGGTGTGGACACCGTGGCGGTGGCAGGCGTCATCGCGCTGCATTTGGTGGTGGAAACGGCGGAACGCAAGCCCTTCGCGTTCGACGCGTCGGCGGAGTTCTCCCACGGCGTCGCCATGGCGGGCGTCACGGCGGAGATGAGCGCACGGGTGCTTGCCGAGCTGCTCGCCTGCACCTGCCGCGCCGAGGAGGGCGGACTGCGCATGGAAGCGACGGTGTCGCTGCAAACGGCGGTGCTTGCGCCCCAAGCGCTGGCGTGCATCACGGGGCTGGAGGACGCGAAAGGGCTGCAAACGCTGACCCAATCCGTCACGCTCAACAAACGAATCCTGCTGGGCGCCCACGCCTGCCGCGTGCGGGAGGTGTTCGATACGCCAAACGGGCTTGCCGTGCTGTGCGCGGAAGGCACGCCGCTCGTGCGCGCCACGCGCTATCTGGACGACGCCATGACCGTGGAAGGCGCCATCAACCTGTACGTTCTGTTCAGTGATGCGGAGGGCGGCATCCGCCGCGAGCCGTATGGCATGTCGTTTTCCGACAGCATCCCCTGCGAACGCAACGCATCCGTCTGCTGCTCGGTCACGCTGTCCAAACTGTATGCCGACGCGCTGGAGGATGGAACCTTCTCCATCGAAGCGGTGCTGTCCATCGGGCTGTACGGCGTGGTGCAAACCGAAGCGTCGCTGCTGGCGGACGCCTACGACGCGGCGGGCAGCTTCGCCTGTCAAAAGGAAACGGCGACGTGTCTGGACTACTGCGGCGCACAGACGGAATCGGTCTCCGTCGCGGAAAGCATCCCCGTGCCCAACCATCTGCCCGAATGCTATATGCCTCTGTACGCCTGCGTGCGCCCCGTGCTGACGGGACGGGTGCAGGACGACAAGGAAACGCTGTTCGAGGGCATCTTGGACGCGACGGTCGTGTATCGCGCCGACGACGGCATGAAGCAAAGCTTCCGCGCCGAGCTGCCATGGAGCCTTGCGCTTACTGCGCCCAACGGGCTGCTGCTCCCCAAGGTTTCGGTCACCGACGTTTCGATTTCGGGCGGCGGCCGCGTCGTGCGGCTGACGGCGGAGCTGAGCATGGAAACCGAATGCTACGACGCCCGTGCCCTCACCTATACCGCCGACCTGACGCAAGGGACGCCCTGCGAAACCCAAGCGGGCATCTTGGTCTACTTTGCCGACGCGGGCGAAACGTTCTTCTCGGTCGGAAAGCGCTTCGGCGTGCCCGTCGCACAGGTCCAGCGCTGCAATCCGGAACGCACCGAACCGCTTCAGGAGGGCGCACCCATCCTGCTGTTCCGCAAAAACTGAAAGTTTTTTAGTCACCTAAAAATATATTTATTTTTTCGTCCGAAAAGATGGGGTTGTGCGGTTGACTTTCGATGTCAAAGTGGTATCATGGAAGCCGTGGGGGATTCCCCCAACACCATCTTTTTCGGAGGAAATATGAACAGCTACATCGAACGTGTTCTGGAGAGCGTCGAGCGTCGTGACAAGAACGAACCCGAGTTTTTGCAAACCGTGGAAGAAGTTCTGAAGTCTTTGGAAGTTGTCGTAAGTCAGCATCCCGAGTATGAGAAGGCGGGCCTTCTCGAACGTATGGTTGAGCCTGAGCGCGTCATCGAATTCCGCGTCCCGTGGGTGGACGATACGGGTGCTGTCCGCGTCAACCGCGGCTTCCGTGTGCAGTTCAACAGCGCCATCGGCCCGTACAAGGGCGGCTTGCGCTTCGCATCCCATGTCAATTTGTCCGTGATGAAGTTCTTGGGCTTCGAGCAGACCTTCAAAAACAGCCTGACCACGCTGCCCATGGGCGGCGGCAAGGGCGGTTCCGATTTCGACCCGAACGGCAAATCCGACGGCGAAGTGATGCGGTTCTGCCAGAGCTTCATGACGGAGCTGCAGCGCCACATCGGGCAGAACGTAGACGTGCCGGCGGGCGACATCGGCGTCGGCGGCCGTGAGATCGGCTATCTGTTCGGTCAGTACAAGCGTATCCGCAACAATTTCGAAAACGGCGTTCTGACGGGCAAGGGCAGAAGCTTTGGCGGCAGCCGCATTCGTCCCGAAGCAACGGGCTGGGGCGCAGTGTACTATCTCTGCGAAGTGCTCAAGCACCAAAACGACACCATCGCGGGCAAGACCATTGCGATTTCGGGCTTTGGCAACGTCTCTTGGGGCGTGGCGATGAAGGCAAGTCAGCTGGGCGCAAAGGTCGTCACGCTGGCGGGCCCCGACGGATACATTTACGATCCCGACGGCATCGGTACCCAAGAAAAGTGGGATTACATGGTCGAGATGCGCGGCAGCGGCCGCAACCGCGTCCAAGATTATGCGGACAAGTTCGGCGTCAAGTTCGTCGCGGGGCAAAAGCCGTGGGGCGAGAAGGTTGACATCTGCATGCCTTGCGCGTATCAAAACGAGATCGGCATGAAGGAAGCGCAGCAGATGCTGGACAACAAAGTCCCGTACTACATCGAAGTCGCCAACATGCCCACCACCAACGAAGCGCTGTATTACCTCATGGACAACGGCGTGTTGTGCGCACCGTCCAAAGCGGTCAACGCGGGCGGCGTGTCCGTGTCCGGGTTGGAAATGAGCCAGAATTCCGAGCGCCTTTCTTGGTCGGCGGAAGAAGTGGACGGCAAGCTGCATGAGATCATGAAGAACATCCACGACGCATCCATGGAAGCGGCAGAGGAGTGCGGCTTGGGCTACAACCTGGTCGCAGGCGCCAACATCGCCGGCTTCAAGAAGGTTGCCGACGCCATGATGGCACAAGGCATCGTGTAAAACAAACGCTACACACAAGGCGGGCTTCGGCTCGCCTTTTGCTTTTCTGCGTTCGGTATGGTATACTGGCACAATTACAGATACGGGAGTGAGCAAATTGTTGATTCGCAGGGCGGTGCGGTCGGATCGCAAGGCGTGTACCATCCTTGCACGGGACGCCTTTCGCACCTATCCGTTCTTTTCGGTTTACGGGGACGATCCCCGTTTTTATGACGCGCTGATGCGCATTTGGGTGCGCAACGGGTTTCGGCACGGCACCGTTTTGGTCGGCGTGGAGGACGGGCAAGTTGTTGCCGTCGCCATGCTGAAAGCGCCGCACGATCGGGAAATCCTCTTTCGGGACGCTTCCTTGGACACCCTCCGCCTCTATCGGGCTGTCGGCAGAAAAAATGCCGCCGCCTTTTTTGCCATGTGTGCGCGCTCCGATGCGGCGTGTCACGCGCTCCCGTCGCCCAAATGGCATTTGTCGATGCTTGCCGTTTCGCCCGCACAGCACGGCAAGGGGCTGGGAAGCGCCATGCTTTGGCAAGGCGTCGTCCCCTGCCTGCGCGCCGACGGCGGCGGACTGCTCACCTTCAACACAAACACCGAAGTCAATCGTGCCTTCTACCAAAGGAACGGCTTTACGGAGTTTGACGATGTTCCCATTGTGGAAAACGGCGTCACGCTCGGCAATTGGAGCTTTCGCATGGAAGTCTGACGCCGCAAGCGGATTGCGATTTGTATAAAGAAGGGCGCGCCCCATTTTGCAGGGACGCGTCCTTTTGCATGACATTTTTGCAGGGTGTTACTTAATTTCTTTGCGGCAGCCGAAGTAGAGCGGAATCAGCGCCAGCACAATCAGCTCAATCGCGTTGCTCAGATTGTTCATGAAGGTTTGCGTAAACGAATCATAGCTGAATTGGTAGTAGATGCCGTCGATGGGGACGCTTTCGAGAATCAGCCCCAGTGCCAACAGCGCCAAGGCAATGATTCCAAAGATGCGCGACAGCTTGGGCTTGTTGATGAGCATGCCGATGACGCCGACGAGCACCAAAAGGCACGCGAGCATGACGAGGATGTAATTAATCTGTTGATAGCTTGTCGCGTAGCGCCCGCCAAAGTAATTGGAACTGATCGCATAGTTGACACGCCATGCAAAGGTAAAGGCGATGTACGACAGCAGTCCGATGGGCAGCAGCAGCCGTGCGCCGCGCCGATCCCGCCATGTGAAGGAACCGACCAGCAGCAGGATCGCCGCCAACAGCTCGCCCATGTTGAGCGCAAACTGAAGAACAATTCGCACGACTCGCGTGCCGAAATCGAGATATTGGATTTGGTAGACGCATGTGATCAGGCAGGATGCGATGGACAGCACCGCCAAGATCAAGGAAAGGGCACGGAATGCTTCCGGCCAATGGTAGCGTTTGGGCTGCATCGCGGGCGCAGCGTACTGCGGCGGCGCGAACACAGGCGCCTGCATCGGCGCATCATAGGCGGCGTCCTGCTCATAGGGACGCGTCTCTTGGTATACGGGAATCTCTTTTTCCGCTTCGGTCGCCATGGCGTCTTGGGCGGGTTCATCCGAGGCAAATGACGTTCCGCATTTTCCGCAGAACCGTGCGTTGTCCATCAACTGGGCGCCGCAATTCTTACAAAATCTCATACTATGTCCCTCCTTCTCCTGTCTGCACATAGTATACTAAATTTGACAAGATTTGTAAACACCTTTTGGCAGATTTTCTCGATGTTGCAAGGATTTTGTCGCAAGAGACGATGGATGCCGGGGATCCTTCGGCTTTGCCTCAGGATGACAGGAAAATGAAGAATGAAGGAATGAAGAAATTTTGGTAATGGCGGTTGCACCGCCATTTTGATTACAGCTTCACGCGGTCATTCTGTAGGGGCGGATATTATCCGCCAGCCGCGTGCAGCTTGCACGCGAGATCCTTCGCCGAAGCGCAGGATGACAGGGGCGCGTTTCAAACGCACCTTTCCCTCAAAACGTGTACGCGGGGTTACCCGCAAAAGGTTGGCAGCGCCGCGACGTGCCTTTCCCGAAAAGCGTGTCAACGGGTATTCCCGCAAAAGGTTGGCAGCGAAGCGAAAGGCGTAACGCCCGCGTCAAAAAGGGCGTAGCCGAAGCGAGCGTGACCTTTTGCGGAGAGGAGCGCGACGGAGCGGGTAAGCAATGGCGGAAGAGGCAAAGCCGAAGGAGCCGTTGCGAACGAAGTGCAGTCCGCGCCGACGAGCGGAGAGGAGCGCGACGGAGCGGGTAAGCAATGGCGGAAGAGGCAAAGCCGAAGGAGCCGTTGCGAACGAAGTGCAGTCCGCACCGACGACGAAATACCCCTTCCTTTCTTCCTGCTTCTGTGGTATGATAGGTAACAACGGAACAGGAACAAATGGGGAGTTGCAGCATGGAACAGCCTTTGGTTTCGGTCATTACCTATTGCTTTAACGGCGAACGCTTCGTGCACAAATACTTCGACGCGCTGTTGGCGCAGACGTATCCCAACGTTGAGCTTTTTTTCTACAACAACGGTTCGGCGGATCGCACGGGCGAGATCGCCGAATCCTATCGTACACGCCTGATGGACAAGGGCTGGACGGTCAACATCGAGCATTTCGCGGACAATCAGGTCACCTGCTCCTTAAAGCAAGATGCGCTGCGGCGGATGCACGGCGTTTTCTTTTGCGGATGCGACAGCGACGATGTGATGTACCCCGAACACATTTCACATATGGTGCAGGCGCTTTTGCAACAGCCCGATAAAGGGATTGTCTTTTGCAAGCTGAACGTCGTGCAGGAGGAGACGGGCGAAAGCCGCGGCACGATGCAGGTCAAGCCGCAAACGGTTTCCAAAGGCGCGTTTCTCGACTGTCTGATGGCGCGCAACATGATTTATACCCCCATCGGTTCGCTGACGCGCACCGTCGCGTTCGATGCTGTCGTACCGAACCGCACCATACACCAAACGCAATTTGGCGAGAACTACCAAATGCTGCTGCCCCTGCTGTATCACGATCAGAGCTGCTGCTTGGACGAAGTGCTGGGCGATTATTTGGTGCGCGGCGACAGCTACACCGGAAAACTGGTGGGGCAACGGCAGGTGGATGCATTCATTGCGCAGGAAGAGACCATTCGCGCCACGCTCGACCTGTTCCATCCCGCCGAGGAGGCAACGTATCTTCTGATGGCGCAGCGGCGCTTGCGAACGGAACGGCTCTTTGCCGCGCTGGCGCTGGGCGACGCCGCACAAATCAAGGCTGCCAAGCAGGCTTGCCGCGCGGTGGGCGCGCTGAATTGCAAGCTGCGCTTGACTTCCTGCCGCCCGCTGTACGCGCTGCGCAAAGCGGTGCAATCCCGCAAAGACACCCACAACAAGAGGAGGTAGCAACTATGAAGGTCGTCATTTTGGCAGGCGGGTTCGGCACCCGCATCGCCGAGGAGAGCCATCTCAAGCCCAAGCCCATGGTGGAAATCGGCGGGATGCCGATTCTATGGCACATCATGAAAGGCTATTCCGCGCAAGGCTTCCACGAATTTATCATCTGCTGCGGTTACAAGCAACAGGTCATCAAAGAGTTTTTTGCGAATTATTACCTCCATTCTTCCGATGTGACCTTCGACTTTACGCACAGCAATCACATGGAAGTCCACACCAGCCACTCCGAGCCGTGGCGGGTGACGGTGGTTGATACGGGGCTGAACACCATGACGGGCGGACGCGTCAAGCGCATTGCGCCGTTTGTAGGCAACGAAACGTTCATGCTCACCTATGGCGACGGCGTCAGCGACGTGGATTTTCATGCGCTGCTTGCCCACCATCGGCAGCACGGCAAGATCGCCACGCTGACCGCGATCAACGCCGGACAGCGCTTTGGCGTTTTAGGCATGGGCGAGGGCGACGCCGTGCGCGCCTTCCGCGAGAAGCGGGACGCCGACGGCACGCTCATCAACGGCGGGTTCATGGTTTGCGAGCCTGCTCTGTTCGATTATATCGACGGCGACGAGACGGTGCTGGAGCAAGAGCCGTTGGAGCGACTGGCAAGCATCGGTGAGCTGATGGCGTATCGGCATCCCGGATTTTGGCAGTGCATGGACACCCAGCGGGATCGGGAACAGCTCGAAAAGCTTTGGACAAGCGGCAACGCGCCGTGGAGGACATGGGCGTGATGGGTTTTTACCGCGGCAAGCGGGTCTTTATAACGGGACATACGGGGTTCAAGGGCGCTTGGCTTTGCCACATCCTCAAGCGTGCAGGCGCCGTCGTCACGGGCTATGCGCTTGCGCCGAACACCACACCCGCCCTCTTTTCGCTGGCGGATACGGCGAAGGGCATGACGTCCGTGCTTGGCGACATCCGCGACTTGGACGCGCTGGCGCGTGCGTTTACTGCCGCGCAGCCCGAAATCGTCCTGCATTTGGCGGCACAGCCCATCGTGCGGGAAGGCTATCGTGCGCCGCGCACGACCTACGAAACCAACGTGATGGGCACGGTCAATCTTTTGGAGTGCGTCCGCAACACGCCGTCCGTTCGCTCCGTGCTGAACGTGACCACCGATAAGGTCTACGAAAATTCCGAACGTGCCGCGGGCTATTCCGAAGACGAAAAGTTAGACGGCTTTGACCCGTATTCCAACAGCAAAAGCTGTTCCGAGCTGGCGACCCACTGCTATCGCCGTTCCTTCTTTGCGGACGGCGTGCCTGCCATCTCCACGGCGCGGGCGGGCAACGTGATTGGCGGCGGCGATTTTGCCGCGGATCGCATCGTCCCCGACTGCGTGCGGGCGGCGTGCAGCGGCACGACGGTCGTGGTGCGCAATCCCCATTCCACGCGGCCGTATCAACACGTTTTGGAGCCGCTGTTCGCCTACCTCATGATCGCAAGGGCACAGGCGCTCGATCCGTCCAAGGCGGGCTGGTACAACGTGGGCCCCGACGACCGCGACTGCTTCGAAACGGGCGCGTTGGTGGACACGTTTTTGGACTGCTGGGGCGAAGGGCTGCACGCCGCCGCCCGTCCCGACAACGGCCCCCACGAAGCCAACTATCTCAAGCTGGACAACCGCAAGCTCAAAGAAACGTTCGGCTGGACGCCCTGTTGGGATCTTGTCACCGCCATCCAAAAAACGGTGGATTGGACAAAAGCATGGCGCGACGGCGACAGCGTGACCGCCGTCATGGACGCGCAGATCGACGCATTTTCCAATATATTCCCGATTCGGTAGGAGCCGGTATGCCATTTTCTTTCATCAAAACCGAGATCGACGGGCTCGTCAAGATTCAGCCGCACCTGCATGAAGATGCACGGGGCGTGTACAAGAAGTACTATGAAAAAGAAGTGTTTGCCGAAAACGGAATCGGATGCGCCTTTACGGAGTCCAGTGACATCCGTTCCGACAAGGGCGCGCTGCGCGGCTTGCATTATCAGTCCGTGGATGCGCAGGCAAAGCTGATTCACGTTCTTTCGGGCAAGCTGTTCGACGTCGCGTTGGATTTGCGGCGCGATTCGCCCACCTTCGGCAAGTATCACGCAGAGCTTTTGGACGCCAAGGACGATTTGGTTCTGTTCATCCCCGAAACGTTTGCCCATGGGTTCCTTTCCTTGACGGACGATACGGTGTTCTCCTATTTGTGCTCCGGCAGGTATTGTCCCGCATCCTGCGGCGGCATCCTGTGGAACGATCCCGCGCTTGCCATTCCGTGGCCCCTTTCCCAATTCGGCATCACCCAAGTCGTCGCCACCGAGAAGGATTTGCATTGGCCCACCTTTGCGGCGTATGCGGCACGCGGCGCTGCCGAGCAGGAGGTGCAGCCATGAAAAAAGCAATCGTGACGGGCGCGTCGGGATTCATCGGTAATCGCGTGGTGCGCACGCTTCTTTCCCACGGGGTGCAGGTCATCGCCGTGGTGCGCAGCGGCAATGCGCACGCCGAAGCGCTGTCCGATTTGCCCGTTCGTGTTGTTGAATGCGACATCTGCGACTTGGGCACGCTTGCCGATCGCATCGCCGATCGGGATGTGGACGCCGTGTTTCACTTGGCATGGCAAGGGGTGATCGGCGCCGACGCAAAGGATGAAGCCGTGCAGATGCAAAATCTGCGCGGCACGCTGCAGCTGATTGGCGCCGCACACACGCTGGGCGTCGGCACGTTCGTCGGCGCAGGCAGCATGCACGAGGCAGAAAGCATTCTCGAAATGGCGCAGGACAAGCCCATCTCCAACCTTGGCTATATGTACAAGGGCGCCAAGATCGCCGCCCATTGGATGGGAAAGGCAAAGGCGGGAAGCCTCAAGATGCGCTTCTTTTGGCCGCTGATCAACACCTATGGCGAGGGCGAACGGCAAGATCGTTTGCTCAACATGGTCATTCGACACGTTTTGCGCGGCGAGACGCCGCCGTTGTCCCAAGGGCTTCAATACTATGACTTTGTCCACGTCAGCGACGTGGCGCAAGCGCTCTATCTGATTGCAGAACGGGGCGTGGACGGAACGAACTACGTCATCGGATCGGGACACGCCCGCCCGCTGCGCGACTTTTTGGTCGAGGTGGGCAGGATTGCAAACGAATTGCGCACCGATGGGAACGTCATCCCGCTCGGATTTGGTGCAATCACCGCCAATGCGATTTGCCTGCCGCCCGAAACGTTCGATGTGACCGCGTTGACGCGGGACACGGGCTTTACGCCGCAGGTCTCCTTTGAAGAAGGCGTGCGCAGGACGGCTGCATGGCTGATCGCCCATCCGAACTGCTGATTTTCCTCGTTCTTCCGCTGCATCCGACTTGGTTGGTGTAAAATAGTTCCGGGTAAAAGTGAGGGAGGATTGCGTGTAGGGGG
>CAYRQM010000038.1:0-16115 GCA_964426415.1 uncultured Christensenella sp.
ATCTCGCGTGCAAGCGGGAGATTCTTCCTTGCTTCGCTGCGTCAGAATGACAACGGGGGATGGAAGCGCGTGGTGTGAAAGGTTCGTATCCCCCACGCCGTGAGGCATTTCACATGGCGTAGCCATATTTCACTTGCAAAGCAAATTTCACAAATCCCGCAAGGGATTTATTTCACTAAAAAACCACCCCGCAGGGTGGCTTTTGAAACACTGTTTACGCTTCTTCCGCGTAGACGCTGACGGTTTTCTTGTCTGCGTGGCGGGTTTCGAACTTGACGATCCCGTCGATCTTTGCAAACAAGGTGTCGTCCTTGCCAATGCCGACGTTGTTGCCGGGATGGAAGTGTGTGCCGCGCTGGCGAACCAAGATGTTGCCCGCAAGCACGAACTGACCGTCTGCACGCTTGGGCCCAAGACGCTTGGATTCGCTGTCTCTGCCGTTGCGGGAGGAGCCGACGCCCTTCTTATGCGCGAAGAGCTGCAGATTCATCTGGAACATGGCTGTATCTCCTTCTTTAAGAATTGAATGGTGTGGGGGTACGCCGCTTGGATCGCCTTCAGCCCGCGCACCATGGTGTTGATCACGATGGCGGCTTTTTCGGCGTCCGCTTGGGGTACGTCCCGTTCAAGGATGCAGATTGTTTCCCCCTCATGGATGGAAACGCCTGCGTTGAGTCGTAATTCTTCGGTGACGCCCAGAATCGCCGTCTGTACGATGGCGGAAACCGCCGCACAGACCAAATCGTTTCCGTATGCGCCCCGTTCGGCATGACCCGATACGTGAAACCCGACAGGCTCGCCGTGTTCTTGGGTGATGCGGACGGTGATCATACCATCAACCGATGGCGGTGATCGCTACCTTGGTGTAAGGCTGACGATGGCCGTTCTTCTTGCGGATATTCTTCTTGGGCTTGTACTTGAAGACGATAACCTTCTTGCCCTTGCCATGCTCTAAAACCTTTGCGGTGGCTTTTACGCCGTCTACCAAGGGCTTGCCGACCGTGACGGTCTCGCCCTCTGCGACGAGCAGAACATCCATGCTGACCTCGGTGCCAACTTCGGCGTCCAGCTTCTCAACGAGAACTTCGTCGCCAACCGCTACTTTGTATTGTTTTCCACCGGTCTGAATGATTGCGTACATTGTGTGCTTCCTCCTTCTTCCCAGACTCGCTCAAATACGGTGTTGTTCAAATGAACACACTTAAGTACCGCTCCGAAGCGGCTCACCGAGCCATTATAGCACCCAAAATGACCGTTGTCAACGAAAATAATGCCCGTTTGGCAAGGTTTTTTGGAAACTTTTGCCCGATCTTCGCACTTATTGCAGGATGGTGCAAACGCGCTTGTATTCGGGAACCTTCTTGTCGGGCAGCGGACGCACCACGAACTTTTCCGGATGCAGCGTTTCGTTGGCGCGGACAAAGAAGGTGGCGTCCTCCACTTCGGGGAAGAGCTTTCCGTGATGCTTGGCAAGCTGCTCCATGGCGGCTTTCACATCGGGATGCACCTCGATGTACATGCAGCGGATTTTGCTGCCCTTTAAAATTTGCAGCGTTTGCTTGCGCAGCCGATTGAACACCGTTTGCGGCGCCAAGACCTTGGCTTCGCCGTCGCAGCAGGGACAGGTGACCTTCAGCGTGTCGCCGATGCTGCGGCCCGTCTTTTTGCGGGTCAGCTCCACCAAGCCCAAATGCGTGAATCCGAACACATGGGAACGCGTGTGGTCGTTCTTCATGGTGTTCTTGAGCGTGTTCAGCACCAGTTGGCGATTGGACTCCTTCTCCATGTCGATGAAGTCGATGATGATGATGCCGCCGATGTCGCGCAGCCGCAGCTGCTTTGCAATTTCCGTCGCCGCCTCACAATTGGTCGCCGTGATGGTCTTTTCTAAATTGTCCTTGCCGACAAACTTGCCCGTGTTGACGTCGATGACCGTCAACGCTTCGGCACGGTCGATGATGAGATAGCCGCCGTTTTTGAGCCAGACCTTGCGTGCAAGCGCGTTGTCAATCTTGCTTTCGGTGTCGTAGCGGTCGAACAGCGCTTCGCTGTCCTTGAACAGGATGCGCGCCTTGAGCTTGGGCGCCATGACGTCGGCAATCTCTTTGAGCTGCTCGAAGGTGTCTTTGTCGTTGCAGAACACGCGATCGACGTCGCGCATTAAGAGATCGCGCACCGTGCGGAACAGCAAGCTTTGCTCGGCGTGCAAAAGGCGCGGCGCTTTGCCGTTCTTCGCCTTGGCTTGGATGTCTTGGTACAGCTTGACAAGGCTTTCGACGTCCTCGGCAAACGCTTCTTTTGTGCGGCCCGCCGACGCGGTGCGCACGATGATGCCCATATCCTTGGGCTTGAGCTCCTTGACAATCTTGCGAAGCCGTACCCGTTCTTCTTCTTTTTCGATGCGGCGCGATACGCCGGTGTAATCGACCGTGGGCATCAGCACCAGCGACCGACCCGCCAAGGTGATGTGCGTCGTGACCCGCGCACCCTTGGTGCCGACCGGATCCTTTGCCACCTGCACGATGACCGACTGCCCCGACTTGAGCAATTCGCCGATCTTGCGCGTTTCGGGGACTTTTTCCAATTCGTCATACGCGTCGCCCGGCTGAAACACGTCGCCCGCGTATAAGAATGCGTTCTTTTCGAGTCCGATGTTGATGAACGCCGCCTGCATGCCGGGCAGGACGTTTTGTACCTTGCCCAGATAGATGTTGCCGACAAGGCGTTCGCTGCCCTCCTGTTCGACGTACAGTTCGACGGGCGCGCCGTCCTCGATCACCGCGACACGCGTATTGAACGCGTTCGCATCTACGAGAATCTCTTTGTTCATTTGAAACCTTCCTTTACGGGAGGCGCGGCAGGCGGTCGGAACCTTCGAAATACAATGCCGTCCTGTGCGTCGTGGCAAAGCCGTTCGCGTGCAAGCGATCGAGCAGCGCGTTTACGAAAGTTTCTACGCGCAGCCCGCCATGTACGGTCAGCAGCCCCACGACGTGCAGTCGGATGATATTGTCCGACACATCCATGAGAGACGCCTCCAAAATATCGGGACGAATGTTGGTGGGTTTTGTGCCACTCTTGGTCTTTTTATCGACCACGATCTCGTGCTCGGCAAGCATCGCATCCAGCGCTGCCTGTACCGCGTCCGACGATGCGGGCGCGTCCAAGTGCAGGGTGATGCAATACGCTGCGGCACGGATCAGCTTGGACAACGTGTCAATGCCGTCGTCCGCCTCGAACGCCTGTGTGATGCGCATCCCGTTCGGCATCACCGCATTGGTGCGTTCGATGAAGGCTGCAGGAAGTATCTCCTGCTCTAATTCGACTTCAAACCATTCGGCGTCGCCGGTGCAGCCGGTTGCCAACGCCGTCGAAAAGGACAGTTTGGGGTGCGGATTGAACCCCTTTGAGTACGACAAGGGAAGCTGTGCGCGGCGAAACGCCCGCTGCAGGGTGCGCTGCACGTCCAGATGGGACGTGTAAGAAAGCTCATGCGTTTTTTGAAAAGCGGCAATCATCCTCATATCGATCTCCAAAGCAGCCGTTACAGCCGTTGCGGCAGTCCCGCGTCGTCTTTTCTTGTTGTGCCAAGGTCCATTCGCGTTTCAGATACGCTTCTGTCACAAGTACGTCCACAAACGACCATGGCAGCGGCTCGTCGACCGAACGCGTGCGATAGGCGTATTCGTCCATCGTCAAGCCGTTTTGCGAAAACGCCAGCGCCCACGCCTCGGGCTTGAAGTGTTCCGCCCACGAATCGAACCGACAGCCGCCCTTGTACGCATCGACCAGCAGCTTTGCCAAGCGACGGTCGCCGCGGGAAAACACCGCTTCGAGCACGCTCAACACCGACGGATGGCAGTGCAGCTCTGCCCCGCGCACGCCGCGCATGGCGTCGCGCAGCACCTGTTGCTTGCGGCGGATTTCTTCTTGGGTGCATTGACCACACCATTGAAACGCCGTCCAAGGCTTGGGTACGAACGTGGAAACGCTGACCGTCAGGCGGAAGCCCGCGCCGCGCTGTTCTTTGGGAAGCGCATAGTAGCAGGCGCTGACCTTGCGCGCAAGCGCCGCGATCCCTTGGATATCCGCGTCCGTCTCGGTGGGCAGACCGATCATGAAGTACAGCTTGACCCCGCACCAGCCCGCCGAAAATGCGTCGGTCACGGCACGAAGCAAGTCTTCTTCGGTCACGTTTTTGTTGATGACGTCGCGCAGGCGCTGCGTGCCCGCTTCGGGCGCGAACGTCAGCCCACCCTTTCGTACCGACTGCATCTTTTGCAGATCATCCTTGAGAATGGAATCAATGCGCAGAGACGGCAGCGATACGGAAACCTTTTGCTCCTCCATTTGGTCGATAATCTGAGGAAGAAGCGTGTGCAGCTCGGCGTAGTCGCCCGTGGAAAGCGACAGCAGCGAAACTTCGTCGTAGCCCGTACACGAAACGAGCGCGTGCGCCTGCTTTAAAAGCGTCGCTGCGGTGCGTTCCCGCACGGGACGATAGATGTACCCCGCTTGACAGAACCGACAGCCGCGTGTGCAGCCGCGCATGACCTCAACCGCAACGCGGTCGTGGACGATTTGCATGTTGGGCACGAGCTGCTTGCCCACATAGGGCGTATGCTCGAGATCCTTGACAATGCGGCGCTTGACCCTTTGGGGTGCGTCGTCTTGCAGCCGTTCCATCGACACGAAACGCCCGTCTGCCATCTTGGGTGCATAGAACGACGGCACATACACGCCTTCGATGGCGGCAAGATCGTGCAGCAGCGCTTGCTTGCTTTTGCCTTCGGCTTTGGCGCGTTCCACGGCGCGCACCAGCTCGACGATGCTTTCTTCGCCGTCGCCCACCATGATGGCGTCGAAAAACGGCGCAATGGGCTCCGGATTGCACATGCACGGCCCGCCTGCCACCAGCAAAGGAAAGGTGTCGTCCCGCTCGTCGGCGTAGAACGGAATGTGCGAAAGCTCCAGCATGGTCAGCACGTTGGTGTAGCACATTTCGTACAGCATGGAGAACCCAACGACGTCAAACGCGGCAAGCGGCGACTTGGTTTCGAGTGTGAACAGCGGCAGATTGTCCTCACGCAATGCACGCTCCATGTCCGTCCACGGACAGTAGCAGCGTTCACAATACACCTCGTCAAGCCCGTTCAGGATGTTGTACAGAATGCGGCTGCCCTGATGCGACATACCGATTTCGTACACATCGGGGAAGCACAGCGCAAAGCGGAAGGCGGCGTCCGTCTTTTGTACCATGTTCCATTCGTTGCCGATGTAGCGCGCAGGCTTTTCGACCCGACTCAAGAGCTTGTCCAGCTGATATTGATCCAAAACGTTCCCTTTCCGTGGCGTTTGCGCGCTTCACTGCACACGTTCGCAAATTACACCTTCTACAGTATA
Source organism: uncultured Christensenella sp. (assembly GCA_964426415.1). Lineage (GTDB taxonomy): Bacteria > Bacillota > Clostridia > Christensenellales > CAG-138 > UBA3792. The sequence goes on from CAYRQM010000038.1 coordinate 5,404, forward strand.
ACACGCTTTTTTGTGTGGGTCAATCGAAAAGAACGCATCTTTTATGGAAATAGCATACCCAAACCGCGCCGCGGCTTGCAGCACGACGCCTTCGTCCAGCTCGCCCAAGAAGCGTTCCCCCTCGACCACGCGCAAGACGGTATACGCGCCGCCCGACAGTGTGCGCACCGCCGTGCCGACGGTGGATTGGGCGGAGATGGCACGGGTGCGAACCGCAACGCTGCCGCCGCGCTCCAGATACGCGCTGCGCCGCAGCACCGCGCCGACCTTTGCCTGCCCAAACCGACGGATGGCGCCCACGCCCACCACAAAGAGATACGCGCCAAGCAGCAGCAGCGTCCAGAGCGGATAGCCTTTCAAAACGCCCACCGTGCCCGCCGCCAAAAAGCCCACCGCCGAGAGCGACGTCAAGGCAAGCAGCACGCGCCGCACCGTCTGCGTTCGCAAGGTGCGCAGCAGCAAAAACGCCAGCACGCGCCCACCATCCAGCGGATAAGCGGGCAGCAGGTTCAATGCGCACAGGCACAGGTTCGTCCAAAGGAACGGCTCACAGACGCGCTTGCAGGGCGGGTACAGTGCGGGCGCAAGCAAGGACGCCGCCGCCGCCACAAGGTTTGCAATCGGCCCTGCAGCGGCGACGACGCCTTCGCCTTTGGGGTGGGGCGTCAACGGTTCCAGCTCCATGATGGCGCCAAACGGGTACAGGGTGCAGGACGCCACCGCAAAGGAGAGGTTTTTTGCCACCACCCCATGCGCGCATTCATGCAGCGTCAGCGCAAGCAGCGCATACAGCAACGGCAGCAGCTGCCCGTCGATGCACAGCAGCGCGAACAGGAGCGGCACGCTCCAATGCATCGCAATCCGTGTGCGTCCGATTGTGCCGAGCCGCATTTATGCGCGCAAGGACAAGTCGATGTAGTCCGTCGGGTTCTGCGGCGCGCCGTCCAAAAGCACGGCGACATACACACTTCTGCCCACGGGCACAGTGCCCAGTGTCTCCCCTGCCGTTACCGTCGCGCCCGCGACTGCCGTCACGTCCGCAAGCCCGTAGCAGATGGTTTCCAAGCCGTTTTCGCCCTGCACGCGCACATAGGTTCCGTAGCGTTCGTCCGTTTCGACCATCAACACCGTGCCGTCGATGCAGGAACAAACCGATTCCGTCGTGGCGGTGAGGCGCACAAGCTGATCATCCAACAGCAGTTCGATATCGTTGGACGATACGGGCGCCTGCAATTTTTCACGAACGGTTTCGGTTGCGTCCACATAGTGCAGCGCGCCCACCGATTCGTCATCGTCCTCGGACTGCGCTTGTGCCGCGGCGGCGACGACCTCCTTTTGCGGTTCTACCCCCACGGCGCGAATCACGATGGCGGCGGCAAGCACCAAGCCGCACAGTCCGATCTTGATGACCATGCTGCCGCTTTTGACCGTCGGCTCCTTGTTCTCGTCCACGGTAAAGTCCGATACGTTTTGGAACCCATCGCGCTTGCGATCATAGGTGACCTTCATTTCGTCAAGTTTCATGCGATCATCCCCCTTGCTGCAACAAATTACGCGAAAATAGCTGCGTTCATGCAGAAATTTGTTCTTGACAAGGACGATTTTCGGTGTATAATGAGCCACATAAATCGTTGAGACAGAGAAAACACGCGAACGACCGCAAAGAGAGCACGCCACGGTGGAAGGCAAGCAGGCACGATGCGTTCAATATGGGCTGTCGAGAGTGCGCCGAAGGTTTCAGTAGGCCGCAACGGGTCACGACCGTTATCGCGTGCGACATGTGTCAGCATGTTTGAGCGTCCCATTTGGGGAAGCAAGGTGGCACCGCGAATTTCATTCGTCCTTGCAGCATCATTTTTTGATGCGCAAGGCGTTTTTGTTTTTGGGCGCCGCACAACAAAAAAATAGTTTGATTTGAAAGGAGCGCAAGGCTGACACCTTGCAGGAAACAAAAATGTTCGATTACAGAAGCATGGACACGTACCTCAAGCAATTTCCCGATGAGAATGGTCGCTTTGGCGCCTACGGCGGGCAATATCTGCCCGACAACCTGAAAAAAGCGTTTGACGACATCGCCAACGCCTACGAATCCATTTGCCACAGCGCCAAGTTCATCAACGAGCTGCGCCGCATCCGCCGCGAGTTTCAAGGCCGTCCGACGCCCGTGTATCATTGCGAACGGCTCTCCAACCATCTGGGCAACTGCCAAATCTACCTCAAGCGGGAGGATTTGAACCACACGGGTGCGCACAAGCTGAACCACTGCATGGGCGAAGGACTTTTGGCAACGTACTTGGGCAAGAAGAAGCTGATAGCCGAGACGGGCGCGGGACAGCACGGCGTCGCGCTTGCCACAGCCGCCGCCTATTTTGGACTGGACTGCGACATTTACATGGGCGAAGTGGACATCAAAAAGCAAGCGCCCAACGTGACGCGCATGAAGATTTTGGGTGCGCGGGTCATTCCGGTTACGCACGGTTTGAAGACGCTGAAGGAAGCGGTGGACGCCGCGTTTGAAGCGTACTGCACCGAATATGAAGACGCCATCTACTGCATCGGTTCCGCCGTTGGCCCGCACCCGTTCCCCAAGATGGTACGCGATTTCCAATCGGTGGTGGGCATCGAGGCACGGGAACAGTTCCAAGAGATGACCGGTATGCTGCCCGACATCGTGACCGCGTGCGTGGGCGGCGGCTCGAACTCCATCGGGATGTTCGTGCCGTTCCTTGCCGATCCCGTGACGCTGGTGGGCGTCGAACCGCTGGGCAGAGGCGCGGCGCACGGCGACCATGCCGCCAGTATGCGTTTTGGCAAGATGGGGATGCTGCACGGGTTTGACAGCATCATGCTGCAGGAGCCGGACGGCAGTCCCTCCCCCGTCTACTCCATCGCAAGCGGTTTGGACTACCCCTCCGTCGGTCCCGAACACGCCTATCTGCACGACATCGGTCGTGTGGAATACGATTGCGCCACGGATGAAGAAGCGATGGAAGCGTTCTTTTTGCTCTCACGGCTCGAAGGCATCATTCCCGCGTTGGAAAGTTCGCACGCGCTTGCGTATGCCATTCGCTACGCCCGCACCCACAAGACGGGCAGCATCTTGGTCAACCTTTCAGGCAGAGGCGACAAGGACATCGACTATGTGACGGAGCAGTACGGCGACGGCGCACGATTTTTGAAGGGCGTCAAGTAATTAGGAGAAACACAAGACAAGAGCCTCGGTTTGAGGCTCTTGTTTTGTATGTGCGCGCCCACCGTTCCCCCGGGGGTCATTCTGAGGTACGAAGTGCCGAAGAATCTCCCGCTTGCGTGCGAAATCCTTCACTGAAGCGCAGGATGACAGACGGGCGTTCTGCGTTTCTTACCGCTCTGGTACGCGTTCTATCGCAGCACCGAGCTGCTGTTGAGCACCAGCGTGCTGTACAAGAACAGCACATCGGCGTTTTCAAATTCTACGCCAAACTGTGTAAGATACGCGCTTGCCACATAGCGGGTGTCGACCAGCGTAATCTTGGAATACCCCGAAACCAACAGCGGAATCAGGCTGCTGCCGAAGGAATCGCGGAACACCACCAGCGTGCGATCCGTAAAAGCGCTCGGGTTTTCGATGGTGATGAGCGCGGAATTGCCCATCAAAAACAGCTCATACGGGTCTTTGCCCGTCGCCTTGTTCAGATCGTACACGACGCCGTCCACGCCCACGCCCGTGTCATAATTGGTGACCACGCAGTCTTCCAAAACCGCACTGTTTAGGTATGCCAGCGTGTCGGGCTTGTGCGGCAGTGCGGTCTGCCCATAGAGAACGCCGTAGAACGGCGAAGCAAGCGTTTCGGTTTGGTATTCGTCGGACAGCGTGACGCCCATGGCGGCGGCGATGCGCTGTGCGACGGGCACCAGTGCCGTTTGCTTCCAATGGGTATCGGTGACATAGTAGTCGGACGCGTCCAACGCGTCCCAAATGTGAATCGGCGTGCAGGCGGGACAGGCTGTCTCCAATGCTTGTACAAGCGCATCATAGGAAAGATGCAGCCGCCCGCTTTGCGGCGCCAAATACACGTTTTTGTCGGGTACGACGCACAGATACACGTTGTTCGCATTCGCATACTGCCGCACCAAGCCGTTGATGTAATCGGCGGCGTTTGCCCACGCGCCCGTCGTTTCGGGGTACTCCAGCTTTGCAAGATGGCCTTCCGTCTGGTAGATGCCGTTGTTATCCATTTGCAGCAGGACATAGCCCGACGCAAGCGCCTTTACGGAACGGAACGTGTCGCGCATGGGGAATTGATCCAAAAGGTACGGCTCGACGTCCTGCATCGCCTTGCCCGACCAAACCGTATCGGCGTTGATGGTCGGCGCCTCGGCAAGCAGGCGGCGTTCCGCGTCGGAATAGCGATCGGGTGCTTTGACCCACATCCAAATGCCAAGTCCGAACAGCAGCGCCAGAACGACGCCGACAACCGCAATTTGTGCAATCTTTTTCGTCATGGCGTCCTCCTAAAACCGAAAATACAGGAACGGGTTAAACGACCCATCCACAAGATACGCGGTGCAAAGCAACAGCAGCGCGCAAAGCGCCACCGGCTCCAACACGGCAAGCACGCCGCCGCCCACGCGAAGCTTTTGGATGCGCGCCGTAAGGTTCCAAACGAGCGGCGTTGCGCCCACGGCTGCGACTGCCAGGACGACGCCGTAGCTGCGCAGATAGTACCACACCTCTGCCGAGGCGAACGCGCTTGTCCCCACGCCGAACATGCCGCCGATGGTGGCAAAGGCATCTGAAAGATCGGATGCGTTGAAGATGACAAAGCTCAGGATGACCGCAAGCAGCACATAAACGTGGCCGATGACCTTGCTCTTTTCGAAGAATTGCCGTGCAAACAGCTTCTCGATGCAGAGCAATATGGCAAAGAACACGCCCCAAATGACGAAGTTCCAGCTTGCGCCGTGCCAAAGCCCCGTCAGCATCCAAACCACAAAGATGTTGAACAGATGCCGCGCCTTGCCCACGCGATTGCCGCCGAGCGGGATATAGACGTAATCGCGGAACCATGTGCCGAGCGAGATGTGCCAGCGGCGCCAAAAGTCCGTGATGCTCTTGGCAATGTAGGGATAGCGGAAGTTCTCGGGAAAATCGAACCCGAACAGCTTGCCAAGCCCGATCGCCATGTCGGAATAGCCCGAAAAGTCGAAGTAAATTTGCAGCGTGAACGCGATGGCATACAGCCAATAAAACAGCACGGATTTGTCGTTGGACGCGGCAAACGTGGCGCAAAGCGCACCAAGCTGATTGGCAAGCAGCACCTTTTTGGCAAGCCCCAACACGAAGCGGCGCAGCCCCAGCGCGGCTCGTTCCAAGCTGTGGGTGCGAACCTTGAGCTGTCGTTCGATGTCGGAATAGCGGACGATCGGCCCCGCAATCAGCTGCGGGAACATGGCGATATACGTTGCCAGATCCAGCGGATTCTTTTGCGCCGCCACAACGCCGCGATAGACGTCAATCAGATAGCTGAGCGACTGGAAGATGTAGAAGCTGATGCCGATGGGCAGTGCAATCTTGAGCAGCGGAATGGCAAGCCCCGTCACCGCCGCAAAGCTGGACAGGAAGAAATCCGCATACTTGAACAGACCCAACACGCCAAGATGCAGCACAATCAGCACGATCAGCGTGGTCTTGCGGGCGGCGGGCGCAGATAAGCGCTGCAGCAGCAGCCCGCCCAAGTACGCCAGCAGGATGACGCCCACCATCAGCAGCACATAGCGCGGCTCGCCCCAGAAGTAGAAGAACAGCGAGGCGAGCAGCAGCACGAGATTCTTGCCCTGCTTGGGAACAAGAAAATACAGCAGCAATGTGACGGGCAAAAACCCGTATAAGAAGGCTAAACTGGAAAACAGCATAAAAAGAAGCGGCGGAACGAAGCCGCCGCAGGTGGGTTAGTCTTCGAAGTTGTTGGGACACATCACGACGAAAATCGTGTTGTTGTAGGAATCCACGACCAGCTCGTCGGCGGACACACAAATGTTCCAGTTGAGGTTGGCGTTCGTCTTGAGCTGCTCCATAAACGCGGCGGAATCCGCGCCGTCAGCCAGCACAAAGAGATAGCCGATGAAGGGAATGCTTCCAATCATGGGGCCAAAGCTGACGCCCTCGGAAAAGCCGGTGACGTCTGCCGAGAAGCCATTGAGATAGCCTTCGGTCACCGCCATGGTCATGCCCGCAAACTGAATGTCGGAATGGGCAAGAATGGCGTTTGCAAGCGCATCCAACGAGATGGTCGGATCGGCTTGGATCGTCGTCAAAAACAGCTGATCGAGCTTTTTGCCCAGCGTATCGGCAACGGGTGCGTCGGTCGGCACGTCGGTCGGCGCGTCGGTCGGCGCTTCGGTGGCAGAAGGCGGGTTGACATCCGCGGGCTTTTTGGTGCAGGCGGCGACGGACAGCAGCAGAACGGCTGCCAGTACGAATAGGATGATGCGTTTCATATCGGTTCTCCTGTCAAGGTTATTTTTGTGTGCACGTCAATAATACAAAGCACAAAACGGTTTGGTTGCAACACTTAGCCATAGTGTACCCCAAGTTCTGCCGCTTTACAAGCAAATTTCATTGAAAATGGCGAAAGTTTCTGTTATACTATCATCACAATAACCGAAAGGAACCCACAATCCATGCATCGTTTTCGAAAATGCGTCGCGCTGACGCTGCTCTTTGCCCTACTTTTGTCGCTGCTGCCCACATCGGCAAGCACCCAAGCGGCAGCCAAGACCTACGAACTGACCGTCTTTGAAACGTCGGACGTGCATGGGCACTTGGTGGACACCTCGTCGGGCGACGCCGCGCAGTACGCGTATCGATTTGCCTATCTTGCAAACGTCATTCAAAACGCCCGCACAAACGGCGATCGCGCCACCACCGTGGTGTTGGACGGCGGCGACATCTACCAAGGCAACGTGGTTTCCAACCTGCAGGACGGCAAGCCCTTGGTGGAAGCGTACGACGCCATCGGCTACGACGCCGTGGCGCTGGGCAACCATGAATTCGACTGGGGCATCACCAACACCTGCGACGCGGACGGCACCATGACAGGCTACCTAAACGGCGACGGCGAAACGGTGGATTGTTTGATTCCCGTGGTCTGCTGCAACATCTACAACAAAAGCAGCGGCGAACGGACGACCTTTTCAAAGGATTATGTGCTATTGGAAAAGACCGCTACGGCTTCCGACGGCTCCACGATGACGGTGACCATCGCGGTCATCGGCTACGCGTGCAATTATGCGTCGGACATCATGCCCGCCAAGTTCGAAGACTATTCCATCGACAGCTCCACCGCCCGTGTTGCCGCCTTGGCTTCGACGCTGAAGGCGAACGGCGCCGACGCGGTCATCGTCTTGGCGCACAGCGGCGCATCGTCCCTTGCGGGTAATTTCTCCGCTTCAACGGTTGATTTGGTGCTGGGCGGGCACTCCCACGTCAACGCATCCGGCACAAGCGGCGGCGTCGCCTATCTGCAGGCGGGCGCCAAGGCGACCACCTACGGTACCGCTACACTGTCGTTTACCGACGGCACGGTGACGGTCAAGAATCCGCAAACCACCGCTGTCGGCGCTTGCACCTCGTCCGATGCGCAAAACTTGGATCCCGTGGTCTACGCCCTCTCCACCCGTGCCGTGTTGGGCGTAGCGGACACGCTTTCCGCCGTGCTGGGCTACGTCACGCAGGACGTGCAGGGCGTGACGGCAGGCAATTTCGTCTGCAATCTGTACAACCGCGCCACCGGTTCGTTGGTGGGCGTCAACAACAGCGGCGGCATTCGCACCACCTTCCTGCTTTCGGGCAGTGCGCGGCGTTCCGTCACCAAGGGCGATCTGTATACCATGCTGCCCTTCGACAACCAAATCTACGTCTTCCGCGTGACGTATGAAACGCTGTACGACACCCTCAGCAGCGACCGCAACTACATGTACGGCGTCGATCTGTACGACAACGCGCTGGTGATCGACGGCGCCTGCGTCTACCTGAACGGCACATGGGCGGAAGGTTGGAAAACGGCGACCACGCTGGTGTCCGTCAACGAATACGTTTCCACCTCCAACAGCCGCTTTGTCGCATGGATTGACGCAGGCTATTTGGAGGATGGCGTCAGCTATGTGGACAACGTCTGCGCCATCGACGCTGCCACCGCCATCGCAGCGGAACACGACGGTTGGATTCCAACCGACACCGAGAATCACCGTCACAACAGCTCCTATTCGGGCACGTTGACCACGACGACGCCGCCAAAGCCCAATCCTTCCTACTGCTTGGGCGATGTGTCGGGCGACGGGAGCGTCACCGCCAACGATGCGGCGATGCTGCTGCGCTATGTGGCAGGGCTTGTAACCTTTTCCGAGCAGCAAAGAACCGCCGCAGATGTGACGGGCGATCAAGCGGTGACCGCCGAGGACGGCGCCGCCATCTTGCGCTATGTGACCGGGTTTTTAGCCGGTTTCGCGGCGTAACACGCCAAAACGAAATGCGGGCGAACAAAGCGTTCGCCCGTTTTTGTATGCTATTTTTGATTTAGACCAGCTTTGGCAGGATGGTTTCGAACCAGTCCAGCGCGTCGGGATTTTGAAGCGCGTCGCGGTTGGTGATATGTCTGCCGTTGATGAGATTGGTGACGGCGGATTCGACCTTTTTGCCGTTGAACGTTTTGGGGATGTCGGGCGTTGCAAAGATGAGCGCGGGCACATGGCGCGGCGACGCCTTGGTGCGCAGCTCGGTGCGAATCCTTTTGCACAGCGCGTCGGTAAGCGTCGCGCCGTCTTGCAGCTGCACAAAGAGCAGGATGCGCTGGTCGTCATGGTACTGTTGTCCGATGGCAAGGCTTTCTTTGACTTCGGGCAGCTTTTCGACGATGTTGTAGATTTCTGCCGTGCCGATGCGCACGCCCGAAGGCTTGAGCACCGAATCGGATCTGCCAAAAAACGACACGCCGCCCGTTTCAGAATGGAACATGATATAGTCGCCGTGGTGCCAAACGCCCGGATACACCCGAAAATAGGCAGTTTTGTAGCGTTCGCCGTCGGGATCGTTCCAAAAGTAGATGGGCATGGACGGCGACGGGATTTCACAGACCAGTTCGCCCTGTTGATCCCAAACGTGCTTGCCGCTTTCGTCGTAGCAGCGCACCTTCATGCCAAGCCCGGGGCCTTGCAGCTCGCCGCAATAGACGGGGCTCATGGGATTGCCCGTGCAGAAGCACCCGTTGATATCGGTGCCGCCCGAAATGGAATTGAAGTGCAGGTCGGACTTGATGGCGCGATATACGAAGCGGAAGCCCTCGTCGGACAACGCCGAACCCGTTTGCGAGATGGCGCGCAGATGGGAAAGATCGGCATGGTCCTTGGGCTGAAAGTTCTCTGCCAAAAGCATATGGAGATAGCTTGCGGACGTGCCGAACACGGTGACGGCTTCTTCTTCGATTACTTTCCAAATGGCTTCGGTGTCGGGATAGGACGGATTGCCGTCGTACAGGACGATGGAGCTGCCCGCGCCCAACGCGGCGGTCTGCCAATTCCACATCATCCAGCTGCAGGTGGTGTTGTACAGGATGCGATCCTTTGTCGTCATATCGTTTTGCAAAACCAATTCTTTGAGCTGGTTGATGAGCAGCCCGCCGACGGATTGCGTGATGCATTTGGGCTTGCCCGTCGTGCCCGACGAGAACATCACCACATACGGCTCGTTCGCCTCCACCTGCGTGTAGGAGAACGGTTCGGGGACGTCATCCGCAAGGAAGTCCGTGAATGCGACGCTGTTCGGAATGGACAGCAGCTTGCTTTCGTCGCCCGCGTAATGCACCATAACGACCTTTTCTAAGCACGGGATGCGTTCCGCCACATGCAGCGTGTTGTCGATGGTGTCGAATTCTTTGCCTTTGTAGTAGTAGCCGTCTGTGGCAAACAGCACCTTGGGATTGACCTGTCCCAGCCGATCCACCGCCGCGCCCGGCCCGATGTCCGTCGCGCAGGAGCACCACATGGCGCCGACCGCCGTGGTCGCCAGCATGGCAATGACGGTTTCGGGCAGGTTGGGCAGGTACGCGCAAACCGCGTCGCCCTCCCCCACGCCCATGTTGCGCAGCGCCGTCGCAAGACGGAACGTCAGCGTGCGCACCTGCGTCCAAGTGTAGACCTTGCGCACATGCGTTTCGCCGCGAAAGATGAGGCACGGTTCGTCGGAATCGCCGTGGCGCAACAGGTTTTCGGCGTAGTTCAGCCGACAGCCCGTAAACCATCGCGCACCCGGAAAACGGTGCAGGTCGTCCACCACATGGGTATAGGGCGTGCTGTGTACGATGTCCAGATACCGAAACAAAATGTCCCAAAAGCGTTCAGGCTCCTCGACCGACCACGCTTGCAGTGCGCGCCAGTCCTTTAGGTTTTTGCCCTCTGTCCTGTTGACCACTTGCATAAAATCGTACGCCTTCGTGGCGCGTACCTGCGCCTCGGTGGGCGTCCATAAAACTTCTGCCATACCCTGCTCCCAAAAATGATTTGCCAAATTGGCACTTATATAGTTTAATCCTTCCCGCCTGCCTTGTCAAGCGGCGGCAAAGCCAAGACCGTGTCAAGTTGTTCCGGGTGAATTAGGAGCAGAAGGCGTTGGGAACGGCAGAAAGGGATTTTAGGAGAAGATAGCGTCCGTTGACCTTGCCAAAGGTCTGCGGCAC
>CAYRQM010000039.1:0-15954 GCA_964426415.1 uncultured Christensenella sp.
TCGCAGCGGGAAAACGCGCCATCGCCGATGCTTGTGACGCCTGAGGGGATGGTGATCTCGGTCAGTGAATCGCAAGATGCAAAAGCATAGTCCCCGATGCTTGTGACGCTATTGGGGATGGTGACGCTTGTCAGCGAATCGCAATTATTAAACGCATCATTTCCGATGTTCGTGACGCTTGATGGGATGGTGACGGCGGTCAGGGACGTGCAATAGTAGAACGCATAGTCCCCGATGCTTGTGACGCTTGACGGGATGGTGACGCTTGTCAGCGAACCGCACCCGCGAAACGCCTTGTCTCCGATGGCGGTTACAGGATAGCCGCCGAGGGTAGAAGGAATGGTGACGTCGCCGCCGGCGCCCGTGTAGCCGGTGATGGTGGCTTTGCCATCCGTGACGGTGTATTCATAGTCGCCGTCGGTGAGCGCTTCTGCCCGCAGCCCCACCGTTGGCAGCAATGCCAAAAGAAGGAACAATGCCAGCAGGACGACAAGGTGTCGCTTGTAACGAATGTTCATCTTAATACCTCCTATACTTTCCTTGGTACAGCATAGCACATACACATTCCAAAATGTGAAATTTTGCAAAAATTGCAGATTTTCGTACACAAATTGCATCGCCGCCTCGCAACGGAACGCGACAGGCGGGGAATCGTGGCGCACGATCAGGAATCAACAGAGTTTCGGGTGCGATTTTTCTTGTTTTTCTTTGACTTCTGCACGGGCATGGGATATAATAGAGAAAAACCGGATATGGAGGCATTCTTATGGATTTGAAAGAGCAGCTTGCGCAGGCAAAAGAGCGCAAAAATGGATTTTTGAAGGCCATGCCCGAACGCACGCGCACGATGATCACCGCCTATCAAAAGGCGGCGAAGGTCAAGAATGCTTTTTGGCTTCTCCTGATCGGCAGCATCGTTGTGGTGGGTCTGTTTTTGGTCATCACCGCGTCGATCATCACCGCAGAAAACCGTTGGCTCGTCTGTTCCATCTTCGCGCTGGTCGCGCTGGCGGGGCTGATCTGCCTTGCCGTTTGGATTTGCGCCTTTGCGGGCAAGATGAAAAAAGCCCTTGAGCTTGGCGCAACCGACTATACCGACGAGCTGAATCTGATCGACAAGCGCATCAAGGACTTGGGTCGTGCCAACAAGAAGCAGGACGCCGCCGACAAGAAAGCGGCGCGTGCCGCGCAAAAAGCCGAGGAGGCGCGCCAAGAGGCGATCAACGCTGTGACAAGCGACGACGACAAGCAAGCATAACGTACACAAACACAAAAGCCCGCACGCAGCGGGCTTTTGATTGTTTTGGCTTACAGCAGGGACAGATGCTTGGAAATCATGTGCCCTTGGTAGTTGATGTCCTCCGTCACCTCTTTGATGACGTGAATCTCAGGCGGGAAGTGCGGCTCTTCATCCTTGTCGGCAAGCTGGACGTCCAGTATGGCGCGGTCGGGTGACGTGGGGTAGGTGTCGATGGTGAAGTAGTGCCCTTCGTAGAGGAAGCAAAACCGTCGCTTGCTGATGGAGCCGAAATCGGGATCGACCTCTTCAATGAGCCGAATGTACTCTTTTTGGGTGATGAGACGTTCGTGCTCGATGCGCTCCACGGGCGAGACGGGACGTTTCTCGGTGTAGAAGTAGGAACAGTTGTTGTCGCTGACGACCTTGCGCGCACGGCGCTCGGTGCCCTTGGCGCGTTCGCGCAGATACGTTTGGGTGATGCGCTGCTCCACGGGATTGTATGCCGCAAGATCGACGTCGTCGACATAGTCGATGAGGTATTTGCGTTCGCACTGGGTCGGCGGAATCTCGCCCAAGATGTTGTAGATTTCGTTCATCGCCTTGCGAATCTTGTTTTCAAAATTGAAGGAGTTGCCGATGAGGACGCGGTTCTTGTGGCGCTGCCAGCAAAGGAGCGTGCTGTCCTCCTTTTCACGGGCTTGCTCCAGCGTTTCGTAGCGCGCCGCGTTGTCGTAGTTGTAGGCATATTCTGCGCCCTTCGACGACGACACCAGATGGATCACCGCGTCGTAGGACTCTAAAAGCTCTTTCTCTGTGACGTTGAAGCGTGCAATGACCTGATTGAACTCCTTTTGCGACACATACGCTTTGTCGTCCAACACGCCGCGGTCGCAAATGATGAGGACTTTGTTTTCGGGAACCAGTTCGGCAGCTTCCCGCGCCATTTTTTCTTTGTGGAGCTGAGAGCCGACGACAAAGTATTGAAAATCGAACATGGACAGGCAATTCCCGAAGGGCTTGATGCCAAACCCCGAGATCAGCTCGGTCGCCGCTTCGGGGACGATGATGACACGATACCCCCGTGCGGTCAATTCCTTGACCAAGCGTGACGTCAACGTCGTTTTCCCGCCGGCAGGGCCGCCTGTCAGGACAATCTTTTTGATGTATTTCATGGGCATGTTCCTTTCTTGTGATGCGCAATTCGTAACGCCCACACAGAGTATACCACAGGGCGGTGCGAATTTCCAGCAGTTTTGATTATTCGGCGGACAAGGTCACGTCGAGCACGACGGGATTGTGGTCGCTGTCGGTAAAGCCCGCGTCGATGGTCTGCACCGCCGTCACCGACAGGTTCGCCGAGCAAAGGAACCCGTCAATCACATAGAATTGCGGATCCGTCGATGTGGAATACGGCTCGTTGAGCAAGCGGCAGGTGGGCGTTGTGTCGTCGGTGTGGAACGTAAAGCCGTCGGGCAGGGTGGATTCGTCGATGCTGCCCGGCGTCCAAACGCCGTCGCGGATTGGGTAGGCGTCCGCCGCCGAGGAAAAGACGCAGTTGAAATCGCCGCCCGCAATCACATAATTGCCCTTTTGATATTCTGCCGCAAGAAAATCGAACAGCATTTTGGTTTGGGCTTCCTTGCCCGCGCCGTCGTCGTACGCTTCTAAGTGCAGATTGACCAGCACCAGCTCCTTGTCGCTGCCCTCGATGGGCGTGCGGCTGACCAGCAGGCAGCGCTTGAGGTTGGCAAGCCGCAGCGGCCACCCAAACGGGCACGGCAGCGCAATTCGCTGCGCGTCGTCCATGGTGTACGACGACAGGGTCATGACGCCGCTTTGGATGCGCCCCAGCATGGGCAGCGGGAACGGAACCCAGTTGCAGGAATAGTTCAGTGCGAACGCGTGCGACATCGTGCCGCTTTCGGTGAGGTATGCCGTTTCGTCGATGCCGAAGGTGCGCGTGGAATTGCGGTCAACCTCCTGCACCAGATAGACGTCGGCTTGCGCCTGCGCCATGGTGGCGGAAATGCCCGCAAGATTTGCCTTGACCCGCGCTTCGCTCTCGGCGCGCACACCCGTGCCGCCGTCCATAAAGAAGTCGGCGTCTTTGTCCAGCCCCGCATAGCCGATGTTCCACGTCATGATGCGGATGCTTTGTCCCGCCTTGGGCAGCGTGGCTGCCGTGCCGTCCACGACTTCGCACGTTTCCACATCGGCAGGCTTGTATTCGTTGATGTGCAGATACAGAATGAACGCCGCAGCCGCCAAAACGACCACCGCAACCAAAATGACAAGGACGCGCCACACGACGCCAAAGACCTTTTTCATACTTCACCTCAACCGTCAGATTTCATAGAATAGGATACCACACCGAACGGGCTGTGGCAAGCGTCGCCGCACAAAAATCAGAACGAAGACAGGATGGAAACCGAGTAGCGCAGAATCGCAGAAGCGTCGCTTGCCGAATACACGCTGCCATGGGTGACGCACGCATTGATTGTCTGTTGTGCATTCAGCGTATCCATCGCCACCAGCGCCCGCAGCAGCAGCGCCGCATCCGCAGCGGTGACCTTCGTGTCCAAATTGACGTCGCCCAACCGCGTCGCAGTCGGTTCCGTCCCATCGTTTGTACCGTCCGAATCCGTCTGCGTGTATGCTGCATAAAAGGTGCGATCGGATGACGCCGTCAGCGTGTCGCCCGCCGCATAAATGGCGTAGCCGACCGCCGCGCCCTCCGCAATCGGCGTGTCCGTCCAGCCCACAAACGTATAGTGAATGGCGCCGTGTGTGCGGTCTTCCCGCGTGGGCAGGAAGAACGGCGTATCGGCAAGCCACGATACGGTTTCGTCGCCGAAATAGGCGTCGCGGTATGTGAGCGTGATGGATGCCATTTGTGCAAATTGTACGGTCACGGTGCAGTCGGCACAGATTTGATCCAAATAGAAGACGTCGCCCGCCTGCGTGACGACCGCAGCGTATGTGGGCGAAACGGTTGCGCTCGCCGTGTAAAAGCCCGTATTGGGCGTGCAGGTGATGACGCTGCCCACGATTTGAACGGTTCCCTGCGCAACGTCGGCAGAAACGGCCGTTACTTGGTATTGTGGCGTGTTCCCGTCCGACGGCGTTGGATAGGCGGCAGGCGTGCTTCGACCGAACAGCGTCCAAGCCAATTCGGGATAATCGATGAACACGTTGCGATTGCCCTGCACGTTTTCGACTTGGTCATTGCGCGACATTTCCCATGTATCGACGGGATCGAGCGCCATCCATTCCAGCAAGGTGTCCAAGGATTCGATCACCTTCACGCCGTCGTTTTGGGTATCGCCTTCGCCAAGCGTCGGATTCGCCGCATCTTCGAACAGGTTCGGCTCCTGCCAGCATACATACACATACAGCAGGATGCGGGCGACGTCGCCCTTGATTGCGTCGTTGACCTCTGCAAGCCCGTCCGCATCGGAATAGTACAGCACCGCTTTGTCGCTAACGCTGCTGGTTTCGTATGTGGGAAGCACGCCGCGCACGTTGCCCATGGTGTAGTCGGAACGCGCCGCGCCGACGTCGGCGTCGATCGGCCGCACCTGATGCAGGTCGCTGCCGCCGTTGGTCTTTTGAAAGGAGGCGTGGCTGCCGTGCCAAACCTGTTCGCGGATGCAGGTTTCGGATGGCATGTCCGCATAGAACAGCAGTGGGCTGCTCTCACCCGCTGCGGCGTCGGTTTGGCTCCAATAGGCGGATAGGCTTTGATAGGACACGGGATCGGTCAGCGTGGACGCCATCCCATCGTGCAGCGCAAGAAACAGCGCGCTGTGCATCGGGTCTTCGGAAGACCCCGAAAGCTCCAATACGTCTTTGAATTTGGCGTTTTGATAATATTCCTGCGCTTGGGAAGATAGCGCACGGCAAACGGTGTGCCGCGTGCCGCTGTTCGCAGCGAGCGTTCCCGTTTGGGCATTGCCGACGATTGCACTCGACAGCAACAAAGTGAACGCAAAGAGCAGGCATAGCGCCCGCAACGACCGTTTCATCGAATTTCCCCCACCTCAAAACTTATGTTCAGTGTACCAAATTCTGCCGCGCTGTGCAAGGGAAACGACAAGATTTCGACAGATTTTTTTCTGGCGGCAAGGAAAGGGAACGCGGCTGCGCGAAATGCAACGCTTCTTTAGGGAACCTGCCTTGCGGCAACATTTAGATTGAAATGCGCGGGGGGATGTGGTATACTGATTAACAAGATTTCGCGTGCGGTGCGCGCAGCATCGGAGGAGAAAATGGGAAAGTTCGTCAAGAGGGTGCTGACCTGTCTTGCGTTGTGTGGGTTGTTGCTGCTTGGCGCCTGTGTGCCCAAGGCGGATCCTGTTGTCGCCCCGCCTGCCGCGACGGATACGCCTACGCCGACCCGCGAAGCCGCCGTGGTTGCACAGCAGGTCGAAACGGCGACGCCTTTGGCTGCGACGATTCCGCCCACGCCGACGCCCACGCCTGCGGTCATGACGCTGGGCGCGGTGGGCGACATCCTCATTACGTCCTCACAAGTGCGGGATGCGCGCATCGACAAAACGGACGCGTACGACTTTTCTCCCTGCTTTGCGGCAATCTCACCGCTTTTACAATCCGTCGATTTGATGTGCGGCAATTTGGAAACCGTGCTGGGCGGCGCCGACAGCGGCTATTCGGGCACGCAGTACGGCGACAGCAATCTGCCCTCCTTCTGTGCGCCGGACGCGCTGGCGCAGAATCTTGCGAACGCCGGCTTTGACGTGCTAACCACCGCCAACAACCATTGCCTCGATCGCGGCAAGGATGGGCTGTTCCGCACAATCGAAGTGCTGCAAACGACGGGGCTTACACAGACCGGCACGTTTGCAAATGAAGAAGCGCGCAGCACGCCCTGCATCGTCGAAGTCAACGGCATCCGCATTGGGATCGTTGCCGCCACGCGGCTCATCAACGATCGGGTGTCGCGCATCACCACGAACGATGCACGCGTCTCCATCGCGCAGCTATACGACAACGGCGAATCCTACGCCCTTACCGAAGAACTGAAAACCGACATCGCAAACGTCAAGGCTGCGGGCGCCGATTTTGTCGTCGGCTTCATCCATTGGGATTATGAAACCAACGATCCCGTCGCCACCGCCACAAAGAACTATGCAATCGCCCTGCTGGAAGCGGGTGTGGACTGCATCTTGGGCTCGCATCCCCATCGCGTGAAGTCGTGCGAATATGTGACCGTCCAACGCGAAAGCGGTGCGTATACCGGGCTTGTGGTCTATTCCATGGGCAATTTCATCGCCAACGAAGCCACGGAGCAAGCCATCGGCTGCTTCATTCAGCTGACCATCGAAAAGCCGTGCGGCGAACCTGCCGTGCTTGTGGACGCCGCCTACCTGCCCACGGTTTGCTACAAGCAAGAGCTGGACGGCATGAACCGCTATGAGGTGGCGCCCGTGCTGTCGGATTTGAGCCTGCTGCATTCCCGCTTCCTTGTGCTGTCCGACCAATGTCTGAAGCGCTTTGCGGACGGACGCGCCCACGTTGCAAAGATGCTGGGCGGCGACGGCAAGCTGCGCCTGTTGTCGGACGGCAGCGCCATTGCGTCCGTCTCCCCCACGCCCGCAAGCACCGACTGACTCATTTCTCTGCTTTTTTCCTGTCCCTGCGCACGAAAATCGACGCAGGGATTTCTATTCTAAAAATGCAGTGTCTTTGCCATTTTTCCGTATCTTTATGCAAATTGCGGTTTACATTTTTCTCTGTACGCGGTATACTTTGTGTAACGGAGGAATGCAAAAATGCCTACGACTTCCGAACGCTATCTTGCGCAGCAGCCTTGGTTGGGCGCGACGGGTCAGGACGCGCTTGCCAAAGCGCAGGTTGCTGTACTCGGTTTGGGCGGTTTGGGCAGTGCGGCGTCCTATGCCTTGGCGGGGTTGGGCGTTGGGCGCTTGCTTCTTTTTGACGATGACGTGGTATCCGTCTCCAATTTGAACCGCCAATTCCTATACGCCGAATCGGATCTCGGCAAGCCCAAAGCGCTCTGTGCGGCGGCGCGGCTGTCCGCCTACAATTCCGAAATCTGCATCGTACCCACGGTTGCGCGTGTGGACGATGCGAACGCTGCTTCGCTGTTGGACGGCTGTGACGTCGTCCTTTGCTGCGTTGACCGCATTTCAACACGGCTCTCGCTTTGCAAAGCGCTGCGTACGCTGCCGCTACCCCAAGTACACGGCGGCGTGGACGGCTGCGACGGCACGCTAATGCTGGTCACGCAGGAAGGCCCGTGCCTTGGCTGCGCGCTGTGCGGCGTCGAACGCCTTGCACGCAAAGCACCTGCCGTTTCCCTGCCTCCCGTGACCACCGCCGTCTCGGCTTTGATGGCACAGATGGCGCTTCTTTCGCTGACAGGGCGTGCGGCTTCCGTCGCGGGAAAGCTCTTTTGCTTGGATGGACGCACCCTGCTTTTGGACGCCGTTCCCATCGTGCAGCTTGCCGCGTGTCCCATTTGCGGACGCCCCGCATCGTAATCCGACGGCGCGCTGCGTCGCACCGTTTGAAATCACACAAAATACCAATATGGGGGAGGTTCTTGAACATGTCATTGTCTTGGGCACTGCGGAAGGCTTGGTATCGCACCTTCCAAGCATGTTTCAACGTGGGCGCCGCCTGTCTGCCTTGGCGCAAGGCGGAGCGCATCGAGGGCGTCGGCAGCGTGGGGCGCATCCCGTCGCTTTTGCAGGCGGATGGCGTACAAAAGCCTTTGGTGGTGACGGATCCCGGGTTGATGAAAGCGGGTGTGGCGCCTCGCGTGCTTGCCGTGCTGGATGCGGCAAAGATTCCCTACGCGCTGTACGATACGGTGGAGCCGAATCCTTCCGTCAACACGGTGGAGCGCATCCGTGCGCTGTATGAATCAGATGCATGCCAAGGGTTCATCGCCATCGGCGGCGGATCCTCCATGGACGCCGCGAAGGGTGCGGCGGCACGCATCACGCGTCCGAAAAAATCGGTCAATCAGCTGGGTGGGCTTTTGAAAGTCCTCAAGCGTATTCCGCCCTTCCTTGCCGTGCCCACCACCGCCGGCACCGGTTCGGAGACGACCATTGCGGCGGTTGTGACGGATACCGAAACGCACCACAAGTACGCCATTATGGATTTGCGTCTGATTCCACGCTACGCCGTGCTGGATCCCGAGCTGACGTTGGGGCTGCCGCCCCACATCACCGCGACCACGGGGATGGACGCGCTGACGCACGCGATCGAAGGATTCCTGTGTTGGACGATGACCACCAAGGACAGCCTGCGCTGTGCCGAGGAAGCCACGAACGCCATCTTCCACAATTTGGAGAAGGTCTATCAAGACGGAAACGATGTGGCGGCACGCAACGCCATGCTGGTCGCGTCCTATCAGGCAGGCTTTGCCTTTACCCGTGCAGGCGTGGGCAATATTCATGCCATCGCCCACACGCTGGGCGGGCTGTACGGCACCCCGCACGGGCTTGCCAACGCGGTGATTCTGCCCATCGTCTTGGAGGATTACGGCGAGAAGGTCGCACCCAAGCTGGCGCACTTGGCACGGGTTGCAGGCGTCGCCGTCGAAGGCAGCGACAGCGAGATTGCAAAGGCGTTCATCTCTGAAATCTACGCCATGAATGCGCGTATGGGGATTCCGCGGACCTTGGATGTGATCCGCGATGAGGACGTCCAGCAGATCATTACTTGGGCGTCGAAGGAAGCCAACCCCGTTTATCCCGTGCCCGTTTTGTACGATCGGGCGCGCTTTGCGGCAGTGATTCAAAAGATTCGCGGGAGGTAACACCATGGCACATACCATCGGCGCGGCGTGTATCGGCTGCGGCGCGTGTGCAAGGCTTTGCCCCGTGCTGGCAATCAGCGGCGAACGCGGCAAGCAACACCACATCAACGAAAAGCGCTGTGTGGACTGCGGCGTTTGCGGACGCGTTTGTCCGAAAAGCGCCATTTTGGACGTGGCAGGCACGGTCTGCGGCATGGTCAAGCGCAGCGAATGGCGCCATCCCCGCATCGATACGGAGCTTTGTTCCGCCTGTGGGCTGTGCGTGTCCGTCTGTACGGCGGGTGCGCTCGCCATCGCCTATCCGCGCTATCGGGGCGATTTCCATGTAACCGCCCAACTGGGTGATCCCAAAAAGTGCGTGAGCTGTGGGCTTTGCGAAGCCGCGTGTCCGCTGGAAGCGATTGTGATGCAGGCGCCGCCCGCGCCGAGCAAGGAGGGCTGATATGGAACAGGCCGTCTACATTTGGGTGGACTTGAGCGCCAAGAGCGCCAAGCCCTACCCCATCCCAAAGGTCTACTGCGAAAAATACATCGGCGGCAAATGCCTTGCGGCGCGCCTGCTGTTGGATTTGACGCAGGCGGGAACGGATCCGCTGTCGCCCGAAGCCATGTTGATCGTCAACACAGGCCCGATGAACGGCACGGGCGCGCCCTCGTCCAGTCGGTTCAACATGAGCTTCAAAAACGTCTTGACGGGCGGCATTGCCTCCAGCAACAGCGGCGGACAGTTTGGCGTCATGCTGCGGAAGGCGGGCTATGAAGGCTTGATTCTGACGGGTCGCGCCGAAACGCCCACCCTCATCGAGATTCTGGACGGCGAAGTGCAGTTTACCGACGCCACGGCGCTTTGGGGACTGAATGTGGAGGAAGTGCAAGCACAGCTTCCGAAGCCCTACGGCAAGCTGGTCATCGGCCCTGCGGGCGAACATCTGGTGCGCTATGCCTCCATTGCGTCGGGCGAGCGGATGTCCGGACGCTGCGGCTGCGGTGCGGTGTTCGGCAGCAAGAATGTCAAGGCAGTCGTCGCCTACGGCACGCGACAAATTCCCGTGTGGGATCGTGCGGGGCTCAAAGCCTTCACCAAGAAGTGGGTCACGTTCCTGCGCAAGCATCCCATGACGGGCGAAAGTCTGCCGCGTTACGGAAGCGGCGGCTTGGTCAACAAGGCCAACGCCGCGCACGCGCTGCCGACCCACAATTTCAAATACGGGCACGACGACCAAGCGGACGCCGTCAGCGGCGAAACGATGACGGAAACCCTCTTGGTGCGCAACGGCTCCTGCATCAGCTGCCCCATTCGGTGCGAACGGCGCGTCATGGTGGACGGAAAGGAAGTCAAAGGCCCCGAATACGAAACGCTTGGCTTGTTTGGCCCCAACATCGACGCGCACGATCTGGACATGATTGTGCGTCTGAACTACCTCTGCGATTTGTACGGCATGGACACCATCTCCTGCGCTTCGTCCATCGCATATGCCATGGAGATGAAAGAACAGGGTCTGCACGACTTTGGCGTCAGCTTTGCGGATACGGAATCCTTGGAACGCACCGTGCAAATGATTGCGCTGCGGGCGGGTGCGGGCGCCGATCTTGCGGAAGGCACCAAGCGAATGAGCGAAAAGTACGGCGGCAAAGGCTTTGCCATGCACGCGAAAGGATTGGAAATGGCGTCCTACGAACCGCGGCGCAGCGTCGGAATGGGGTTGGGCTACGCCGTGTCCAATCGCGGCGGCTGCCACCTGAACGGCGGCTATCTGGCGCTGTTGGAATCCGTCGGCGTCCTGTCCTTGGATGCGCAAAGTCCCAAGGCCAAAGCGGAATTTACGGTCTTTATGCAGGACTGCTTGGAAGCCGTGTCCTGTGCCGGGCATTGCCTCTTTTCCGCCCAGACCTTCGTCCCCGCCATCCTCTATCGACTGGGGCCGACCCATCCCATCACAAGGCTGGTGGGCAAAATCGCCACGCATTTGGGCTGGGGCATTCGGCTGCTGCTGCGCCTTAGCAACCTCCTGCAGTTCAACTCGCTCTACCTGCTGCCCCATGCGGAGGCGCTGCACCTTGTGACCGGTCTTCGCATGAAGACGGCGCAGTTTATCAAGCTGGGCGAACGCAGCTACAATTTGGAACGGCTGTACAGCCTGCGGGAAGGGCTGGGCACAAAGGACGACACGCTGCCCGATCGCCTGACAAAGACGCCGCAAGACCCCGCCTGCCCCGATACGGTCGTCCCGCTCGAAAAGATGCTGCCGCGCTACTACAAGACGCGTGGATGGGACGCCCACGGCGTTCCCACGGAGAAAACGCGCAAAAGATTGGGCATCCAACGGGAGGCGGAGTCATGATTACGATTCGCTATCGCGGAGAGCTTTTGGACGCCATCGGGCATCCCTTCGATCGCGTCGCCGATGTGCATACCGCAGCTGCGGCAATGCGCTTCCTCAAGATGGCGTACGGCAAAGCAATCTACAAAACCGCCAAGCGCATGCTGATCGTCGTCAACGGTGAAAGCATCGCCCTGCACGGGTATTTTCGCGCCGCGCTGCAAGAAGGGGACGAGCTGGGCTTTCTGCCCATCTGCGGCGGCGGATAGCATCCCAAACAACAGCAAAGAGAGGCTTCCGGAAGCGGTCGCCTCTCTTTTTTACTGTATGAAACGTCCTGCGTCAAGCGGTTTATGCCCGCATGACTTGGGACAAAAACTGCTTGAGCCGTGCGCTTTGCGGCGCGTCGAAGATTTGCTTTGGCGTACCTTCCTCCACGATTTTCCCTTTGTCCATAAAGATCACGCGGCTTGCCACCGCACGGGCAAATCCCATTTCATGGGTCACCACCGCCATGGTCATCCCCTCGTTGGCAAGCTCCCGCATGACGGCAAGCACTTCGCCGATCATCTCCGGATCCAATGCGGAGGTGGGCTCGTCGAACAGGATGGCTTCGGGATCGAGGCAAAGGGTGCGCGCAATTGCCACACGCTGCTTTTGTCCGCCCGACAGCTGGCAGGGATACGCGTCCGCCTTGTCGGAAAGTCCCACCCGATCGAGCAGCTTCTTGGCTTTGGCGTGCGCCTGCTCCTTGGACAGACGCCTTGCCTTGATCGGCCCCAACGTCAAGTTTTGCAGCACCGTTTTGTGCGGAAACAGATTGAAATGCTGAAACACGAAGCCGACCCGCGGCATCGTTTGCCCATTCTTTCCCGCGCCGTCCGATGGCTGTCCGTCCACGAAGCACGTTCCGCCGTCGGGCGTCTCCAGCCCAAAGAGACAGCGAATCAGGGTGCTTTTGCCGCTGCCCGAAGGCCCGATGATGCAGATGCGTTCCCCTTTTTCAATTTGAATGGATACGTCGTCCACGGCGTCCACGCCGTCGTAACGCTTGCAAAGATGTTCCGCGCTAATCACTTGCAGCCAGCCTCCTTTCCAGTTTCCGCGCAAAGAGCGAGATGGTCATCGTCATCAAAAGGTACATGACGGCGGCGCACAGCAGCGGAATGAGATAGTTGTAGTAGTTGATGCCCAGCACCTCGGCGCTGTGCAGAAGCTCGACGGTGCCGATGGTCGACAGCAACGACGAATCCTTAATCAGTACGATAAACTCGTTGATGTAGGGCGGCAGAATCCGTTTGAACGCTTGGGGCAAGATCACCTCCGTCATGGTCTGTCGGCGGCTCAGCCCAATGGTGCGCGCCGCCTCCCACTGTCCGCGGTCGACGGACTGGATGGCGGAGCGAAACAGCTCGGTGGTGTATGCGCCCGAATTGATTGCCACGGCAACGATGCCCACCACCAGCGGATTCGGCGTGTAGACGTAGTGAAACAGCGCTTTGGTCACCACGGGGCCGCCGAGATACAGCAGCATGATCTGCAGCATCATGGGCGTGCCGCGAAAAAACTCCACATAGATGTTCGCAAGCCAACGCAGCACGCGCTTCTTGCTCATCTTAAAGCCCGCCGCCGCAAGCCCCAAGACGGAACCGCCCAACAGCGCACAGACCGCAACCAGCAGCGAATACCCCGCCCCCTTCAGCATGTATAGGATGTTTTCGGCGGTCAAAATCTTTTCGAGTATGTTCATCCGTTTTCCCTCAGCCCAAACGTTTCAAAGCGCGCATGGGCTTCTCCGTTTCTTAAGAATCAAACCATGCGACGACCAGCTCCGCATAGTTCGGCTCTGCCATAAATGCGGCGATGGCTTCGTTGATCTTGTCCAACAGTGCGGCATGATTCAAATTCACGATGCACTTGATCTCCTCGTTGGTCATGGCGTCGGTCAAGACGACGAACGCATCGGGATTGTTCTTGGCATACGCTTGGCAAACGGACTGCTCCGCGCACACCGCCGCGATGGCGCCTACGCGCAGCTGCTCTGCCAAGACGGGAACCTGCCCGCCGCGCACCTCGGAAAAGCCGTACTGCTTGGCAAGCTCCGTCGCGCAGTCCATTCCCGTCGTGCCGATGGGCGCGCCGACCACTTGCCCGTTGCAGTCTTCCAAGTCGGTGATTCCGTATTGGGTGGACGCGAAAAACGCTTGTGCGGAATGCAGATAGGTGTCGGAAAACAGCACCGAGCCTGCGCGATCCTCCTTGTAGGAGAAGCAGGAAATGCCCACGTCGATGGTGCCCAACCCGATGGCGGAGATGATTGTTTCAAAATCCATCGGCACGAACTCCAGCGTGACGCCCAAGTATGACGCCAAGTAATCCGCCATCTCGGGATCGAAACCGACGATGTTGCCCGCCCCGTCGTAGCTTTCGTACGGCGCGTAGTCGGGGCTGATGCCGACGCGCAGCTTCCCGGACGTTCCAAGCTGATCCTCCCAAGTCTCATCCTTTGCGCCCTGACAGGCGACCATCGACAGTGCCAAGCACAGCGCCAACAAACAAGCAATCCATTTTTTCATTTTCTCTTCCTCCTGCAATACTCTTTGCGTGCGTTCTGTATGCGTATTCTATATATATGCATCTTTATGCGCCGCGAATGTTCGTATCATAGCACGGAAGATGGCTGTTTACAAGTAAAATGTATGTAAAAAGGCACGGACTGGAAATGCATATTGAACGTATATCGCAATGCGTGACAAATGGCGTCCCTGCCTCGGTTTTGAGAAAGGGAACTGGACAAAAACGATATTTCATAGTACAATACGGAAATCAGATTTGGTTTTGGGGGTTCGTATGAAAAAGTGGGGCGTTGTGTTGCTCGGTCTTATGTTGTTCTGCGCTGCCTTTGGCTGTACGCAAGGTTCCATCCAAGCTGCGGAAACGACCGCGCTGCCGACGACCGACGCCGTAACAACCGACGCGCCCGTGGTTTCACCCACGCCGCCCGCCACGCCTGTGCCGACCGATACGCCCACGCCGACCCCGTCGCCCACCCCCACGCCCACACCCGAACCCACGCCCACACCCGTTCCGTTTCTCACGCTGTCCAACGATTTCACGCTGGTCACGCCCGAACGGGCGGCAAGGTTGGTCGTGCGGTGCGACGACTACAAAGAACTGCCGAAGGAGCAAGCCGTAGAGGTGCGTTTGGCGGACGGAACCGTTGTCGGGTCTGCGGTGCTTGAACAAAAAAAAGAGAACAAACTCTATGTGACGCTGCCCCTTGGGCTGTCGGCGCGGACGACGCTGTATCTTTTTGCAGAGGGCACGTCCTACCCCATCCATACCACGGATGTGGCGGTGATCGACGAGACCTATGCGCCCGTCTTGGGCAATTATGAACGCGACGATAAGATGGTCGCCTTTACGTTTGACTGCGCGTACGGCGAAAAGAACACCGATTGGCTTTTGGACACGCTTGCGGCGTACGGCATCCATGCCACCTTCTTTATGACGGGCAGCTGGGCAGGCAACCACGACCGTTGGATTGAACGCATGATTGCGGACGGGCACGAGATTGGCAACCACACCATGACCCATCCCCGTTTGACGGAAACAAGCACCGCCAACGCGCTCAACCAAATCACGCGCACCAGCGACCGCATCTTTGAAAAGTACGGATACACCGTGCATCTGTTCCGCCCGCCATACGGCGCCACCAACGCCACCGTCAACACCATTGCCCGCTACTGCGGTCTGGAGGTCATCAAGTGGGGTCAAACGTCCAAGGACGCCTCCGACGGTTGGACGGGCGACCGCATCATCAAACTGCTGTTGAAGGAGCTGCAGCCCGGCGACATCGTGCTTTGTCACAACGGCGCGCCCGAACTGCGCAACTATCTGGAACCTGTTTTGACCGAGCTGGTCAATCGCGGGTACACCTTCGGCACGGTTTCCGAGCTGATGGGCTGGACGTGGGACGACGATGTGACAGCCGCCCCGTAAACACGCCAAAAACAAAGCGATCCTCCGTCATGGGGGATCGTTTTTTGTTGGCGGAAGGGCTATACAAGCCCCATCCGTTCAAACAGCTTGGTACAAAGCCGCACCAAAGCGCGTGGGTCTTGGTCGTAGTCCAAATCGACGTCCCGCGCAGCGCGGCGCAGCACATGCAGCCGATACGCCGCGTTGTGCAGCACCCATTCGGCGGACAGGTTATTCGCCGTGCGCACGGTGCGTTCGCAGGATGCAAGGATGGCGCAGATTGCCAGCCGTTCCGCCCGCCCACGAACCAAATAGGAATTTGTAATGTTCACCCGACGTGCGCCAAACGTGACGACGCACGCGCCGTCATATCGCGCCAAGAGCGCTTGCATTTGCTGCTCCGCCCATGCATAGGAAGCATCGGGCGCATCCGAATCTCGCTGCGACGATTGTGCGGGCGCGGCGCGGCGAATGCGATGATTTTGGTGTTTGCTCATGTCCATATTTTAGCAAAGCCGGCAACGCGTGTCAACGGCGGCGCGGCAATTGACCGTGTCAAGTTGTTCCGGGTGAATTAGGAGCAGAAGGCGTTGGGAACG
>CAYRQM010000040.1:0-14967 GCA_964426415.1 uncultured Christensenella sp.
ATGGATTATTTGTGATACGTTTCGTTGCGGCGGATTTTGTAGCCGCGAAAGAGCTGTTCCAAAAGAACCAACCGCGCAATGCGGTGCGGCAGCGTCATGGCAGACAGGGAAAGGGTTTCGTCGGCGCGGGCAAGCACGGCGGGCGACAGCCCCAAGGAGCCGCCGATGACGAACGCGACGGTGCGCGTGCCGCCGTCCTCCCAATCACCAAGCCGCTTGGCAAACGCTTCGGAGGTGTAGGTTTTGCCCCCAATGGCAAGCGCCACCACCACGTCCTTTGGGTCAAGCGTTGCCAAAAGCCGTGCGCCTTCCTTTTCTTTGACACGCGCTTCGTCGGCAGGATGGAGCGATTCGGGTGCTTTCTCGTCCGCTACCTCGTACACCTGCAGCGTGCAGTAGCGCGCCAGCCGCTTTTGGTACTCGGCGCACGCGTCCACGAAAAAGGATTCTTTTAGTTTGCCTACGCAGCACAGCTTGATGTTCATGCCAATTCAAAGACGCCCGTGGGCGTGTCGCGGTTGGCAAGCGCAATCTCCATATCGGTCACGCCTGCCGCTTCCAAGACGGAACGCACGGTAATCAGCGCCAGCTCCGGATAGTTGTTTTCTTTGCTGAGATGCCCCAAAATGACGCTGCGCACGCCGCGCTCCCGCAGCTTGACCAGCGCTTGGGCGCAATCCTCGTTGCACAGATGCCCATTGCCCGACAGGATGCGCTTTTTGAGAAGGTACGGGTAGCTGCCCGCCATGAGCATATCCACGTCGTGGTTCGCCTCGAACAGCAGCAGGTCACAGCCGCCCAAAATCTCTAAGATGCGGTTGTCGGTGTGGCCGATGTCGGTGCAGACGCCCGCCTTGCGGCCGTTGTACGAAACCACATAGCCCACGGCGTGGACGGCGTCGTGCGGCGTGGAAAAGGGCAGCACGCGCACGCTGCCAAGAAAGAAATCGCAGTCGCTCTCGAACACGCAAACGTTCTTGGGCGCCACGTCCTTGAGCTGCATCCGCATGGCGCGCCAAGTGTCGGCGTTGGCATAGACGGGAAGGTCAAAGCGCTTGGACAGCACGTTGACGCCGCGAATGTGGTCGATGTGTTCGTGGGTGATGAGGATGGCGGTCAGCGACGCGGGTGCGACGCCGATGGCGGCAAGCAATTCGCAAATGCGCTTGCAGGACAGCCCTGCATCAATCAACAGACGGGCATTGCCCGCCTCAAGATAGGTCGCGTTTCCCGATGAACCGCTGCACAATGGACAAAACCGCATAGTCCGCCTCCGATCCCGCCCATTATAGCACAATCCAAAGTACAAGAAAAGAGCCGATTGCAAAATCGGCGCTCTTTACGGTTTGGCTACAAGCGGATGGTTTCTCCCACGGCAAGCTGCCGCGAAGCGCCGCAATAGCGGGACAAAAACGCCGATGCGTCGTGCAGCGAAAAGGTGAGCTGCGGCGTGGCAAAATGCATCGGAATGGCAAGCCTTGGCTGCAGCGCTGCGGCTTGCTTTGCCGCCGCCGCGCCGTCGAGCGTATACACGCCGCCCACGGGAATCAGCAGCACGTCCGCATTGGTCAGCGTGCGCGCCTGCTGCGGCGAAAGGAAATGTCCCAAATCGCCCAAATGCACGACGACCTTGCCGTCGGCTTCGATGCGGAAGATGGTGTTTTCGCCGCGCCGCTTGCCTTGCACGTCGTCATGAAACGATGCAACGCCCTGCACCGAAAAGCCGCACACCGTTTGGGGCGCAAGCGTTTCAATCACCGTGGGCGCACCGCTGACGCAGTCCAACGCGCAATGGTCGTGATGGCGATGGGAAAGCGTCACCACGTCGGCGCGGACGCCATTGAGGTCGTACCCGCTGGCGCGATCCACGGGATCGGTCAACAGCCGTGCGCCGTCGTCGGTTTCCAACAAAAATGCCGCGTGTCCAAGCCAAGTCAGCTGCATACAAGATTCCTCCGTTCGTAAAGCAAAATCCGCGCGACGCCGCCCATGGCGTGCTCCAAATCGATGCGCGCTTGCCCGTCCAACGCGTGGGAAACGGTCAGCACGGCTTTTTCCGTGTCCGAAGTCCATGCGCCGTCCCTTGCGGCAAAGACGGTGCGCCAAACCACCGCCTCAACACGCTCATCCTTTGGGCAGGGCGCGTCGCCGTGGCGCAGCAAAATAGCAAGCCGCCGATCCACATACGCGTCGCCATGGACAAACGACGCGGGCAGCGCGGCAGCGTACGCGTCCAGCGATTGTGCCGTCAGCCAAAGCAGCAGCCAACCGTTTTGCGCCGACACGCGCTCCACCAGCGGCGCGCCCAACAGCGTACATTCATTTTGCACGCGTTCGAGCTTGTTTGCCACAAAGGCGGCGTCGCCAAAGAAGCTGCTGCACGCCACATGCGCGTCGCGTGAGACGCGCAGCGTGGGCAGCACGCCCGTATGCTGTTGGATCCAGCCGCACAACGCTTCCGTTGCCGACCGATACAGGCTTTCCATATCGGTATGGTACCGTTCTTTTTGAAAAATGTCAATCGCCCAAGTATGGCGCAGGATGGAAACGGAGATACTTTTTTCCGAGGTGAAGTAAGATGAAACGAATCATAGTCCTATTGCTCTGTGCGGCGCTTCTGCTGTGCGTAGGCGCGTCTTTGACCCGACCCAAAGCAGGCGACGCCGTGCCTGCGGTCAGCCAAGTTTTATCCTCCAAGGAAGGAATTTTGCGGCTCCACATCCTTGCCAACAGCGACAGCAGCGAAGACCAAGCCTTCAAGCTGTTGGTGCGGGACGCCGTCGTGCCCATCTTTGAGCAATCCACGTCCTATGCGGATGCGCGGACGTTCCTGCTGACGCATGGCGCGGCGCTGCAGGAAACCGCCGAACGTGTGCTGCGCGAAAACGGCTGCACCTACACCGTGCAGCTGTCGTTGGGGACGGAATCGTTCCCCGACCGCATCTATGACGGCGTGCTGTACCCTGCGGGCGACTACGACGCGCTGTGCATTCGTCTGGGCAAGGCGCAAGGGCACAACTGGTGGTGCGTGCTGTTTCCGCCGCTGTGCATCATCACCGAAACGGGCGAAGCGGTGGATCCGTCCACCATCGAGCCGGAAAGCACGCTTTGGAATCTTTTCATGAAATGGTTCGGAGGACAGAAATGAGCAAGAATCGGAGACGCATCAGCGTGGCGCTGCTGGTGCTGCTGTTGTTGCTGCCGCTGGTGCTGCCCATGATTGCGGAAGCGGTTTTGAAGCGCGGCTCCACGGGCGACGAAGTGATCGCCGTGCAAAAGAAGCTCAAGGCATGGGGCTACTATTCGGGCTCCATCGACGGCGTTTACGGCAGTCAAACGGAGCAGGCGGTGCGCTATTTTCAGTCGAAGAACGGATTGACCGTAGACGGCGTCGTGGGCAATCAAACGGCAGCCGCCTTGGGCATGACGCTGTCGTCCTCGTCCTCGTCGTCCTCGTCGTCCTCCTCGTCATCGTCCGCAAGCGGCGACGTCTACCTGCTGGCGCAATGCATCCACGGCGAAGCGCGTGGCGAATCGTACAAGGGACAGGTGGCGGTGGGCGCGGTGGTGCTCAATCGCGTGAAAAGCAGCAAATTCCCCAACTCCATTTCGGGCGTCATCTATCAGCAGGGCGCATTTACCGCCGTATCGGACGGGCAAATCAATCTGACGCCGGGCGATTCGGCAATCAAGGCGGCAAAGGACGCCATGAACGGGTGGGACCCAACGGGCGGCTGCATCTACTATTATAATCCCGTGACCGCCACCAGCAAATGGATTCTCACGCGCCCCATCATCATCACCATCGGCAAGCATGTATTCTGTCAATAGGAGGCGGGTATGAGAAAGAAGATTTGGATATTCGGCACGCCCGCCGTGCTCGCCATCGGCTTTGCGGTGATGTCGGTGCTGTACTTGGACGCGCGCGCCCAAAGCGCCACCTCGAACACCAAGATTTCGGAGCAGGCGGCGACCATCGAGCAGCAGACCCAACACATTGCGGCGCAGACCCAAAGCGTGTACCACACGCTCATCAACGATTTGAACGACATGGAAACGGCGCTCACCAAGCTGACCGCCGCAGGTTCTGCCGCCCAGTACACGCGGCTTTTGGCGGATGTTTGGCGGCTGGCGGCAAGCGCCCAAGGCGCGCTTTCTCAGCTTCCGGCGACCCACGCATCCGCAAATGGGATGCAGTCGTTTGTCACCCGCATCGGCGACTATGCCTACTCGCTTTTGTGCAGCGTCTTGGCGGGAAAGCCGATCGGGCAGGAGGATCGTGACCAGCTGGAAACGCTGCGCACCCAATGCGCCACGATGTCCGACACGATGTACGAACAGCTTATGGCAGGCGAGCTGCCCACCGACGCGCTCACGACGGAAACCTACTACGGAGACAGCGAGGACGAGGAGAGCATCACCGACTATCCCTCCCTGCTGTACGACGGCCCCTTCTCGGAAAGCAGCGAAGCGGCGACGGCGCAGGGGCTGCCGCAAGAGACGGTGGACGAAGCCACGGCGACGCAGATTGCGCAGTCGTTTTTGGGCGTGGAACCCACCTACGACGGCAAGTGCGAAGGAACGATTGTCACCTATGAGTATTCCGCTTCGGACGAACAGGGCGAAGTGAGCCTGTCCGTCACGCGAAACGGCGGCTTGCTGCTGTACTTTATGCGCCAGCCTGCAGGCGCCAACGACGACGCGCCCACCGAGGAGGAAAGCCAACGATCCCACGAAACGGCGGCACGCTTCCTTGCCGAGCAGGGCTTTGGCGAGATGGAACCGTCCTACGCGCAGTATTACAGCGGCTGCGTGGTGCTCAACTATGCCGCCATCCAAGATGGGGTGGTGCTGTACGCCGACTTGATCAAGGTCTATGTGGATCGGCAGACCAACGAGGTCATCGGCATGGATGCGCGAAACTACTATTTTCATCATACGCAGCGCACCTTGAAGGCGCCCGTTTTGACCGAGCAGGACGCCCGCGACGCCGTTTCCGACGGGCTTACCATCGAGCAGGTGAAGCTGGCGCTGATTCCCAAGAGCAACGAGTCAGAGATTCTGTGCTACGAATGCAAGTGCGTGAAAAACGATGTGTTCTTCCTCATCTACATCAACGCGGAAACGGGCGTGGAGGAGGAAATCTACGAGGTCATCAACAGCGAAGAGGGCGACTTGGTGGTGTAGCCCCAAAAATGCAGCGCCCCCGCAGGCGTCGGCTTGCGGGGGTGTTTTTGCGCTTATTCTCGCACGGTCAAGCCGTGTTCGTCGGCGTCCAGCGTCAGCGTCGTGCCCTCCTTGGGCGCGTCCGCGATGATGGTGCGCGCCAGCAGCGATTCGGCATGGGATTGGATGTACCGCTTCAGCGGTCTTGCACCAAACTGCGGGTCGCTGCCGTTGTCGATGATGGTCTTTTTCGCGGCAGGCGTCACGACCAGCTTGACGCCGCGGGCTTCCAACCGCTTTTGCAGATCGACGAACAGCAAGTCCACGATGTGGTCGAGATCGTCGGCGGTCAGCGGACGGAAGAACGCAATTTCATCCAGACGGTTGATGAATTCGGGACGGAAGTGGTTCTTGAGATCGCGCAGCACCCATTCCTCCACGCCTTCGCGCAGCTGCCCGTTGGCGTCCATGCCCGCAAGCAGCGTTTCGGAACCGATGTTGGACGTCAGGATGATGATGGTGTTCTTGAAGTCCACCGTGCGGCCCTGTCCGTCGGTAATGCGCCCGTCGTCCAGCACCTGCAGCAGCACGTTCAGCACGTCGGGATGCGCCTTTTCCACTTCGTCAAACAGCACCACCGCATAGGGCTTTCTGCGCACCGCTTCGGTCAGCTGTCCGCCCTCGTCGTAGCCGACGTAGCCCGGAGGCGCACCGATCAGACGCGACACGGAATATTGCTCCATGTATTCGCTCATGTCAATCCGCACCAGATTGCGCTCATCGTCAAACAGCGCTTTTGCCAGCGCCTTGCATAGCTCCGTCTTGCCGACGCCCGTAGGCCCCAAGAACAGGAAGGAACCGATGGGGCGGTTCGGATTTTGAATGCCCGCCCGCGAACGCAAAATGGCGTCCGCCACGCGCTGTACCGCGTCGTCCTGTCCGACGATGCGCCGATGCAGCTGCTCGTCCAAATGCAGCAGCTTTTTGCGCTCGCTTTCCAAGAGCTTGGAAACGGGAATGCCCGTCCACCGCGCCACAACCTCCGCAATCTCCGCTTCGGTCACATGGTCACGCAAAAGCGTGTTCTCCCGCGTGGCTGCCTTGGCTTCCTCCTCCTTCAGCTGTGCCTGCAGCTTGGGCAGCTCGCCGTATTTCAGCTCCGCCGCCTTGTTCAGATCGTACGCGTTCTCCGCCGCCGTGATTTCGGTGCCCACGCGCTCAATCTGCTCCCGCAGCTGCTGCACGCGGGTGATGGCGCTCTTTTCCACTTCCCACTTGGCTTTCATGGCGTGGAATTCCTCGCGCAGCGCGGCAAGCTGCTTGCGAATCTCCTCCAAATGCGCCTGCGCCTTGGGGTCGTCGTCCTGCTTCAAGGAGGTTTCTTCAATCTCCAGCTGCATGATGCGGCGCATGGTGGCATCCATCTCGGACGGCATGGAATTCATTTCCGTCTTGATCATGGCACAGGCTTCGTCCACCAGATCGATTGCCTTGTCGGGCAAAAACCGATCCGAGATGTACCGATCGGACAGCTTCGCCGCCGCAATCAGCGCCGCGTCGTGAATCTTGACGCCGTGATAGACCTCGTACCGCTCCTCCAACCCACGCAGGATGGAGATGGTGTCCTCTACGGATGGCTCGTTCACCATGACGGGCTGGAACCGACGCTCCAACGCCGCGTCCTTTTCGATGTACTTGCGGTATTCGTCGATGGTGGTCGCGCCGATGCAATGCAGCTCGCCCCGTGCCAGCATGGGCTTTAGGATGTTGCCCGCGTCCATCGCGCCGTCCATCTTGCCCGCGCCCACGATGGTGTGCAGCTCGTCGATAAAGAGGATGATCTTGCCGTCGCTCTTTTTGACCTCCTGCAGCACTGCCTTCAGCCGTTCTTCAAATTCGCCGCGGTACTTGGCGCCTGCCACCAGCGCGCCCATGTCCAAGGAAAACAGCTTGCGATCCTTCAGGTTGTCGGGCACGTCGCCCCGCACAATCCGCAGCGCCAGCCCCTCCGCGATGGCGGTCTTGCCGACGCCCGGCTCACCGATGAGACAAGGGTTGTTCTTGGTCTTGCGCGACAGGATGCGGATGACGCTGCGGATTTCGTCGTCACGTCCGATGACGGGATCCAGCTTGTGCTCCCGCGCCAAGGCAACCAAGTCCTGCCCGTATTTGTTCAGCACGTCGTAGGTGCTTTCCGGATTGTCCGAATCCACCTGCCGATTGCCCCGTACGTTCTTCAGCGCCGCCAAATACCCGTCGCGGGTGATGTTGTACGCCTTCAGAAGCGTTCGAACGGCGTCGTCGGGCTTTGCCAAAATGCCCAGCATCAGGTGTTCCACCGAAACGTAGGCGTCGCCCATGCGCTTCGCCTCCGTCTCCGCCTGCGTCAGCGCTTGGTTCACCGCAGGGCTTGCATAGCTTGCGTCGCCCCCGTTGCTGTATGTGGCAAGGCGGTCGATCGCCGCCCGTGTGTCGCGCTTGAGTCCGTTCAAATCGACCTGCATCGCCGTAAACAATTGAGCGTTCAGGTCGTCCGCATCGTCAATCAGCGCGTAAAAAAGATGCACCAACTCCAGCTGCGTGTTGTTGCGCTCTTGCGCGTCGCGCTGCGCCGCCTGTACGGCTTCGATGCTCTTTTGCGTCAGTTGGTTTGCATTCATATCGTTCCCTTCCTTCAAGAAATGTCGTTTTAGCACTCTCGTCCTTCGAGTGCTAAACTCATGATACGCCAACCATTTTGCGATTGCAAGGGCATTTTCGTTTGTTTGCAATTGCTCCACAATTCTTTCAAATGGACTTCCGTTTTGGGGTGCGGTTTGGTATAATGATAAAGGAGGAAGGTTGCCATGCGGGTTCGCACCCTCACCAAAAGAATGTGCAATCAAGAAGGCGCGCTGTTTGATCGCCTTGGCGGCGCGGACGAAACCGCAAAACGGTTTTTGTCCATGCTGCGGGACAAGCAGCGGGTGCTGGTGGCGTTGGAGCAAAACAGCATCGTGGCGTCTGTCTCGTTCACCCTTGGAAAGCCCGACAAGAACGGCGGCATTTTGTGCATTCAAAGCATCCTGCTGACCGACGCCGATGCGGCAGGTGCGGCACAAACGCTGCTCAGGCGGCTGTGCGCCGAAGCGGGCGCACTGGGCGTCACCACCCTGCTTGCGCCGCGTGACGAGAGCGCACCTTTGCTGTTCGCGTTCGGGTTTGTGCCCGACGCGGCGGACGACGACGCGCTGTTGGTGTATTCCCTGCGCGGGTTGACGCCGTTTTTGCCGCTTTGCATGGGCGCGGGCTTACTTTTGGGGCTTTTGGCAGGCGTCCTGTTTGGAAAAATCTTGGCGGGCGCGTGCATCGGCGCGTGCTTGGGCATGCTGGTGGGCGGCGCCATGGATGCGCGCCGCGAACGCCGTGAAGCGCAAATGACGGCGGACGCACCTGCGCCCGTTCCGCCGCAGTCCGATTTCACACCCAAGCCGCCGAATAACCGCTACGACGACGCGGCAAGCTCCCAAGACGCGGAGCCGCAAACGCCGCAAACGCAGCGCAATTTTTACGACGAATAAGGAGTCTTATGTATCTCATCGTGGGGCTCGGCAATCCGGGCATGTCCTATCGCAAAACGCGGCACAACGTGGGCTTTTTGAGCCTCGACCTGTTGGCGAGCCGCGCCAACATCAAAATCAAAAGCAAAGGGTTCTCCGCCCTGTACGGCGAAGGCTTTTTGCACGGCGAACGCGTCATTTTGGTCAAGCCGCAAACGTACATGAACAACAGCGGCGACTGCGTGCAGCAGATTTTGCACTTCTATAAGCTGGATCCGTCACGGCTGATCGTCCTGTACGACGACATCGACCTGCCCGTCGGCTCGCTCCGCATCCGCAGCAGCGGCACGGGCGGCAGCCACAACGGGATGCGTTCCATCTTGGCGTGCATCCACTCCGAAGCCTTCCCGCGCATCCGCATTGGCATCGGCAAGGACGATTCGCTGCTCTTGCGCGATTATGTTCTCAAGCGTCCGAGCAAGGACGAGCAGGCATTGCTTGCCGAATCCTTCGCCCACGCCGCCGACGCCGCCGAAATGATTGTGGCGGGGCAAATTGAAAAGGCGCAGGCGCTGTACAACAAAAAGCACGAAGCGTCCCAATCCGAATCCATCGACAACAGCAAAACGAAACCTCAAGAATAGACGGTGCATTTTTGCACCAAGGGAACGAAATGGAAGCATTGCTTGCGGCGATCCGAAAGGACGCGGCGTATCGACAGCTGGAAACAGCTCTGACGGACGGCAACGGCACGGTTGCCGTTTTTGGGCTGCCCGAACCGCACCGTCCCGGCGTCGCAGCAGCGTTGGCGACGACGCGCACGGTGCTGTGGGTGACGCCGACGCCCGCCGAAGCGCTGCGGCTGCACGACGTTTTGCAAGCGTACCGCCCCGACGCGCTGCTGTTCTTGCCGCGTGATTTGCCGCTGGTGCATCTGCAGGCGGTCAGCGCCGAGCGGCGCGCCCTGCGGCTGGCGGTGCTTTCGCGGCTGGCGCTCTCCGTGCCGAGCCTCATCGTCACCTGCGGCGAAGCCCTGATGGAACGGCTCGCCATGCCTGAGACATTTTTGTCGCAGCTTGTGACGGTGCGCACGGGCGACGCGATAGACCCGCGGACGCTGCTGGAACGGTTGGTTGCGGCGGGCTACGAGCGCACCGACCAAATCGAAGGACAGGGGCAATGCGCGGCGCGGGGCGACATTTTGGACGTGTACCCGCCGCAGGCGGAATACCCGTACCGCATCGAGTTTTTCGGGGACGAGATCGACCAGATTCGCTGCTTCGATCCGCTGACCCAGCGCAGCGTCGAGCAAACCATGCAGGCGGTGCTGCCGCCCGCGTTTGAAACGCCGCAAACGGAGGAAGCCATGGCGCGGGCGCTGCGGCTGCTCAAAAAGGCGGAAGGCTTCTCCATGCAGCGGGAATCGTGGCAGGAGGGGCGCCCCTGCGTGGGCGCGGACGTGCTGCTGCCGCTGCTGTACCCCGTGACCACCACCCTTTTGGAATATTTGCCGCGTGACGCTTCCATCCTGCTCAACGACCCGCAGCGCATCTTGGACGAAGCACGTGCGACAGAATTGGTGCATGCAGAAACGGTTGCCGCCACCTTGGAGCGCGGCGAGGGGCATCCGATGCAGGCTAAGCTGCTGCTGCCCACAGACGACTTGGAACACAGCTTGGACACGAGCCGCACGGCGGCGTTCTATCCGCTGTTTCGCACCTGCCCCGGCTTCAAGCATCGGGAACGGGTGGGCTTCACCGCCCAAAACGCGCCCCAATACCTGTCCGATTTTGAACAGCTTGCCGCCGAGCTCAAGCAAATGCAACAGCGGCGGGAGGCGGTTTTGCTGTACGCGGGAGAGGGACAAGACCGCGTGCTGGAGCAGCTCTCAACCTGCGACATAAAAGTCGCATCCTCAGACGTGCTTGCCCGTCCGCCCGTGCGCGGCGAGATTTTGGTGCTGAAGGAATCGCTGCCGCAAGGGTTTGCGTATCCGGAGCTGCACCTGTTTGTGCTTTCGGCGCAGGAGCTGTTTGGCAAGAAGCCGTCGGCGCACGCCCGCAAAAAGAGCGGCACGCTGCGGTTTGCCGACCTTGCGGTGGGCGATTACGTCGTCCACGAGGCGCACGGCATCGGGCGGTTTATGGGCGTGGAGCAGTTGACGGTGCAGAACAGCACCCGCGACTATCTGCTGTTTGCGTATCGGGGCAACGACAAGCTGTACATCCCGACCGATCAACTGGATCGTATCCAAAAATACGTCGGCGGCGACGAGGAAACGCCGCCCGCCCTGTCGAAGCTCGGCGGGACGGACTGGCAGCAGCGGGTGCAGAAGGCGCGGGAAGGCGCCAAGAAGCTGGCGGTGGATTTGGCGCGTTTGTACGCCGAACGTGCGACAAATAAGGGACATGCCTTTTCGACCGACACGCCGTGGCAGAAGCGGCTGGAGCAATCGTTCCCCTATGAGGAGACGCCCGATCAGGTGACCGCCATCGCACAGATCAAGGCAGATATGGAAGCGCCGCGTTCGATGGATCGGCTGCTGTGCGGCGACGTGGGCTACGGCAAGACGGAAGTGGCGCTGCGGGCTGCGTTCAAGGCGATCCAAGACAGCAAGCAGGTGGCGTTTTTGGTGCCGACGACGATTCTTGCGCAGCAGCATTACGGCACGATGCTGGCGCGGTTTGCCGATTTTCCCGTGCGGGTGGCGTGTCTTTCGCGGTTTCAGTCGCCCAAGGAATGTGCCGACATCAAAAAGCGGCTGGAAACGGGCGAGATCGACATGGTGGTGGGCACGCACGCGCTGCTTGCCAAGTCGGTGCATTTCAAGGATCTGGGGCTGTTGATTATCGACGAGGAGCATCGCTTCGGCGTCAATCACAAGGAACAGATCAAGGCGCTGCGCAGCGAAATCGACGTGCTGACGCTGACGGCGACGCCGATTCCGCGCACGCTGAACCTGTCCATGACGGGCATCCGGGACATCTCCACCATCGAGACGCCGCCCGAAAACCGATTCCCCGTACAGACGTTTGTGATGGAGTACAACGACGCGTTTGTGGCAAGCGCGCTGCAGCGCGAGCTGGCACGCGGCGGGCAAGCGTTTGTGGTGTCCAACCGTGTGCTTTCGATGGGCAGCACGCTCAAGCACCTGCGCAGCCTGTTGCCCGATGCGCGCATCGAAATGGCGCACGGGCAGATGCCCGAAGCCCAGTTGGAGCAGGCGATGCTGTCGTTTTTGGAGCGCGAGACCGATATTCTTTTGTGTTCCACCATCATCGAAAGCGGCGTGGACATTCCCAACGCCAACACGCTGGTGGTTTTGGAGGCGGACAAGCTGGGGCTGGCGCAGCTCTACCAGCTGCGTGGCCGCGTGGGGCGTTCCACCCGCATGGCGTACGCGTATTTGACCGTGCCGCAGGCGCGTGCCGTCTCGGAGACGGCGCAAAAGCGGCTGCTTGCCATCCGCGAGTTCACCCAATTCGGGGCAGGGTTCCGCCTTGCCATGCGCGATTTGGAGATTCGCGGCGCAGGCAGTCTTTTGGGCGCGGAGCAGCACGGCCACATTGCAGACATCGGCTACGAATACTACTGCAAGCTGATGCGGCAGGCGGTGGCGGAAGCGAAGGGCGAGCCCTGCGCGCCCGAAATCGAAACGACGGTGGACGCGCCCATCGACGCGTATGTGCCGCAATCGTTTTTGCCGGGTGAGCTGCATCGTCTTGCCATGTACAAGCGCATTGCACAAATCGGCGACAACGACGGCTATGCCGACCTTTTGGACGAGTTCCAAGATCGGTACGGCGAGCTGCCCGTTCCCGTACTGAATCTGATGCAGCTTGCGCTGATTCGCGCTTACGCGGCGCGGGCGCAGCTTGCCTCCGTGACGATTCGAGACGGCAAGGCGACGCTGCTGTTCGACGAGAAGGCGCAGCCCGACGGCATGCAGCTGCTGGCGGTGCTTGCGGGCGAAGCGGACGCCAAATTGACGGCAACGGCGCCTGCATCCATCCAATTATTGTACAAAAAGGCGTCTGCCGCGGAAATCGTTGCAAAACTGCCACAATTTCTTTACAGGCTCATGCATTGCATCTTGCCCGCGGATGGAGTATAATGAACCGACAAACGGAAAGGATTATTTGATATGAAGAAGTACACGCGCATTTTTGCGCTGGTTTTGGTGTTCGCCTTGGCGATGACGACGGTCGGGTGCCTTGTGGACAAGAACAAGCCCGCCGACGGTGCAGACGCCACGACCGCGCCGTCCGCTTCCGCGGATACGTTGGACGAGGACGCAATTGCCATCGAGCTTGGCAGCACAAAGATCACTGCAGGCGAGGTTTCCGATACATACAGCTACTACCAGCAAATGGCGTCCTATTCGGGCACGACGGTCGACCTTGCGACCACGCTGGAAGACGTCATCAGCTACCATCTCCCGCAGTACATGGCAGAACAGATGGGCGTGACGCTCAGCGAAGACGAGCTTGCCGCGGTAGAGACGCAGACGCAGGAGCAGGTCACATCCATTCAAAACGACACGGTCTGCTACTACGCGCAAAACTACGGCAGCGCCGACGCCTCCATCACCGAGATTTCCGGCCTGTCCGACGAGGAGCTTTCCGCCGCGATGGATCAAATCAATACGGAATTGGCACAGTACTACGGCGACGATTACACCTTCGACGACTACATGTCGAATCAATACGACGGTTACTATCAAAACTACCTCATCGATGCGCTTTCCGCCAAGCTGCGCGCCAACAACGACGCCACCGTCACCATTGACGACGCGGCGGTGACCGCATGGTACGAAGCGACTTTGGCACAGCAGCAGACGTCCTTTGACGCCACGCCCACCTCCTACCGCGACCAAGTGAACGGCTTTGCAAGCGGCAGCAGCGCGCTGCCCGCACTGTATGTGCCCGCAGGGTTTGCGAATGTGCAGATCATCAAGATCGCACCGTCCGCCGAGCTGGACGCAACCTACGACACCAACGTCACCGAAATGACCGCGCTGGAAGCCGAATATGGCAAGCTGGCGCTGACGGGCGAGGATACGGCGCGGCAGGCAGAGATCAAGACGCGCTATGCCGAGCTGGTTCTGCAAAACGAAGGATTCTTGCAGGCGTATGCGGGCATTGAAAAGGCGCGTGCCAACGACGCATACCTTGCGCTGCAAAACGGCACTTCCTTCGAAGAAGTCATGACAAGCTACAACACCACCGCCGCCACGGAATCCGATCTTGCGGGCGTGCTGATGTACATCGGCGGCGAAGACAGCCTGTACGACGCATCGCTTTGCACGGCGGTTGCCGCCCTGACGCCCGGCGCATACACGTCGGTGATCGAAGTGGACAACACGTTCTACATCGTGCGGCTCGTCTCGCTTGTGGAAGCGGGCACCATCGCGCAGGCGGACAACGCCGAAGCCATCCAAACGGCGGCGCTCATCGATGCGCAGGACACCTCTTGGGACGAATTGAGCGCCACATGGCTGACGCAAGCCAAGAGCGCGGCAATCTACCACGAGGACACCTACGCCAGCCTTCTGGCAGAATAACGTTTGCATCCCGCGGCAGTCCCGCGGGATGTTCTAAAATGACGGACGTTTTGCCCGTCCCACGAACCATTATATAGTAGGAGGTAACAAACATGTTTTGTCCCAAATGTGGTCGGCAGCTGCCCGACACCGCAGCGTTCTGCGACAGCTGTGGGCAGCCGTTTCGTTCGACCGTCCCGCCTGTACAACAGCCCGTTCCCCCCGTCGCGCCCCAAAGTCCGCAAGAGCCGTGCGCGCTCCAAAAATACTGCAAGGCGCAAGGTCTTACCGGCATGATCGCCAAGGGTGCGGCAGC
Source organism: uncultured Christensenella sp. (assembly GCA_964426415.1). Classification (GTDB taxonomy): domain Bacteria; phylum Bacillota; class Clostridia; order Christensenellales; family CAG-138; genus UBA3792. Next base: position 14,564 of record CAYRQM010000040.1, read on the forward strand.
CGTGATGGTGCTGCTGTTCACCATCGCAGCCATCGTTTTGGCGGCGCATTTCGGTTCCTTCGGGTTCTTCCTGCTCGTTTTCTGCGGCGGCATCTGCGTTTCCGGCATGATTTGGCTGCTGTCGGACATCGTGCTCCATGTGGCGGCGCTCCATGCGCTGAAAGAAGCCGAAACCAAGTAATTCGGGTTTCCCAAAGAGCCGCGCTTTGCGGCTCTTTTTGCGTGCAGTTTGCACGAAGGAAAAAACTTTCGCTATTGTAGGCAGAATGCGGGGTTCTCTCTTGCAATTGTGGGCGGGTTCGTGATAAGATGATGAAGAATGCCCAAGCATTACGCGTATGGAGGGAATATGAAAAGAACACTTGCACTGATCATGGCACTCTGTATGGTGTTGGCACTGCTGC
>CAYRQM010000041.1:0-14380 GCA_964426415.1 uncultured Christensenella sp.
ACCGTGTCTCAGTTCCAGTGTGGCCGATCAGCCTCTCAGCTCGGCTACCCATCGTCGGCATGGTGGGCTGTTATCCCGCCATCTACCTAATGGGACGCGAACCCCTCTCTCTGCGGATTGCTCCTTTGACCCCTCTGTCATGCGACAGTGTGGTCTTATGCGGTATTAGCAACCGTTTCCGGTTGTTATCCCCCACAAAGAGGCAGGTTGTTCACGCGTTACTCACCCGTTCGCCACTGAGTACAAAACCGAAGTTCTATACTCCGTTCAACTTGCATGTGTTAGGCACGCCGCCAGCGTTCGTCCTGAGCCAGGATCAAACTCTTGAGTTCAATCTCTGTCAACTGTTTCCAGTTGCTTGCTCACTTATTTTCGCTTGGTCGTCTCAAATTCATTGCGCTTATTGTCGCTTTTATTCTCTTTCGAGTCCAAAATTGACTGGCTTGTTTGTTGTTCTTGCACTATATAGTTTTCAAGGTGCTCTGCCGTCGCTCTTGCGACAGCTTTGTTAGTATACCGCGCCGCTCGCTGTTTGTCAACACCTTTTTTCGCTTTTTCTAAAGTTTTTTTGGTGCCGTTCCCCGTGCCTTTCGGCTCGGTTCCCCCGCGCGCGTTTTGCGGAACGTTGCCTATTTAACCACGTTTTCCCTGCCTTGTCAACCCCCTTTTTCGTCATATTTTGATATATTTTTTTGACGCCATAATCTTTTTCATTCCCTTCCGATTTTGTCGTGCGGTTTTCAGTTGACAAACGCCTGCAAGTTTCGTACAATAACAGTTGACTTTTTTACATAATAGGAAAGGACTGCACCATGCGTTCGTTAACAAGCAAAGAACTGCGACTACTCTACTTAGACTATTTCCGTTCCAAGGGGCACGCGGTCATCCCGTCCGCGTCGCTGATCCCGGAGAACGATCCGACCGTCCTGTTTACCACGGCGGGCATGCATCCGCTCGTTCCCTATCTGATGGGCGAAAAGCATCCCGAAGGCAAGCGGCTGACCGACGTACAAAAGTGCGTGCGCACCGGCGACATCGACGAAGTGGGCGACACCTCGCACTGCACCTTCTTTGAGATGCTGGGCAACTGGTCGCTGGGCGACTACTTCAAAAAGGAAAGCATCGCGTTTTCTTGGGAGTTTCTCACCGACGAAAAGTGGCTGGGCATTCCCAAGGACAAGCTGTACTTCACCTGCTTTGAAGGGGACGCCGACTGTCCGCGTGACGCCGTTGCCCACGACCGTTGGGTAGAGATGGGCGTAGACCCGTCCCACATCGTCTATTTGCCCAAGAAGCACAACTGGTGGGGCCCCGCCGGTCAGACCGGCCCCTGCGGTCCCGACACCGAAATCTTCTACGACACCGGCGCTGCGCCCTGCGGCCCCGACTGCAAAGCGGGCTGCGACTGCAAGAAGTACCTCGAAATCTGGAACAACGTGTTCATGGAGTACAACAAGGTCGCCGACGGCGTTTTTGCGCCGCTGCAGCAAAAGAACGTGGACACTGGAATGGGACTGGATCGCACCGTTGCGACGCTGCAGGGTGTGGAGAGCGTATTCGACACCGACGCCTTTGCCGACGTCATTGCGCTTATCGCGCAGCTTTCGCACAAGGGCTATCACGACAATCCCGAAACGACCCGTGCGTTCCGCATCGTCGCCGACCACGTTCGCTGCGCCACCTTCATTTTGGGCGACCAGCGCGGCGTCACCCCGTCCAATGTGGATCAGGGCTACATCCTGCGTCGGTTGATTCGCCGCAGCATCCGTTACGCATCCCAACTGGAGATGCCGCGCTACGCGCTTTGCACGCTGGCGGAATGCGTCATTCAAAACTACGGCGATTTCTATACGGAGCTGAAGGACAATTCCGAAAAGATTCTGTCCGAGCTGCGCAAGGAAGAAAACCGCTTCTCCGACACGCTGAAGAAGGGCATCCGCGAATTCGCCAAGCTGGTGCGCGACCTGCCCACCAAGGAGATCGACGGCGTTTCCGCCTTCCACCTGTACGACACCTACGGCTTCCCCATCGAGTTTACCATGGAGCTTGCCAAGGAGCAGGGCTACACGGTGGATGTGGAAGGCTTCCACGCTGCGTTCGAGGAGCATCAAAAGAAGTCGCAAGCGGGCGCAGAACAGCGCTTCAAGGGCGGCCTTGCGGACAACAGCGAAGCAACCGCCGCGCTGCACTCCGCCACCCACTTGCTGCAAGCGGCGCTGCGCAAGGTGCTGCAGGACGATTCCGTCGCCCAAAAGGGCAGCAACATCACCGCAGAACGGCTGCGCTTCGACTTCAGCTTCTCACGCAAGGTGACCCCCGAAGAGCTGAAAGAGGTCGAACGCCTTGTCAACGAAGCGATCCAAGCCGACGTGCCCATCACCTGTGAGGAAATGACCGTGGACGAAGCGAAGTCCCACGGCGCCATCGGCCTGTTCGAGAACAAATACGGTGCGAAGGTCAAGGTCTACACCATGGGGCAGTTCTCCAAGGAAATCTGCGGCGGCCCCCACGCAAAGCGCACCGGCGATTTGGGTCGGTTCGAAATCAAAAAGGAAGAAGCGTCCTCCAATGGCGTGCGCCGTATCAAAGCCGTTTTGATCCATGACTGATTGGCTGCGGTACGAATGGGAATGGCATAATCAAGAGGCGGTCTTTCAGGTCGATCTCCAGTACTGGGAGCTGTTGCCCACCCTGGGCTACGCGCACCTGGTCTATATCAGCTGTGCGCCCCGCGATGCGGAGGCTGTGGAATTCTCCCGCAAGGAGGAGCGCGCCGCAAGCGCCCTGCAGCATACGCTCAGCGAGCAGCTGCAGGAGAATGCCATCTTCGTCGGCGGAATTGGGCTGAAAGCGCTGCTGCAGTTCTACTTCTACACGTCCGACGCCAACCTCATTCAGCGCGTCACCACGCTGTGCCGTGCCGAACCGCACCTGCAGGTGACCTGCGGACACGTTGCGGAAACGCATTACGCGACGTACTATTGCCTGCTGTTTCCCGACGACGCCAAGCTCCAGTCGGTGGAAAACGCCGCCTACATCAAGTCGGTGCAGCATCGGGACGGCGACGTCTCTCTGGTGCGCCGCGTCAACCTGCTGATGGCGTTCACCACCGAACAGGCCTGCGACCGCTTCATCGAAGAAGTCCCCCATGTGGGGTTTACGGTGGGGCTTCGGCAAAGCGTCGGCAACGCCACCCACCCCTACCGCGTCATGATCTCGGGCTTCTCCACGCTGCAGCTGTTCGACCTGAATCGCTGCACCACCCGCGCTATCCGAAGCGCCTTGCCGTTTCAAGGCGTGCTGGATCATGTGGAAGCCGACTTCATCGAAAAGCACTGAATCCCAAAATAACATGAAAATGGGCTGCAGCAAACTTCTTGCCGCAGCCCTTGTTTGTGATTCTCTTATGCAAGCGTGTCGGGCTTGGTCACCGCGTAGCTGCTGTAAGCAGGCACGGAATCCGCGCCGGACAGATCGACCACGGTGTCGTACTGCGTCACGGTGATCGTGTAAGCGCCGGTACCGCTTTGATAGACCGTGCCGTCCGTGCCCACGATGGTCACGGTGTTGCCGTCCGCATCACGGATGACGCCGTTGTTGTGGAGCGTCGTCAGGGTGCTGTCGCCCGTCACAATCCATGTGGAGCTGCTGTCCAAATACAGCGTGGCGCTGCCCGTGCCGCCGTCGCCCGCCCATGTTTCATCTTGGACGAACGCGCCGTTTAGCGTGCTGCCCTCGGTCATATAAAAGGCAAGCGTGCTGATGCTGTCCCAAATCACGTCGCCCTGCATCGTCTGCGCAACGGTGGTAAAGGTGCAGTCGGAGCCGTTGGCGCCCGCACTGCCCCAGCCGCGGGCGTTGGTGTTGCCCGTGCATTGCAGGAATGCGCCGTCCGCATCCGTCTTCACGATGGTGACGTCATTTAATAGGAAGTGACATTCGGTGTTGGTGGTGTAAAACACGCCGCCGCGATTCGCCGTCAGCGTCCCGCCGACCATTTGAAACACGCCGTCGCCGACTTGGGAATCGCCCGACATGCTCTGGTACACGATGACCGTCCACGTCGTATCGTTTTGGCTGTCGTTCGGCATATTGCCCGAAAGGACGCAGTCGAACAGGCGCAGCGTATTGCGTCCCTCGATGCAGACCGCTTCCGAACCGTTGGCGGTGAGCGTCGCGTTGTGGACGGTGATGTCCGCCGTGCAATAGATGGCAGGCGAGCCGCTGCCGTTGGAGGTGTAGTCGCCGCCGTCCAGCACCATCGTGCCGCCGCCCCGATCGGAGCGAATCGCAGCCGACGAAGCGCCGTTTGTGGTGACGGTCAAATCCCATCCGTACAGGGTGCCGCCGCCCGCGACGTGTACGCCGCCCGACGTATCCTGCTCGGTTTGGATGGTGCAGCCCGCGATGTACACCACGCCCGTGTCAAAGGCGAACGCACCCGCGCCGCCCGCCGCATCCGTGGTGATGCTGCCGTTTGAAACGGTTGCCGTGCCGTCAATGACCAACAGCGCCGCGCCCACGCCGTAGAAGCTGGCGTTGTCGCCGCCCGTGCTGTCGGAGGAGATGCGCGACAGCACCGTGTTCTCAAACAGCACCGTCGCCGCGTTCGTCACCAGCACCGCGTTTTCATCCGTGCCCGTGGACGTGAGGGTCGTATCGGACACCGTATCGTCCGTCGAGTAGGTGTTGGCAGAATCGTAATCGGTGGGCGCCGACGAACCGCCGCCCATGCCGCCGGGTTGATTGCCCGCATCCGCCTGTCCGCCGCCTGCACCGGGCTGTCCGCCCGCGTCGTTTGACGTGTCGCCCGCCAAGCGCGCATCGGTGATGGCGATGTTGGTGATGTTGCTGTTTGCGTCAATGGTGATGGCAAGGATGGAACCCACCGTCACATCGGAAAGGGTCGCCGCTGTGCTTTGCCCGAATTGCTCCGATGTGAGAATGGATGCGTCCGTCACGACCAACGTGGCAACCGTTCCGTCCTTGGTAAACTGCTGCATGCCGCCCATGCCGCCGCCCATGCCGTCGGGTCGGGTTGTGCCGTCGCTGTCGCTCGGCATGGAGGGCGCCGTGCCGTCACTCGGCATGGAAGGCGCCGTGCCGTCACTCGGCATGGAGGGCGCCGTGCCGCCGCTTGCGTCGCTGTCGGAATTGTCGGGCATCGCGGATGCAGTCCCGTCGGCGCCGTTGGGCATCTCAGACATCTCGGCTGTGGACAGCGTTCCAAGCGACAACGTAAGGGTGTTGTCGGCGATGCTTTCGACGTAGCCGTAGATCGTTTGGTCGGTGAGGCTCGCCAGATCGATGGTGACGGTTTGCGCGTCGGTCGCCGTCGCGTCTGCGTCCTCGTTCGTGTTCGTGTCGGCGGTGCAGCCGATCAGCACAAGCGCGCAAAGACACAGGGAAAGATAAATGGATAGTGCTTTTTTCATAGCAGAAGCCCTCCTTTTTTTGTTTGCCCTCATTATATCCGCAGTTCTTGAAACGCTCTGAAAGAATCGGCGGTTTTTGGATTCTTCGCATTGTTTTCAAATTTGCGTCAAAAATGTGCCATACCTGTTCCATTTTAGACACAAAAAGAGTCGGGCGAACCCGACTCTTCTTTAGGAGGTTATGCAGCAGTTTCGGAATTGTCGCTGACGATTTTGTAGTAGGAATTGGACGTGATGCGATAGATCAGCGTGTACAGAAGCGCGAACAGCACGAAGCTGATGGAGGTGGTCAACGCCAGAAGCAGCGTGTTGGACAGGTTGAACAGCGCCAGCAGTTTGGAGATGAGCGGAAAGGCGAACGCGAGATGCGCGCCTGCCAGCAGCAGCGGAACGAAGAACACAGTCAGCAGTTGGGAATTGATGCTCTTTTTGATGTCGTGCTTGGTCATGCCGACCTTTTGCATGATGTCGAACCGCTTTTGATCCTCGTAGCCCTCCGTGATCTGCTTGTAGTAAATCATCAGCACGGCTGCGCAGATGAACACGATGCTTAAGAGGATGCCGATGAAGAACAGCCCGCCGTAGGTTTCGTAGAATTCGCCGCTTGCCCGCGCCACGCAGTCGCAGATGAACGATTCAAACGTCGCGCTGTGTTGGGCGGACGCATCTCGATGCCATGTCAGAGAGCTGTCGTAGAACGCTTTCTGCGCCTCGCTGCTTGAACTGCTGTCCACGCCGCACCACCAATGCAGATCTGCGCTCCGATTGCCCGCGCCGTCCCTTTTTGCGGTCAGCACGGTCATGGCTTCGTCGAAGTCGGGGATGACGACGATGTAGGAAGCCACCAAATCCATGGCGGCGTCGCCGTTGGGCAGCACGCTCTTTTCGGTTCTGACGACGCGATACCCTTGCAGGTCGTCCACCGCGAACGTGTCGAAGCCGTAGCTGCCGTGATAGGTTGCGATGATACACTCGTCGCTTTGCAGCGTCGCCGCCTCGCCCGTAATGGCGTTGTAGTCGGAAAGCGACACGAAGAACGCCTGACACACCGTATCGGAGGGGGAGACCGAAATTCTGTTGAACACATAGGCGTTTGGGGTCAGCACGCCGTTATGCAGCGTGCCCGTCAGATTGACGTAGCGGTACTCTGCGCGATTGGACGAAGCGATGCCGCATTGCGCCAGCGTCGTATCAAAGCGTTCCCGAAAGGCGGCAACGTTCGATGCGGAAAGGTCGTCCATGGATGCAACGTTCGCCTGCAGCACGATGTCGCGGGGATAGCGGCTGCGCAGGCTGCTTTCCGTGCCGATGTACAGGCAAGTGGTGGAGGCGATCATCACCAGCACCATGGTGGCAAGGATGCAGATGGACGCCAGTCCTGCGCCGTTGCGCTTCATGCGGTATGCCATGGAGGACACCGAAACGAAGTGGTTCGCCTTGTAGTAGTAGCGTTTGTTCTTTTGCAGGATGCGGCACAGCACCACCGAGCCCGAAATGAACAGCAAGTAGGTGGCGACGATTACCATGACGACGGCGACAAAGAACCACGCCAACGCCGAGATGGGCTCTTGGATGCTGACCGCCAGCCAGTACGCGCCGCCCAAAATCAAAACGCCCAACACGCCGAACACCCAGTTGGCACGCGGCGGCTTCTCACCCAAGTTCTCGCTGTGCATCAGGTTGATGGCGTTGGTCTTGTGCAGGATGCGCAGCGAATTGAGGTAAATCACCAAGAAGATGACGGCGAACACGATGCAGGCAATCCACAGCGCATTGGTCGAGATGGTAAACGCCATGTACACGTCCAGCTTCAAAAGATACGCCAGTGCAAGCTCTGCAAGCTTGGACAGCACGACGCCGCCCGCCAGCCCAAACAGCAGCGACGCCGCCGCAATCAGCAGCGTTTCCCAAGTGAGGATGCGGGCAAGGTTGCGCTTGTTCATGCCCAAGATGTTGTACAAGCCGAACTCCGTCATGCGCCGCCGCACCAGAAAGGAGTTGGTGTACAGCAGAAAGATGAAGGAAAAGATGCCCACCACGATGGCGCCGAACGCCAAAATGGCGGACAGGACGCCGCCGCCGCTCATTTGCTGCAGCATGGGACATTCGGACAGGAACGACAGGATGTAGAACACCAACACGACGCCGATGCAGGTGAGAAGGTATGGCACATACAGCCGCCGATTGCGGCGGATGCCCTGCCACGCCAGCTTGAGGTACAGCCCGTGCTTCATACCCGTTCACCGCCCACCTGCAGCATGGTCAGCGTGTCGCTGATTTTTTGGTACAGTTGTTCGTTGGTGGATGTGCCGCGATAGATTTGGTGGAAGACTTCACCGTCCTTGATGAACAGCACGCGCCCCGCATGGCTTGCCGCCTTGACCGAATGCGTGACCATCAGCAGCGTTTGCCCGTCGCGGTTCAAATCGGCAAACAGCGACAACAGCTCGTCGGTGGCTTTGGAATCCAGCGCGCCCGTCGGTTCGTCCGCCAAGACGATTTTGGGCCGCGTGATGCACGCCCGCGCCACGGCGACGCGCTGCTTTTGTCCGCCTGAAATCTCGTAAGGGTATTTTTTGAGCAGGTCGTCTACGCCCAGCCGTTTGGCAAGCGGCTCCAAGCGCGCCTGCATTTCGCCATAGCGCATCCCGGAAAGCACCAAGGGCAGGCGGATGTTGTCGCCCACGGAAAACGTGTCTAAAAGATTGAATTCTTGGAACACGAAGCCCAAGTTGTCACGCCGAAACGTGGCGGCGTCGGATTCGCGCACGGCGGACAGCTCTTTGCCGTCCAAAATCACGCGGCCGCTGGTGGGCTGATCCAGCGCGGCAAGGATGTTCAAAAGCGTCGTCTTGCCCGATCCGGATTCGCCCATGATGGCGACGTACTCGCCCTGTTCCACGGTGAAATTGATGTTCTTCAGCGCTTCGACCTTGTTGCCGCCAAAGCGGGTGGTGTAGACCTTTTGCAGCCGTTCCACTTGCAATATGCTCATAAAGATGCTCCTTTTCCTTAGTACCCTCAGCATACCAAAGCGCGCCGCGCCGCAAAATCGTTTTCTCTTACGATTGCGCCGTCAAAACGAACAGTTTTGTAAGGTTTCAGTCGAATGTGCGCGCCGTATGCGCCAAATCGATGCGCACCTGCGTGCCCGCGTCCGGCAGGGACGTCGCCGTGATGCGATGCCCCAGATTGTCGCAAACGCGCTTGCAAAGGTACAGCCCGATCCCGCTTGCCTTCTTGTCGGCGCGGCCGTTGTACCCCGTGTAGCCCTTTTCAAAGATGCGCGGCAAATCCTCCGCCGCGATGCCGATGCCCGTGTCAGAAAGCACCAAGGTCAAAGGGTTCTCCAGCGTGATGGTGACGCCGCCCGTTTTGGTATACTTGAGCGCGTTGGACAGCACCTGCTCCACCACAAACGACAGCCATTTCTCGTCGGTCAAAACCGAAACGTGCAGCGGCGTGTAACGCAGCGTCAGCTTTCGCGCAATGAATTCGCCCGAATAGCGGCGCACCGCCTGCCGCACGATGGCATCCAAGTCGTACTGCTTGATGACATAGTCGGTGGAGTCCGCGTCCAAGCGCAGAAACAGCATGACCATCTCGACGTATTGCTCGATGCGAAACAGATCGTTCGTGAGCTTTCTGGACAGCTCGGAATCCTCGTCGGCAAGGTGCAGCCGCATGGCGGCGATGGGCGTTTTGATTTGGTGCGCCCACAGCCCGTAATAGTCCAGCATGTCGGCGTAGCGCGACAGCATCTGCGTCTCGCTTCGGCGGCGCTCCTCCAAAAGCAGGTGCAGGATGCGTTGGTAGTCGGCGTCCTCGACCCCGTGCGGACGCGGCAGCCCGCCCAAAAGATTGTCGGCGCAGGTTTGAATGTTCTTGAGGGCGCGATGCCGCCGCAGCATGCGCACATAGCCCACGCCAAAAAACCACGCGCCGCCCAGCACGCCAAGCAGAATGGGATACAGCGCCACCTGCACGGGCACGCGGTACAGCGCGCAGGACACGCCAAACAGCGCGCACAGTCCGAAGAATGCCGCAAGCGACAGGATGTTTTGATGCAGATAGCGGAAGAAAGTGCGCATCGTCCTCCTATGGGATCCAGTAGCCCACGCCATGCTTGGTGGCGATAAAGTCGGAAATGCCCGCCGCCTCGATCTTTTTGCGGAGGCGCCCCACGTTGACGGTGAGCGTGTTCTCATCCACGAAGCTGTCGGATTCCCACAACAGCTCCATGAGCTTTTCGCGGCTGACGATGTTGCCCTTGCTTTGCATCAGCGCCAGCAGAATACGGTATTCGTTCTTGGTCAGCGGCACCGTGTTTTCTTGATACGTCAGCGTATCGTCGCCCGTATTGAGCAGGACGCCGCGATGCTCAAACAGCGTCGCGCCCGCGCCAAAGTCGTACGTCCGCCGCAGAATCGCTTGGATTTTCGCCATCAGAACGTCGCCGTCAAACGGCTTTGCAATGAAATCGTCGGCGCCCATGTTCATCGCCATGACGATGTTCATGTTGTCGGACGCGGAGGACAAGAACAGGATGGGCACCTTGGACGCTTTGCGAATCTCGCCGCACCAGTAATAGCCGTTGAAAAACGGAAGCCCGATGTCCAGCAGCACCAAGTGCGGCTCGAACGACGCGAACTCCGCCAAAACGTTGCGGAAATTCTGCACGCAGCGCACCTCATATGCCCAGCTTTGCGCCATCTCGGCGATCGCCTCCGCGATGTCGCGGTCGTCCTCTACCACAAAAATGCGATACATCCGCGTCTGCCTTTCCTTTGATGCAAGCATTGTACCACAGCCGCCCGCCTGCCGCAAGGGGCATGCCGTCCCGACCGCACAAAGTCCTTGACGGATTGGGCATTCCTGCGTATACTGGAAACCACAAGAGAGGGGGTATTGCCTATGAAATACTGTGAAAATTGCGGCGCGCAGCTGGAGGACATTGCGTCCTTTTGCAACAACTGCGGCGCGTCCCAACAAAAGGCAGCGCAGCCCAACCCGATGTACCAACCGACGCCGCCGCCCTACTATGCGGTGAACAATCCGCCGCGCAGCGGCAAAAACTCCATTGCGTCGGGCGTCGTTGCGCTGGTGTTCGCATCGCTTGCGCTGCTGTTTGTCTTTATCCCGGAAGAAGCATTTTGGGTGTTCTGCCTGCTCTTCTCCATTCCGGCACAGGCATGCGGCATTCCCTGCCTTGTCAAAAGCTGCGTGCGCAAGAACACAGCCGGCATCATCATCAGTGCCATTGCCTTGGGGCTCATGCTGCTTGCCATCCTGTTGGTGTTTGCGGTCAACGGCAGCGGCAGTCAAATCTACTACCATTAAGTGTTGATGCGCTTTTGTGTCGAGCCGCTTTTGCGGCTCTTTTTTTGCAGCAAGAATTGACAGAACGGGGAAAGCACGCTACAATGAAAAACGGATTTGGAGGTAAGGGATGGCTTTTTGTCCGTACTGCGGCACGAAGATGCAGGATTCGGAACAAACCTGCGCACATTGCGGCGCGTCGCTTTTTCCGACGTGCGCGCCAAACGACCCCAAAATGGCGCGTGGACTTGCCATATCCGCCATGGTTTTGGGGATTGTTTCCGTCGCCGCCGTCCCGCTGGGGCTGCCCGCCGTCATTTTGGGCGATCTTGCCAAGCGCCGCCGTATCAAGGCGCTGGATATGGGCGCACGGGGCGCCAAGCTGAAAACGGCGCGGGTCTGCGGCATCGTCGGCTTCACGTTTGGGCTGATCGTCACCGTGACCCTGCTCATCTACGCGGCGATTCTGCTGACCGCCATTTTGCTGCACCGGATGGTGCGCTAACCATAAGCAAACGCGAGGAGAGGATTTCCCCCTCCTTTTTTATTTACAGACGCGCCAAAGTATGGTATATTTATTAGCAATTCATGGGAAGCGAGCGCGTTACGCAGTGGATGCATCGAAACGACATCGTCATGTGTGGGCCTTTTTGCAGGGCGTCCTGCCCGCGTATTTGCGGCGCAGGTTTGCCTACCGCTTTGAACCGCTGCCCATCACGGAGCCGTGCCTTGTGGTATCCAACCATGTGACCAACTGGGATCCGTTCTTTGTCGGGTTGAGCGTCAGGCACGCGCCGCTTTTTTACGTTGCCAGCGAACATCTGTTCCGCATGGGGTTTTTGTCCAAGCTCATCAACTATTTGGTAGCGCCGATTCCGCGCAGCAAGGCGGCGTCGGGCGCAAGTACCGTGCGCGCCTGTTTGCGCAGGCTCCGCGCAGGCGATTCCATCTGCCTGTTTGCCGAGGGCGATTGCTCTTGGGACGGCAAAACGCGCCCCGTTTTGCCCGCGACGGGCGGGTTTGTGCGCCTGATGGGCGTGCCGCTGGTCACCTATCGCATCGAAGGCGGCTATCTGACGCTCCCGCGATGGAGCAGCAAAATTCGCCGCGGCGCCATGCGCGGACACGCCGTACACGTCTACACGCCACAAGAATTGCGCGCTATGACGTCGGACGAAGTGCAGGCGATTCTCAATCAAGATTTGTTTGAAGATGCATGGGCGCGGCAGCGCACCGAGCCCATCGCATATCGTTCCAATGCACGGGCGGAGCATTTGGAGCGCGCGCTGTTTCTTTGTCCCGCCTGCAAGCGGATTCGCAATTTCCGCACCAAGGGCAACGCCCTTTTCTGCGACTGCGGCTTGACCGCCACGCTCGACCCATACGGCTTCTTTGAAAACGCGTACCCCTTCGACACCATCGCCGCGTGGGACGCATGGCAGCAGGCCGCGCTGCATACGATGGACAAACTGCCATCGTTTTCCGACGGCACGGGGACGCTTTCCGAGGTGCTGTCCGACCACACCGCAAAGCGGCTCGAAACGGGCGCGCTGTCCATGACGCCCGACGCGCTTTGCTGCGGCACGCACTCCTTCCCGCTTGCCCGCATCGTCGATATGTCCATGGTCAAGACGCATCTGCTGCTGTTCTCCTGCGGCGGGCGCTACTTCGAGATTCGCTCCAAGGATGCGACCTGCCTGCGCAAGTATCTTCTGGCATATTTGCATGCCGTTTCCAAAGATCAACCCAAGGAGGACACCACGCCATGTTGATGGACAGCGCCACAATCATCAGTTATTCTGCCGAGAATACCAACCTTTGGAACATCATCATCCAGCTTGGCATCATTGCCGCTGCGATGCTGTTCTGCAATCTGCTGCGCCGCAGACTTCCCTTCATCCGCAACACGCTGATGCCGATTTCGGTCTTGGCGGGGTTCTTGCTGCTGATTCTCAAATGCTGCGGCGTGCTCACGCTGGACGCCGAGCTGATGGAGATTCTCGTGTACCACTGCATCGCGCTGGGCTTCATTGCCATGTCGCTGCGCGTCTCCGACGGCGCCAAGCGCGAAAAGGGCGATCTGGGCGGCGTCAAGTCGGGCGCCGTAATCGTTTCCTCCTATATGATACAAGCCGTCGTCGGGCTGCTCATCACCATCCCGCTGGCATTGTTCCTGTTCCCCAACCTGCGCGTCTACGCGGGGCTGCTGCTGCCCATGGGCTATGGGCAAGGCCCCGGACAGGCGAACAACATCGGCTCCACCTTTGAAGGACTGGGCTTTGCGGGCGGACGCAGCTTCGGGCTTGCCATCGCGGCGGCAGGCTATCTTTGCGCGTGCATCGTCGGCGTGATTGTGCTGAATGTGCTCAAGAAACAGGGCAAAGTGGGCGAACGCCGCGGCGACGTCAAAGCGAACGGGCAAAGCATCGACTTCTTCCGCGACGAAAACGAAATCCCCGTATCCGACTCCATCGACAAGCTCTCGGTGCAGATTGCCATGTGCTTGGTCATCTATCTTTTGACGTTCCTTGTGACATGGGGCATCACCTCCGCGCTGTCCGCCATTTCTGCAGGGCTTGCCGCCTCGGTCAATTCCCTGCTGTGGGGCTTCAATTTCATCATCGGCTCCGCGCTTGCCATTCTCACCAAGGTGCTGCTGAACTTGGGCAAGAAGCACAACCTCATCAAGCGGCAGTATCAAAACAACTATCTGCTCAACCGCATCTCGGGCTTCTTCTTCGACCTGATGATCATTTGCGGCATTGCCTCCATCAATCCCGAAGACCTGTCCGGGCTTTGGGTGCCGTTTATCCTCCTTTCGGTGGCGGGCGGCGTCGTCACATGGTTTTGGCTTTCTTGGATTTGCAAACGCGCTTACAAGGAATACTACTACGAAGGGCTCATCTCGATGTACGGCATGATGACGGGCACCATCGGCTCGGGCATTTTGCTGCTCCGCGAGATCGACCCCGAATTCCGCACGCCTGCCGCCAACAATTTGGTGTTGGGCAGCTCCTACGGCATTCTGTTCGGATTCCCCATGATGCTTTTGGTGGGGTTTGCCCCGAAGTCCGATCTGAATTGCTACATCACGCTGGGCGTCTGCGCCGTCTACTTCGTGCTGCTGGCGCTGTTCATCTGTAAGGTGGGGCAAAAACGCAAAAAGAAATCGCACAAGCAGGAGGAATCACGATGAAATATTGTACCCGCTGCGGAGCGCCGCTGCCCGAAGGCGCACGCTTTTGCGAAGCCTGCGGCGCCGCCGTCCCTTCCGTGGCGTTCGTTCCCCAAACGCCCGTCCCGTCGGCTGAAGCATCCCAAGCCGCCACAAAGGCGATGGTGCTGGGCATCGTCGCCGCCGCCACTGCCCAATTTGGCGTGCCCGCCATCATCCTTGCCGCGCTCTCCAAAAAGCAATATGCGCGCGCCGCATCGTTGGGCGCGACGGGCGCGAAGATGACCGCCGCCCGCATCCTGCGCCGCGTGGGGATGATCGCAGGCATCGTCTTTACCGTGCTTTGGGCAATCTACCTGCTGTTCTTTCTCCTCGTGTTCGGCGTCATGATCTGCACGCAGTTTGCCCGCGACGCCAACGCCTGCATTTTGGGACTGTGCCGCGCCTTTGG
>CAYRQM010000042.1:0-14361 GCA_964426415.1 uncultured Christensenella sp.
TGAACCCCCTAAAGGCAAGGGGGTTCATTTCTATCAATATTAGCGTTCTTTGCCAGAAAAACCACTTCTTCGGGAGTGGTTTTTTGTAGTGAAATAAATCCCTTGGGGGATTTGTGAAATTTGCTGCGCAAGTGAAATATGGCTTTGCCATGTGAGATGCCTCACGGCGTTTGGAAAACTTCCCTTTCACACCATGCGCTGTCATGCGTCCGCAGTCATTCTGTAGGGGCAGATAGTATCTGCCCGCCGTGTGGCGCTTACACGCGAGATCCTTCGGCACAGCCTCAGGATGACATTAGGGTGGTTTTTGCGTCCCTATTCGTGTGAAAGAGTGCGCAAACACTGGCTGGCGGATGATATCCGCCCCTACGGAATCAGGGCGATATTTGCGCGCTCTTCTCCTCAAAACGTGTACACGGGTGTACCGCAAAAGGTTGGTAGCGAAGCGAAAGGCGTAACGCCCGCGTCAAGAAGGGCGTAGCCGTAGCAAGCGTGGCCTTTTGCGGAGAGGAGGCGCGACGGAGCAGCGAACGGCGAATTCCGCAGAATCCACCGTGAGTAAAGCGCAGTATGCGCCGACGAGCGGAGAGGGGCGCGACGGAGTGGGTGAGCAATGGCGGATGAGGCAAAGCCGAAGGAGCCGTTGCGAACAAAGCGAAGTACATGGCGACGAGCCGACGTTACTCGTCCAGCAAGTTCTCCGCCTCGGCGTTGTCCAGCTTTTCGACCTCTTTGAGCTTGCGCGTAATGGCGCGGGAACGGGTGCCGATCAGCGTGTCCAAATCAGTATTGACCTGCTGCAGCTTCGACTGCGAACGGGCAAGAATCTCGCCAAACTTGTCGAACTCGGTGCGCACAGCACCCAAAACCTGCCATACTTCGCTGCTGCGCTTTTGAATGGCAAGCGTGCGGAAGCCCATTTGCAGGCTGTTCAGATACGCCGCCATCGTGGACGGCCCCGCAATGTTGACACGATAGGTGCGCTGCAATTCTTCGACCATGCCGCGGTTGACCGCTTCCGCATACAGCCCCTCAAACGGGAGAAACAGAATGGCGAAATCGGTGGTGCGCGGCGGATCGATGTACTTGGTTCGAATATCCTTCGCTTCGGATTTCAGCCGATCGATCAGCTGCTTGGCGGCGGCGTTGATCTCCTCGGCGGCGCCGCGGTCGTATGCGTCCTGCAGCGCGGCATACAGCTCGCCCGGGAACTTGGAATCGATGGGCAAATAGACAGGCTTCTGTCCGTCGCCGGGCAGCCGAATCGCAAATTCGACCACATCGCGGGAACCTTCCTTCGTGGCGACGTTCACGTCATATTGCTCTCGCGGCAAGATTTCTTCCAAGATGGCGCCAAGCTGTACTTCGCCCAAAATGCCGCGGGTCTTGACGTTGGACAGCACCTTTTTGAGATCGGTGACGCCTGCAGCAACTTTCTGCATCTCGCCCAATCCCTTATATACTTGTTCTAATTGCTCGTTGACCAGACGGAACGATTCAGAGATGCGCGTTTCCAGCGTCTTTTGCAGCTTTTCATCGACGATCTTTTGCATCTCGTTCAGCTTTTCGCCGTTCTCCTGCTGCATGGCAGAAAGACGACGTTCCATCGTTTGCCGAATTTGCTCCAACTTTTGCTCGTTGGTCTGTTCAAAGGACTGCAGACGCGTATCCGTAGAAACGCGCACCTGCTCCAGCTTTTGCGCATTGGATTGCTCAAACGCCTGTAAGCGCGTATCGGTGGTTTGTTCCAGCTTTTGCAGCGTCGCCGTATTGGTCTGTTCAAAGGTGGCAAACCGGCGTTCGCTTTGCGCGGCGTTGCGCGCCTGCTCCTCGGAAACCGATTTTGCAAAGCCCTGCAAGCTGTTGTTCAGCTCCATGCGCAGATCAGACAGCCCGTCGTTGCGCTTTTGTGTCAGCAGGACGATGAGCAGCACCACGATGCCAATGAGGTTGATGACGCCTAAAAGGATGGAGAAGAGTTCCATTAAATGCCTCCGTTCAGTGCAAATCCTGTCACGAGGCAGGTTTGCGCAAGGATGTAAGTGAGCATGACCCAGAAATTGCCGTATCGCGTGGAACGCAAGTATTCACGGCGCACAAGGATGGTATCGGACGTCATAAACAGGACGCCGCCAAGGAAGGACAGCATGTACCAATTGGGCAATCGGCGCATGAGCATCAGGTAGCAGGCGCAGATGGCGGTGCCCGAAAGCAGCAGACCGTAGGCGTAGCCGGGCGCGTGGAGCCTTTTGGGCGCCTTTGAAACGAGCGCGACACGCAAGATGACCACCCAGCCAAGCACAAACGCGATACAGACGTAGATGGGCCATCGGAGAATCGGCTCGGTTGCCAGCATCGCAGCCACATACAGGACGTGCCCCAACGCAAATGCAGCCATGCCGCACAGCAGCAGGACGCCTTGCTTGGGAAAGAGCAAAAACGCATCGCCCAAGCATCCGCACAGCAGCGCCGCGATGACAAAGGCGTTTGGTCTGCTGCCCAGTGCAAGGGTCAACGTCCAATAGCACCCGCACAGCAGGGGCATTAAAAGGACTTTGGTCGGTCTGCGCAGCTTGGTGCGTCGCGTAAAGCAGGCAAAAAGATGCAGCCCGACGTCGACCGCGTACAGACCGAGCAGAATCCACAGGATAAGTTGTGTCATATAACCTCCAAACTTCCAAATTCAGTATACCACACAATTTGTCGTGTCGAAAGGGGGAAATTCGGGCGGATGTGTCAGATTCGTGATTTTACGCGTTTTTGACTTGCGAATTGGGAAGGGGTATGGTATACTCCAAGGCGAAAATGGGGGCGTGCAAATAGGACGCCCAACGAATAAGGAGGAACATCGTTCATGCAGTATTCCCGTGATGTGGAAGAAATGGTATGCGTCAAGAAGGGCGCAGCCCATGATCCCGCTCCGATCCCCGAAGAGGGCAAGTGGGTCAAGGCAAAAGAAATCAAAGACATCAGCGGCTTCACCCATGGCATCGGCTGGTGCGCACCGCAGCAGGGCGCGTGCAAGCTCACGCTGAACATCAAAGAAGGCATCATCCAAGAGGCGCTCATCGAGACGCTCGGCTGCTCCGGCATGACGCACTCCGCAGCAATGGCGGCGGAGATTCTGCCCGGCAAAACCATTTTGGAGGCGCTCAATTCCGACCTCGTTTGCGACGCCATCAACACCGCCATGCGCGAGCTGTTTTTGCAGATCGTTTATGGCCGCAGCCAAAGCGCGTTTTCCGACGACGGTCTGTCCATCGGCGCAGGCTTGGAAGACTTGGGCAAAGGGCTTCGCTCTCAGATCGGCACCATGTACGGCACGAAGTCCAAAGGGCCGCGTTACCTCGAAATGGCAGAGGGCTACGTCCTCAAGATCGCCTTGGATGAGGGCGGCGAGATCATCGGCTACCAGTTCGTAAGCCTTGGCAAGATGATGGACGCCATCAAAAAGGGCATGGACCCGAAAGAAGCCTACGAAAAGAACATCGGCACCTATGGCAGATTCGCAGAAGCTGCAAAGGTCATCGACCCGCGGAAGGAATAATGGAGGTGCGATATGATCACATTTGAAGGGTACGAAAGAAGAATCAACCAAATCACCCGTGCGCTGAACGAATACGGCATCAAGGACATCGAAGAAGCCAAAGCGATTTGCGATCAGGCGGGCGTCGATGCGTACGGCATCACCAAGAGCATCCAGCCCATCGCATTCGAGAATGCCGGTTGGGCTTACACCGTCGGCGCGGCAATCGCGCTGAAGAAGGGCGTCAAGACCGCCGCAGAAGCCGCCGAGTGCATCGGCATCGGTCTGCAGTCGTTCTGCATCCCCGGTTCGGTTGCCGATCAGCGTCAAGTCGGACGCGGCCATGGCAATTTGGGTGCGATGCTCCTGCGTGAAGAAACGGGCTGCTTCGCATTCTTGGCAGGGCATGAGTCCTTTGCCGCGGCAGAAGGCGCCATCGGCATCGCACGGACGGCAAACAAAGTCCGCACCAAGCCCTTGCAGGTCATTTTGAACGGTCTTGGCAAGGACGCCGCATACATCATCTCCCGCATCAACGGCTTCACCTACTGCGAGACCGCGTACAACTACTACACGGGCGAGCTGCAAATCGTCTATCAGAAGGCGTTCTCCGACGGCGAGCGTGCCAAGGTGCGCTGCTACGGCGCGGACGACGTCAACGAAGGCGTCGCCATTATGCGGCATGAGGATGTTGACGTGTCTATCACGGGCAACTCCACCAACCCGACCCGCTTCCAGCATCCCGTTGCCGGCACCTACAAGAAATGGTGCGTCGAGAACGGCAAGAAATACTTCTCCGTCGCATCGGGCGGCGGCACAGGCAGAACGCTGCATCCCGACAACATGGCGGCAGGCCCCGCTTCCTACGGCTTGACCGACACCATGGGCAGAATGCACAGCGACGCGCAGTTTGCTGGCTCCAGCTCCGTTCCGGCGCATGTCGAAATGATGGGCCTCATCGGCATGGGCAACAACCCCATGGTCGGCGCCACCGTTGCCGTGGCAGTCGCCGTTGCACAATCCCTGTAACCATCCAAGAGGGGCGTTTGCCCCTCTTTTCCTTTTTTAGAAAGGGCTATCCTATGAATCAGCAACTTCTGTCCGAAGGCACGCTGCTCAACGCGGACGGCGCACTGTGCCAAGCGGGCTATGCGACGCGCCTTGTCAAGCAATACGACCGCAGCGCAATCAAGGCGGGCAAGCTCCGCATCAAGGAATGGGACTATTACCTAATTTATAACGATCGATACGGCGTCGCGCTGACCATCGACGACAACAGCTACATGGGGCTGCTCTCCGTTTCGCTGCTCGATTTCGAAGCGGCGATGGAGCATACCGTCTCCCCGATGTTCTGGTTCCCGATGGGCAAGACGGCTTTTCCTGCAAGCTCCGATGCGGGCGACGTGCAAAAGACCGTGCGCGGTGCGGGCGGCGCGTTTCGCATCGAAAACGGGCAGCGCCATCTATCGTTTCACATCGATCGGTTCGACGGCGAACTGCCCTTCTCCTGCGATCTGCTGCTTTGCGATCCGCCCAAAGACACCATGGTCATTGCAACACCCTTTGAAAAAAAGCGCACGGCGTTCTATTACAACCAAAAAATCATTGCCATGCGTGCAAGCGGCACGGTGACGGTGGGGGAACGCACACTTTCGTTCGATCCGTCCGACAGCTTCGGGCTGTTGGACTGGGGCAGAGGCGTATGGACGTACCGCAACACTTGGTACTGGAGCGCCGCACAGGGCGTGCGCGACGGCCATGTGTTGGGATTCAACCTTGGCTACGGCTTTGGCGACACGTCGGCGGCGTCCGAAAACATGTTCTTCGTCGACGGCGTCGCCCACAAGCTCGATCGCGTATCGTTTGACATCCCGCAAAAGGACGGCAAGGACGATTTCCTTTCGCCGTGGCAGTTCCGCGACAACGAAGGCAGACTATCGCTCACCTTCACGCCGTTTCTCGACCGCAAGTCCAAAACGGACGTGCTTCTCATCTGCTCCGACCAGCATCAGGTGTTCGGACGCTTCGACGGCACCGTGCGATTGGACGACGGCGCAGAAGTGCGGTTGGAACGGTTTGTGGGCTTTGCCGAAAAGGTGCGCAACAAGTGGTAGCTTGCGCCAACGCAAACGGCGTGGTACAATAGGCGCATCGCGGGAGGATCGACATGGGCTTTTATCGTTTTGCAGGGTACACCATCGAGCTGAAAAATCGCTATCCGTTTACGGAGCGGCTTTGTGTGGCGTATCGCACGGACGCGACCGAAGCCGATTTTTCGGTGGAGGCGACGGAGGAGCAGATTCGCGCCGAACAGCAAGAAGCGTGCCATACGGATTCGGCAGGCTATTGCGAAAGCATCTGCCTGTACCGCAACCTGTGCAGCCTGTTGCCGCAGCATGATGCATTTTTGCTCCACGCAGCGGTGGTGCGCGTGGGATCGGACGGGTATGCGTTTTTGGGGCACAGCGGGGCGGGCAAATCCACTCATATGCTGCTTTGGCAAAAGACTTTCCCAAACGAAGTGCACATTGTCAACGGCGACAAGCCCATCCTGCGCCGCCGCACAGAAGATGGCATTCCGCGCTTTTACGCCTTTGGTACGCCTTGGGCGGGCAAGGAAGGGCTGCAGTCCAACACCTGCGCGCCGCTGAAGGGGCTTTGTTTCATCGTGCAAGGAAAAGAGAACAGCATCCGCCGCTTGTCGCCCTCCGATACGGCACAGCGCATCTTTCATCAGTTCCTCATTCCAAAGGACGCGGCAGGCGTGATGAAGTTGATGCAGCTGGCGGACGAGCTGGTGCGGTTCGTGCCCGCGTATGAGCTGACGTGCGACGTTTCCGAGGCGGCAGCCATTTTGAGCTTTACAACCATGACAGGGAGGACAATCGAATGAAAACCAAACAGGGCTTTGTGCTGCGCGAAGTGGGCGGCACAACCATGGTGCTGGCAACGGGCGAAGCGTGTGTCGCGTTCAACGGCATGATTACGCTGAACGGAACGGGCAAGCTGCTGTGGCAGCGCTTGGAAGCAGGCGCCGAAATGCAGGATCTTGTCGGAGCTCTGTGCGCAGAATACGACGTGGACGCCGCCACCGCGACCCGCGACGTTACATCATTTTTGGACACCATGCGCAAAAACGATCTCTTGAACGGCTAAAGCGCATCCCATCTCATATCGATGCGTTTTGCGGCGCGTCGGAGCAATTCCTGCGCGCTGTTGTCACGTCGCCAAATATCGGCATTCTGTGGCTGCGTCAGTCGATTTGTCATATTTTGATGAGTAATGTCAAATAGCATAATATCAGATGATACCGGTATCAATGTCACGTCTACATATCGACAGAATGATTTCAGAGGGAACCGGCAAACGAAAACGCACACACAAATAGGAATATATTTGTATAATCTTACAAAAAGGCTTTGATTTTCTTTGGGAACATGATATACTTTGACTAATCATGGATCGGTATTGTGATACCTATATACAAAGGGAGAGGACGCGAGAACCGAACGCCATGCACAAAACAAATAATAGGGAGGAAAATCATGAAGAAAATCTTTGCGTTCCTGATGGCACTGATGATGGTGTTCGGTCTCGCGCCGATGCTCAATCTTGCCAAAACCGCTGAAGCGACCGAAGAATGGGCACTCGTAACGTGGGATCAAATCACCACGGACGACACGTTCCTCATCGCGGTCAACAAGGCTGGGACGGCTTATGCGCTGCCGAATGCGGCGTCTACCGTCGTACTTCCTGTCGGCGCAACCTTGACAGTTGCCCTGCCGAGCATCACATTGTCCAGCGGGCTGTCCTCTGCCTACACTTGGAAGAAGACGGCAGATGCGTACATCCAGTCCGCTGCGGATGCAGCCAACTATCTGTACGTCATAGCGGACAACCCCGGCACGCGTGTTGGCACGACGACGGCGGCTTGGTCTGTTGCGACAGACACTTCCTCGAACGTATATCTGACCGCGACCGACTCTGCAAGCGCGGCACGGTATATTGGCGTGTATAACACACAGGATTTCCGCACCTACACCGCCATGACGACTGCCAACATTGCAGGACAGAACACCCTGTTCTACAAGCTGACCACCACCTCCACCTGCACGCACGTTTGGGGTGAAGGCGTCGTCACAACGGCTGCCACCTGCACCACGGCGGGCGTCACCACCTACACCTGCACGCTGTGTGGCGAAACCTACACAGCGGCGCTGCCAGAGGCTTTGGGTCACTCTTGGGACGCCGGCACGATCACCACGGCTGCCACCTGCACCGAAGCGGGCGTCATGACCTACACCTGCACCGTTTGCAGCGAAACCAAGACCGAAGCGATTGCCGCTACGGGTCACACTTATGTAGGCGGCGTCTGCACCGTATGCGGTGCGGCAGAGCCTACTGCCGTCACCTATCAGCTGGTCAATGACGCCGCCAATTTGGCAGTGGGCGACAAGTTCCTGCTGGTCGGCACCAACGGCACCATCTTCAAGGCTGCGGGCGCACCGTATGCGGCTTCCGGCGACACCTATCTGACGGGCATCGACATCACGGCGCCGTCGAATGGCGTAATCTCCATCACCGATGAAGCGGTCGTTCCGTTCACCCTTGGCGGCGCCACCGGCGCATGGACGCTCACGTCCGATTCCGGCATTTTGGGCACTACGGGCAGCAACAACAACATCAACTATTCCTACACCGATACCAAGGCACAGTGGGCAATCACCTTCTCCGGTGACTATGCCACTCTGCAAAATGTCGGCACCACCACCCGTTATCTGTATTACAATGCAAGCTCTCCGCGCTTTGCTGCCTATGCTGCAAAGACGATGAACAACAGCTACAACCTCTACCTGTATAAGCAGGCGGGCGGCTGCACGCACGTTTGGGACGCCGGTACTGTCACCACGGCGGCAACCTGCGGCGCAGACGGCGTCATGACCTACACCTGCACGCTGTGCGGTGTGACCAAGACCGAAGCGATTGCCGCTACGGGCGTTCACACCTACGGCACCACAGCCACCTCCAACAACGATGGTACCCACTACTACACCTGCACCGTATGCGGCGCTGCTTCTGCAAATGAAGCCTGCACGATCGTAAGCGGAACCTGCACGGTTTGTGGATACGTCGTTCCCACCGCGGAATACACCATCAACTTCACCAACAATGGTGCAGCGTATGGCGAAGCGCAGGTTGTGGTTGCGGGCAATACCGTGACCCTGCCCACCGCGCCGACCGCAGCGGGCTACACCTTCGTTGGCTGGGTTGACGCCACGGGCTTCACCCAAGGCACGACCACCATTCCCGCCACGCTCATCACGGCAGATTTTGCTGCTGCGGCTGATGTGACCTTGGCGGCGGTGTTCTCCGTCGAGCAAGCGGGCGCAGGCTATACCTACAACTTGGTTCCTGCTGCGGACGTCACAGCGGGCACTTACCTCATCGGCGCGCTGCGCTCCTCGACGGCAAGCGACAACTTGTACTTTGCCACCGGCGTCATTGCATCCGGCGACTTGAACACCAATACGGCGACCACCACCGTTGCGGCAGATGCCGATGGTGCGCGCATCCTCACCACGCTGCCCACCGACGCAGGCGAGTTCATCTTCTCCGGCGACAACACGACGGGCTTCACCATCTCCGTAGACAATGCTACGTTCTTGGGCTACACTAGCACCACGTCGAGCCGCAAGCTGGCATTCAGTGCGGACTATGCCACTACGCTTTGGGCAGCGGTTGCGAAGAATTCCCCGTTGCTCACCAACGGCGTTTACCTCAACTGCACCACAGGCACCAATGCCATTTCCGAGAACTCCACGTCTGTTGGCGCAATTCGGAACTACTATACCGGCACGGCATACAGAGCCATCTACCTGTTCAAAAAGACAGCGGCTACTACAGCGTCGTACTACACCATCCTGCCGGAGGGCTGTCTGCACACCAACACCACCGAAGTGGCGACTGTTGATGCAACCTGCACCACGGTTGGTTACACGGCGGGCGTTTACTGCAACGACTGCGCAACGTACATCAGCGGCCACGAAGAAATCGCGGCGCTGGGTCATGATCTGTCCGCTTGGACGGACAATGGCGACGGCACGCACATTCGTTCCTGCTCGCGCTGCGACTACACCGAGTCCGGTTATCACACCTGGGTCAACGATGTTTGCTCCGTCTGCAGCGCAGCTGCAACGGGCGCTTACACGCTGGTCACGGCGGACAATCCCATCTTGGATGGCGACGTCGTATTCATTTACTATCCCAATGCCAACTTGGCGCTGACCGATACGGCAAACGGCGTGAAGCTGACGGGCGCTGCGGCACATCTTGGCGCATCCGTTGCGGATCTGCCCACCGGCGCGGTTCCGATGGTCGCGCATGTGTCCGGCACCTCCGTATCCTTCGAGCGCAACGGTCTGTATCTGACCTCCGGCGCAACGGGCAGCAGCCTGTCCTTTGCAGCGGCTGTTGCTTCGGGCGAAACCAGCTATGCGCTGTGGACACTGGCGGCTTCCAGCGACGGCACGGCAGGTCTGTGGACGCTGCTGAACAACAACGCCGTCTATAACACCACTACCACGCAGTACCTTGAGTACTACAACGGCTTCACCACCTACAAGATGACCGCCGAATCTGCGATCTATCGTTACATGATCTATCGCATGGTTTGCACGCATGCCACGTCCGTTGCTGTTGCAGAAATTCCTGCAACCTGCACCGCGACCGGTGTTGCAGCAGGTACTGCCTGCGCAACCTGCGGCGTCATTCTGAGCGGCTGTGAAACCATCCCGGCGCTGGGTCACTCCCATGAGGGCGAGCTCACCTACACCAACAACGCCAACGGCACGCACACCTACACCTGCCCCGTTTGCAGCGTATCCGTAACCGAGAAGTGCACCTTCGACGCGACGGACGTCTGCATCTACTGCGGCACGGCGCTGGCGGATGTCACATCCACCATCAATGCAGTCACGACGACGATCCTTGGCGGCACCACGGCTGAGACCAAGACGGTCAAGGGCATCATCACCTACATCAACGCCACCACGACGCGTACCGATATCATCATCCAGGATTCCACCGGTGGTATCATGGCGCTGCTTGCGGCAGGCGTATCCGTAGCGGTTGGCGACGAAGTCACCATCACCGGTACGACCTCTCTGTACAATGCGCTTCCCGAAATGACGGGCTGCGAGATTGCGGCACAGACGCCGGCAGCCGACGTGACCGCGCCGGTTGTTGCACAGGAAGTCACGCTGGCGACGCTGCTGGCTGATCCGACGGCTTACATGAGCGAGCTCGTTACCTTCTCCGCAAAGGTCAAGGCATACGACAGCTATGGCAATCCGACCTTCACCGACGGCACCAACGACATCGCGGCTTACAAAGTCACGCTGGACACTGCGGCAATCCCGCTTTGCTCCACCGTAACCGTGACAATGGATCTGTCCGTGTACAGCACCACCTATCAGCTCCGCGGCTATGCCGAGAACGTGACGCTGACGGCGGCGGCAGCGCACACCTACGGCGAAGGCGTTGTCACCACGGCAGCGACCTGCGGCGCAGCGGGCGTTATGACGTACACCTGCTCCGTCTGCGGCACGACCTACACCGAAGCCATTGCGGCAACGGGTGAGCACACCTACGGCGAAGGCGTTGTCACCACGGCAGCGACCTGCGGCGCAGCGGGCGTTATGACGTACACCTGCACCGTTTGCGACGCAACATACACTGAAGCGATTGCAGCGACTGGCGAACACACCTTCGGCGATGCCGCTGTGGTTCCGTCCACCTGCGTCACCGCGGGCACGTCCACTGTGACCTGCACCGTTTGCGGCGAAGTCGTCGTAACCAACCTCGAGCTGGATGCCAACAACCATGAAACCATCGTGGAAGATGCGGCAGTCGCAGCAACCTGCACCGAAACCGGTTTGACGGCAGGCAGCCATTGCTCCGCTTGCGGAACAACCATCGTTGCACAGGAAACCGTTGCGGCGCGGGGTCATAGCTACGACAGCGGCGTGGTCACCACGGCGGCGACTTGCACGGCGGATGGCGTCAAGACGTACACCTGCACCGTCTGCGGCGACACCTACACCGAAGCCATTGCGGCTACGGGTCATACGGCGGTTGCGGATGCGGCGGTTGCAGCAACCTGCACCACCACCGGCTTAACTGCCGGCAGCCACTGCTCCGTCTGCGGCGAAATCATTGTCGCGCAGGAAGTCGTTCCGGCATTGGGCCACACGTTGGTCTATGCCAGCAACAACGACGGCACGCACAATGCCACCTGCTCAACCTGCGGTGAACAGATCGTCACCAACGAAGCCTGCACCTATGCGGACGGCGTCTGCACGCTGTGCGGCTACACGCAGCCCGCGACAGGGCTGAAGGGCGACGTCAACTGCGACGGCAGCGTCAATGCACAAGACGCAAAAGCGCTGCTGCTGTACGTCACGGGCGGCGGAACGCTGACCGCGCAAGGCATTCTGAACGCGGAAACCGACAACGTCAGCAGCCTGACTTCCAACGATGCGAAGTGCATCTTGGCGTACATCACGGGCACGGCGTGGCCTGTGTAAATTACCAACATCATATCACCAAAGGGAACCGCTTTCGGGCGGTTCCCTTTCTGTACAAGTTACAATGCTTAGCAGAACAAACCTTGACATCTATATACATCATGATATAATTACATTATGAACACAAAGTCATCGGCACATCCTTTGCATAAGAATCCGAATTTCTTCTTGCTCAGCGGTCTGGTCCTGCTCGTTGGAGCAGCTTTTTTGATCCGTTTTTTTGCCTGTTCCGATGCGGCGCAATCCGACATGATTGTCATTCGTTACAACAACACAGAACTGCTTCGCGTGTCGGCGTCTCAAACAAGGGACGTAGTGATTCGTGATGGGAAAATTGTTGATGAGGCGACGGGAACGGGGGAGGAGAACGTGCTTCACATAGGCGACGACGGCGTGGTAATGGCTTCCGCAAATTGTTCCAATCAGGCATGCATCAAACAAGGCTGCGTGAACGCGGAGAATCTCACCTCTCGTCCTTTGGGCGCTTGGATTATCTGCGCACCCCACGGCGTCACGGTGGAATACGTGAAGGGGGATTCGTAGATGAAAGCACGTGCCATCGCCCGTTTCGCACTCTTGACCGCACTTGCTCTCATATTGGGGTATCTGGAATCCTTAATTCCGATTTTTCCGCAGGCGCCGGGGATCAAGCTGGGACTTTCCAATTTGGTTCTGCTGTATGCCATTTACCGCTTGAACGCTTGGCAAACAATCCTGCTAATGCTATTGAAGGTAAGCGTATCCGGCTTGCTGTTTTCGGGCTTTACGGGCGCAATGTACGGCCTTTGCGGCGGGCTTCTGTCCGTTTCCGTTATGCTGTTGCTCCATCGCATCCCGCACATTTCTGTTGTGACGGTCAGCGCGTTTGGCGGCGTCTGCCACAACATCGGGCAAATGGTCTTGGCTTGCTTCTTGCTTACGCCGCGCAGCGTTTTGGCTTACAGCCCGATCTTGCTTGCGGCGGGGCTTGCGCTGGGCATACTTTTGGGCTTTGTTGCAAAGGGCTTGCTTGCCGCATTGGATCGATATGAGAGGAGATCCCATTCATGAAACGTGTGTGCATCCTTGTATGTGCTTTGTTGTTTCTTCCTATCCTTGGTTGTACATCCCAAACGGCATACTATTCGTCCGTGGGCTTCTGCTGCGATACGGTCGTTACCGTCTCTGCATACGCCGATTCGCAGCAGGTCGTGGATGACGCATTGGCGGTTTGCGCACGCTATGAACAGCTGCTCAGCAAAGAGATTGCGGGCAGTGACGTATGGAACATCAACCATGCCAATGGCGACCCCGTGGTTGTATCGGATGCAGCCATACAGGTGCTTACAATCGCACAGGAGGTCTATCAGCTTTCCGACGGCGCTTTCGATATCACCATTGCATCGGCGTCCGAGCTGTGGGACTTCAGATCCGACACGCCGCAAGTGCCGAATGCGGATGCGCTTTTGAATGCATGCCTGCATATTGATGCATTCAAGATCGAGGTGCAGGGCAACACCGTGACGCTTCCTGTCGACATGCGAATCGATCTTGGCGGCGTTGCGAAGGGCTATATTGCGGATCAAGTCAAGGCATATCTGTTGGCGCAGGGCGTCAAAAGCGCCTGCATCAATATGGGCGGAAATGTGGTGACAATCGGCACAAAGCCCGATGGCGCCGATTGGCAGGTTGGCGTCCGAGATCCAAACGGGACCGCAGCCGATTCCTGCAAAGTCGTTTCCGTACACGATATGGCGGTTGTTACCAGCGGCGATTATGAACGCTATTTTGAGGTAGATGGCGTCCGATACCACCACATCTTGGATCCTAAGACCGGAATGCCCGTGATGGGGGAGGTGCGCTCCGTTACCATTCTTTGCGCAGATTCTGCCGTTGCGGATGCGCTTTCCACCGCGATCTTTGTGATGCAGGGAGAGGCGGTTGAACCGCTGTTGCGTTCGTTTTCCGCACAATGTATCCTTGTATACCGCGACGGAACGGTGCAAGAAATCACTTGAAAAACCGTACCTATGAATTAGTCTGAAATTCGACGGAAAATCGTGAAATCTGCAGCATGTTTTTCCGCATTTCTTCCATAAATGGTATTGCAAAATACTTGTGAATTGTGGTAAAATAGGCTATCGATAAGTTTAATGCGGAGGTAGGGTCTTCCGCAAAGAACATTGCAAACGAAAGATGGAAATAGGGAGGATACAATGAAAAGAACACTTGCACTGATCATGGCACTCTGTATGGTGTTGGCACTGCTGC
>CAYRQM010000043.1:0-13816 GCA_964426415.1 uncultured Christensenella sp.
CTCCCCCTACACGCAATCCCCCCTCACTTTTACCCGGAACTATTTTACACCAACGAAAATATGCCGAGCGGCTTTTTCGCCGTGTTCCGACAGGATGCGGCACGCATCCAAAACGGCGTGCATATGGTATAGTAACGACGCGATTGTGTCGAATTCAACGATGGAGGATCTTCATAATGTTCAATAACCTTGGTGGTACCAGCTTGACTTGGATTCTCGTTCTGATGCTGATTATCGGCGACGGCGAGAATGGCTGCGGCGGCATGACCTGCGACACGCTGATTTGGCTGTTGCTCCTTTCGAAGTTCTGCGGCGGCGATGAAGGCGGCGGCTGTGGCTGCGGCTGCGGCTCCACCCCTACGCGGTGCGGCTGCAATTAACAATTCGAAAGAACCTATTTGAAATCGGCCTCCTTTGTGTTATACTACACAGTAGGAGGCTGTTTCTATGATTCTATATTTGCAAGGCATGGGCTGTGCCCGTTGTGTCAAAAGCGTCACGCGCGCGCTCACCGAGATCGGCGCAACCGTTCTCTCCTGCCGCGTCGGATCCGCCGAAATCAGCGGCGTGACGGATGTGGACAAAATTCGAGAAGCCGTAGAGTCCGTCGGATTCCTGCTGCTTGCGACCGAAGAATGAACCAAGACCACGTCGTCGTCGGCATGTCGGGTGGCGTAGACAGCTCTGTTGCTGCGTATTTGCTCAAGCAACAGGGCCATGCTGTCGTTGGCGTTTTCATGAAAAATTGGGAGGAGAATGACGAGGACGGCGTGTGTACCGCCACGCAGGACTATGCCGATGTGCGCAGCGTCTGCGAGACCATCGACATTCCGTATTACACCGTCAATTTCGCCAAGGAATACCGCGACCGCGTGTTCTCCTACTTTTTGGACGAGTATCGGCGCGGCCGCACACCCAATCCGGACGTGCTGTGCAACTGTGAAATCAAGTTCAAAGCCTTTCTGGAATTTGCGCTCAAGACGGGCGCCAAGTCCTTGGCGACGGGGCATTATTGCCGCTTGGGCGAAGGGGTCACGCTGCTGCGCGGCGCCGATTCCAACAAGGACCAAACCTACTTTTTGGCAGGGCTGACACAGCAGCAGTTAGAGCGCGTGCTGTTTCCCGTGGGTGCGCTGCAAAAGCGCGACGTGCGCGCCATCGCGCTTTCACAAGGCTTTTCCAACGCCCGCAAGAAGGACAGCACGGGCGTATGCTTCATTGGCGAACGCAACTTCAAGCAGTTCCTCATGCAGTATTTGCCCGCAATGCCGGGCGACATGGTGGACGAGCATGGCAAAAAGATTGGCGTTCACGACGGGCTGATGTATTACACCTTGGGGCAGCGCCGCGGGCTGGGCGTAGGCGGACGCAGCGACGGAACGGGCGAAAGCTGGTTCGTCATCGGCAAGGATCTTGCCCGCAACCTGCTCATCGTGCAGCAGGGCGAACACGACGAGCTGTTTTCGCTGTCGTTGGACGCCGACCGCGTCAACTGGATTGCGGGGCAGCCGGTTGCATCGCAGTTCGACTGCACGGCAAAGTTTCGCTATCGGCAGCCCGACCAAGCGGTCACGGTCACCATCCAAGGCGAAGGCGCGCATGTCACGTTTGCCGCGCCGCAGCGTGCGGTCACGGCGGGACAATGGGTCGTGTTCTACCAAGGCGACGTCTGCTTGGGCGGCGGCGCCATCGATCGGGTCGCGCCCAAGAAAGCGATTCGCCTATGAACACGCGCTGTGTGCATCTTTCGCCGCGCCTTATGGCGGCGCTGTCGCTGCTGCAGGACTGCCGCGTGGTGGCGGATGTGGGATGCGACCATGGACGGCTTGCGGCGGCGCTGTTGCAGCAGCACGTTTGCGAACGCGTCATCGCCACCGACGTCAGCGCCGACTCCTTAGAAAAGGCGCGTGCATTGCTTTCCTATATCGGGCTTTCCGAGCGCGTCTCCATTCGCTTGGGCGACGGGCTCAAGGTGCTGCAAGAGGGCGAATGCGACGCAATCTGCCTGCTGGGCATGGGCGGCACGCTGATGTGCGACATCCTTTCCGCAGTGGATTGTCCGCTTATGGGTGCGCGGCTTGCGGTATTTCAGCCGATGCGCGCACAGGCGGACATTCGCCGCTACCTGCATCAAAACAGCTATCACGTTTTGGACGATCGCATCGTAACGGAGCATGGCAGGCTCTATCAGGTGTTTTCGGCACAAAAGTGCCATGCGATACAGCCACTGCCGCAGGGCTTTCCACCCGATTTTTACGATGTGGGGTTCGTATCGTTTTCGCAGCGCGACCCGCTGTTGCCCGCACTCATCGGGGCGCAGCTGCGGCAGCATCGACTGCGGCTTCAGACGGCGGCGCACACCAAGGGCGAAGCGGTGCTGCTGCAAAAGGTTTCCGCGCTGGAAGCCATCCGTTCGGCGTTTTTGAAAGGAGAACCAATTTGAACTTGCAAGAATTTTGCGCATTGATGGAACGCGTTGCGCCGTCGTCGCTGGCGTGCGAATGGGACAATGTGGGGCTGTTGATTGCGCCCGACCACACAGCGCTTCACAAAGTTTTGGTTGCGCTGGACTGCTCCGTGCCGGTCGCAAACGAAGCGATTGCGGGCGGATACGATTTGGTGCTCACCCATCATCCCTTGTTTTTCAAGCCGATTCAACGCATTTTGCCCGACGGACAGGATACGGCGGCTGCCTGCCTGCTGCTGCGCCACGGGATTGGGCTGTTTGCGGCGCACACCAATCTGGACGCGTGTGCGGGCGGCGTGAACGACTGCTTGGCGGCGGTGCTGGGGCTAAAAAATGTCGCACCGTTGCCGCCGGAAGGGCTGGGACGCATGGGGCTGTTGCCTGCGCCGACGCCGTTTTCCGACTTTATCGCGCTGTGCGAGGACAAGCTGAACACCGTGGCACGGTTCACGGGCGACGGTGCGCGCATCGTACAAAAGATTGGTCTGATTGGCGGCGGAGCGGGGGACGAGGCGCTCGTCGCCAAGGAAGCGGGCTGCGACGCGTACCTCACGGGCGAGATGAAACACCACGAAGCGTTGTACGCCGCGCAGATCGACATGCCCTGCTGCGTGTTGGGACACTACGAAACGGAGGCAATCGTATTAAAACCGCTGATTACCCGTTTACAGAATCAAAGTTTTGATGTACAATATCATGTAACACTGACGGAGAAAGCCGCGTTGGCTTGCTCCGCGAGGAGGGAAAGAATATGAGTAAACCCGTCGCCCTATTGGCGTATCAAGAAGCGGACGTCGCGTGCCAGCAGATCGAAACCAACCTGCGCAACACCGACAGTCGCCTTCGCCTGAACAAAGTGACCAAGTACATTCGGCAGCAGTCCGCGAATCTGACCAAGCTGTCCGACGATTTAGAAAAGCATGCAGCCAAGCTGGCGCAATTGCAGGCGCAGCAGCAGCAGCTTTTAAAGCGTCTCGACTTGGAGCTGTCCGAGCTGGACACCTTGGAGGGCGATGAGGAATGCACCGCCGAGGAAATGACCGAATTCCGCCGCGACATCGAAAAGCTCAACCGCGAGGCGGGCACGCTCGAAAAAGAAATCAAGGCGCTGTTCACAGCACTGGAAGCCGCCGTACAGGATTATCACACGACGCGGCAGCAGGGGAGCAAAGCCAAGAAAGAATACGATCAGCTCAAGGACGTTTGCCAAAAAGAAAAGGACGACGCCGCCATCGATTTGCTTGCCGCCGAAAAGACGTTGGAGATTCGCAAGAAAAACGTCAATCCTTCCTTGTTCAAGCGGTACGAACGCGCACGGCAGCACCACGGCACGCCCGTCGTGCCCGTCCACAGCGGCAAGTGCAGCGGCTGCAACATGTCCATCCCGATGCTCACCATTTCACGGCTGACCACCGACGGCGACATCTTGGAATGCGAAAACTGCGGCAGGCTGCTTTATGCCGACACAGACAAATAAGTATTGATAAGTTTATAGCGAGTAAGACAGACGATCGCGGCTCCTTTTAGGAGATGAGGAAAGTCCGAGCACCACAGGGCAGAGTGCCGGGTAACACCCGGTGAAGGCGACTTCAAGGAAAGTGCAACAGAAACAAACCGCCCGTTTCGACGGGTAAGGATGGAAAGGCGAGGTAAGAGCTCACCGACGGCATGGCGACTTGTCCGTCCTGTAAACCCCACTTGGTGCAAGATTGAAATGGGAGCATTCAATAGCGGCCCGCTACGCTCCCCGTAATCGCTTCAGCGGTGCGGCAACGCATCGCGTAGATAGATGATCGTCCTTTGACAGAACTCGGCTTACGGCTTGCTCGCTATATTTTTTTGAGGAGTATCATGGAAGAACGCAAAAAGACCATTCTATCGGGCATCCAGCCCTCGGGCGCCATCACGCTCGGCAACTACCTCGGCGCGCTCAAGCAATGGGCGGCAATGCAGGACGAAGTCACGTCGCTGTATATGCTTGCCGACCTGCACACGCTCACGATTCGGCAAGACCCGACGCAGCTGCGCAGACGCATCTTAGACAGCTACGCGCTCGTGCTGGCGTGCGGCATCGACCCCACCCGTTCCATCGTGTTCGCCCAGTCCATGGTGCCGGAGCACGCCGCCCTTGCATGGGTGCTCAGCTGCAACACCTACATCGGCGAGCTCAATCGCATGACCCAATTCAAAGACAAGAGCGCCAAGCATGCCGACAACATCAATGCGGGTCTGTTCACCTATCCCGTTCTGATGGCAAGCGACATCCTGCTCTATCGCGCCGACGGCATTCCCGTGGGCGCCGACCAAAAGCAGCACGTCGAGATCACCCGCGACCTTGCGATTCGCTTCAACAACCTGTACGGCGACACCTTCGTCGTGCCGGAGCCGATCATTCCCAAGGCGGGTGCGCGCATCATGTCGCTGCAGGAGCCGGACAAGAAAATGAGCAAATCCGACCCGAATCCCAACGCCTCCATCCTGTTGATGGACGAGCCGGACGCAATCGTGCGCAAGATCAAGCGCGCCGTGACCGACTGTGACGGCGTGATCGCGTTCGATCCCGAAAACCGTGCGGGCGTATCCAACCTGCTCACCATCTATTCCGTCTGTCGCGGCGTGTCCATGGACGATGCGCTCAAAACCTTCGACGGCTTGGGCTATGGCGCGCTGAAGGACGGCGTTGCGGAGGCGGTGCTTTCCGTCGTCACGCCGATTCACGACGCATTCCAACGCTATCTGTCCGATAAGGCATACCTGTATGCCTGTATGCAAGACGGCGCCGAGAAGGCGCACGCGATCGCGCAAAAAACCATGCGCAAGGTCTATCATAAGGTTGGGCTGGACGCTTGCAAATGAGCTGATTTGAGGGGGCATTATGGAACGCAATCAAAATCGAGAAACACACTTTGACATTCTGCGAATTCTCTCCACCGTTGCCTTTGTGGTCATGTTGGTCGCGTTTCGCGGGTTCAAGCTGGGCGATGCGGGCACATCCCGCGTACTGAACGCCTATCTCGCGCTCTCCTCGTTTGGCATGCCGATGTTCATTCTGCTGTCGGGCGCGTTCCTTGCAGATCCAAACCGACCCTTCACCGTAAAGGGCTATGTGCGGCGCATCCTGCGGCTTCTGATTCCCATGGTCGTGTGGGCGGTGCTGTATGCGGGCATCAGCGTGCTGATGACGGGCGTTCCCCAAGGTATGGGCGTGTTCAAATTTCTCAAAGAGTTTTTCAAGCTCGCCTTCTTGAGCCGCTACCACATCGCGTATCTGTTCGCCATGCTGGGGCTTTACCTTGCGATTCCGCTGTTCCGCCAAATCGCTAAATGCAAGCACACCACAGAATGGTTTTTGCTGTTGGCGCTGGTCTTTGCGTGGCTCATTCCCACGCTGCAGCTCATCCCGTCGGTTTGGAAGCTCAACTACATCTTAGAGCAGCTTCAGCTCCACGTCTGCTTGGGCTATGGCGGACTGTTCCTTTTGGGTTGGTATCTGCGGGCGCATCCGCTTAAAAAGGCTTGGCGCATCGTGCTGTACGTTGCCGCAGCCTGCTGCGTCGCGGCGCTCTATTGCTTCTTCCGCTATTACAGCTTCTCCTATGCCGACCTGCCCGTGTACAACCGCAACTATCTGCCGCAGGTCGTCATTGTGGCAGCCATCTTCGTCTTCTTCGCCAACGTGGGCGCCAAGTGGTCGTTCTCCGACAATGCACGTCGGCGCATCGCACAGCTTTCGGGGGCGTCCTATGGCGTATACCTCATCTCCGTCATGGTGGCGGCGTTTCTGGGCTGGTTCGGCTCCTTCCTGTCGCTCGTGTTCCCGTCCGTCGACCCGACGGCCGGCTTGACCGCGACGTCGTTTGCGCCCATCGTGGCGGTTCCCGTGACGGCGCTTGCCGTCCTGCTCATCAGCTATCCGATCTCGCTTTTGGTTCGTAAAATCCCCGTGGTCGGCAAGTATCTCATGTAGCCATGGAACAAACGCTGTGTCAGCAATACACGCAGATTTTGCGTGAAGAAATCGTCCCTGCGACCGGCTGTACCGAGCCGATCGCCATCGCGTTTTGCGCCGCAAGCGTGCGGGATGTGCTTGGCGTACAGCCGACGCAAATCACCGTTTCCGTCAGCGGCAACATCCTCAAAAATGTCAAAAGCGTCGTTGTGCCCAACACGGGCGGGCTCAAGGGCATTTCGGCTGCCGTTGCGGCAGGCGTCGTGGCAGGCGATGCGTCCAAGGCCATGCAGGTCATTTCCGAAGTGGCGGACGCCCGCAAGGAAGCCATCGCCGCGTTCCTTTCCAATACGCCCATCGAGATTGTCTGCGCCGACACCGACTGCGCACTGTACATCAGCATCACCGCCTATGCGCGCAAATCCTATGCACGGGTCACGGTGGCAAACAACCATTCCAACATCGTCGAGGTCATGCTAAACGGCGAGACGCTGCTCAAAAAGCCCCTTGTGGCGGAGAGCGAACAAAGCCTCACCGACAAGTCTTGCCTCAATCTGCATTCGATCGTCGCGTATGCCGACGCGGTCGCGCTTGGCACGGTCAAAG
The DNA here is from genome assembly GCA_964426415.1 of uncultured Christensenella sp. Lineage (GTDB taxonomy): Bacteria > Bacillota > Clostridia > Christensenellales > CAG-138 > UBA3792. The sequence goes on from CAYRQM010000043.1 coordinate 7,023, forward strand.
ACCTGCTGGATTTGCAAATTTCCTGCAACATGGCAATCTGCGAGGAAGGGATCAAGCATCCGTGGGGCGCAAACATCGGCAAAGTCATATTGGACGAGGATCCGCACGACGCCAAGACGCTTGCCAAGGCGTATGCCGCAGCAGGCTCCGACGCACGCATGAGCGGCTGTGAAATGCCTGTCGCCATCCTGTGCGGTTCGGGCAATCAAGGCATCACGGCGTCCGTTCCCGTCGTCGTCTACGCACGGGAGTGCAACATCCAAAAAGAACGCCTCTATCGCGCTTTGCTGGTTTCCAATTTGCTCACCGTCTACCAAAAAGCGGGCATCGGCCGCCTGTCCGCCTATTGCGGCGCCATCAGCGCGGGCTGTGCGGCGGGCGCGGGCATCGCGTATCTTTTGGGCGGCGACGAAACGGTGGTGGCGCACACCTTGGTCAACGCCATCGCCATGATTTCGGGCACCATCTGCGACGGCGCCAAGCCCTCCTGCGCGGCAAAGATTGCGGCGGCGGTGGAAACGGGCATTTTGGGCTATCGCATGTTTTTGCACGAGCAGCAGTTCTATCGCGGCGAAGGGATCGTGGCGCCCGATGCGGACGCTACCATTCGCAACGTGGGTGTGCTGGCTTCGGTTGGGATGCACGAAACCGATCAAACAATCCTGCGGCTGATGCAGCAGGATTGCAAGTAACCTATTCTGCTTTTCGGACGGCTTTCGGGTCGTCCTTTTTGTTAGGGCAGCTCGTACAACTGCGCCGAACCGCTGTCAAACAGCAGCGTGCATTGCTCGGTGAAGTATGTGGTGTCGACGGTGTAGTTGGAGCGCGCACCGTTGTCGATGACGACGTAGCGCACGTTGTATGCGGCAAACAGCGCGGCACAGGCGGTAGGCGATTCAAACATTTGCTTGACCTGCGCTTCTCGTTCCGAGGTGTTGATGCCGTGATAATACAGGTACAATCCCGTTCCCGTGACGATGCTGTGCCCCGAAAGCGGCGTGACCAAGTTCCAATGATAGGTGTGCGACAGGACGGTGCCTTCGGCGTCGGTGTTGTCACGGATGAATTCCGCCATCTTTACATCTTGCGCGGTGTACACTTGGTATTCGCTCTTGTATTCGCGGGCGATGGTCAAGCTCGCGCCGATGGTCATGACAAAAGCCAGCGCAAACGCCGTAACCTGCAGCGCCACCAGACTGCCGGCGGCGGAGAACGTTTTGCCCTTGGTTCGCTTTTGCCAAAGAAGCGCGCAGAATGACGTCAAAAGCGCGAGGATGAGCGTAAGGAACATCCAAGTCACCAGCGCATCGGAGAACGTGACAGTGGTGGCGGTATACTGCCGATAGAAGGTGACGGAAATGCCGATGATTGCAACGATGGGCGCGGGCATTTGCAGCGCACGAAACGCCAAAAGCCTGCTGTCCTTGCGCGTCATCCAAAGGGTGTAAAGCTGCAGATACAGGCAAAGCCCGTTTAGCAAAAGCAGCGTCCAGCAGACGTAGTACGGCACGGTAAAAGCGCCTTCCAGCGAGGCGCGGTACGCTTGGTAGAGGAACAGGATCCCAAGCAGCACCGAGGAGGTAATGGTCAGCGCATTTGCCCGCTGCGACGTCGTGGAACGCTTGCGCACATAGCACACCACCCGATGGTACATCATGCCGAGGAATTTCGCCGCAAGCCCGCACAGGTACGCGTACCAAACGAACAGCAGTTTGTTGTTGTCGTATTCATTGGGTTGGAACACAAACAGTTCCGCAATGAGCCAAACCAACAGCGCGCCAGAAAAGATGCGCCGATCCCGCTTGGACAGGGTAAAGAACGCAATGGGCATCAGCAGGAATACCATGCCCAAATTCTTGATGTAGAACCATAGGTAGGAGTCGGCATTGTTCGCCCAGTTGAGATGGAACTGCACCATTGAGCTTTCGGCGGCTTGCTGGAAGGAGAACTTGAAAAGCTGCGGCGCCGCCAAGAGGCAGGCAATGCCCGCGTAAATCAGCCAAGAGAGGGCGCGTTTCTTGTCGAAATGGAACAGCAGATCGCCAATGCAATAAGCGGCGCTGATGATGCCAAGCGCCAAAAACGAATGCGTGTGAATCAGCGGCAACAGCCCTGCCATGACGGCAAGCGGAAGGATGTTCTCTTTCATTTTGTGGAAGGTAAAGCCTTGCAGCAAATAGAGACAAGGGAACAGGAACGCCCATCCGAACAGCGTGGCGCGCTGCGGCACCAGCATATCCACAATGGGATTGACCCACCGAAGCCCAATGGTGGGCAGATTGGTGGGCGTGCGGTAGAAGCCGTCCCAAATGAGCTGCGCATTGGTGCTGTTCGTGCCGACGGATTGTCCTGCGGCGTTCAGATAGGTTGACAAAGCCGAGCCGTTCTGGGCAAGGTCGAAGAAGTAGGCAAACCCAAATCCGCTGCCCAAGAAGAACAGCAGCGTGGCAATGAGCGCGCGTGGCTTGCGCTTGAGCCATTGTTCAAAGAAGAAGTATACGCCAAGCAGCACCACAAGATATGCCCACAATGCGGGGATGAGGTAGGCGGTGCGCAGGTCGGCGCCAAGGAGATAGAGCGAGGAGCTGGACGTTTCGCATAGAAAGGGGTAGTTGACGGCGTGTCCCGTGTAGATGCTGTATTGGGGCGGAAATACGCCCTGCTCCGCAATGCTGGTGATAAAGCCAAGATGCATTGCAAGATCGCCGTAGGTAACCTGCCCCACCCAAAGGCTGCCGTCCGCGTGCGGCTTGATGATGTGGGTCGAAAACAGCCCCGCACCCAAAATGAACAGCGGAACGACCACAAAGAGGAAGGTTGGCTGAAAGCGGAAGGAAGGCTTTTCGCGCTTGCCATGCTTCGTCTGCCAAATGATGTAGAAGATGGCTGCTCCCGCCGTTGCCAACGCCAGCACGACCGCCAAGATGTGGGAGGTGACATTGAACCCGACAAAGAACGAGAAGAAGGAAGGGTACCAAGTCAGCATCAGAAGACCGAGCACCAAGCCGAGCCAAATGCGGCGCGAAAGCGTGTGCTTCGAAAAGACCGCTTCCGAGGTACAAAGACCCACCGCCAGAAACAGGACGGCAAACAGGATCGAGATGGTCATACGTTCCTCCGAGTCGGATTATTTGCAAATAAAGAGGATGCCGGTGGTATTGGGGCCGCAGTGTGAGCAGATGGTGGCGCTTGCTTGGGTGACATACAGCGCACGAAACGGCTGCAGCTCCAGCGCACGGTGCTTCATGGCTTCCAATACTTCGGGGTCGCTGCCCGAATGGGTGATGAAGCAACGATCCAACAGGATATCATCGCGTCCTGCAATCTCGTTTTCGACATACTTCAACGCGCTGCGCAGGTAGGAGCCCATATACTTTTTGCCGGGCACCATGGCGCCGCACAGGTCGTTCTTCACACGGATGCAGGGCTTGATGTTCATCAGCGACGCGCCAAACTGCATCAGCCCCGAACAGCGCCCGCCTGCGCGAAGATATTCCAAATCGTCCAAGATGAAGGAGGCGGACACGCGATCGGCAATGGGCGTCACTTCCTCGAAAATTTGGCGGGCAGACATGCCCTTTTGTGCGCGTTCGCCGCATTCGCACACGATGTGCCCCGAACCGGAGGAAAGGCTTTTGGAGTCAATCACAAAGACGCGGCCCTCGCCAAACTGCTGTCCCGCCAAGCACGCATTGTTGCAGGTGGAGGAAAGTCCGCTGCCCAAGGCGACGTGTACCACGTCGTACCCTTGCGCGATGTAGGGGCGAAAGGCGTCCGCGTATTCGGCAATGTTCATCGCGCACGTTGAGGGAAGCGTCTTGTTCCTTTCGTAATTGGCATAGATCTTGGCGGGATCCATGTCGATGCCGTCCCGATATTCCTGCCCGTTCAAACGTACATGAATATGGATGAAGTCTACTTGGTAACGCGCTTGCAGCTCCGCGCCGATGTCGCACGAGCTGTCCGCAAAAATCTTGACAGGGTTTGCCATAGCCGTCCTCCGTAAATTTGCGTTAGTATATCATAATTCACATCATTCGTCAATGCGCGCCGCACCCGTTTTGGGAGGAACCGAACGCGTCGCCGCGCAAGAAGGCACAGCACGGGGGATGAGACATAAATATTCATGTTTATACACAAGTTTTCTTTACAGATCGGTTCTTCTTTGGTACAATACAACTAAGATATAGATGTGGAGGCAAAAGTATGGAGTGGGCTCTTTCGGTGGTTCTTCTCATTGCAGTCGTCGCAGGAATCTGGTGTATTTCCCTGTACCGTGAAAAGAGAGTACAAAAATACACCGTTCCGTTCTGCCAAGCCTTTACCGAGCTTTGCGATCATGTGATGGCAGGAAGGGACTACGGAAACGGCTTGCGCTGCATGGGGGATGGCAAAACCCGCACGCTGCTGCCCATGGACGAGCAAACCGACGCAATTCAGGCGCTGTTTTCCGAAAAGCCAGACGAATACGCGCTGGAACGCTTCCGCACCATGCATGAGATGCGGCAAGAAGCACAGATGTGGCTTTCCGCCCACACGCTGATTGCCGACAAGTACAACGGCGTCCTAAACCGCTGCTTCAATTTGGCGGAGGCGCTGCTGGACGGGATGCAAGACAACGACAGCCTGCAAAACGAAGACCGCATCGAGCGTGTCAATTTCGTGTTGCAAAAGCAAGCAAAGCTGCGTGACGAGACCATGCCTACAATCTTGCCGAAGGAAAACAGTAACAAAAGTTGATAGGGACATGCACAAATAAATATTCATTTTCTCTCATAAAAATGTTGTAATTTGTGTCGAATGATGTTACAATCACTTTATGTATTAGATGCAAGTGGGATAGCCTGCATTTGATATAAAAATAGGAGGAGGTATATTCATGGAAACGAAACACGAAGGCATCTATGATGGCTTCAAAGAGCTTGGCACCGGTAAGATGATGGTGTTGGGCTTCCAGCACGTCTTCGCAATGTTCGGTGCGACCGTGCTCGTCCCGATTCTCACGGGCCTGAGCATTTCCGTCACACTGCTGTGCGCTGGGATCGGCACGATCTGGTTCTTCTTCATCACCAAGAGAAAAGTCCCGATCTTCCTCGGTTCCTCGTTCGCGTTCCTGGGCGCCTTTGCGGCGATCGCCCCGAAGATCAACGGCGCCGGCAATATGGAAATGTTGCCCTACGCGTCCCTCGGCGTTTTCTGCGCAGGCTTTGTCTATGTCATCTTGGCGGTTCTGTTCAAAATCTTTGGCGCCAAGAAGATCATGCGGCTGTTCCCGCCTGTGGTCACCGGCCCCATCATCGTCCTCATCGGTTTGAACCTTGCCGCGTCTGCAATCAACAACGCGCAGACAAACTGGATTCTGGCGATTGCGGCAATCGTCATCATCATCTGTGTCAACATGTTTGGAAAGGGCATGATCAAGATCCTGCCGATTTTGATTGGCATCATCGGCGCCTATCTACTGGGCGTCATCGGCATGTTCATTTCCAAGGGCATTGGGCACAACCTGTTCAATCTCCCGTGGGTCAGCTATGATGGCATCACCCTAAACGAGTTCTCCGACTTTGTCGCAGTTCCGAAGTTCTGGAATTACTGGTTCTTGAAGCCCATCTATAGTGGCACCTTCGACTGGGGCACTGCGGTTCCCGCCATCATCACCTTTGTCGTCGTTTCGATCGCGGCAATGGTCGAGCATATCGGCGATATCTGTGCCATCGGCGCCACCTGCGGCAAGAACTTCATTGCAGACCCGGGCCTCACCAGAACCCTCGTGGGCGACGGCATCGGCACCTCCATCGCAGGCTTCTTGGGCGGCCCTGCCAACACGACCTATTCCGAGAACACGGGTGTTGTGGCGCTCACTAAGGTCTACGATCCCCGCGTCATGCTCATTGCGGCATGCATGACATTGGTCCTTTCGTTCCTGTCCATCTTTGAGACATTCATCTCCACGATTCCTGCGTCCATCATCGGCGGTATCTCCATCGTGCTCTACGGCATGATTTCCGCAACGGGCGTTCGCACCATCGTCGAGAACAAGGTCGACTTCAAGAAGTTCCGCAACGTCATCATCGCTGCGTTGATCTTCGTCTGCGGCTTGGGCTTTGCGGCGTACAACATCGTCATCCCGATTGGCAAAGAAATGGTTTCCAGCACGACGAGAACCATCGAAGCGGCGGATACCGAGCTTGGCGAGAATCAGACTGAGGTCTCCAGATTCATGGAAGGCGAAACCGAATACATCGTTGTGGATACGGTCACGCAGGCCAACAAGTACTCCTTGGCATTTGGCGGCTTGGCAGTCGCAGCCATCGTGGGCATCATTGTAAATGCGGTGCTCCCGGGCAAAGACTACGAGTTCAAAATCGAAGAAGAAGAAGAAAAGGCAGCAGAAGAAGTCGCTGCCGGCTAAACTTCGCATCACACACAAAAGCGAGCGTTTCGGCGCTCGCTTTTTCTCATCATAATTGTGCAGTGGACGGGGTGATCCCGCGTACGCAGAAGCATACGCGAACATAATGGACTGGTTCTTCACTTAGAACTTGTACACGCAAGCAGCACAAGGCCGCGCGGTCATTCTGAGGGACGAAGTACCGAAGAATCTGTGCTTGCAGTTTGTGCGCATAGGCAGCACCAAGCCACGCGGTCGTTCTGAGGGACGAAGTACCGAAGAATCTGTGCTTGCAGTTTGTGCGCATAGGCAGCACCAAGCCACGCGGTCGTTCTGTAGTACGCTGTCCCATGTTGGTGTAAAATAGTTCCGGGTAAAAGTGAGGGAGGATTGCGTGTAGGGG
>CAYRQM010000044.1:0-12939 GCA_964426415.1 uncultured Christensenella sp.
GGATCTCGCATGTAAGCGGGAGATTCTTCCTCGCTGACGCTTCGTCAGAATGACACCGCGGGGCGGGAAACACGCGGATTTGTTGACATTTGCATTGGGAAACCCGTGTACAAGATACTTGAGGTTGCTTGGCATTCTTCACGCGGCCGCGTAACGGTACGGGTGACGCACACACGGTTTCGCTTATGGTCTGCCGCTTCCTGCAGGGTTGTGCGCAGCGCGACTGCGGCAAATCCGTAGTCCAGCAGGGCGGCGGCTGCCGCATACCGGTCCTTGGCGTGCAGCACGACGCCGCAAAGCTGCGTCCCGTCCCGTTCGGCGGCAAATACCAAGCATTGTCCCGCGTTCTTCGTCGTGCCCGTCTTGACCCCGTTCGCGCCCGCGTAACGCCCCAGCAGCCGATTCGTGTTGCGCAAATTGCGCGCGCCCGCGTCGGACGTCATGCAATGCGTGCGCGACGCGACCACCGTGCGAAACGTCTCGTTGCCCATGGCAAACGATGCCAGCTGCGCCAGCTCCCGCGCCGTGGTGCAATGCCCCTTGGCGTCCTGCCCGTGCGGGTTGCAGTAATGCGTGTTCAAAAGTCCCATCTCGGCGGCGCGTGCGTTCATGTGATCGCAAAACGATTCCGTGCTGCCGTCCACCGCAATGGCGATGGCAATGGCGGCGTCGTTTCCCGAAGGCAGCATCAGCCCGTACAACAGCTCCATCAGTGGCATCGTTTCATCCTTTTCAAATGCACGCTTGATCCATGTACCGAAAGCGCCCCCTTGGGCACCGATACCCACTCGTCCAAACGGTTCGATTCGATGCACAACAGCGCCGTCATAATCTTTGTCGTGCTTGCCATGGGCAGCGGCGTGTCCGCATGGTACGCATACAAAACGCGCCCCGTGTTGACTTCCATCACGATCGCCCCGTATGCCAACGCTCTGGGTGCCGCGTTGCCTTGCGCCATGCCGCTTGGCACGGCAGCCGTGGTGAGCAGCAGCAACAGCCCCAAAACCATCCCCACAATCCGAAGCAATCCTCGATTCATCTCGCTCGATCCTCCGTCTTCCCTCCATTCTACCAATCGTATGAACGATTTTCAACGCAGATAAAAGGAATCGCATGTCGAAACGTGCGATTCCTGTCAAGTGCCGTGGTGAATTTTTGTTGGATTATGCCTTACAGCAGGCGACGAGGCCTTCGATCTCGGACGGGGTGAGGTACCGCCAATCGCCGGGACGCATGGTGCCGATGCGCAGGTTGCCGTACGCTTCCCGCTTGAGGCGCAGGGTGCGATGGCCGACGGCTTCGAGCATACGGCGGATCTGTCGGTTTCTGCCCTCATGGATGGTGATGGAAAACGCCGTGCCGCCCGTGGTCGCCTGTCGGATGTTGGTGATTTTGGCGGGTGCGGTCATGCCGTCGTCCAGCGTCACGCCGTTGGTGAGCGCGGCAATCTCGCTTGGGGAAAGCTGCCCGTCGCAGATGACGCGATAGGTTTTTTCTACGCCGTAGCGGGGATGCATCAAGAGGTTGGCAAGCGCGCCGTCGTTGGTGAGCAGCAGCAGCCCTTCGGAGTTGAGGTCGAGCCTGCCCACGTTGTACAGGCGGTACGGCAGCGATTGCACGTATTCCTGCACGGTGCGGCGACCCGATTCGTCGTGGGACGTGCTGACCACGCCGCGTGGCTTGTACAGCATCAGCACAACGCGCTGCTCCTGCAGGGCGAGCGGCTTGCCGTCCAAGCAAACCGTATCCGTTTCGGGCTCCACCGACATGCCGATGGACGCCAAGGTGCCGTTGACGGTGACCCGTCCCGCCTCGATGAGCGTTTCACAAGCGCGGCGCGAAGCCACCCCGCAATCCGCCATGAATTTTTGCAGCCGCATATGCCCCCCTCGGTGCGATCATTGCAAAAACAGTGTCAGCACCGCATTGAGATAGAATTGGAAGTCGACCCGTGCCACCGTGTCCGTTGCAACGATGGGCACGGCGTACTTGGCGTCGTTGACGGTGACGACCATCTCGCCCACCGTTTGTCCTGCCGCGACCGGCGCAAGCACCACGTCGAACAGGGTGGCGCGCACCGTGACCGTGTCGGTGCCGTCCTTCCTTATCGGAATCAGTATACCTTCTTTTGGCGACGCTGCCAACTCTTTTTTTACGCCGCCCGCCACGGGAAGGAAAAACACCTCCCCGACGTCGATCTGCTCCTGCATTTCATATTGCGCGAAGCCGAAGTCCAGCAGTGATTTCGCGGCATTCCACATATCGCCGCAGTTCAGAACGACGCCGCAAAGCTGCATGCCGTCCCGCTTTGCCGCAAAGACGAGGCACTTTCCCGCCGCCATGGTATAGCCCGTCTTGACGCCGTTTCCGCCGTCATACTGCCACAGCAATCGGTTCTTGTTCTTGATGGTGCGGACGTGTGCGCCCGAAGTGGTTTCGTAATAGGTCGTGCCCACCACCTTTTGAAACGTGTCGTTTTGCATGGCAAAGCACGCCAACACGCCAAGATCGCGCGCCGTAGTGTAGTGCGACGGGTCGTGCAGCCCGTTTGGGTTGCAATAGTTTGTATTGTGCAGTCCAAGCTCGGCGGCGCGCACGTTCATGTGCTCTGCAAACGCTTCGACGCTGCCGTCCAGCGTGATGACGATGGCGACCGCCGCATCGTTGCCCGACGTGAGCATCAGCCCATAGAGCAGATCCACCAGTCGAATCTGCTCCCCGTATTCCAAATACATGGACGAGCCTTCCGTGCCCACCGCCGCGTCGGGAACGGCAACGGTTTCATCCAGCCGTCCCGATTCGATGCACAAGAGCGCCGTCATGACCTTGGTGGTGCTTGCCATGGGCAGCCGCACGTCCTCGTCTTGGGCGAACAGGACGCGCCCCGTGGTCGCTTCCGCCAAATACGCGCTGCCCGCCGCGATGGAAGGCGCCGCCTGCGTGGACGCTTGGGGCGTCAGCAGCAACAGCAGCGTCAGGGCAAGCCATGCGCCAAGGATGCGCTTCATTTATTCCGCTCCTTGCTCTGCGTCCTTTTTGTCGCCGCAATCGCAGTTGTCGCCGCATTTGCACTGGGAGGAGCAAGCGCACACCGCGTCCTTCAGCTCCCGCATGACGGACGGAATGAGCTGCACCAACCGATCCAGCGTGTTGTCGCACTCGGTGGACAGCAGCGTCGCCTGTCCGCTGCGCAGGCAAAGGAACGCTTTGGGCGTGATGGTGACGCCCACGACGCTGGCGCCGATGAAGGGATAGTCGTCGGCGTCCGAGCCCGTCTGCCCTTTGCGCAAAACGGTCTGGGTGGGGAAATCGCCGCCGCCCGCCAGCATGCCCAGACTGACCTTGGACACGGGAATCACCACCGCGCCGCCCTCGCCGTAGATGGGGCTGCCCACGATGGTGTTCACGTCCACGATCGTCTTAATCTTTTCCATGGTCGTTTGTAAAATGGATTCAACCGGATGCATAGAATTGCCTCTTTTCTTGAATGGTATCGGTAGTCTTTGCAGGATTTGTGCGCATTATGCGCCATGCCCGCACCACGCCCCACAGGCACTTGAGCGGTAAAACAAGCGCCATGCCGTTGAGGGTAAGCCGCGCCATGGAAGCCGCAAACGACGGCTTGCCCGAAACCGTGCCCTGTTCCGAAATGCGCGGCGTCAGGCAGGAGAGCGCCACGACGCCAAGCCCCAAAAGCAGCACGGAATGGGCGGGATCGTCCCGCACGCCCACCGTCAGCACGCTGTCGGTGCGCAAAATGCGCACGCCGTCCCACACGCCGTCCCACGCGGAGGGCGCCCGCTTTTGCAGCAGCGGCGCCCGTTTCCTTTTATAACAAAGCGTGAAGTATGGCTTTGAAAACAGCGCAATCCGCAGCCGAATCGGAATGGGAATCAGCCCAAAGAGCCACGCCGTTGCCCGCACCGCCACGCCGCGCACGCCCGCACGCACCCGCACCGTCACCACGATGGGCACGGCAAGCAGCAGCAAAAGAAACAACAGCACGAACAACACAAGCAACCACACCATATCGCTATTGTTGCCCAAGTTGCAAAAATCCACACGGATTTGTTGGCGTTTTCTCGCACGGTCTGCTATACTGTCGGCATGGAAACGCGGTATGTGGTGTATATGCTCTCTTGCGCCGACGGCTCTCTTTACACGGGCGTCACGGTCGATTTGGCGCGCCGCTTTCTTGCGCATCACGACCGCACCAAGGCGGGCGCCAAGTACACGCACGGATTTGGCGCGGTTGCGGTGGCGGCGGCTTGGCAAGCGGCGGACAAGACGGCGGCGTATCGTTTGGAATACTACATCAAGCGTCTGACCCGTGCGCAAAAATGCGCCCTCATCGAAACCGACGACTTTGCCGCGCTTTCCCGCCGCGGTGTGGACGCCGCCGCGTATGTGCGCATTCCCGACGTCATGCTGCCCGTTCCTTCCATTTAATCGTCCGCATCGCTGCGCGTCCTTGGGCGCGCTTTTTTCACATAGTTTTTGGATGCTTTGCGCATACTTGCTCTATGAAAAAGAGCCTTTTGGACAGCATCCGATTCGATGAACCGTATACGCGGTTTGAGCTTTTGGAGACGGAACAAGCGGGAACGCCTCCGTTTTTTGCGCGTTGGAAGGAGCGCCGTCGGGAGAAGCAGGACGAACATCGCACCGTGTTTTCGGCGCTGCGGGAGAATCGGGCGCGCTTGGAACGACAGTATTTTGCGGCGGAAAACACCGATTTGATTCTGCGCAGCGTGCGGGTGGGCGGCACGGTGGAAGCGCTGGTCGTCTTCATGAACGGGATGGCGGACGAGACGCAAATCAACGATTTCATTTTGCGCCCGCTCTTGGACGCGCATTTGGACGGGGTGCGCGCCGCGCAGTACGCCGCCTATCTGATGCAAAACGTCTTGGAGATGCAGGAGGCGGAACGCCGCGACGACTGGGAAACGGTGCAGACGGCGATTTCGGAGGGGCGCACCGCCGTCTTTTTGGATGGGTGCAAGGAGGCGGTGCTGCTGGACACCCGCGGCTACGTTTCCCGTTCGATTCCAGAATCCAAGAACGAAGCGGTGGTGATGGGCCCGCATGAGGCGTTCACGGAGCATTTGCGCAACAATGTCACCCAGCTGCGGCGCATTCTCAAGATGCCCGCCTTCGTGTGCCGCTTTCGGGAGGCGGGCGGGCAGAATCGCACCAAGCTGGTGGTCGCCTACCGTGCGGGCGTGTGCAATCCCAATCTGTTGGCGGAGGTGACGCGGCGGCTGGACGCCATCGACGTCGATCAGATCGTCTCGGGCGGCACCATCGAACAGCTCATCGAAGACCACACCTATCTGCCCATGCCCCAAATGCTCAAGACGGAACGCCCCGATCGCGCCGCGGCGGGCATTATGCAGGGCAAGGTCGTCCTGTTGGTGGAGGGCAGTCCCTTGGCTTGCGTGCTGCCCGTCACCTTGGGCACGCTGCTGTCCAGCGCCGAGGATACCTATATGCGGCAGCCCGTAGGCACGCTCGTGCGCCTTGTGCGCATCGTGGGCGCGCTTCTTTCCATTCTCATGCCCGCCTTCTTCTTGGCGTTGGCGCTGCACCACCAAGGACAGCTTTCGAGCGAGGTGTTGGCAACCGTCACCGCCTCCCGCGTGATGGTCTATATGCCGTTGCCCGTGGAAATGATTTTCCTGCTGCTGGTCTTTCAGCTGGTGCGTGAAGCGGGACTGCGCGTGCCCGGCTCCATCGGTTACGCCGTCGGCATCATCGGCGGGCTGGTGTTGGGACAGGCGGCGGTGGCGGCGAACATCGTGTCCACCGTGGTGCTGATTATCGTGGCGCTTTCGGGCTTGGGCAATTTTACCATTCCCGATTACAGCACGCAGGTTTGCGTCGTGTACTATCGCATTTTGCTGTGCGTCGCGGCGACGATGGGAGGCCTTTTGGGCATTGGTGCGGAGCTTCTTTTGACCATTGCCGTCCTGTCGTCCGTCAAGTCGTTTGGCGTGCCGTTCTTTGCGCCGCTGGCGCCCGTCACGATGCACAAGGCGTCGCTGTTTGTGCGCGGCAAGGTGCAAAACAATCGCCGCGTCACCGATTATATGAATCCGGAGGTGCATCCGTGAATCTGCGCATCGGAAAGTTTGGCAAACAGGAGACGACCTCGGTGGTACTGCTTGCCACGTTGGGCAGCGGGCTGTTTGCAGTGGACAACACCACGGTCTATCAAAACGGCAACGTGGTCTATCTGACGTCACTCGTCGCCATGCTTGCGTCGCTGCTGCTGTTTGAAGCGCTCACCGCCCTGATGGCGCGGCACGACGCACCGGATTTGAGCGCCCTGCTGCGGCGGCTTTTGGGGCGCGTCGCGGGCGGCATTGCGGCGATTGCACTGATTGGCGGGCTGCTGCTGATGGCGTTGCTGCCGCTGACCCAGCACCTGCACGCGCTGACCCAGTATGTCTATGTGGACGCCAAGCAGGTGGCGCTGTGCCTGTACTTTTTGCCGTGTCTTGCCGTGTTGGGGTGGCTTGGCATGGAGACCATTGCGCGCACCTGCCGCTTGGTCTTGCCGTTTTTCTTGGTTGCGCTGCTGTTGGCGTTGTGGATGGGGCATTCGCAATATGCGCTGTTTCGGCTGTTTCCGTTCCCCGGTGATTCGGCTGCGGGCATTGCGCGGCAGTCCGTTTCTGCGCTCTTTCGCTTCTTTACGCCGCTGTTGGCGCTGTTGACCATCGGGAGCGCCACCCAATGCGTGCAAAACCTGCGCACGGCGGGACGCATCGGGCTGTTGGCGGGCGGCGGGCTTGCGGCTGTGGCGCAGTTCTTCCTTGGCATGATGTTTCAGCATACCGAGCTGCAATCGCAAATAGCGCCGCTGTATCGGTTTCTTTCGGAGGTGTGCTCCGATACGCCGCTGGTTCGTTCGGAACGGATGCTGCTGTTTGTTTGGGTCATCGCAGGGCTGTTGGTCGCCGCGTTCTATGTATACGCCGCCGCGCTGTTGTTTGCCAAGCTGTACGGCGTCGGCGACATTCGCCCCATCGCGTTCCTGTTTTCGACGTTAACCGTGTCGGTGCTGCTGCTGTTGCATTACGATTCCAGCGAAACCGTACACGTGCTGCAATGGCTGTTTCAAAACGGGTGGTGCTTGGTGGTGGCGCCGATCTTGCTGCTGCTGCCGTTCGGGCTTTTCAAACGAAGGGAGGCAATGCCATGCGACGCATAAAGCGGTTGCTGCTCCTTGCACTTTCGTTGCTGCTTGCCTTGCCGTCGGGCGCCTGTATGCAGCCGTTGACGGTGGACGATTTCATCTATGTGCTGGACATCGGCGTGGAATACGGCAAGACGATGCCGTATTTGGTGACGTTCTTGGTCACGATGCCCAAGGGTGGATCGTCGGAGGGCGGCTCCACCACCTGCGAAGTGGTGTCCGCCGAAGCGCGCAGCCTCTTTGAAGCGTCGGAAACGCTGAACAGCGCGCTGCCCTATCGTCTCAATTTTTCCCGCGTGACGCTGCTGATGGTGCAGGAGGATTTGGCGAAGGACGGCGCGATTTCCACGTTCTTTGATTTTTCGTTCGGCAAGCTGAACATTTGGCCCAGCGTGCGGGTGGTCGTCGCCCGCGATCCCATAGCGGAACTCTTTTCGGGGCTGATTTCCGAATCCGATCCGTCGCTGTCCAAGCAAAAGACGTCCGTCGGCTATTTGGAATCCCGCAGCGGCGTGATTGCGGACGCCAGCTTCAGCCGCATGGACGAAGGGTTCACGCAAAAGACGTGCGATGTGATGGCGCCCTATTGCGGCGTCACCGAGCAGGCGTTGGAAGCGGATTTGGTGGGCGACGGCGCGTACCCGTATGTGGGCGGTTCCCTGTTGGTGGACAGTGTCCAATCCGTCTCGGTCTGCGGGTGCGCCGTGTTCGACGGTGCGCGCATGGTGGGCGTGTTGGACGGGCAGCACACGATGCTGGTGCTGATGGTGACGGATGCGTTCAAGCGCGGCAGGCTGCAGCTTGAGACGCCCCAAGGCGTCGCGCTGACCGTGGTGCTGGTGCGATCGGTCAAGCCTGCCGTATCCTTTGACCGCACGCAGTCTTCCGTTGAGATTTACTTGGAAGCCGAGCTGGAGCAGCCGACGGTGCTGTATGAAATGAACAGCGAGGAACTGAAAGCGTTTTTGGAAACGGAGCTGGAATCGTCGCTTTCCCGCGTCTTTCTTGCGCTGCAGGCGAACAACTGCGACGCCATGGGGTTTGGGCGATACGCCATGATGACCTTTCGCCGTGCGGCGGATTGGGCGGCATACGATTGGAAGGCGGACTATCGCAGCATGGCGGTCACGTTTCACGTTTCCTGCAAGCTGCTGCACAACCCGCAAAATATCGGATTGGAGTGAGGACATGCTCGTTTTGTTGCTTGGCGCCAATGCGCTGTCGGCGCTGTACGGCGTCCTGTATTTCGTTCACAGCGTCAAAGCGCGAAAGCCTGCCGCCGCCGTTGCCGTGCTGGCGCCGATTCTGCTCGTGCTTGCCGTTTCCGTGGCGGTGTACTACACCTGCACCTACGCATCGTAGCACGCAAAAGGGAACGGCAGCTGCCGTTCCCCGCATGGTGCGATTTTGTTATTCTACCGTGACCGACTTGGCAAGGTTGCGCGGCTGATCGACGGAGCAGCCCTTTTGCACCGCCATGTAGTACGCCAAAAGCTGCATCGGAATGATTGCGACAAACGGCGCCAGAATCGGCGGAACGGCAGGCAGCGTCCATTGTTCGTGGCAGTGGCCCGACAGGTCGATCTCGCCGTTGGTGAGCGCCAACACCTGCGCGCCGCGCACGCGGACTTCCTCCATGTTGCTTGCCATTTTGGCAATCAAGTCGGGCTGGGTCGCAATCGCCACCGCCAGCACGCCGTCCTCGATGAGCGCGATGGTGCCGTGCTTCAATTCGCCCGCGGCATACGCCTCGGAATGGATGTAGGAGATTTCTTTGAGCTTGAGCGCCGCTTCCATGGACAGCGCTTGATCCAGCCCGCGTCCGATGAAGAGCACATGCTTCGCGGTAAATGCGCGGCTGGCAAAGAACTGGATGCGCTCTTTTTTGTCCAAGACGGACTGCATGGCACGCGGCAGCTCGCCAAGCGCGGCAATGGCTGCCTGCACGGCGGCATCGTCCAGCATCCCACGCTTCTGTGCCAAATCCAGCGCGAACAGATACAGCACGGTGATCTGTGTGAGATAGGACTTGGTGGCGGCGACGGCGATTTCGGGCCCCGCATAGGTGAACAGCACTTGGTCGCACTCGCGGGCGATGGTGCTGCCGATGACGTTGCAGATGGCGACGGTGCGCTTGCCGCTGCGCTTAGCAAGCCGCATGGCGGCGATGGTGTCCGCCGTCTCTCCCGATTGGGAAATGACCATCAGCGGTTCGCCGTCCTCCATGAGAAGGTCGCCATAGCGGAATTCGGATGCGATTTCAACCGTGACGGGCAGCTTGCACAGATGCTCGATGAACTTTTTGCCCAAAAGCCCCGCATGGTATGCGGTTCCGCAGCTGACGATGCGCAGCCGTTTCAGTTCGTTCGCTTCCTTTTCGGAGAAGGGGAAGCAGTCGGACTTGAGCCGCCCTTCGGCAAAGGATGCATATTGCTCGACCGTTTTGCGGAACGCGACGGGCTGCTCGAAGATTTCTTTCAGCATGAAATGCTCAAAATTGCCTTTTTTCGCGGCTTCCATGTCCCAATCCACGGTGACGAACGGTTTTTGGATCTGCTTGCCGTATGCGTCGTAGCAGGTGATGCCATCGGGACGCAGGATTGCCAGCTCGCGGTCGTCCAAGAACGCCACGGTGCGGGTGTACGCGAGCAGCGCGGGAATGTCGCTCGCCACGAACGCGCCGCAGTCGCCGTGTCCCACCACCATGGGACTGTCCTTGCAGGCGCAGTACAGCGTTTGCGGATCGTCGCGGAACAAAATTGCCAGCGCGAAGGAGCCTTCCAACATTTGGACTGCCTCGCGGAGCGCCGCCAGCGGGTCGCCGCGATAGAGATTGCCGATGAGCTGCGCCACCACTTCGGTATCGGTGTCGGATACGAAGGTGCAGCCGCGCTCCAAAAGCAGCTCCTTGAGCCGCTGATAATTTTCGATGATGCCGTTATGCACCAACGCCAAGGTCTTGTTGGTGTCGGTGTGGGGATGGGCGTTGACAAGGTTGGGTTCGCCGTGGGTCGCCCAGCGCGTATGCCCAATGCCGCAAGTGCCTGCGATGGGTGCGCTGCAAAGGGACGCTTCCAGATGGGAGAGCTTGCCCTGTTCCTTGCGCAAGGCGATGCGTGCGCCGTCCCAAACGGCGACGCCCGCGGAATCGTGCCCGCGATAGGACAGCGCTTCCAAGCCTTCGATTAGGATGGGAATGCATTGCTTCGCGCCCGTATAGCCTACAATACCGCACATACTCGTTCCTCTTTTCGGGGTGAAGACCCACTTTCACCCGTTTATATTGCTAAAATTATAGGTCATTTGCCGCCCCGTGTCAAGAACGGGGTTGACAAGCGCCGCGAATTAGAATATATTTTATGAAATTGATCGGCAATCGCCCTTTGGTGAATTGTACGAAGGGATTGGGGGGTTATGAATGGAAACGAATTACATCCGAGAAATATTCGAGTCAAAGGTGTTTAACGACGCGCAGATGCAGGCGCGGCTGCCCCAAGACATCTATCAGTCCCTCCGCAAGACCATCCGCGAAGGCAAAGAGCTGGATTCCACCGTCGCCAAGGCGGTGGCTGCCGCCATGTGCGATTGGGCGATGGAGCAGGGCGCGACCCACTTCACCCACTGGTTCCAGCCGCTCACGGGCATCACTGCCGAAAAGCACGACAGCTTCCTGTCGCTGGACAAAAAGGGCGAGCCCATCACGAGCTTTTCCGCCAAGGAGCTGATTCGCGGCGAATCCGACGCCTCCAGCTTCCCGTCCGGCGGCTTGCGCGCCACCTTTGAAGCCCGCGGCTACACCGCATGGGATCCCACCAGCTACGCGTTCATCAAGGACGATTCGCTGTGCATCCCCACCGTCTTCTGTTCCTACGGCGGCGAAATGCTGGACAAGAAAACGCCGCTTTTGCGCTCCATGGAGGTATTGAACACCGAAGCGCTGCGCATTTTGCGGCTGTTCGGACTAAACGACGTCACGCGTGTTACGCCCTCCGTCGGCGCCGAGCAGGAATACTTTTTGGTGGACAAGGCGCTTGCCTCCAAGCGCAAAGATTTGCTCTATACGGGACGCACGCTGTTTGGCGCCAAGCCGCCCCGCGGGCAGGAAAACGTCGACCATTACTATTCGCCCATCCATCCGCGGGTGATGGCGTTCATGCAGGAGCTGAACAGTGAGCTTTGGAAGCTGGGCGTCTATGCCAAAACGGAGCACAACGAGGTGGCGCCGGGACAGCACGAGCTTGCGCCCATCTTCGCTTCCGCCAACGTCGAAACCGACCACAACCAGCTCACGATGGAAATGCTCAAGACCATCGCGGGGCGGCACGGCTTCCTTTGCCTGCTTCACGAAAAGCCCTTCCGCGGGCTGAACGGCAGCGGCAAGCACAACAACTGGTCGCTGATGACCGATACGGGGCTGAACCTGCTCAAGCCGGGCAAGGAGCCGCAAAGCAACAAGCTGTTTTTGCTCATGCTGTGCGCCGTGCTGCGCGCCGTGGACGAACATCAAGACCTGCTGCGCATCTCCATCGCCTCCGCAAGCAACGACCAGCGTCTCGGCGGCAACGAAGCGCCGCCCGCCATCCTGTCCGTCTTCTTGGGCGATGCGCTGTTGGGCGTGCTGCAAGCCGTCGAGCTGGGCAAAGACGCCGCCGCAAGCGGCAAAACGTGGATGGGCACCGGCGTATCTGTATTGCCGGAGCTGCTCAAAGACACCACCGACCGCAACCGCACCTCGCCGTTCGCGTTTACGGGCAACAAATTCGAGTTCCGCTCGCCCGGTTCCGCCGCCTCCATCGCAGATGTGAACATGGTGCTGAACACCGCCGTCGCCGACGTTTTGCGCGACTTTGCCGACCGCTTGGACGGTGCGCCCGATTTCGACGCCGCCGTGCAGGCGCTGCTTGCCGCCTCCATCCGCGACCACGGCCGCATCATTTTCAACGGCAACAACTACACGCAGGAATGGCGTGCGGAAGCCAAGCGCAGGGGGCTTTTGGAGCTGCCTTCCGTGCCGGACGCGCTGCCCTGCCTCATTCGCCCTGAAAACGTCGCCTTCTTTACGCGCAACCACATTCTCAACAAGGCAGAGCTGGTCTCCCGCTACGAAATCATGCTGGACACCTACTGCAAGGCAACCGCAGTCGAGGCGCAAACGCTGCTGGAGATGCTCCAAAAAGAGATTTGCCCCGCCGTCAGCGGCTATCGGCACGAAATTGCCGATACGCTCATCAGCCTCAAGACGCTTGGCGTGGACGTGGCGGACTGCCCCGAAACCGCGCTGCTGCAGTTCCTAAACCAAGGCGCCAAAGACCTGTCCGCTGCGCGCACCGCACTGGACGTCGCCCTGTTGGGGCTGTCTGCCTTTGACGATACGCTGTCCCAAGCGCGGTTCTGCCGCGACGCGCTGCTGCCCGCCATGGACGCGGCACGCGCCGTCATCGATCGGCTTGAGCCCGAAGTCTCCGCCAAGTTCTGGACGCTGCCCACCTACGACGAGCTGCTGTTCCAAGCATAATTCTGCCGCGGCTTCACGCCGCGGTTCTTTTTGCTTCGTTTACACGGGATTATAATTCAAAACAATCGAACGCGCTTTTTTTCGTTCTTTTGTGACAAAATCGGGGGTTGACAAACGTGCAGGCAGGCGTTATACTATGAGTTGCGTCGCGGGGTAGAGCAGTTGGTAGCTCGTCGGGCTCATAACCCGGAGGTCGTAGGTTCAAGTCCTTCCCCCGCAACCA
>CAYRQM010000045.1:0-12108 GCA_964426415.1 uncultured Christensenella sp.
GCCGCGACGTGCCTTTCCCGAAAATCGTGTACGCGGGGTTACCCGCAAAAGGTTGGTAGCGAAGCGAAAGGCGTAACGCCCGCGTCAAGAAGGGCGTAGCCGAAGCGAGCGTGACCTTTTGCGGAGAGGAGGCGCGACGGAACGGGCGAGCAATGCGGAGAGGCGAAGCCGAAGAAGCCGTTGCGAACAAAGTGCAGTCCGCGCCGACGAGCGGAGAGGAGCCATGACGGAGCAGACAAGCGGCACTTTCCGCAGAAAGTGCCGTGCGTTACGCGAAGTCCGCGCCTCCGAGCTAAGCGCCGTTTGGTACAAGCCCTGCCTTTTTGAGCGCCAACACCAGCGGCGGAATCAACACCAGCTGCAACAGCATGCCCGGCACGGCGGTGGCGAACGCGGCGGTCAAGAACGCGGCGAAGGTGTACGCATTGCCGTTTGCCATCATCACCAGATACTTGGCGACGCCGAACACGATGCGGCCAAACAGCATGGCAACGGGCAGCGTGACGTACAGCCAGCCGAATTTCTTGGGCAGCAGCCGATAGCAAAGCCCTGCCGCAAGCCCGTATGCCGCAAGCTCAAACGCCATGGGAACCGCCACCAACGGCATGGGCGGCATCCCGATGGTCAGCGAGCGCAGCAGCGGTGCGCAAAACCCCACGACCAGCCCGTAGGGCCAGCCGCACAGAATCCCGCACAGCAGCACGGGGATGTGCATGAGGCACAGCACGTTGCCAAGCTGTGGGTTGTTGGCGGTCAAAAACGGCAGCACATACGCCAGCGCCAAGCATACGGCGGCGTACAGCAGCCGCAGAAGCGTGTTGTGGGTTCTGTTCATTGCATTCTCCTATCGGTTGAGTTTGTCGATGTCGGCAAGGCGATCCAGCGCCGCCAACAGCGTTTCGTCCTTCTTGGCGAAGTGGAACCGTGCCAGATGGCGCACGTCCTCTTTGTAGAACGTGCTGCCCGGCACGGCGGCAACGCCGATTTCCGTCGCAAGCCGTTCGCAAAAGCGCACGTCGTCGCCCTTTGCCCATTTTGATACGTCCACCAAAATGAAATAGGTACCCTGCGGGTCGATGAAATCGAAGCCCAAGCAGCGCAGTCCGCCGCAGAACACGTCCTTCATGTGCGTATAGTGCTGCTGCACGCCCGCATAGTAGGAATCGGGCAAGCGAAGCCCCGTGATGATGGCCTCCTGCAGCGGCGACGGCGCGCAGACGGTCAGAAAATCGTGCGTCTTTTTGCAGTTGTCCATGATGCGCTTGCACGCCACGATGTAGCCCAGCCGCCACCCCGTGATGGAGTACGTCTTGGACAGCGACGAGCAGGAGATGGTGCGCTCCCACATGCCCGGCAGCGTCGCCATATAGGTGTGGGTAAAGGGCGCGTACAGGATGTGTTCGTACACCTCGTCCATGATGATGTAGACGTCGTAGCGGATGGCAAGGTCGGCGATGGTTTGCAGCTCCGCCTTGGAGAACACCTTGCCGTTCGGGTTGGACGGGTTGCAGACAATCATGGCCTTGCAGCCCTGTTGAAACGCCGCTTCCAGCACGTTGGGGTCAAAGCTGTTTTCGGGCGGAACCAGCGGAATGAAGACGGGCTCGCACGCCAAAAGCAGGCACTGCGCCTCGTAGTTTTCAAAGTACGGCGAGAAGATTGCCACGCGGTCGCCCGGATTGGTCAACGCCATCAACGCCGCCATCATCGCTTCGGTGCTGCCGATGGTGGCAAGGATGTTTTCGTTGGGGTTGAGCGGAATGCCCATGAAATGGGAAACCTTGTCGCACAGCGCTTGGCGGTAGTTGAGGTTGCCCCAAGTGGGGCTGTACTGGTGCGGGCCTTCCTGCGCCACCACCGACAAGCGATCCATAATCGCTTGGGGCGGGTCGAAATCGGGGAAGCCTTGGGACAGATTGATGGCGCCGCAGTCCATCGCCAGACGGGTCATGCGGCGAATGCACGAATCGCTCAAGCGTTCGGTGCGGTTGCTTAACGGCTGCATGGCATAGCGCCTCCTTTTTCTACGTTGTTCAAAAGCGGGACTGCGTGATCCGAAAGCACGCGCACCGCCGCTTCGTTGTCCGTCGCCCGCATGATGACGCAGGCGGGAAACGCGGTTTGTCCGATGAATGCATAGGCGTATTCCACGCCGATGTGCGCTTCGGCAAGAATGCCCAAGACGGCTGCAAGGCTGCCCGGCGTATTGGACATGCCCACGCCGATGACCTCTGTGACCGAAGCGGTGATGTGCGCTTCACGAAGCAGCTTTACGGCACGGTCGGCGTCTTGGGTGATGAGCCGCAGAACGCCGAAATCCGTGGTGTCCGCCAGCGACAGCGCACAGATGTCCACGCCGTTGTCGCCCAAAAGCTGCAGCGAAGTGCGCAGCCGTCCCGCCTCGTTTTCCAAAAACACGGATACTTGTTTGATATACATGGCGTCCTCCTTATAGCTTCCGCTTGTCCAGTACGCGCTTTGCCTTGCCCTCGCTGCGCTCCAGCGCATGGGGCGAGACGAGCCGCACGGAGGCGGAGATGTTCAGTACCGATTCGATGCCGCGCCGCAGCTCTTTTTGCTTGGCTTCCAGCTCGCGCACGGTGTCGAACGCAACGTCGTCCCGCAATTCGACTTGGATTTCCACCTGATCGAGCGCCCCTTCGCGGGTGACCACCAGCAGGTAGTTGGGGGTGACGAACGGGTAGCGCAGCAACACGCTTTCCACCTGCGACGGGAACACGTTCACGCCGCGAATGATCAGCATGTCGTCGGTGCGGCCCGCGGGCTTGTGCATCCGCACGAACGTGCGTCCGCAGGCGCAGGGCGACGCGTCTAGGCTTGCAATGTCGCGGGTGCGATACCTTACCAGCGGCAGCGCTTCCTTGGTGATGCAGGTAAAGACCAGCTCGCCCGATTCGCCCATGGGCAGCGGTTCGCCCGTATCGGGGTCAATCACCTCGACGATGAAATGATCCTCGTTGACGTGCATCCCCGCTTGGGCGGCACATTCATACGAAACGCCCGGCCCCATAATCTCGCTGAGCCCGTAGATGTCGTAGGCTTTGATGTCGAGCAGCTCCTCGATGCGCGTGCGCATCGCTTCCGTCCAAGGCTCCGCGCCAAAGATGCCCGCCCGTAAGGGCAGCGTCTTGGGGTCGATGCCCATTTCGCGCATCGTTTCTCCGATGTACAGCGCATAGGAGGGCGTGCAGCCCAAGATGGTGGAACCGAATTCGGACAGGATGCGGATCTGTCGCTCGGTGTTGCCCGTGGAAACGGGAATGACCGTCGCGCCCAGCGCGTCCGCGCCCGCGTGCAGCCCAAACCCGCCCGTGAACAGCCCGTAGCCGTAGGACACATGGACGAAATCTTCCTTGGTGGCGCCTGCCGCCACCAACGCTCTTGCCGTCATGGTGCCCCAAATGGCAAGGTCGTTTGCCGTATAGCCCACCACCGTTTGCCGTCCCGTGGTGCCCGAGGACGCGTGTACCCGTGCCAAATCACCCTTGTCCACGGCAATCAGCCCGTAGGGGTACGCGTCGCGCAAATCCTGCTTGGTGGTAAACGGCAGCTTGGAAAGGTCTTGCAGGGTGCGAATGTCGTCGGGCTTGACGCCCATCCGATCGAAGGTATCGCGGTAGAAGGGCACCCGCGCATACACGCGGTGTACCATGTCGATGAGGCGCTTGGTTTGCAGCGCTTCGAGCGCGTCCCGTGACACGGTTTCTTCGGGAGAAAATGTCCGTCGCATCACAGTGCCCTCCCCAGTTCAAATGCCGTTTGGTTGAGCGTCAGATACTGCGGCTTGACCACCGCATTTAGCGCCGCCTGCCAATCGGATGCGGGAAATTCCATGTGGTTGGACAGCACGCCCATCAGCACGATGTTGACCGCCTTTGCAGAGCCTGCCTGTTTGGCGGGCGTCAGCGCGTCCACGGCGATGAGCCGACAGTGCGCGCCCACCTCCTCTAAAACGTCCTTGGGATACGCCATGGCGCCCGTAATGACGGGCATCGGCGCAATCTGCTGCGTGTTGGCGACCAGCACGCCGTCGCGCTTGAGATACGGCAAAAACCGTGCCGCCTCCAGCGCTTCAAAGGCGACGATGGCGTCCGCCTCGCCAATTTCCACCAAGGGTGCGCGCACGCAGTCGCCGTAGCGCACATAGGTCACGACCGTGCCGCCGCGCTGCGACATGCCATGCACCTCGCTCACCTTTACGTCAAACCCGTTGTTCGTGAGAACGGTTCCCAACAGGCGGGACGCCAACAGCGTGCCTTGTCCGCCCACGCCCACAAGCATCATATTTTTGGTCATACGTTACCTCCCCAATGCGCCAAAGTGACAGAGCTGGGCGCACAGCCCGCAGCCCACGCACATGGTGGCGTCAATGTGCGCCTTGCCGTCCGCAAACACGATGGCGGGACAGCCGATCTTCATACACGCCTTGCAGCCGCGGCACTTGTCGGCGTTGACCGAAAGCGCAGGCTCCGCCTTGACGTACTTCAAAAGCGGACAGGGACGCCGCACCACGATCACCGACGGCTCCAAAATGGCAAGCTCCTCGGTGATTGCCGCTTCCAGCGCGGCAAGGTCGCGTGGATCGACCACGCGCACCCGCTCGACGCCCACCGCACGGCACACGTCCTCGATGCGGATGGCGTGCGTCGGCTTGTTTTGCAGCGTCAGACCCGTGGTGGGGTTTTGCTGATGGCCCGTCATGCCCGTAATGGCGTTGTCCAGCACCAGCACGGTCGAGACGCCTTGGTTGTACACGATGTTGATGAGTCCCGTCACGCCCGAATGCATAAACGTGGAATCGCCGATCACCGCCACGGTCGACCTTGCGGCTTCGTCGCCGCGCACCTTGGTAAACCCGTGCAGCACGCCGATGGACGCGCCCATGCAAACGGTGGTGTCGATGGCGGAAAGCGGCGCCATGCTGCCCAGCGTGTAGCAGCCGATGTCGCCCGCAACGGTGAGCTTGCACTTGTTCAATACATAGAACAGCCCGCGATGGGGACAGCCCGGACACAGCACGGGCGGGCGAACGGGCAGCGGCGCCGAAACGGACGCGCCGTTCGGAACGGGAACGCCCATGGCAACCGCCAGCTTGCGTTGGGAAAGCTCGCCCAAAAGACCGAAGCGATCCTTGCCGCCCTCGATGGAAATGCCAGCGGCACGCAGTTGCTGTTCGATGACGGGATCCAGCTCCTCGACGACGTACAGCGACTTGACCCGACTGCGGAAGGTGCGCAGCATCTCCATGGGCAGCGGATGCACCATGCCCAGCTTCAGCACCGACGCGCTGGGGAACACTTCTTTTACATATTGGTAGCAGGTTCCCGACGTGACAAAGCCCATCTCGTCGCCCCATTCCACCCGATTGATGGGCAGCGTTTCCGCCGCAAGGCGCAGCGCGTCCATGCGCTGTTCGACCACCGCGTGTCGCGGAATGGCGTTGCCCGGCGTCATGACGTTCTTTTTGACGTTCTTGACATAGGGCAAAAGCGGGCGCTCGTCGCGTTCAGACAGCGTGACGGCGCTTTGCGCATGCGCGACGCGGGTGCAGGAACGGAACAGGACGGGTGTGTCGAACTGCTCCGACAGCGCATACGCCTGCTTGATAAAATCGATACATTCTTGGGAATCGGCTGGCTCCAGCATGGGCAGCTTGCTTGCGATGGCGTAGTGCCGCGAATCCTGCTCGTTTTGCGAGGAGTGCATGGCGGGATCGTCCGCCACGGCAATGACCAGCCCGCCGTTGACGCCCGTATAGGACGCGGTGAACAGCGGATCGGCAGCCACGTTCAGCCCGACGTGCTTCATGGCGCAAAAGCTGCGCGCCCCCGCAAACGCGGCGCCGATGGCAGCCTCCAGCGCACATTTTTCGTTTGGCGCCCACTCCGCGTAAATCGCGTCGTAATCGGCAGCCTCCTCGGTGATTTCGGTGGAGGGCGTCCCCGGATAGGAGGACACAAAGCGCACGCCCGCTTCGTACAGCCCGCGTGCAATCGCTTGATTGCCTAACAACAGTTGCTTCATAGGGTTCCCTTTCGTTAATTATTTGGTGCTTTGCGCTTCGACCAAGCGCACGCCGCAGTAGCGTTCCCGCAGCTTTGGCTTTTCGATTTTGCCCGTGGCGTTGCGGGGCACCGGTGCAAAGATGCATTTCTTGGGACGCTTGTAGCGGGGCAAATCGCAGCAGAACGCTTGCACGCCCGCCTCGTCCAGCGTGCAGCCTTCCTTCACCTCGATGATGGCGGCGGCAATTTCGCCCAGCCGATCGTCGGGCAGTCCGATCACCGCAACGTCCTTGATGACGGGACAGGCACGCAGATAATCTTCGATTTGGACGGGATAGAGGTTTTCGCCGCCCGAAATGATGACGTCCTTCTTGCGGTCAACCAGATAGATGAACCCGTCCGCGTCGGTGCGCGCCATGTCGCCCGTGTACAGCCAGCCGTCGCGCAGCGTTTCACGGGTCGCAGCTTCGTTGCGATAATAGCATTTCATCACGCCGGGGCCCTTTACCAGCAGCTCGCCCACCTCGTTGGGCGCACAGACTTCGCCCGCGTCGTTTTGCACCCGCGTTTCCCAGCCGCAGCCCGCCTTGCCGATGGCGCCCAGCTTATGCAGATTTTCCATGCCCAAATGCACGCAGCCGGGGCCGATGGACTCCGAAAGCCCATAGTTGACGTCGTAGGCGTGGGTGGGAAAGACCTTGAGCCAGCTGCGCACCAACGACGGCGGAACGGGCTGTGCGCCGATGTGCATGAGCCGCCATTGCGACAGGCGGTAGTCGGACAGCTTGATTTTGCCGCTTTCCAGCGCGTCCAAGATGTCCTGCACCCAAGGCACCAACAGCCAAACGATGGTTGCCTTCTCCTCGGAAACCGCCTGCAGCACCCAGTCGGGGCGCGTTCCGCGCAGCAGCACCGCACGTCCGCCCACCATGAGACTGCCGAACCAGTGCATCTTGGCGCCCGTATGATACAGCGGCGGGATGCACAAAAACACATCGTCATGCGTCTGTCCGTGGTGCGCCTGCTCGGTGCGCGCCGCGTGCATCAGGGCGCGATGCGCGTGCAAAATTGCCTTGGGAAAGCCGGTGGTGCCGGAGGAAAAGTAGATTGCCGCATCGTCGTCGGGCGTCAAATCGACGGCGGGCGCGACGGACGAGCAGTAGGACGCCATGCGCTCGTAATCGTCCGCAAACGCGGGCACGTCCCGACCCACGAAGAACAGCGTGCGCACGGCGGAAATTTGCGGCAGGCACGCTTCCACCCGCTCGGTAAATTCGGGCCCGAACACCAGCCCCGTCACCTCTGCCAAGTCGATGCAGTACGCAATCTCGTCGGCGGTGTAGCGGTAGTTCATGGGCACGGCAAGCGCGCCCGTTTTGAGAATGCCAAAGTACACGGGCAGCCACTCCAAGCCGTTCATCAGCAAAATGCCGATCTTGTCGCCCTTTTTGACGCCGCGGGTGAGGAGCAGGTTGGCAAAGCGATTCGCCTTCACGTCGAATTCGCGCCACGTCATTTCGCGGCGATACTTGCCTTCGGCGCCCGGCTCAATCAGGTTGTATTCGCGCCACGTCACATGGGCGGCGGGCTGTGCCGCCGGATTGATCTCTACCAAAGCCACCTCGTTGGGGTACAGCTTTGCGTTTTTCTCCAGAATGTCGGGAATCGTTGTCATGGTCTCGCCTTTCTATTGGGTTGTCGGCGGGGAACAAAAAACCCCTGCCGCAGCAGAGGATGAATGGCTCATGGTACCACCTCAGTTCGTCACGGCCTTGCGGCGATGACCTCACGAGCGATGCAAGCACATCGCCCCGCGTCGTAACGGACGCCTCCGTCGCAGCCTACCTATCGGTGCGCAGCTCCCGCGCCGTATTCATGCGATTCTCGTCAAGGCTTGCACCAACCGCCTACTCTCTAAAGACCCCAAACCGCACTACTTTCTCGCGTTCTCAGCATTTCGTATATAATAGCACCGTCTTGCGCCGTTGTCAACCGCAAAAATCCGCCAAATATTTGGCGGCGCAGCGCTGCCTATTCGCCCTTCTTCGCAAGCTTTTCGCGCACGGCTTTGCGTACCTGCTCCACCAGCGGGCTTTCATGCGTGCCAAAGACGCACTCGTTGGCGAAATGCTCACAGTTGTTGTACAGAATTTGGTATCCGCCCTCCCCGATGCGGCTTCTTGCGATGCGCACAATCTCGTCGGGTGCGCGCTTTTTGCGGCGCTCGGCACGGTCAAATTCTGCCACCTCCAAAAACTTGCCGCAAAGGAACGTGTCCAAGTCGGTGGCGCAGACCAAAAGCTCGGCGGCGGAACGCGCTCGCGTGGGCGGCAAGCCAAACTGGATGATTTCCGCATCGGAAACATAGACGCCGTAATGGTACAGCTCGGAAAGCGCCACGCGCACCATGTCGCCCGACGATGCTTCCTTCAGCACCCACTTCATGCCAGTTTGGTTTGGATGTAGTCGATGACGTCGCCCACCGTGACAAAGTCGTTGAACCCCACATCGTCAAAGCGAATGTGGAAGCTCTCCTCGATGGTGATGATGGTCAGCAGCATCCCGATGGACGTCATGCCCAAGTCGGTATTGAGGTTGTCGCCCTCGGAAACGGTGGAATAGTCCATGCCGCTGTTGGCGACTTCCAGCACGCCCTTGAGCTGTTCTAAGATGGCTTCTCTGGTCATTTTCGTTCCTTCCTTTTGTTGGAATAGTCTTGATACAGGCTTGCAAGCTGCACTTCCTTGTCGTGGAGCTGCTCGGTCACAAGGTTCAGCCCCTCCATGCCGGGATGTGCCGCACACGCCGCCTTTACGTCGATGGCTGCGCCCCGCACGATGACGGAACGGCTGCACCAATGCCTGCGCGGCGCAATGTACAGCGGCACGATGGGAACGCCTGCCCGCAGCGCCATCAGCACCGCGCCGGATTTGAATTCGTTGACGCTGTCGCCGCCGCGATTGACGGCGCCTTCAGGAAACAGCGCCACGATGCGCCGATCGCGCAAGCGGGCGTCCACGTCGGAAAACAGCGACAGGCGAATGTTGCTGCGATCCACAATGATGGTCTGCATGGCGGCAAACAGCACCCGCATGGCGCCGTTTTTGATGAGCTCCTTCGCCGCCACGATGTGCAGCCGCCGATACCAATAGGTGAACAGCAGCACCACGGGATCCCAAAACGAGGTGTGGTTGGCGATGAGGATGTTGCCGCCGCGCAAAAAGTGCTTAGCGTCGTCGCTCTCGTATAAGCATTTGGGACGCAAAAACAGCAGCGCGGGAAGCACGCCCAAGAATCGCCCAATATCGTAGGCAAGGTAGCGCAGCCGCAGCGGGCTACCGGGCTTTGGTTCGTTCTTCGAGTGCATCGCGTAGCTCCACAATCTTCTGCCGCAAAACGCGGCTGATGGCTTCTAAGTTGTCCCGTTCCGGACGGGAATCGTCGTAATAATCGCGCACATCGATGGGCTTTCCGATGATGACGTGGTTGCGCCGCCATTGAAAATAGCGCCCCTCGGTGTAGACGGGGATGATGGGCGCGCCGCTTTCCAGCGCGATGTACGCAGCGCTGGGCTTAAACGGCAGCGGGCGTTCCTCATCCTTTAACGGCAGTCGGCTTTCGGGAAACACGCCCAGCACGCCGCCCTGCTCCAAGACGCGGAGCGACTCGCCCAAAAAGGAGAAGTCGAAGGCGCTGCGGTCGATCCTGATGCCGCCCATCCATTTGAGAAACGTACCGAGCGGCTGCTTTTCAAACAGCACCTCCGCCATCTGATACCGCAGCGTGCGGGTGGGAAACAGAAACACGAACGCGCCGTAATCGTAGACGGCGGTGTGGTTGGAAATCAGAATCGCGCTGCCCTTGATGCGGCGGCTTTGCGCCTGCTTGTCCTCATAATAGACCTTGTTGCCGAACACAAAATAGTGGAACGGCCACACGGTCACCTTGAAAAATGTGTTGACAAATCGAATCCAAAACATGGGCGGCTCCTAAAGCTGCGTTTGCAGATAGCGGCACAGGCTGCGCACCGTCACAAGGTTCGTCTGCCCGTCCGTGGGGAAGGTGACGGGAAACGCTTGTTTGACCGCCGACAGCGCCGCAAAATAGTCCAGACTGCTGCCGCCCAAATCGAAGAAGAAGTTGTCGTCCAAGCCGATGCTTGCGGGCGTGCGCCCCAACACCTGCGCCACGATGGCGGTCACATCCGCCAACAGCGCCTGCGAGCAGCCGTCGTCGTCCGAAGCGACTGCGGCGGCGTCCGCCGTTTCCAAGGCGCTTGCCGCATACGCCGCCTTGAGCCGCTTGCGGTTGAGCTTAAATTCGTTGGGTCGCAGCAAAGGCTCCGTCACCAACACGATGTCGGTAATCGTTTGCCCCAGCTTCAGCCGATCAAGCGCCGCATACGCCGCCTGCCGCACGGCGTCGTAGGCTTGGTTGGTTTGGTAGCGCCCCACGCCCACCAAAAGGACGGGCGCGCCGTTTAAGTCGGTGAGGCACACGCCGCGTGCGCCTTCGACGGCAAGGTTCTGCTCCACATAGACGGGATTGAGGTTTTCGCCGTTGCGGCAGATGAGCAGATCGTCCATGCGTCCCTTGATGTAGAACCGTCCGTCGCGCTCCGCCGCCAAGTCGTGGGTGTTGAACCATTCCTTTGCGTCCATTTGCGTCACGCCGTCGCGGGCGGTGATGCGGGTGGCGGTGGAATAGCCGCGCACCAGCAGCTCGCCATGGTCGTTGATTTTGTATTCGATGGCGCCGAACGGGAACCCCACCGACGCGCTGTTGCGCACCTTGGGGCTGTTGGAAAGCTCCACCGACGTGATGCCGATTTCGGTCATGCCAAAGCCGTTGGTCAGGTGGTAGCCGATGCCGTTGAAAAAGGTTAAGACCTCCTCGGAGATGGGGCTGCCGCCCGAAATGAGAAAGCGCACACTGTCGCCGAACATGGCGTCGCGCACCTCCTTGAAGGCGACTTTTGCAAACGCTTTTTGCAGCCACGGCACGCCCGAAAGCCGCGTGGACAGCGACAACGCACGGGCAAACTTCGCCTCGGTCTTTTCGCCGCGCGCGTGGATTTGCTTGCGTGCCGACGCATAGACCGTGTCCCAAAACAGCGGCACGGCAAAGATGTGCGTCACTTTGTGCTTGCGGATGGTGTTGAGGATGGTGTCGGGCGCGTAGTCCTTGAGAAACACGAAGGTGCGGGCAAAGAACCCGAACCAAATGTAGACCGCCACCAGCCCAAAGATGTGGCAAAACGGCAAAAACGCCAGCTGCTTGAGATACCCCTTGTAGTGGCCCTGAATTTGCTTGCTCTTTTCGATGATGCGCATGCTGTCGCACACGGTGTAAAAGAAGCTCTCGCCCGAATACGCGCAGAGCTTAAGATTGCCCGACGTGTCGGAGGACATGAGAATCGTTTCGTCCGCCCAACGGTCGACGGGCTTGTCGGTGACGGAAGCGGCGGCAAGCGCCAAGTCCTTGGCAAACAGCGTCTTGGTGCCAAACGTGCCGCCGTCGGAAATGACGTGGGTCACGCCGTGCGCCGCAAGGATTTGTGTCAGCCGTGCATCGTCCAGCCGCGTGTTCATCAGAAGCGGGCGATACCCCGCACGCAAAAGCGACCAGTAGACCTGAATCCACAGCAGCGAATTTTGCATATACATGCCCACCACGGCGTTTTGCGGCACGTCTTGCAGCGCGTCGGCAAGCACGACCGTCAAGCGGTCGATGCCCTCCACGCACGCGCCGTAGGTGGTCGTTTTGATGTGATGCCCGTCCGTTTCCTCACATAGGATGTTTTCCCGTTCCGAAAACATCAGCCCATACAACGAGCCAAAGCACTTTTTCTGCTCTCCGAATCGTTCGATCTTGGCACGCACATAGGCGTCCACGGAACGATACCCCGCGATGTTCATAAGTTTCATATCCCCGTGTTCCTTCGCCTGAGAAATTTCCCCTTATCAGACGCTACTTTCGAAATAGTATATCGCAAAACCCACGCCATGGCAAGAGCTTGGGAAAAAACGGACCGTGTCAAGTTGTTCCGGGTGAATTAGGAGCAGAAGGCGTTGGGAACGGC
>CAYRQM010000046.1:0-11685 GCA_964426415.1 uncultured Christensenella sp.
TCGGAACATCCTGCGATGAGGGACAACAGCATAATGGCTGTGAGCAAATAAACAAGGGCGCGTTTCATTTCGATGATTGCCTCCTCCATGAGTGATAGGATAATCATACCATACAGTGCGCGAAAAAGCAACAGAACCCGCAAAAAAGGTCAAAAAGAAATTCGGAAAATGCAAGCGAATCGTTTCGAAGAATTTCGCGCAATGCGGACAAGAATCTTCAATATTTTGTTATTTGCGATTGACAAGCAGGCAAAATTTGGGGTATATTTGAATGAGAAAGGGGCCGTAGCGTATTCGCATTTCAAATCTAATGAGTATGCCACAACGATCAATATGGAGAACATGGATCAGCAAAACGTGCAGGGAACTGTACAGCCACCCGTACAGGGGTACACGATTCCGCCGATACAACAACCGAAGCCAACCAAGAAAAGATCGCCCATTTGGATCATTCTGACGATCGTATTTGCTTTGGCAGTCATTGGACTTTCTGTGCTGTGCGTCATGGAATTCCGCAAAACGCAGGAATTGAGCGCCGAATGTGACGCACGCGCCGCGCAAATCACCGAGAAAGACGCCACGATCGAAACGCGGGACGCCACCATCGCATCGCTCAAGACGGATGTCGAAACGGGAGCGGCGACCGCAGCCGAGCAAGAGGAAGCCATCACGGGATACAAGAAAACCATTCAGTCGCTGCGCAACGAAATGCTGCCGTACAAGGCAGATTCCGAAGAACTGAACGATGTGTACACCTTCCTGCTGCGTGCGGACGCGGGACAGGCGTCGAACAATTTCAAGGCGGACAAGAGCATCATCGTCATGCACAAGAGCGACCCGATGACCTCCCTCCGCTTGACCACGGGATACACCACTTCCTATGGCTTCACCTATTCCAAATACGGCGTTGCCACGGTCGAATTCAACAAAAACAGCTGGAGCAGCACGTCGACGCAGATCAACGTCACCCCGACGGGCGTAGGCACCACCATCGTTACGTTCGTGAACAAGCTCAACAGCGAAACGTTCAAGGTCATGTTGGTCGTTCTCGACTGACGCTTCCTTGCAGCGCAAAAGGGCATTCTCTTTAGGAGATCGCACACGCGGTCTCTTTTGCATAAAAAACATCGGCGCAAACGGCATGTTTTGGCGATATTTGTCCCCATTTCCCGTTGACAAATGCGAATAACTTCAGTATTATTTCAGAAGAAAGGGGCAGCGGCATATGCACGTTCCAAATTGGTTGCGTAGGCTGCAATGAAACGCATGGAGTATGGGAATTATCAGAGCGGGCAGGGGACTGCGCAGCCAATTGCGCAAGGGTACACAATCCCGCCAATGCAACAGCCAAAGCCGGCAAAGAAAAGATCCCCCATTTGGATCATTCTGACCATTCTTTTTGTCCTGACGTCGCTTGCACTTGGCGTACTGTGCGCCATGGAATATCGCAAAACGCAGGACTTAAGCGCCGACCTTGACGCACGCGACGAGAAAATTACAAAGCTCGAATCCGACTTGGAAGCGGACGAAGCCGCCCTTGAACGGAAAGAGAAATCCATTACCGATTACAAAAAGACCGTCGCATCCTTAACCGCCGATGTGCAGACGTACAAATCCG
The DNA here is from genome assembly GCA_964426415.1 of uncultured Christensenella sp. Taxonomy (GTDB): domain Bacteria; phylum Bacillota; class Clostridia; order Christensenellales; family CAG-138; genus UBA3792. The sequence goes on from CAYRQM010000046.1 coordinate 1,619, forward strand.
AAGCCGACAAGCTCGATGATGTTTTGACCTTCCTGCTGCGTGCGGACGCGGGACAAGCGTCGAGCAACTTCAAGGCGGACAAGAGCATCATCGTCATGCACAAAAATGACCCCATGACGACATTCCGCCTTACAACGGGGTACAACACAACCTACGGATTCAACTATTCCGTTTACGGCGTTGTGGACGTCGATTTCAACAAGAACAGCTGGAGAAGCACCTCAACGCAGATCAACGTCACCCCCACGGGCGTGGGCACCACCGTTCTGTCGTTCTACAATTCGCTCAACAGCGAGACGTTCAAAATGATGATTATCGTTATCGACTGACGCAACCCACAACCAACACGTTAGCCAACATCGTGAGGAGATCGCACACGCGGTCTCCTTTTGTATGGTAATTTCGGCGCGAGCGGCGTGTTTTGTCGAATCTTTTGCAGACTGCACCTGCGCAGCCTGTCACAAACTGATATACTATATATGACAAATCCGAATGGGGAATCGGGCGTCTTCGACGCGTTTCATGACAGTGTTCCGGAATTTGCGATGCTGCGTGAGCCGCTGTATCATCACGCCGACGCCTCCTGCAAAAAGAAATCTGCCCTATCCACCCTCCTCACACTCACCAAAATCACCGTTGCCGCAGTCGTTGCCGCTGCGGTGTTGTTTGCAATTCTCAAAGTGCGCGGGACGGTGGTCACCAAGGATGCGCACAGCGTGACGGTTGCCGTGGACGTCCACGCAATCGGCGCCGCATCCGACACGATTCGCTACCAACTGTTCCAAAACGGTGCAACAAGCGCCTGCCAAGCGGGTGTCATTCCCGCAAAAGACAGCACGCTTGCCCTTTCGGGGCTGCTGCCCGATACCGCGTACCATCTGCTCTTTTTCGACTCCGACGAAGCACGCGGCGATCAGCGCGTCGGCGAGCTTGCGTTTCATACCCAATCGGAATCGCCCCCACCCATCGCAGAGGCGACGAGCCGTCCGTCCGTTACTTCGGCGCCTACGACGACGCCCACATCCACACCATCGGATTCTCCCACCCCGACGTCGACTCCAACCCCGACGCCTACGCCCAAGCCGACCCCAAAGCCGATCACCGTGGCGCTTTATTATGCGCATTTCAACTGGCGGGAGGTAAAGAAAGGCAGGTTCGCCTTTTCGTTTGAACAGGACAAAGATTCGGGAGACTGGTACTGTACCTGCATGTCCGAGACAAAAACACTGTGGGAGGATAACGTGTTTCATGACGACGCCGAAACGGAGCGTGTGCTCGTTGCGGACAACACGGCTTCGTTTTCCATCGGCTGAAATGGGAAGGGTTCGGCTTTAGTTTACGACCACATTCCCGTTGACGATGGTGAGATGAATCTCACCGTTCATGGTGCGCTGCACGTTCGCTTCGACAAAGTCCAACGCTTCCAGCGTGGCGCTGTCGGCAGGATGCTTGGTTGAATCGGTAATCAGCACATAGTCGGGCAGCGAAAAGGTCAGCAGCATGGGCAGATTCTTGTCGTAAACCCCGTGATGGGGCAGTTTCATGATGTCGCAGGTCAAATTGCGGGTGCTGTACACCAAATTCTTCAGCAGCGCTTCCTCGGCGTCGCCCAAAAACAGATAGGTGGTCTGTTGGTACGCCATGCGCACGACCAACGACTGCTCGTTGTCGTTGCTGCCGTCGTAGGGAACGGTGGAAACCCACACATCCAACGATGCGTCGCCAAAGGTCAGCGTTGTGTCGGCAGACAGCCGCGTAACGGGCGTTTGCGCCGATTCGATGGCAGCCAACAGCTGGCGGTACTGCTTGGAATCCGCCTCATAATTGGGCAGATAAATTTGGTCGATGGGCAGCGATTCGATGAGCGTGTCCGCGCCGCCGATATGATCCTTGTCAAAATGGGTCAGCAAAAGCAGATCGAGCTTTTCGACGCCCAATTCGCTAAGACGGGTCACAAGGTCTTGCCCGTCGTCCTGTTCGCCCGCGTCAATGAGCAGGTTGCACGCGCCAAATTGCAGCAGGATGCTGTCCGCCTGCCCAATGTCAAATACAGTTAGTTCCAAAGCGTCGCTTTGCGCGATCACTTCGGGGGAAGTGGGATCGTGCGCACACGCCGTGCCCAACAAAAACAGGATGGAGAGCAAACACAAGATCATTCGTTTCATACGGGTATTGTATCCAAAAAAACGCATGTTGACAAGCCCCTTCTTTGTGGTATAATAGGAGTACGAACATACGTTCGAATTTTGGGAAGAAGGGATTTCTGTGGGCAGGCGCATTCTGCATATCGACTTCAACTGTTTTTATGCGTCGGTGGAGTGTTTTCATCGGCCCGAGATTCGCGCATTTCCCGTTGCGGTGACGGGCGACCCCGAAAAGCGGCACGGCATCATCTTGGCGAAGAACGAATTGGCAAAGAAGTTTGGCGTCAAGACGGGGGAGGCAATTTGGCAGGCAAAGAGCAAGTGCCCCAATTTGCTTTGCGTCGCGCCCCATTTCGACCAATACCTGCGTTTTTCCAAGCTGGGCAAAGCGCTGTATCACGAATATTCCGACCTGATCGAGCCGTTCGGCTTGGACGAAAACTGGGTCGATGTGACGGGGCGGACGTCAAATTTTCAAGAGGCGGAGGCGATGGCGCAGGAGATTCGTCTGCGGGTGCACGACGAGCTGGGCATTACGGTCTCCGTCGGCGTGGCGGACAACAAAATCTTCGCCAAGCTGGGCAGCGACATCAAAAAGCCCGACGCCGTGACGGTGGTATCGCCCGAAAACTACCGCGAGGTGGCGTGGCGGCTGCCGGTGGAGGATCTGCTGTTTGTAGGGCGCGCCACGCAAAAGCGCCTCAATCGCTTCGGCATCACCACCATCGGCGAGCTGGCGAACACCGAGCCGTCGTTTTTGCACGCGCAATTCGGCAAGGTGGGCGAAACGCTGCATCAATTTGCCAACGGGCGGGACACGTCGCCCGTACAGCCCTACGGCGCGGAAACGCCCGTCAAAAGCATCGGCAACGGCGTGACGGCGCCGCGGGATTTGGTCAACGATGCGGATGTGCAGCTGACGTTTCTGATGCTTTCGGAGAGCGTTGCGGCGCGGCTGCGCGCCAACGGGTTTCGGGCAAGAACGGTGTCCATCGCGGTGCGCGACTGCGGGCTGTTCTCGTTCACGCGGCAAAAGAAGCTCGAGTATCCGACCGATCTGACGGAGGAGCTGCTGACAAGCTGCATGCAGCTGTTTCGGGCGAACTACACCTGGCAAGCGCCCATTCGTTCGCTGACGGTCTGCGCCTGCGACCTCGTTCCCGCCGAACTGCCGATGCAGCTGTCGCTGTTTGGCGAGGAGGAACGGCGCGCCAGAAAGGAACAGGCGGAGCGTGCGGTGGACGACATTCGCAAGCGGTTCGGGTATCATGCCATTTTGCGCGGGCGGCTGATGACCGACGATCAGATCGGCGTCATGAACCCGCGCGAAGAACACACGGTGCATCCTGTGGGGTATCGAACATGAAGGTATACGTTGGCGTGGACGTGGCGGTAGACGCGTATGGCAAACTGCATCCCAGATGCGTCCACTGGGAGGACGGACGGCGATTCGAAATCCAGTCCGTTTTGGACGAGCGCCGCGCAGCCAGCCTGAAGGCGGGCGGAAGCGGCGTGCGGTACACCTGTCTCATCAACGGGCACACCACATTCCTGTTTTTTGAAGACCCGCGCTGGTTTGTAGACAGCGTGAAAAATTAGTGGAAACGGCGGAACAGATATGCTATAATACCTCCATTGAACAATAGGAGGCAATTATGGAAGAATACAGCGCAGAGAAGGCGCAGGCATACATCAAGGACTGCTTTGTCAAGCAGGGCGATTTCCTCATTTTGCAGGAGGACGTATTCGACGCCATGCTGCAGCGCGTGATGGCGTTGGACGAACAATTCATGGAAACCAGCGGCGTCAACGACGGCGCGGAGTACGACGACGATGCGGCGTTCGATTTTCTGTTCGCCGAGATGAGCAAATCCTTTGCCGAGCAAAAAATGTACTGCATGCGCTTCGTAGAAGACTACATGGATTACAGCGAGCGCTATCTGGACAGCATCGGCGCCATCGATTGGGAATAAGACATGGCGCAAAGCGGGCATAAAATCGATCTGTTCTCGGTCGACACCCGATACGCGGGCGCCTTGGATGGCGTGCGCGCTTTGAGCGTGCTCACGGTTTTGTGGTTCCACTTTTGGCAGCAAACGTGGCTGATGCCCGCCTATGCGACGCCGTTCCTGTCCGCCATCGGCGTCAACACAATCGACTTCAATATGTTCCGCCGCTGCGGATATTTGGCGGTCGATTTCATGATTCTGCTTTCGGGCTTCGTCCTGTTCTTGCCCCACGCACGGCAGGTTTTCGAGGGCACGTCCACGGACGGAATCGGACGATTCTATCGCAAGCGTGCGGCGCGCATCCTGCCAAGCTACCTGCTGGCAACCATTCTCATGTTTCTGTACGCGGTGTCCGCAGGCTTTTACAACAACACCGGCGCCGGGTTTTTGTGGGCAGATCTTTTCGCACACGTCACCTTCGGCACGATGCTGTTCGAGAGCACTTATCTGTTCTCCCAAATCACGGGCGTGCTGTGGACGGTGGCAATCGAGGTCATGTTCTATGCCATCTTCCCGTTCCTTGCAAAGGCGTTCAAGCGGTTTCCGCTGCTCACCTACGGCGGGATGCTCGTCATCGGGCTGAGCTTCACCTACGGGTTTGCCATGCAGCAATCCAACACATCGTTCATGGTCAATCGGTTTCTGACGTTCTTTCCCGTCTTCGCAACGGGCATGATGGGTGCATACCTCTATGTGGGATATGCAAACCGCGTCAAGCACAAAGCGCCGTTTTCCATCGCGGCGACGGTCGTCACCGTGCTTGCGGCGATCTTGCTGGTCAAGTTCTTCCGCTCCTGCCTCACCGCGTCCCTTGCGAGCTGGGCGCAGACGTGGCAGCTGCAATACCGCTTCCCGCTTGCGCTGACGTTTGGCGTGTTCGTGCTGAGCTTGTGCATTTCAATCAAGCCGCTGCGCGCCATCTTCTCGTGTGGCGTGTTCCGCTACTTGTCTGCCATTTCATTCAATTTGTACCTGTGGCACCAATGGCTGATGGTGCGGCTCAGAGAGTCCTACGGCTTTACGTCGGGGCGCGGCGCCTATGAAGCGGGCGCGACGACCCAATGGACGCTCACCCTCGAAGCGCTGCTGCTTGCCATCGCATTGGCGAGTCTGCTCACCTATGCGTTCGAAAAACCACTTGCCAATCTCATCATGGGCAAGTACAAAAAATCAAAACGACCGGAGATTCAAAATGCATCAAATCTATAACACGCGCGGCGTTTGCGCGCAGCGGATCGAATTCGATCTGCACGACGGAAAAATCTACAACGTGACCTTCACAGGCGGCTGCAACGGCAACCTCAAGGCCATCTCCAAGCTCATCGAGGGCATTGGACGCCGACCGCGTCGTGGCGACGCTCAAGGGCAATCGCTGCGGCTTCAAAAGCACATCCTGTGCCGATCAGCTTGCCATCGCCATCGAGCAGGCAAAACAAGCGCAATAGGAGGCTTCCATGGCAAAGATTGGGATTGACATCGGCGGCACCAACATCGCGGCGGGTCTTGTTGCGGAGAATGGAACCATGACCGCACGCAGGAGCCTGCCGTTTCCGCGGGGCAAAGGTTTAGATGCGGTGCTGACCGTCTGCGACACGCTCGTGGACGCGCTGTGCGCACAAACCAATACGCCGCGCACCGACATCGAAGCGGTGGGCGTGGCGGTACCGGGCAGCTTGGACGCGGAACAAGCGGTCGTCTTGGACGCGCACAACTTGGGCTTCCATCACACGCCGCTCAAAAACGCACTGCGTGAGCAGCTTGCCCTGCCCGTCACCCTCATCAACGACGCGGACGCGGCGGTGCTTGCCGAGCATGAAACGGGCGCGCTGCGCGGCTGTGACGCGGCAATTCTCATCACCATCGGCACGGGCATCGGCAGCGGGCTCATCTTAAACAATCGCCTGTATCGCGGCGGACGCGGCAATGGCACCGAAGCGGGGCACATGGTGCTGTACCAAGGCGGACGCGCCTGCACCTGCGGCGTGGACGGCTGTGCGGAAACGTACTGCTCCGCCACGGGCTTGGCAAAGGACGGCGCCGCCATCGGCATTCCCGACGCCCACGCGCTCATCGACGCGGCAAAGGCGGGGGACGTGCAGGCGCAAGCCGTGTTCGACCGCTACATCGACGATCTGGGCTCCTATCTTGCATCCCTCGTCAACCTTTTAGACCCCGATCGCATCGCCATCGGCGGCGGCGTCAGCGCGGCAGGCGCGTTCCTGCTGGAGCCGCTGCGCCGCAATGCGGCACAAAAGTGCTTCTTTCCCACCTGTACCGAAATCGTGCTTGCGACAGCGGGCAACGATGCGGGCATCTTGGGCGCGGCGCTGATCGCCGAATAAGCAATTCCTTCCGACATCAAAAAAGCCGTCCTGCGACGGCTTTTTGTATGGGAGGTTATGGGGAAGGCAAATTAGTAGTTTTCTTTGCGGACTTCGAAGAAGGATTGCGGATGCATGCAAACGGGGCACTCGGCGGGCGCCTTCTTGCCGATGACCAAGTGACCGCAGTTGCGGCATTCCCACATGGTTTCTTCGCTCTTCTCAAAGACTGCCTTCATCTCGACGTTGTTCAGCAGTGCGCGATAGCGGTCTTCGTGGGACTTTTCAATCTTGGCGACGGCGCGGAACTGTGCTGCCAGCGCCTTGAAGCCTTCTTCTTCGGCTTCCTTTGCAAAGGTGGCGTACATATCGGTCCACTCGTAGTTCTCGCCTGCGGCGGCTGCTGCCAAGTTGGCGGCGGTGTCGCCCAAAGCGCCCAATGCCTTGAACCAAAGCTTGGCGTGTTCTTTTTCGTTGTTGGCGGTGGCTTCAAAGATGGCAGCGATCTGCTCATAGCCTTCCTTGCGTGCGACGGAGGCAAAGTAGGTGTACTTGTTGCGTGCTTGGCTCTCGCCCGCAAATGCGGTTGCGAGGTTCTTTTCTGTCTTGGTGCCTTTCAAATCCATGGGTGTTTCTCCTTTTTCTGTTGTATTTGTTTAAACTGTGATCTTTTCAAAATCGGCGGCGCCATGCTTGCAAAGCGGACAAATGAAATCGGCAGGCAGCGTTTCGCCCACATATTCATAGCCGCAAATCTTGCAGCGCCAGACCGTTTTTCCTGTTGTGGCGGGCTGCGGCTTGGGCTTGACGTTCGCCTGATAGTAGGCGTAGGTCACGCTCTCGGCTTCGCCAAGCCGAACCGCATCCGTGATGTCTGCAAAGAACAGAGTGTGCGTGCCCATATCCTTGGCTTCTTTGACCTGCAAAGAGAAGTACGCGTTGGTGTATTTGGGCAGATAGACGACGCCGTTTTGCGCCCGCACGCGACGTTCGCAGTCGGCAAACTTGTCTACCGTCTTGCCCGACTGAAATCCGAAATGCTTGTACACCGCAAAGGGCGCCTCAACGGTCAACACCGATACGTTGCATTGCCCCGTCCGCAAAATCATGTCGTGCGTGTGATTCAGCTTGTTGACGGCAATCACCGCCACCAACGGGTTCGAGGTCACTTGCAGCATCGTGTTGATGATGCAGCCGTTGTCCCGCCCGTCTTCGCGTGCGGTGAGCACATACAGCCCGTAACCAAGGGTATACAGCGCTTTGTTATCCATTTTGCTCCCTCCTGCAGTCTTTACAAATGCCGTTGACCATCACGTCAAAACTTTCGGACGAAAACCCGTCGTTTCGGGCGTCGTCCAGCTCCGGTTCGGTGCGCAGCCGATAGTCGAATACGCGTCCGCAAACGGTGCAAATGCAGTGCGTGTGCGGGCCCGACGTCAGGTCGTAGCGATCGGGCGCGTTGGCAACCGCAATGCGGCGAATCTCGCCATGCGCTGCCAACTGGTTCAAATCGCGGTAGACCGTCGCCTTGCTGATGGCGGGGCAAACCGCCGCCACCCCTTCGAATACTGCATCCGCCGTGGGGTGGTTGGTCATGGCCCGTACCGTTTTCAGAATCATCGTGCGTTGGACAGTGCTCCGTGCGTTCATGAGAATCACTCCTTAATGATAACCGTTACTAATAAAATACGCCGAATCCTTCGGCTTGTCAATAGGGTTTTGCAAATTTCTTTTGTTTATCCCAACGCGAGCAGAAAGCGGGTCAAATCGTGCGTCCGCCGTCCACGCAAAGGACTTGTCCCGTCACAAACGGCGCGGCGGCGAAAAATCGCACGGCGTCGGCAACGTCCGTTGGCGTGCCAAGCCGTTCTAACGGGGTATCCGAGCGGATGGCTTCTACGTCGTCGGGGGAAAGATGCGCGTTCATCGCGGTGGGGACGAAGCCGGGCGCGACGCAGTTGACCGTTACGGCGGCAGGCGCCAGCTCCTTTGCCAACGCTTTGGTAAAGCCGATCACGGCAGCCTTGGATGCGGAGTACAGCACTTCGCAGGAGCCGCCCGAAACGCCCCACATCGAGGACAGGTTGACGACGGCGCCGTGGGGCGCGCTGCGCAGATCGTCGATCAGGGCGCGGGTCACATGCAGCATCCCCAAAACATTGGCGTCAAAGACGGCGCGGTATTCGTCGTCCGTCGTGTCGGAAAAGAGCTTTTGCCGCGGTGCGACGCCTGCACAGTTTACAAGGGTACAGACCTTTCCCAAGCGGGCGTGAATCGTTTGCACCATCTCGGCAACCTGCCGCTCGTCGCGCAGGTCGCAGGGGACGCACAAATACGCCGCGTTTGGGGGGAAGGCGGCGGCGGTTTGAAGCGCTGCCGCGCGGTTGGTATGATATTGCAGTGCGACGCAGTCGCCCGCTGCGGCAAAGGAAGCGGCGATTTGCCCGCCGATGCCGCCCGACGCGCCCGTAACCAATACGACCCGCATCGTTATGCCTCGTGTATCACGATGGTGGACATCATGGCGTCGAAGTCGTCCACATAATCGTCGGTGTCCCGATTGAGCAGCGTAAACAGGTACAGCATATCGGCTTCCAGCGCATACAGCACCAAGGTGTGGGTACCCTGATCCAAATAGACGCTGCATTCCACACGCTGCGCGTTGTAGCCGTTGACGGTGCAAGGCGTGACTGAAACAAGCTCGTAGGTTTCGAAGCCCGCGTATTGCGCCAGCGCGGCGACGTACTCGTCCTCGCCATAGGAATCAAAGTACCAGTTCAGATCGGTGGCGTAAAAGGTAATCATGCTGTTGCGCACGGGATCGCCGCCGGGGGCGAACGCCACCATATTGGCATTCTCACAGCGCACAAAGCCGTCGGGCAGCGCGGCGGAGAACCGTTCATGCGCGTACACGGTATCGCCCTTGGGCTGCTTGTGACAGCCAAAGCTGCCAAACGCAAGACAGACAATCAGCAACAGGATGCAAATGCGCTTCATACGGCAGGCTCCTCATAGACGCCCAAAATCTCGCCGACATAGACGGTGTGTTCATCGCCTGCGCCATAATAGCCCTGCCGAATTGCATCGTCGTCAAATCCGTCCAAAGAAAGGTCTTGGCGGTACAGGACGCGGCATTCGATGTGGGTCTTGCAGCCTAAAAACCCATCCTGCGCGCCAAAGCGGGCGGGGGAGAGGGCGGCGTGGATTGCTTGCAGCTTGTCGCCATCGCGTCCCGAATGCGCGCCGCAATAGGCAAGCTCTTTTCGCATCGTGCCAAGAGCAGGCACGCTGACCGTAAAGGTCGCGGCGTTTTCCAACAGCTGATGGGTATAGCGGCTCTTGCGGACGTAGATGGTGCAGGTGCGCTTTGCCCAAAGGACGCCGTACTGACACCAGCCGATCGTCATGGGGTTGCCGTCCACCATCAAAAATGCGCCCTTGGGCATTTGTTCCGTGGTCTCGTTCATCCAATCCATCTTGTGTTCCTCCTGCAAAGATATTGTTATTATAGCCTACTCCGTTCAAGATTTCCACCATTTTTGAAAATATGGACCGTGTCAAGTTGTTCCGGGTGAATTAGGAGCAGAAGGCGT
>CAYRQM010000047.1:0-11612 GCA_964426415.1 uncultured Christensenella sp.
AAAATAAAAGAATTGACCGAAGCATTGTATCAATGCTTCGGTCAGGTTGTGGTAGCGGCGATCCGATTCGAACGGATGACAGGTCGGGTATGAACCGACTACTCTGGCCAACTGAGTTACACCGCCACAGCAAAAGTATTATACGCAATTCCTTTGCCGCTGTCAAGCATTTTCCGCGTGGATTTCACGAAAAAGTCACGCCGCTATGCGCGCTCATAGAGGCGGTTGCCTTCCCGTTCGGGTTCGCAGGTGCAGTTGAGTCCCAGTCTGCGATACGTTTCCAAGTCGGAACGGGTCAAAATCACGCTGGCATGGGCTTCGCAGCCTCGGAGCTTTGGCATTTGCTCCAGCGCCAACGCGGCGGTGGGGTTGGTGGCGGCGCAGATGGCCAGCGCGTACAAAAATTCGTCGCTGTGCAGCAGCGGGTTTTCGCTGCCGAAATGGCGAATCTTCAATTCGCGGATGGGCTGCAGGACGATGGGCGCAATCAGGTCAATGCCTTGGCTGATGCCCGCCAACGCTTTCATGGCGTTGACCAGCGCGCCTGCCGCAGACCCGATGATGCTGCCCGTCTTGCCCGTAATCATTCTGCCGTCGGGCAGCTCGATGGCGACAGCGGGCGCGCCCGTTTCCTTGGCGCGTTTGCGTGCGGCGGCGGCGACGGGGCGATCGGCAATGGACAAGCCTGCGCGGGTCATGATGAACTCCGCCCGCAGCACCTGTTCCTTTTCGAGCTGTCCGCGCTTGAACCCGCAGGCGGCTTGGTAATAGCGGCGGACGATCTCCTGCCGCGCCGCGTTCTTGACGGCGTCTTCATCCGTGATGCAGTAGCCCACCATATTGACGCCCATGTCGGTGGGCGAACGGTAGGGCGACGCGCCGTAGATGTGCGTAAACATCGTGTTCAGCACGGGGAACGATTCGACGTCGCGGTTGTAATTGACCGTGGTCTTCCCGTACGCCTCCAGATGGAACGGGTCAATCATGTTGACGTCGTCCAAATCGGTGGTGGCAGCCTCGTATGCCAAGTTGACGGGATGCTGCAGCGGCAGATTCCAGATGGGGAACGTTTCGAATTTGGCGTAGCCCGCCCGCACGCCGCGACAGTATTCTTGGTACACCTGCGAAAGGCAGACCGCCAGCTTGCCGCTGCCGGGCCCCGGCGCCGTCACGACCACCAGCGGACGGGACGTCTTGACAAACTCGTTCTTGCCGAACCCTTGTTCGCTGATGATCAGCTGCGGGTTTTGCGGATACCCGTCGATGGGATAGTGGCGATACACCTGAATGCCCAGCCGCACAAGCCGTTCGGCGAACGCGTCCACCGAGGGCTGGTTGCGATACCGCGTGATGACGACGCCGCTGACGAGCAGCGATTTCTTTCGAAACGCGTCAATCAGCCGCAGCACTTCGCGGTCGTAGGCGATGTCCAAGTCGTTGCGGATTTTGTTGCGCTCGATGTCGCCCGCGTGAATGGCAATGATGATTTCGGCGCTGTCCTTGAGCTTTGCCAGCATATTGACCTTCGCGTCGGGCAAAAAGCCCGGCAAGACCCGTGCGGCGTGGTAGTCGTCAAAGAGCTTTCCGCCAAATTCCAAATAGAGCTTGTCCCCAAACCGCGCAATGCGTTCCAGAATCTTTTGCGACTGCATGGAGATGTACTTATCGTTGTCAAATCCAATCTTTGTCATTTCATTTGCCCCGCCATGATTACAATGGCCGCGTCCTCCATGACGCGCGCGTCCACAGAGTACGGTACATACAGGCTGTTGCTGGTGCCCGAACGCGTGTCGTACCATTGCACGCGCCCGCGGGTGACGTCCGTCAAAAGAAAGTACGATACGCCGAAATACTCCTGCAGCGTGCGGTTTGCATAGGTCGTCTCGTCGTCCGCCAGATTTTCTTCCGCCGCCGTATAGCCCACGCGATACCAACAGGGCATCCCGTCCAAATCGAACGCCGCCTGCACACAGTCCGTCCCGCGCTGGTTGGTAATCAGCGCAAGCGCGACGTTTGCCGCCCCGTCGGGCAGGGTGAGACGAATGCGCGTTCTCGCAAACACTTCGTCCGCGTCCGCCACCGCTTCATAGGAGAGCGGGTCTTGATACGGCTCGGTAATCTCCTCGATTTGCAAATCTGGCGTTGCCGTGACGGCGCCTTCTTCCGAAGGGCGCACCGTCGCGGGCGCGTCGATTGCGGGTTGCGCGCAGGCAAGCAGCAGCAGGGCGCTTGTCCCGCACAAAATCAGCCAAAGATGTTTCATGGTTCCCCCTATCTTGTCGGTTCCCAGTCGGTCACGCGCATCTTTGCGCGCAGGATGCGGAACACGCTTTCGTCCAGCCGTGCTTGGGTGAGCGTGCCATCCTCGGCGGCGGCGGTCAGCCCCGCAAGGATTTGCTCTTGGTAGGAATGGTTGGCGCCGCACAGAATCAGGTCGCCGCCCGCCAAAATGAACTGCACCGCCGCATCCGACAGCTTGTAGCGGCTGCGCAGCCCCGCCATGCGAAAATCGTCGCTCATCACGATGCCGTCAAAGCCGTACGTCTCGCGCAGGAGCGTCGTGATGAACACGTCGGACATACTGGCGACGTCGTCGTCGATTTGCGGGTAAAGGAGATGCCCCACCATCACGCCGTCCGCGACTGTGAGCCCCGCTTCAAACGGGATCAGCTCGTAGGCACTCAATGAATCCAACGAGCGGTCGATGATGGGCGTGGTGTCGTGGGAATCGGTGTTGGTGGCGCCGTGACCCGGAAAATGCTTGACGATGGACAGGCAGCCGCCCGCGTGCAAGCCCTCGATGCAGGCGACGCCTATGCGGGACGCCACGTCGGCGTCGCTCGAAAGGATGCGCTTGCCCAAGAACGAATCGGTGGGCGATTTTGCAATGTCCAACACGGGCGCAAGGTCGACCGTGATGCCCACGTCCACAAGGTTGGATGCGATGTAGGCAAACTGGTCGGACGCAACCGCTTCGTCATACTTGCTGCCAAGGGTGCGGGCGCTGTACAGCGACGTGCCCCAATGGAACCGCGTGACGTTGCCGCCCTCCACATCGGTGCTGATGAGCAGCGGAATGTCGCTCGTGTTCGCCGCCTGCAGGCTCTTTGTCAAGCCGCGGCATTGTGCGAACCCGCCGTCGCTGTTGGTGCGGGAGATGTTTTGCCCGTATAAAATCACGTTGCCCACCTTGTAGGTGGCAAGGATGGACGCAAACCGACTGCTGACCTGCTCCGTACCCGAAAAGCCGAACATGCAAAGCTGCCCGATCTTTTCCGTCGTGGTCATGCCCGCGATATACTGCATCAACAGCGCGTCCTCCGAAAGCGGCGTGGGCGACGGCGTTTCGGTGGGGATGGGCGTCGGCGTGGGCGTATTGGTGGGCTGCTGGGTCGGCACGGCGGTGATGGGCGCTTTGGTCTGTTCCACAACGTCCACCTGCCGAATCGGCTCGGTGGGCGCACATGCAAACGACAGCACGCACAATGCGGCAAGCAGCAAGGAAGCAACATTTCTCATAATTTCATTATAGCATACCCAGCCTGCATTTTGCCACCCCCAAAGAAAATACATGAAAATATCACAAAAAGCACCCATTTGCCCTTGCATTTGCAGGGGGAATTGGGTATACTGTTCCCATAATGGGGAGGGATGAGGTTTTCGCCCATTCCGCCCTAATGAGAAAAAAGGAGCAAGGCTATGAAAGCATATGTTGCGTCCCTGGGCATTCTCAATCCCAAGGCAGTTTACCACAATTTGACCCCTGCGCAGCTCGTCGAAAAGGCGTTGGAGCGCAAGGAAGGCACCCTGTCCAATACCGGCGCGCTCGTTGTCGAAACGGGCAAGTACACGGGGCGTTCCCCCGACGACCGCTTTGTCGTCGATGTTCCTTCCATCCATGACGATATCGACTGGGGCAAGATCAACGTCCCCATCAGCGCAGAAAAGTTCGACGCCATCTACGGCAAGATGATGGCGTACATGCAGGGCCGCGACGTGTTCATCTTTGACGGCTTTGCAGGCGCCGACGAGCAGTACCATCTGCCCGTGCGCATGGTGAACGAGTTGGCGAGCCAGAACCTGTTCATCCACCAGCTGCTGCTCCGTCCGACGGAGGAACAGCTTGCGTCCTTCGTTCCCGGCTTCACGGTCATCGCGTGCCCCGGCTTCAAGTGCATCCCCGAAATCGACGGCGTCCATTCCGAAGCGGCGATCATCGTCAACTTCGAAAAGAAAATGGTCATCATCGCGGGCAGCGGCTATGCGGGCGAGATCAAAAAGTCCATCTTCTCCGTCATGAACTATCTGCTGCCGCTGCGCGGCGTATTCACCATGCACTGCTCCGCCAACATCGGCGACCATGGCGATTCCGCGCTGTTCTTCGGCCTTTCCGGCACGGGCAAGACCACCCTGTCCGCAGACCCGAACCGTATGCTCATCGGCGACGACGAGCACGGCTGGTCGGATATGGGCATCTTCAACATCGAAGGCGGCTGCTATGCCAAGTGCATTAACCTCTCCAAAGAGAACGAGCCGTTCATCTGGAACGCCATCAAGTTCGGTTCCTTGGTCGAAAACGTCATCATGGATCCCGACACCCGCGAATTCGATTTCAACGACGGTCGTCTGACCGAGAACACCCGCGTGGGCTATCCCGTCGATTACATTCCCAATGCGGCGATTCCGGGCGTAGGCGCCCATCCCAAGACGGTCATCTTCCTGACGGCAGATGCGTTTGGCGTACTCCCGCCCATCTCCAAGCTGGACAAGAACCAAGCCATGTACCACTTCGTCAGCGGCTACACCTCCAAGCTGGCGGGTACGGAGCGCGGCATTGTCGAACCGCAAACCACCTTCTCCACCTGCTTCGGCGCACCGTTTCTGCCGCTGCATCCGTCCAAGTATGCCGAGATGCTGGGCAACCGCATCGAAGCGCATGACGCCAATGTCTATCTGGTCAACACCGGCTGGGCGGGCGGCAAGTATGGCGTCGGCAGCCGCATGAAGCTCAAGTACACCCGTGCGATGGTTACCGCCGCGCTGAACGGCGATCTGGAAAAGGGCGAATTCGAGATCGACCCCATCTTCAACGTCCAAGTCCCCAAGACTTGCCCGAACGTCCCCGACGAATTCCTCCATCAGCGCGAACTGTGGGCGGACAAAGCCGCTTACGAAGCCACTGCCAAGGACTTGGCGGCACGCTTCCAAAAGAACTTCGCAAAGTACAGCCATATGCCCGCGAACATCGTGAACGCAGGCCCCAAGGCATAACAGCACCAATCAAAATGCATCCTTGCAACAGCTGCAGGGATGCATTTTTCTTTGCAATTTTACGCGGGCGGTTATTCGTCCTTGGACGATTCCGCTTGTTTTTGGGCGCGATCGTTGGTGTCGATGGAGTTGCGAAAGACCACAAAGCGGTCGAACAGGAATTCGGTGACGAAATTGAGCACCATGTTGATGGCGGTCACGAGGTATTCGTTCCACAGCAGCCGTTCGGTGAGCGCGTGTTCCAAAAGCGTGGACAGCGGCGTAAACACGCTGTAATAGCCCAGCACCAGCAGCATGGCGATGGGCACATTGTTGGCGGATTGAAAGGTGAATCGCCGATTGAGGGTGAAGTTCCAAATGACGGACAGTACCAGCGCGACAAGATAGCAGACCCAATACGGCCACCGCAGCAGCTCGTTCATCAGGGTGAAGGACGCAATTTGAATGACGCCCGCGCTGCACGAAAACAGCACGAACTTCACCGTGCGCATCACTTCTTTTCGATCGATGCCTGCCATTTTTTCTCCCCCGTTTCTCTGTTATCATACGCCGATTCGGCGCCGTGCGCAAGGAAAAAATGCAAAAAGGAGACGGATTTTGCTCCGTCCCCCAAGTTTGGAATGGTTATTGCTTGATTGCGGCTTGCGCGATGTTCAGCGCGTGGTCGGAAACACGTTCGAGGTCGGTGAGAATCTCGACGTACATCATGCCCACTTCGGCGCCGCAGCGATGCTCCTCCAGCCGCTTGACGTGGTTGTTCTCCATCGTTTCCACCAAGTCGTCCACGGTTTGCTCCTGCGCTTCGATCAAGGACAGGGGAATCTTGGACGGATCCTGCATACTGGTGTACGCGTCGGTCACGATGCGGCACACAAGGTCGAACACCTCGTGCAGCTCGGCGGTGGCATGCTCGGAAAAGACCAGATTCGCTTCCCGCACATGCTCTACATAGCCGATGATGTTGTCGGCATGGTCGCCGATGCGTTCAAAGTCTACAATGACGTGCAGCATTTGCGACATGAGGTTGGCGTCGCTTGCCGCCATGCCCGTGCGGTTGATTTCGAGCAGCGCCTCGGTAATCTCGCGGTTGAGGTAGTTGATGGTTTCTTCGTTTTCACGCACCACCGCAATGTCGGATTCCTTGGGGTGGGCGGTGAACATGGCGTCGCGCACCAAGTAGATGTTGTCCCGCGCAAGGGTGTACATCCGCCCGACTTCTTTTTGTACTTGCCCAATGGCGATGGAGGCGGAACCGAAATCGTGCTTGTTGATGTAGGCAAGCTGCAAATGGCCGGAAGGCTTGTCCTCTCCGCGAATGATGACATGGGACAGCTTGATGAGCAGCGGCGCAGCAGGGAAGAGGATGACCGTTGCGGACACCTTCAGCAGCGTGTTGGCAAGCGCGATGGAGAACATGGGATCGCCGCCCGCCAGCCGATCGATGGCGTTGTAGATGAGGTTGGGATTCCCAGCAAGATGGGGAATGACCCATGCCACCACGAAGCACAGAAACGCCGCGATGATGTTGAACGAAACGTGCATGCAGGCGGTGCGCTTGGCGTCCTTGGTGCCGCCGACCGCCGCCATGACCGACGCGATGGTGCAGCCGATGTTTTGTCCCGCGATGAGGAACATCGCTTGCGGCAGGCTGATGGCGCCGACCATTGCCATCGCTTGCAAAATACCGACGGACGCCGATACGCTTTGCAGCGCGATCGTCATGATGGTGCCGATTAAGATGCCCAACAGCGCGCCGTACCAATGGCTGGGATCGATGGCGGCAATGGCGGAAACGAACCACGCTTCATCCTTGAGCCCCGTCATGTTTCCCTTCATCAGCTGCATGCCAAGGAACAAAATCCCAAGCCCCAGCACGGTGTAGAGGAAGCTGTTGATGGTACGGAATTTTTTGATGAACATCGTGCCGAACACGCCCACCAACGCAAGGATGGCGGCGTATTCATCGACCTTCAACGCCAGCAAAAAGCCCGTGACGGTGGTACCGATGTTGGCGCCCATGATGACGCAGATGGCGTTGCCCAGCGGCATCATGCCCGCGTTGACAAACCCAACCGTCATGGCGCTGGTGGCATTGCTGCTTTGGATGATTGCCGTGACGCAAAAACCGACCAGTAACCCCAAAAAGCGGTTCTTGGTCAGCGCTTCCAATATGGATTTCAGCTTGGCGCCCGCCATGCGCTCGATGCCCTCGCCCATCATCCGAATGCCGTAAATGAACAGCGAAACGCCCGCAATGATGCCCAGCCAATTTGCTACACTCATGGTGCCCACCCCCGATAATCTCCTTTTTACAGTATAACACATGGGCTTGCCGTTTGACAACCATTGCACGGAAAAAGTCGCGTATACGGTTTTCGGGGAAGGTACGCAAAATACACCCGCATTTTGTAGGGGCGGATACCATCCGCCAGCCCGTGTTTGCACACACGTTTTTCGGGAAAGGCACGCGAAAAACACCCGTCTGTCATCCTGCGCTTCGGCGAAGGATCTCGCACGGACAAGACAGATTCTTCGGCACTTCGTACCTCAGAATGACCCCGTGGTTTGATGCTGCTTCCGTATACAAGTTTCAAGCATTGTTCGGCGGCGCTTTGCGCACGCCGAGGCGCTTCGCTTATTGTTAGCGACGGTATTTCCCCGTGCGCGGGGAAAACCGCGCTGTACGACGCTGGCCCGCGCCTCCTCTCCCCAAATGGTTTTGCTGCGCCGCAACCATTCGGGGACCCCTCTCTGCTTTGCTCCTCATGCTCACGCAGGAGTATGTTCGCCGCGGCTCCATTCGACAGCGGTATGGTTTCTCGGTCACTGCGCTCCCTGCGAAGCCGCCCGTACCTTCACCAAGTTGAACGCAAAAACCACCCCGTGGGGTAGCTTTTGATTCCTATTGTTTGTCCTTGGCGCCGGGCAGCTTGCTTGCGATGCCCTCCTTGATGCTGCGCGCTTCCGCCGCGATCTTGGCGCGCAGGGCGGGCAGAACGGGTTCGCTTTCCTTGCGCGGCTCGCCCCAAAAGAACAGCGCCACCGTGTCGGGGCCGACGTGCGCGCCCGTGCCCGGCTCGTAGCAGGCGAAAGTAAACTGCACCTCTGGATGCTGCGTCCGAATCGTCTCCGCAAGCACTTTTGCGTCCTGTTCGCAACCGCAATGGGCGATGGCGGCCTGCACGTTTTCGGCGCACGGCACATACTGTTCCTCAAAAATCGTCGCCAGCGTGCGCAGTGCCTTGCGGCGGCTGACCACCTTTCGATCGACCACAATATGCCCCTGCTCGTCCGCCGTCATGATGGGCTTCAAATTGATGAGCGACGCAATCAGCGCCGCAGACCCGCGAATCCGTCCGCCGCGCTTGAGGAACATCAGATCGTCCACCAAAAAATGTTGATGCAGCTGCGTCCGCCGCTGCGTCAGCAGTTCTTTGCTTTCAAGGACAGACTTGCCAGCGTCCCGCAGCGCGACCGCTTCCATCACCACCAGCCCTTCGCCCAGCGACGCGCCCATGGTGTCCAACACCTCAATTTGCCGATCGGGAAACTGCGTGCGCAGCGTTTGCGCCGCCCGCTCTGCCGCCGCGACCGTGCCGCTGATTCCCGAAGACATGGCGACGTACAGGACGTCGTCGCCTGCCTGCACCGCAGGCGTGAACGCATCCAAGAACGCGCCGTCGTTGAGCATCGACGTCTTCAGTTCCACCGTTTTGTCGGTGCGCAGCCGTACATAAAACGCTTCTCGGTCAAAAACGGGATCGTCGCAGAGCAACTCTTGCCCGTCCAGCAGGAGCGTCAGCGGCAAAACATGAACGTCGTGCGCCGTCGTGTAGGCAAGGGAAAGGTTCGCGGAGGAATCGGTAAACAGGCGCATCGGCATGGCATGGTTCTCCTTCAAAGGTGCATTTGCATAAAGAATACAAGCATTCCGCATCGCTGTCAAGGCAACGCCGCACATGAAATGGGGCAATGCTGTGACATTTTATCGGAAATACGATATGTTGACAATTGCAAGCCGCCGATGCGCGAAAAAAGAAGCATTTGTGTCGCTTTTTACAAAACGCACGGCGGACGGAGGATTGGTTGGCATACAAGAAGGAACCGCCCGTGGGCGATTCCTTGGTTGCTTTGGTTGTTGTTGCTGCGCTGCGCACAGGTCACGGATGTAATTCGAAGGTCATCCCCGTTGCCGTGCCATTTTTTATTACGAGTTCTCCTTTTAAAGTAACATCGTCGCAATACTTCTTGCAAACCGCCAAATAGGCTGCCAAGTTGTCCGCAGTGAAAACCGCTTGCGCTTCACCATCATCCGTAATATGGAAGTGCTCCTTCTCTTCTGCGGAAAACATGGAGGAACAACAGTTTGCATAGTCGTAATCGACAATTTCCGTCGCTGCGGACAGACGAACCCACGCTTTTCCCAAGCTGTAACAGCGTGCATCGCCCTGATCGGGGGGATATACGGCATATAAGCCCGTTGCGCTGCGATAGATGAACGTATCTTCACCTGCGCAATACATTGGGACACGGTCATCCTCCTCGGATACCA
Source organism: uncultured Christensenella sp. (assembly GCA_964426415.1). Taxonomy (GTDB): domain Bacteria; phylum Bacillota; class Clostridia; order Christensenellales; family CAG-138; genus UBA3792. Next base: position 9,824 of record CAYRQM010000047.1, read on the forward strand.
AATAAATGTCCGAAGGGATGGTGTAGCCGTGCGACGTGACCGTCTCGCCGCTGCACGCCCGATCAATCTCGTCCTGCGTGAATGCGTACTCTTCCAGGAGCGATACGCGAATGAGGTAGTACGAGCCGCTTTGCCGCACGCCGTCTGTGCCCGAGAAAACAATCAGGTAGGTGCCGTCACCAAGCGTATCGACCTCTTGCGGCGCGTCGGTTGCCGCTTCGACCGCCACAAACCCGTCCCCGTGCATCCAGCCGTACTGCCCCGAACGATTGACAAAATACCAATCGCCGTCGCTTGCAATCACCGCAACGGACAAGCCCTTCTTGCAATGATCCAGCAGGGAGCGGCTCTCGGACGGCCCCGAACGCAAATCTGCGCCGCCGTCCGCTGCAATGGTCTTCAGCGCAGGCGCGGTCAAGTACTGCGACGGCTCCGTCAGCCCGTTCAAGTTGCGGTTCAAGCCGCTTGCAAACATCCACGCGCCAAACGCCAACTTGCCCGACACCCAGCCATAGGTATTCGAGCGATATTCCACCAAAAACCAATCGTCTTTTGCCGCCACGGCGGTGCGCACGTCCCCAAGGGACAGCGTGCTCAGCTTGGTATAGCTCTTGTCCGGCCCCGAACGAACGTTCATGGTTCCCTGTACGACCATCGTCGCTTGATGGGAGACGTCAAAGAACTCGCTTGCCGTCGGCACAACATCCAAGTCGGTCACATCGACGCCGAATTTGGACGCCGGCGTTGCCGCGGCATCATCCGTATATTCATCCGCATCCGTATAGTCGTCTGCATCCGTTGTGCCGTCCATGGACGCTGCGTCATCCGGCGAGGAAATGTCCCCATTCGCCGCCTGCCCTGTCAGTGCGGCGTCGTCCGATTCCGCCGTGACGATCGGCAAATCCCAAGGCGCATCCGTTGCGGTTTGTGCTTCCGCCGCGCGCGCACGCGTCTTTCCCACGATCAGAACGCCGACCAACACCCCGACCAAAACGATGCCCCCCGTCACCGAAATGGCGACGATTTTGCCGGTATTTTGTTTCTTTTGATTTGCAGAGCGCGCGCAAGACGCGGAAGGCGCTTCGCCCGCTTGGGACTGCGGTACGGCGGATGCCGCGTTTGCCGGCTTGTCTTTCATCCAACGTACAAAACTGGCAATCACGCGCACAATCCAAGACACGCCTGCCGCCGCCACCACAAACGCCAGAGCGAGCAAGCGGAAAAGCAGCTTGAAGAACCCGCCGATCACGCGCCCCGCAAGATAGGACTGCGCATCGGTCGCATTTCTGCGTGCAATCTCCGCATCGGTTCCGTATTCCGCATCGACTTCTTTCTGTGCTTGTCGCTGGCCGGACAGCCAGTTGATAATCCAGCTGCTTTCGTCTTTTGCGCAGAGCATATCCCCTATGACGACGCCCAAGAAGTAACAGACCGGCAGCACCGCGACAAAATGATCCTGCATAATCAACAGAATGATCGCTGCCACCGCCATCGTGCTCACCACCGGAATGGTCAGCCACAGAAACTTTCTCTTATCCGTCCTTCCCCGCTCCCCTCCTATGATAACGCATTATACATCCCATAGCAGCGCGCTGTCAACGCCTTGTGGAGAATTTCGGGACATAATATCGGAAAAGCAAAGATGATTGTGGGAAACCCGTGTACACGGTTTGAGGGAAAGGCACGGAATGACCGCTCCCCTGTCATCCTGCGCTTCAGTGAAGGATCTCGCACGCAAGCGGGAGATTCTTCCTTGCTTCGCTGCGTCAGAATGACAACGGGGGATGGA
>CAYRQM010000048.1:0-11599 GCA_964426415.1 uncultured Christensenella sp.
CTCCCCCTACGCGCAATCCTCCCTCACTTTTACCCGGAACTATTTTACACCAACCGGCAATTTGACGGGCTGCAGCCGCCGTTGCGAAACGGACTGCCGCATTTTAGACATTCTCCGCTGCATTTCGCGCTTTTCGCCTTGCAACTCGGGCGTCAATGTGCTATTCTTTGCATGAGCACTTTTAGGGAGGCATGACCAAACGTGAAGATTCAAAGATCGTCGGAAGACTATTTGGAAGCCATGTTGATGATGCAGGAACAGCATGGATACATTCGTTCTTTGGACGTCGCCGAGCAGTTGGGCGTTACGAAACCGTCGGTGAGCTATGCGACGAAACGGCTCAAGGAGGGCGGCTACATCACGATGGACAGCGACAGCCGCATCACGCTGACGGACGCCGGCATGGAAATCGCGCAGCGCATGTACACCCGTCACAAAACGCTCGCCGCCTTTTTGATGCGCATCGGCGTGCCCGAACAAACGGCGCGTGAGGACGCCTGCAAGATCGAACACGACATCAGCGATGCGACCTTCGACGCAATCTGCAATCACGCCAAGACGCCCCCACGGGGCTGAACAAATCCGTTTTTCTCACAGGCGCAGGTCATTCCTGCGCTTTTTCTGATTCATTCATCAAAATATTCTATAAATGTTCTTGACAATCCACGTCGGTTCTTGTATACTCGTCGATAAAAGCGACATCAGTGTCGCATTTTGAGGGGGTGTATGATGCAGTCTTTAGACAAAAAATGGAAAGAATTTTTGTATGCGGCATGTGGGTTTGGCCCGAATCTGATGATGGTGCTGCTGATGGCGTACTTTACCGATGCGATGAATCCCGCGGGATTGACGGCGAACATCGGTGCATGGAGCATCACGGGGTACAGCTTGATTCTGCCCTCCGTCTTCGGTGTGCTTTGGATGGTGGCAAAGGTTTTCGACGGGTTGGTGGACATCCCGCTGGCGTCCTTTACGGACAATCTGCGCACGCGTTGGGGGCGTCGGCGTCCCGCGATTCTCATTGCGTTTGTGCCGATGGTCGTCAGCTACATTTTGGCTTGGCTGCCCTTGGAATTCAAGCAAAACAGTCTTTTGAACACCATTTGGATGGTTGCCATGCTGCTGGTGTTCTTCACCTCCTACACCCTGTCGATCATCACGTTTTACGGCAGTCTGTCCAGCATTTGCCGCACGACCGAGCAGCGGGTGCGTGTGGGCAACTACAAATCCTTCTTTGACACGATTGGGTATTGCCTCGTCTACGCGCTGATTCCTGTGTTCATCGGCAAGGGGATCAACATTCAAATGCTGGTGCTTTGCGCGACGCCGCTGATGCTCACCATGCTGATTCCGCTGTTTCTCATCAAGGAAGGGGAAAAGTACGGGGAAGGCAAGGATTATCTACAGGATGCAAGGGTCAGCCTAACGGAAAGCATCCGCGCCACCTTCCGCAACCGCAGCTTCCTGTATTGGCTGATTCCCAATTCCTGCGCGTTCTTCGGGCTGCAAATGTTCCTTTCCGCCCAGAATACGCTGATTTCGGGCGTGATGAATCTGTCGGCAAGCTATGCGGCGATTCTAAACACCTGCGCGTTCGCACCCGTGCCGATCATGCTGTATTTGTACTACAAGCTCATCAAGAAGAAGGGGATTCGATTCAGCTATCAGGTTTGCCTGCTGCTGTTTGCCGTTGCCATTCTCAATTTCTGTATCGGCAGCGAGTACCTGTTCCCGCACAACATCACCGCCCGCATCGTCATCGGCTGCGTTGGCGGCGTGTTGGGCAGCTTCTCCATCGGCGCGTTCTTTGCCACGCCTTACATGATTCCGTCTCAGATTGCCGCCATAGAGTACAAGATTACGGGGAAGGATCACACCGCCATGTACTTTGCGATTCAGTCGCTGGCGTCCTCTGCCGTGGCAGCCGTGGCGACGGGGCTTGTGTATGAGTACGTCAAAAACATCCAAACGCCGAAAGTAATCGAAGGCGTCGCCATCGTGGGCGAAACATGGAAGGTCGGCGTTTCGCTCGTTCCCGCCATCGTGTGCTTGATGTGTATTGTGGGCTACTTTGCCTGCTTCAAAATGCCGCACCAATACACCGAGGAAACGGTGCGCGCCGCGCTTGCGCCACGCGTCAAGCGTGCAAAATAATCTGCCGTCAACGAGCCGTTCCATCGGAGCGGCTCTTTTCTTTTGGTTCGGTTCATGGTATCCTTGCAATCAAGCAGGAGGCGAAGGATGCAAGCGATTGACGCACGCGCTGCGGCGCTGTTTGACGGTTGGACTGGTACGCTGATCCGTTCCTGTTTGCAAGGGCACATGGGACGGCTTTGTGTAAATGATCCCGCCTGTCCCACCGCCGCCCTGATTGAAGTGGGCGACTTTGCGCTGTTTGCGGGCGTACCAAGCGATGCGCTTTTGGATGCGTCCCGCGCCCCGCTGCTTGTGCCGCAAAACGATGCTTGGTGTGCGCAGATCGAGGCGCGCTTTGGCGATGCTGTGGTCAAGGCGCAGCGATACGCCATCCAAACGGTGCGCGCATTCGATGTGAAACGGCTTACGGCGTTTGCGGCGTCGCTTCCCGCGGGGTACGCATTGCGCCCCATTGACGGCGCGCTGTACCGCATGGCGATGGCGGCAAGCTGGTCGCAGGATTTCTGTGCGCTGTTCTGTGACGAAGCCGACTATCTTGCACGCGGCTTGGGCTTTGCCGTGCTGCATGAAGGCGCGATGGTGGCGGGCGCTTCGTCGTATTCCGTCTTTGACGGCGGCATTGAGATTGAGATTGACACGCTGCCCGCGCATCGGCGAAAAGGGCTTGCCACGGCTTGCGCCGCACAGTTGATTCTGACGTGCCTTGCGCGTGGGCTGTACCCAAGCTGGGATGCGCACGATTTGCGCTCCGTGGCGCTGTGCGAGAAGCTGGGCTATCGGATGGATCACCCCTATGTGACCTATGAAGTGCAGCGAAATTGATTCTGCCTCATTGAACGATGAAACGGGACGATGTGTAATCTCCCTTTTGCAAGCGGAGCAGGCGCAAGGTCGCCCGCTCTTTTTTCTTTTTGTTCAATTTCACGGCACGGTCTTGCCAAATTTGTATGATTTACTACCACCATCAAAGCCGAAATCGGAGGAGAACCCATGCTGATAAGCGCAATCCTTGCTTGGATTTCCGTCCTGCTTGCCCTGCTGCTGGTGCTGAAGTTCCTTGCGCGGGTCAGTGGATGCAAACCGCTGAATCGTTTTTTCCACAAGATACACATTCCCTTTGGCGTGCTGCTGCTCATCACGTCGCTGCTGCATGGGCTGTTGGCGGGCAATCCTGCGTCCGCGTCGCTCGCAGAGCTTCGCATCGGTTCGGTGCTGTTCACTTGGAATTGGGGCACGGCGTGCTTTTTGCTCATCGTGCTGCTTGCCGTCACCTATCTGCTGCGCAAACAGCTCAAACGCGCTTGGATGTGGATGCATCGGATTTTGACCATCGCCTTGATTTTGCTTCTTGTGCTGCATGTGGTGGACACGGGCATTCAACTGCCGTCGCTGTTGACGCCCACTGCCGATTCCCCCGTTGCCGTCACCGAAACGGCGTCGCCCACGGATTCCGCCGCTGCATCGGCTTCGCCTGCCGCCACGGAAGCGCCTGCAGCAAGCGTCGTAACCTTCTCGGGCGCACAGCTTGCCGACGGCGTCTACCAAGGCTCTGCCCAAGGGTACAGCGGCGTCACAACCGTCTCGGTGACGGTTTCGGGCGGCGCCGTGACCGACATCGAAGTGGACAGCGAAAGCGATTCGCCCCAATACTTCTCGCGGGCGGAAGAAATCTTGGACGACATCGTATCGGAACAGTCCCTGGAGGTGGACGCCATTTCCGGCGCGACCTATTCCTCTGCGGGGCTGTTGAACGCCGTCTATGACGCGCTGCAAAATGCGGTCGTAAGCGGCACGCTCACCATCACGGAAATCGATCTTTCCTCCGTGCACGGGCACGGGCGGCATTGATGCGCTTTGCGGTTTGACAAAGCCTGCGGAACGTCCTATACTACAAACAGAAGGAGCGTGACGCCATGGAGCTTGCCGCATACTTGCCCTTTTGGGACAAATTGAGCGAAACGGATCGCCGTCTTTTGGAACAGGCTGCCGTCTTGCGCAGCGCGACACAAGGCACGCTGCTGCACAGCGGGACGGCGGACTGCATTGGGCTGCTCTTGGTCACTTCGGGCCAGCTGCGGGCGTTTATCCTGTCCGACGCAGGCAAGGAAGTCACCCTGTATCGCCTGTTCGAGCGGGATCTTTGCCTGTTTTCCGCATCCTGCATGATGAGCAGCATCCAATTTGACGTCTCCATCGAGGTCGAACAAGACGCTTCGTTTTGGGTGATTCCCGCCGACCTATACAAGTCGCTGATGGAGCGCTCGGCGCCCGTCGCAAACCTCACCAACCAAATCATGGCGGCACGGTTCTCGGAAGTCATGTGGCTGGTGGAACAAATTCTTTGGCAGCGCTTTGATGCGCGCTTGGCAGCCTTCCTTTTGGAAGAACAGACCATTGAGGGGCGGGACGCTCTTGAAATTACCCACGACAAAATCGCCGCACACTTGGGTACGGCGCGTGAGGTGGTGACGCGGATGCTGCGCTATTTTCGGTCCGAAGGGTTGGTCGTGCTGTCCCGCGGCTGCATCACGCTCAACGATACGAAACGATTGCGGGCGATCTCAGGGTCGTAACACAAAAGAGCTGCAGCACGTTCCATATGCTGCAGCCCTTCTTCTTTTTCGATCAAATGAACAGGTTGACGTTGGATTCCTCGGCGTCGCCCAAGTATGCGCCGACGCCGCCCAGCTCGACCCCGTCGATCAGCTCCTCTTGTTTGATGCCCATGACGTCCATGCTCATGGTGCACGCCACGATCCGCACGCCCGCCTGCATCGCCTTTTGCACCAGCGCTTCCAGCGAATCCACGTTCTTGTCCGACATGATTTTCTTCATCATCGCCGTGCCTATGCCTCCCATGTTCATGCGGGACAGCTTGAGTTTTTGCGTGCCGCGCGGCAGCATCGTCCCAAACATCCGCTCAACAAACGTCTTTTGCACGGGCTGCTTTTGGGCTTTGCGCAGGGCGGTCAGCCCCCAGAAGGTGAAGAACATCGTAACGGGACGTCCCATGGCGGCTGCGCCGTTGGCGATGATGAAGCTCGCCAGCACCTTGTCCAGATCGCCCGAAAACACGATGAGCGTTTTGCCCTCCGCCGTTGCCTGCACCGTGGGCGTCGGTGCGCCGCCCTTCTTGACGCATGCCACATAAGCGCCGTCGCGCTGCGTGTTGGAAACGAGAAGATTTCCTGTGCGCTTGCACCATGCGGCGATGTCCCTTTGGAATCCGGGATCGGACGCCACGACCTCCATCACCGCGCCGTTCTCCATGGTCTTGAGCGTTTCAAAGACCTTCATCAGCGGCCCCGGACATTGCAGCCCGCTGCAGTCCAGCCGCATCGAGACGGTGGGAAGGTCTTGCGGGACGACGTGTCCGCTGTCCGCAATCGTGGTTTCTTGCATAGGCTGTTCCTCCTTGGTAAAATGGGTGGCGCGGTAGAAGCGCGTCCCGCCCGGATAGACGTTGACGTTTGAAAACCCGTGCTGCATCAGGATGCGCGCCGCGTTGTATGCACGCACGCCGATGGCACAGAAGACGAGGATGCGGCGGTTGGGATCCAGTTCGCCCAGTCGCGCGCGGAGCGTGCCCAAGGGAATCTCCGTCGCGTGCGGCAGGGAAAACGCCATCTGCTCGGCAGGCTCGCGCACGTCCAGCACCACGGCGTTCGGGTCGCGTTCCACCGCATCCCAATCGGCGAAGGCAACCAAGCCCTTTTGCACGTTGTCCGCCACGAAGCCCGCCATATTGACCGGATCCTTGGCGGAGGAATACGGCGGCGCATACGCAAGCTCCAGCGCCTTCAAATCGGCAACCGATGCGCCCAAGCGCATGGCAACCGACAACGTGTCGATGCGTTTGTCCACGCCGTCGCGTCCGACGATCTGTGCGCCAAGGATGCGGCTGCCGTCCTTTTGAAACAGCAGTTTGATGGTCATGGGTGCTGCGCCGGGGTAATAGCCTGCGTGGCTGTTTTGCGTGAGGATGACGCGCTCATAATCGACGCCTCGTTGTAAGCCGCGCTTTTGCAACGTCTTTTCGTTGTCTCCCGTGCTTGCGGCGGTCAAGTCAAACACCTTTGCCACCGATGTGCCTTGCGTGCCCGCATAGCGTTCCCCAAGTCCCGCAATGTTGTCGGCGGCGATGCGCCCCTGCTTGTTGGCAGGCCCCGCAAGCGGCACCATCGTGCGCTCTTTGCTGCCGAACGCCTCCACCTCGATCACGTCGCCGACGGCGTAGATGGCAGGATCGGAGGTGCGCAGGAAATCGTCCGTCACAATGCCGCCGCGTGCATTCTGTTCCAGACCGGCTGCCTTTGCAAGCGCGCTGTTGGGCCGCACGCCGATGGACAGAATCACCAGCTCGGCAAACACGGTCTTGCCGCTTTTGAGCATCACGGTCACGCCGTTCTGCGCGTCGGAAAACGCGCTGACCGCGTCGCCCAAGTACAGCGCGACGCCGTTTTGCGTGATGTTTTCGTGCAGCAGCTGCGCCATTTCAAAATCCAACGGCGCCATCACCTGCTCCAGCGCTTCGATGAGAGCAACCTGTACGCCCGCATGATGCAGGTTCTCCGCCATCTCAAGTCCAATGAACCCGCCGCCGATGACCGCCGCCGTCTTGACGCCCTGTTCCCGAATCAGCGCACGGATGCGATCGGCGTCCGACACCGTCCAAAGCGTTTGGATGCGTGGGGAATCGATGCCCGCAATCGGCGGACGCAGCGGCGACGAGCCTGTGGCAAGCACCAGCGTATCGTATGGCTCTGCATACGTTTCTCCGCTTGGCAATCGTTTGACCGTGACCGTCTTGTTGGCGCGGTCAATGGCGACGACTTCATTTTGTACGCGCACGTCCACGCGAAACTTCTGCCGCATCTGCTCGGGCGTTTGCAGCAGCAGCGCGTCGCGGGAAGGGATTACGTCGCCCACATGATACGGCAGCCCACAATTTGCGTAAGAAATGTAGGGCCCGCGTTCCAGCAGCACGATGGATGCTTCCTCGTCCAAACGGCGCAGCCGCGCCGCACAGCTTGCGCCGCCCGCGACACCGCCTACAATGACCACTCGTTTCATGCGTGCCTCCTTGCCTATTTCCGCGTCACAGCATCCGCAAAATGGCGGATTTGGGCTGTGCGCCGACGGTCTTGTTCACCTGCTTGCCGTCGCGCATCACCAACAGCGTGGGAATGCTCATCACGCCGAATTGCGCCGCCAGTGCGGGCTGTTCATCCACGTTGATTTTGCCTACCTTGACGGACGGCGTTTCTGCCGCGATCTCGTCAATGACGGGAGACACCATGCGGCACGGGCCGCACCAGCTTGCCCAAAAGTCCAAAAGGACGGGCTTGTCGCTTTGCATCACTTCCGCTTGGAAGTTCTCGCTTGTAATGGTGATTGGTTTCATAATTGGCTCCTTTCGAACCTGTGTTCCTTTGATGGTGTTAGTATACCGCAATTTTTGGCGGGCTTCCGTGACAATGTCACACGGCTGCGGCTGAAAAGCGCCATTTACGCAAAAAAAGCACCGACCGTGCAAAACGCGTTTGCAAACGGTCGATGCTGTGTTGTTTCGCTCTTAGAAAAATGGGAAGCGTCAATCGACGCGGCAGTCCTTTGCGGGCGGCGTCAAGGCGGGTTCCGTCGGGAAATCGGCGGTGATGCACGTCCCAACGCCTTGCGTGCTTTCGACGCGGATGCTTCCGTTGTGCGCTTCGACGATGGCGGCGGCGATGGAAAGCCCCAGCCCCATGCCGCCCGTGTCGCGGGCGCGTGCGGCGTCCACGCGATAGAACCGTTCAAAGATGTGCGCTTGCGACGATTCGTCCATGCCAATGCCCGTATCGGAAACCGAAAGGGCGACGCTGCCTGCGTTCTCTGCTGCCGATAACCGAATCTGTCCGTCGCTTGCCGTGTAGCGCACGCTGTTGTCCAACAGCACATGCAAAAGCTGCTTGACCATGCTGCGATCGGCAAACAGGTGAAGCTGTGCATCGCACGCGATGGAATAGGTGTGCGCCGTGTCGATGACCGCCTGCTCCTTAACCAGCTCGGCAAGCAGATCGTACAGCAAAAACCGTTCTTTCTTGAGCGTTTGCCGCTTTTCGTCGCTGCGGGCAAGGAACAGCAGGTTCTCGACCAGTCGATTCATGTAGGCGGTCTGCTCCTCGATGGAACGAATGCTGTCGTCCAACACCTTTTCGTCCGTTCTTCCCCACCGTCCCAACAGCTCGGCGTTGCCCTGCAGGATGGCAAGCGGCGTTCTCAGCTCGTGGGATGCGTCCGCAACGAAGCGGCCCTGTGCGGCAAACGCCGCCTCGATGCGTGCAAGCATGCCGTTGACGGTGCGCGCAAGCTTTTGCAGCTCGTCATCTGCCTCGGGCACCTCCAGCCGCGCATCCAAGCTCTGCTGTCCGATGCGGGCAGCGTCCGAAATCATATTGTCGATGGGCGAGAGCATCTTTTGACCGGTGCGCCAGCCCACAAGGAGCGCCGCCGCCCCGCCCGCCACGTTTGCGCACAGCAGCAGAATCCCCAACAAGCCCAAGAACTCTTGCTCGTCCTGCAAGTTGCGCACCATGGCAAGCGACGCCACGGTCGTATCGCCGTCCAAAATCGTTTGCCGACAGAACAGCAGCAGCTGCTTTCCGTTCCACAGGCGCAGGACGGGTTGTTCCGCCACAGCGGGCAGCGCGGACGGATCGAAATAGAAGTTTACGGCTTGATTGACCCGCGTTCCCGCCGTGTCAAACAGGTAGAGGTTCAAATCGGTGCTGGTGTTCTGCTCCTCCAAAATGCCGCGAGAGGAAAGCGCTTCGCCTTCTGTCAATTCCTCCAAAACGTGATCGCAGGTCAGCTCCATGGTGGTGACCATGCCGGTCTTTTGCTTGTTGATGAGAAAGGTGTACGCAACGAAAAACACGACGGCGGAAAGCGTCAAAAGCACAAGTGCGAACATCGCGGCATAGGCACGCGTCAAGCGCACCGAAAGCGTTCGCTTTTTCTTATTGCTCGCGAATGACATACCCGACCCCCCGTACCGTCTCGATCAGCCTTGCGTCCTCGCGGTCGTGGATGCGTTCGCGCACATAGCGCACATAGACGTCCACGATGTTGCTGTCGCCCACATAGGAATAGCCCCACACCGCATTGAGAATCTGCTCTCGTGTGCGCACGTTGTTTTTGTTGCGCAGCAGATACTCCAGCAGCTCGTACTGGGTCTTGGTGAGCGAAATGGTTTCTCCGTCGCGGAACGCCAACCGCTGGGCAGGGTCAACCGTCAGCCCGCCTGCTGAAAGCGTTTCGGTTTCTGCCGCCGCACCGCTGCGCAAAACGGCGCGCATACGGGCTAGCAGCTCCTCGATGTGAAAGGGCTTGGTGAGGTAGTCGTTCGCGCCGCTGTCCAGCCCCGTGACCTTGTCCACCACGTCGTCCCTTGCCGTGAGCAAGATGACGGGCGTTTGCTTTTCCTGCCGCAAACGGCGCAGCAGGGCAAAGCCGTTCATCTCCGGTAGCATCACGTCCAACAGGATCAGGTCGAACTGCTGTGAAAGGGCGGCTTCCAGCCCGCTGCGGCCGTCCAACGCGACAGCCGTTTCGTAGCCTTTGTGCTCCAACTCCAGCTGCACGAAGCGCACTATCGCTTTTTCGTCCTCCACAATCAAAATTCGCATACGACTCACCTCTTTTCGTTCATTGTACCCGATTCTTTTGCGCTTTTCCAGTCCAAACCAAAGATTTCATCCAATTCTAATGATACGCTGCAGGTTCTCTCATGTTTTTGCGCTATGCTATGAGGGCAACAAGCAAGAAAGGAACCGAACTATGACCACCCATACCGTCAAACGACACGCTGCCTTTCGCATACTGCCCACCCTCCTGCGGGATCTTCTCTTTGCAGGGCTTGTTCTGATTGTATTTGCGTTGTTTCATCACGCGCTCCCGCGCCCCAAAAGCGCCATTTTGAATATCGTATCCCTTGCGGAACCCGCCCCCCAGACCGTGACGGTGGATTCTGCGCTTGTCGAACCTGTGCCAACGCAGGCTGTCGCCGAAGCCCCCGTGGTGACGGCGGCGCCGGGCGATTTCTCCGCGAGCTTCCCCACCGAGGATACGGGCGTTGGCGCCTTGTACAGCTACCAAGGCGACGCCTTGAAGATTGCGATTCGCATGGTGCAGGCAAACGACGTAACCTATTATGTTGCGGACGTGTATGTCAAAAACATCAGCGCATTCAAGACGGCGTTTGCCAAGCAGCAATTTGGTTCGGGCATCCATCAGGAGCCGCTGCAAATGGCGTCGGCAAACAATGCGATCCTTGCCTTGACGGGCGACTACTGCAATGCGCGGAATCAAGGCGTGGTGATTCGCAACGGCGATCTGTACCGCGATTCGGTCAACAGCGACGTTTGCGTCCTGTACGCGGACGGCGTGATGGAAACCTATCGGGAAGCGGATTTTCGGGTGCAGGACGCCATCGACCGCGGCGCGTGGCAGGCGTGGAGCTTTGGCCCCGCTTTGATGGAAAACGGGCAAGCCATCACCGTCTTTGACAGCAGCATTCAGCGGAAAAATCCGCGCAACGCCATCGGCTACTACGCGCCCGGGCACTACTGCTTCCTCACCGTGGACGGGCGGCAGGACGGCTATTCCATCGGCATGACGCTCAAGGAGCTGTCCGCGGTGTTTGCGGATTTGGGCTGTCAGAGCGCGTTCAATTTGGACGGCGGCGCCACGGCGGAAATGATTTTTCAGGGACAGCTTGTGAACAAGCCGTACCACGGCGGCAGGCAGTCCGGCGACATCATCTATTTTTAGGAGGCTTTATGCGAAGATATCTGTTTTGGAGCACGGCGGCGCACGCCACCGTCGTCTTCAGCATTGTGTTTCTTGTGCTGCTCATTCTCAATTGCTTCAACCCCGCAATGGGCTTTATCAGCAGCGTGCAAAGCAACTGGCTGCTTTTGCTGTTTTGTTTGTGCAGCTTGCTCAACGGCATTCTCTCCGCCGTTTTCATCCTGAAGCGCCGCAAGCTGCAGGCGCAGCACGCCATGCAGGAACGCGCCCAACAAAAGGAACAGGCGACGCACCGCGCACCGCTGCGCTGACCCCTTCCCGCTCAAAGAAAAAAGAAGTCCGAAGACTTCTTTTTCTTTGAAATGATGGATTCCGCCAAGCGGAACCCATCGCATCATAAGGCGTGAAGCGCCGCCGTCCTGCATCGAAGTCTTCGCTGCAGGACTAACACGATGTGGTATTTGCAATTCCATTTCGAATGCGCTAAACTGTTTGTGTCATTCACCCCATGTGGATGTCCTCCCTTTGTTATTTTGTTTTGCAGTTGGCAGACCGCATCTCATTATATAACAAAGGGAGTTCTTTTGTCTCCCCCATCGCCAGTAGGCTCTTTTGAACCACTCGTCTAACGAGTGGTTTTACCATACAA
>CAYRQM010000049.1:0-11461 GCA_964426415.1 uncultured Christensenella sp.
TTTTGGTGGGGCTTTTTGTTTGTCTTCGTTACGCCTTGGGCGATTCGTACAAGGGAGCGCCTGCAATCCAGCGCAGCAGCGCCACGGGGGACGCGGGCGCGGCGACGGTCAAAAACCGCGTCTTGTCGGGAATCATTTTGGATGGGTCGTTGCTTTCCGCCCAAGTCACACGCGCCAACACGCTGTCGTCGCAGGACGCAAGATCGCCCTCGGGCAGCTCGGTGTGCTGGATGAGGATGGTGGCGTTGAAGTTGTCGGTCGTCCAGCGGCCAAAGTTGGTGGTGGGCTTGCGCCAAAGCCACTTGCCGCGCTTGCCGCCGTCCAGCACCGCCGTGCGCTTGAGGAAGCCGTTTGCCACGTCTTGCGTGCAGCGCATCAGCCAAATGACGTGGAAGCCTGCTTGCTGAAAATGGTCGCACACCGAGAAGAAGGATTGCTCCATCAGCAGCCCGTCCTGCAGCATCACCACGAAGTGGTTCATTTGAATGAACGCTTCGACGGTCGTGCCGTCCACCGTGATGGGGACGTTGCGATTTTGGGGTGCCACCAAGCTCTGCCATTGCTTGATCCAAGTCTCGGAATCACTCTGGTGAAATGCTGCTTTGCGCATGGGATTTGGCCTCCTTGTCAATTCTTACTTGCAGTGTATCATACCGCCGCGCCGTTTTCAATGCATTTTTTCGCATATTGTCAACGGGTTTTCCGTCAGCCCTGTTTTTCGAATACCTTGGCGTACAGCTGCCTGTCCCGCACGGCGTACAGGTGAGAGGTTGCCGCGCCGTCCTTGTCCGTTCCCGTCAAGCGCAGCAAAATGCCGTCCCGCGTATACACGCCCGTTTCGGACGCATCCATCGAAGAAAACCCTTCGCCGCCCAAGGTCTTTTGGGCATAAGTACCGTCGGCGCAAAAGGTCAGCGTGCAGGTATACGCCGCTTCGCCCGAAGCGTTTTGCGGCGCAAAGAAAAGCACCGCGTCAAATGGCGCATCCCCATCGGGGATGTTGCCCTGCACCAGCGCAAACGTCAAATCCCCGCCGTACAGCAGCCCTTCGGCGTAGTACAGCGTGGTGGAAGTGGTCGAGCCGTCCGGCGTGAACGTGGCGACGCCCCGTTCTGCATCGAACGAAACCGTGCCTTCGCTCTTGCGCTCGACGTTGCCGCCGCCCTGCCCTTCGAAATAGGCGTATCGGTCGCCCTGTACCGCATAATATGGATGCACGCCATAGGTCGTCTTGCCCGTCCATTCGTATACGTCCGTACAGGCGGTCAACAGCAACAGCGCCAGCAAAACTGCAATCCATCTCGTTTTCATGGGTTCAGTATAGCCCGCCCCGTTTCGCTTGTCAATCGACGCTGCCGCGCAAAAAGGCAAATTCCCAAATTCGTTCGGCATCGTCGAACGATTGAAAGAATCAGACGGAAAACCTTGCATAAGAGGACAAATGGCGCTATACTAACAGCAGCATGATTCTTTGGAAAGGAGAACGACGATGAGCGCAGAAAAAGCCAACACGGTGCAGGCGGTCATCAAGGCGGGGCAGCTTTTGGAGCTGTTGGCGCAGGCGAAGTCGCCCATGGCGTTGAGCGAGCTTGCACAGCGCACGGGCTGGGCGAAAAGCACGGTGCATGGGCTGCTGTCCTCGATGCGTCCCACGGCGCTGGTGGAGCAGACGGCGGACGGCAAGTATCGGCTGGGCATTCGAATGTTCGAATACGGCACGGTGGTTTCGGCAGGCTGGGACATTCTGACGGTGGCGAAGCCCTATGTGCGGGCGTTGTCCGAAAAGATTCAAGAAACCGTCGTTTTGGCGACCTTCGACCGCGACGAAGTCATGGTGCTGTACCACGACGAGCCGGTGCAGGGCGTGCGCATCGTCACCGAGACGGGGACGCATATGCCCGCCTTTGCCACCGCACACGGCAAGGCGCTGTTGGCGTATCGTCCGCTGCCCACGGCGCGGCGCATCTTTGAGGAACGCTTTACGCCGTACACGCCCCACACCATCGACAGCTTTGCGCGATTCAAGGCGGAGCTTGCCGCCATTTCGGAACGGGGCTATGCCGTCGAAAACGGCGAATACCGCATTGGGATGCGCGGCGCCGCAGCCCCCATTTACGACGTATACGGCGAAGTGCGCTACACCATCGGCACGCTGGGCATGTTTCGGCGCGTGGAATCCGAGCCGTTCCAAACCGCGGTCACGCTGCTTTTGGAGGCGGCGCGCAGCATCTCCGCAGAAATGGGGTATCGGGAATGAAACGTGCGCTTTGTGTTTGCTTGGCGGGGCTGCTGTTGCTTGCCTTGGTCGCCTGCGGCGCTTCCCGCCAACAGGCGGCGGTCGAAACCGTGTCGTTCACCGATTCCTGCGGCCGCACGGTGGAAATTCCGCGCCACATCACCCGCATCGCGCCCAGCGGCGTGGTGGCGCAAATGATTCTTTACACCCTTGCGCCCGAAAAGCTGGTGGGCTGGAGCAGCCTGCCCAACAGCGCGCAGCTGCGCTACATTCCGTCCGAATACTTGGATTTGCCCACGTTCGGTCAGTTCTACGGCAGCAAAGCCAACCTCAATATGGAATCCATCGTGGCAGCCGACGCGCAAATCATCATCGACTTGGGCGACATGAAGGAAGACCATGCCGCGGAAATGGACGCGGTGCAAAAGAAGTGCAACATCCCCACCATCTTCCTTGAAACGAGCCTCACCAACATCGCGGACGCATACCGCACCTTGGGCGTGCTGCTCGAATGTGAGGACAAGGCCAACGAGATCGCCGACTACATCGACGCGGTCGTGACCGACGCCGAGACGCGTGCGGCGTTGATTCCCGAGGACGCGCGCAAAACGGTGCTGTACGGTTCGGGGCAGACGGGGCTCAACTGCAACGCACGCGGCTCCGTGCAGGCGGACGTCATCGAGCTGGTGGGCGGTGTGAACGCCGTGGTGGTCGAAGCCATCAGCAACAAGGGCGGCGGCAACACCATCTCCATGGAACAGCTGTATGTGTTCGACCCCGACGTGATTCTTTTGACGGCGGACGGCCCCTACGACACGCTGACAACCGACCCGCGCTGGGCGTCGCTGCGTGCCGTGCAGGCGGACGCCTACTACCAAATCCCGCAGCTTCCCTACTGTTGGATGTCCAACCCGCCGTCGGTCAACCGCATCATAGGCATCCGCTGGCTGGGCAATCTGCTGTACCCCGACGTGTTCGATTACGATATGGACGCCGAGGTCAAGCGGTTCTATGCGCTTTTCTGGAATTACACGCTCAGCGATGAGGAGGTCGCAGCGTTTTTGCAAAATTCGACGAATAAAGCCAACGGCACAGCAAAGGAGTGAGCAACACGGGCAAGAAACGGCATGGGTTCAAGCTGCTTCTCGCGCTGCTTTGCATCGCGGTGTTGGCTTCCGTTGCCCAAGCGAGCGGCTACGCCACCGACACGCTCACCATCTATGTGGGCTACGCGGGCGGGCCGTTCTACGAAAAAACCGTCTTTGGCTGGCAAACGCTGTACCAAGATTACGGCACCGAACGGGAAACGTACCTCTATCAAAACGGGTCGCGGCTGGTGGTGGATTGGGCGGAAGGCGTATACCTTGACGATCTTTTGGACTATGCGGGCGTGGACTTGGGCTCCGTGACGCGCTTTTCCTTTTATACGGGCGACGATTACAACATCGAGCTTTCCAAAAGCAGCCTGATGAACGGGCGCTCCTTCTATCCCAACCTGCTCAACGCCACCACGGACGAAAGCGGCAACCTGCTTTTGCCCGACAACGTGACGGAGAACAGTGAGTCCCGCAGGACGATGCTCGCCATTTGGGACAACTGGCAATGGTTCGACGCGGGACAGGTGGACAGCGCCATCGACCTGTCCGACGATTCCCCCTACTACATCTCCGGCAGCGACAATCGGTTCCGTCTGCTGTTTGGGCAAAAGGACCCGACGGAGGTCAACACCAACAAATCCCGCAAATACATCAACAGCGTCATCTGCATCCTGTCGGGCGCGCCCGTGCTGTCCGCCGCCGACAATCTCGACTGCAAGATCGGTTCCGACTATACCATCACCGTCAGCATCAAGGTGGCGGACGACGCCATCTCCACGCAAGACATTTTGAACGCGCTCACCTACACCGTCGCCGACAGCACCATCCTGACCGTGGACAAGACGGGTCATATCACGCCCCTTGCGGCAGGCTCCACCACCGTCACCGTCGCCTATGGCGATACCGCCGTCACCATCGCCGTCACCGTTGCGGAACAAAGCAGCCTGCCTTCGACCGCGCCCACCGTTGCCCCCACGGGCGGCACGGGTACGGCAGATCCGTCGGGCGGCACGGGTACGGCAAATCCGTCGGGCGGCACAAGCACGGCAAGCCCCACAAGCGGCACAAGCACGGCAAGCCCCGGCGCCACCGCAAAGCCCACCGCAAAGCCTACGGCGAAACCCACGGCAATGCCCACGGGAACGGCTGCCGTCACGGCGGCGCCCACCGTCGCTGTGACCGCGGCGCCCACGGCGTCCGTCACCGAAGCGGCGGCAACCCTTTTGCCCACCGAGGCGCCCACCGTCACCACGCCCCAAAATCGGTATGTGTTGGACGCTGCCATTGCGAACAGCATCTTTGGCACCAAGTCCGATCACGTCTCCGACGCGAACGCGGTGGACAACGGGCGCACCGATGAGATGGCGGCGGACGCGGAGCAGCTGACGCTGCAAAAACAAACGATTGGCAGCACGGCGGCGCTTGTCGGCTGTCTCGTCTGCCTTGCGCTGGGCGCGCTGGGCGGATGGTTCCGCTACGTTTACTTGAAAAAAGGAGATCTACGGTTATGGAAACACAAATGAGCCCACTTGGCAGCATTTTGCGCGCGGTATCGCAAGCGGTGCAGACCCCGGTGATCGTCGTTCTGATTTTGCTGATGGCAGCTTCGCTGACCCTGTTGGGCTGGCTGATCGTCGAGGCGATTGTGGAACGGCGCAAGCTGAAATGCGATTTGGCGTCGCTTTTGGAGCAGCTTCGGGCAGGCGACTGTTCGCCCAAGCGCTGCATCGGCTCCAGTGGGCTATTGGTGCGGCAAAAGCGTGCGCTCATTGAGGTGCTGTCCCATCCCGACTTCTCCGATGCGATGCGCACGGCGTTGGCGGATCGGCTGCTGACGGAGGAACGGGCGCGCTACGACCGCATCGTGCAGCTTTCCGACTTGGTGGTCAAGCTCGGCCCCGTGTTCGGTCTGTTGGGCACGCTGATTCCCTTGGGCCCCGGCATCATCGCGCTGGCGCAGGGCGACACCTTTACCCTGTCGCAATCCATGCTGACGGCGTTTGACACCACGGTGGCAGGCCTTTTGTGCGCCGCCGTCTGTGCCGTGGTCTCCACGGTGCGCAAGGCTTGGTACAAAAACTACATGAGCATTTTGGAGACGCTGATGGAGTGTCTTTGCGATTTGGAGGCGAATCGAAATGCGGCGGAGTAATCGGCGGTTCTCCCACGAGGAGGAAGCGGCGTCCGCGCCCAACCCCATGGACGGCGTCGCCAACATGGCGGATGCGATGCTGGTGCTGGCGGTGGGCATTATGCTGGCGCTGGTCATCAACTGGAAGGTGGACATCGGCGGCAGCGGTATGACCAACGAGGGCGTCAATGCCCAAGACAACGCCGTCCCTGCCGAAATACAGGAGGACGTCACGGGCGAACCGTCCGAAACGGGCGAAGGCGCGTGGCAGGAACTTGGCAGCGGCCGCGTGTACTACGACCCCAACACCAACCAATACTTTGTGATTCCGGAGGAATAACATGAAAAAGCTGCTTTCCATTTTGCTGGCGCTGTTGTTGCTGCCCGTTGGCACGCTTTGGGTGCACACGACAGAAGCCGAACCGCTGGTGTGGGACGGCACGGTGGATCTAAACTGGTACGACCCCGCGAAAACGGAGTTCCATCTTTCGACGCCTGCCGAGCTTGCGGGGCTTGCCGCGTTGGTCAACGGCATGGTGGACGCCGCCGTCACCCCTGCCGACAAAATTTTGGGCGACGCATCGCTGTTGGCGACGTACCCGTGTGATGACGTTCAACTCATCGGCGCTGCGGGCGTCGAGACCTACGACACCATCTACATCGGCGCCATCGACTTCGTGGGCTGCACCATCTATCTGGACGCCGACATGGATTTGGGCGGCGTATACGACGCGCAAACCGACACTTGGTCGGGGCCAAACTGGACGCCGATTGGCGGCAAGTATGTGATGGACACGCAAAGCTTGGACGATCCCATCACCTTGGAAACGCGCTTCAACGGCGTGCTGGACGGACAGGGGCATACCATCTCCAATATGTACTGCAATCGCTACACGCCCAAGGGGTTTGCGTACAGCCAATGCGTGGGCTTCGTGGGCTATTTGGGCAGCGACGAATACTTCGTGCAGTCCGAATACGACCGCGGCGACGCGTTCGACTATGCCACGCCCGCCGCCAAGGAGCAAGCGCTGTTCGACGCGGGCTGGACGCCTGCCGTGCGAAACCTTGTGGTGCGCGGCTTCGTCTATGCGCGGCGCATGGTGGGCGGCGTGGTCGGCCGCTGCGGCGACGCCAAGAACGGCGTCGTGGTGGAATCCTGCGCCAATTACTGCACGGTCAAAAACACCGACAGCAAGGGCGTCGGCGGCGTGGTGGGCTCCGGATGGTCGCAGGGCGGCGTGATTCGCAACTGCTTCAACGCGGGCAACATCTCCACCACCTACACCTGTCCCATGGGCGGCATTTCGGGCAGCAACGAAATGAGCATCTACAACTGCTACAACGTGGGCACGCTCGATTCCAACGGCATGAACCGTGAGCGCGGCATCGGCACGCACAACGGCGGCGTCTATACCGTGGCGAATTGCCATTGGCTGACGGGAACCGCCAACGAGGGCTACTACACGGGCGGCAACACCTACATCACCGTCACCACCTTTGAGCAGACCGCCGAAACGATGCAAAGCGCCGCATTCTTGGATACGCTCAACGCTTCCGGTACGGCGTTTGTGGCGGATACCGCAAACACCAACGGCGGCTACCCCATCCTCTATTTCATGGCGGCGGACTACGACCCCGACAAAACATACACCGTCACGCTCACCCAGCCCGAAACGGGCGGCGTCATTGCGGCGTCCGCCGTGGGTGCGGTCAAGGCGGGCACCACCGTCACCCTTTCCAACACGCCCGACTTTGGCATGCGGCTGGACGCGTACTATTGCAACGGCGTCGCGCTCAAGGGCGAGCCGTGCTTCACCGTTTCGCAGGACGTCACGGTCACCGCGTCGTTTCGGACGCTGCACGCCGTGCAGGTCGCCATCGAAGCGCCGTCGGATGTGACCGTCACGGTCACCAAAAGCGGCATCGCCTACCTAAACGGCGTACAGACCAACGTCACCGACTACCCCGTTGCGGACGGCGACACGTTGTACGAATCCGACCGTCTGACGGTGAACGCCGTCGTGGACGCGGGCGCGGCGCCTGCCGACGAAACACAGGAATACACGGGTTCCTGCACCGTCACGGCGCGCAATACGGATTCGTTTGTGGTGACGGGCGCGGGCGACGTGACGATTTCTGTCACGGCAGACACGCAGGACAAATCTTGGGACACGCTGGCGGACACAAGCTGGTACAACCAAACCGACGACACATTCACGCTGACGACGGCAGCACAGCTTGCGGGGCTTGCAAAGGTATTGCGCAACAGCGCGTCGTTTACGGGCAAAACGATTCGGCTGGGCGGCGACGTCGATTTTTCCAACACGGACGGCACGACGGCGATCCGCTATTTCTCGCGCATCGGCGCGGATACGCTCTACCCCTTTACGGGCACGTTCGACGGCTGCGGGTACGCCATCACGCACTTTGACGGCGCGTGCGTCGGCAGCTTCGGCGGTCTGTTCGGCTATACGCAAAACGCCGTCATCAAAAATCTTTCCATTACGGGCAGCTACACCGCCACGGCAGGCACGGTGGGCATTTTGGCAGGCTACGCCCAAAGCACCACGGTGCAAAACGTCACCGCCACTGTCGCCGTTGCGGGAACGACCTCGGTGGGCGGCCTGATCGGCAGCGCACGCGGCACGACGCAACTTTTGGACTGTGCCGTGTTCGGCACGGTCACGGCAAGCTCCAATACGGCAGGCGGCTGCGTCGGCGAGCTGGGCGACACCGCAAGCCTGACGCGCTGCCGCAACGAGTCCACCGTCACGGCGTCGTACTATGCGGGGGGACTGGTGGGCAAATCCTCCTCCACAGGCACGCTCTCGCGCTGCTGCAATGCGGGCAATGTCGTTTCCACCGGCTCCAACGCCGCCGCCACCTTCGCTTCGGGGGGGCTCGTTGGCACAATCACGGCAGGCACACAGCTTTCGGAATGCGCCAACACGGGCAGTATCCGCGGCAAAGCCACCTGCCTTGGCGGGTTGGTGGGCAGGCTTGCCAGCGCATCCGCCGCGCTTTCCGATTGCTATAATTGGGGCGCGATCGACAACGCAAGCACCTCCGCATACGCGTGCGCGGGCGGGCTTATCGGCAACGTCAGCGCCGCAGCCGTCCTCAAAAACAGCTACAACGCCGGCTCCCTTTCGGGCGAAAGCGCCACGTTGGGCGGCTGCTTCGGCAGCTTCCAAGGCAGCGCCGTGCAAGGCGTCTACTATTTGGACAGCGTTGCCGCCGACGCACACGGAACTGCCGTTTCGGACGCCGCGCTGCGCGCGCTTGCCGATACGCTGGGCTTGGCGTTCTGTAAGGGCGATCCCTACCCCATCCTGCAATGGCAGGCGCCCACCGTTTGGGGCGACGTGGATTTGTCGGGCAGCGTGACCTCTGCCGACGCCGCCAAGCTTTTGCGCTATGTGGTGGCGTTGGATGCGCTGGGCGACGCCGCTTTGCGCAACGCGGACGCTTCCCGCGACGGCAGCGTCACATCGGGCGACGCGTCCATCATCTTGCGTTCCGTTGTCGGGCTGCCAACCTAAAATTCCGCATCGTGGAACGAGAATTCGGCGATGCCGAACGGGTTCCCTTGCAGGTCGATGCAAAATTTGTTATCGTAATACTGAACAAAAAATAACGGAGGTCATTATGAAACGGTTCTTCAGTCTGCTGCTGGCACTGGTGCTGGTGGCATGTTTGGTTCCGACGATTGCGACGGCGGAAACGGGCAGTCTGCGCGTGGAAATTGGGAACGGGGTCTTTTCCGGCTCCCGTACCTTTACCAACGCAGAGCTTGCCGCATTGCAGGGCGACGCGTTCGTATTCTCCTACACCAAGAACGGCGGCGTGACGCTGTTTGGCAAAGCGCAAGGCGTGGCGCTGGACGATTTATTGACGAACGTAGGCTTGTCGCTTGAGAAAGTCATCTCCATCACCTTTACGGACTATGGCGACGGTTCGCCGTTCTCTGCCACGTTCACGCAGGAAGATCTGCTTGCCGAACGGTACGCCTTCGACGGCGACACCAACAAGGGCGTCGTGCCCTTTACGGTGGCACTGTCCGATATGACGGGCTGCAGCACTTGGGCGGATGCGGAAGCCGCCACGATGAGCAGCGATTATGCGTATCGTGACACCTTCGGACAAACCGCAGTCGGCGAAGTCACGGCAAAGCGGATGGTCAAAGGCGTGGATGCCATTACCATTCTGATTCCCGAAGAACCCGACCTCAAGCTGACGGTCGGCGACACCTCGTTCGACATCCTGCGTTCCGAAATGATCGCGCTGCAGGGCGAGGAAGTCCCGTTCTCCTACGCCACCAAGAAGGGCAGCTTCTTTGGCAAAGCGCAAGGCGTCACCCTTTCCGATTTGTTCGCCGCCTACGGTGTGCCGATGTATTATGTGGACACCGTCGCCTTTACCGACATGAGCGGAGAAACGCCGTTTACGCGGACGCTGACCGCTGCATCGCTGTTTGCCGATCGATATGTGTTTGACGGCGAAACAAACTTGGGCAGCATCGAGCCGATGCTCGCATGCACCTACGTCATGGGCGTTGAAACCTATGCTGCGCTTGCGGATACCGCCTTCACCAACGCCGACTATCGCAACGTGTTCGGACAGGAAGCCGTGGGCGATACCAACGGCAGCAATATGGTTTCCATGACCAGCGTCGTTACCGTCACGCTAAAGCCCATTACAAAGGGCGACGTGTCGCTGGATGGCGCCGTCACGTCGTCGGACGCCGCCATGCTGCTGCGCAGTGTGGTGGGGCTGGACACGCTGTCCACGTTCCAAAGAACCGCCGCCCTGTTCACCGCGGATGACGCCGTCACCGCCGCGGACGCCACCGCAATCCTGCGCACCGTGGTCGGCTTGGGCTGATGTAACCAATAGCCAAAAAGCCACCCCGCGGGGTGGCTTTTTGGGTGAAATAAACCCCTTGCGGGAACACCCGTGTACACGTTATAAGGGGAAGGCACGATAATTTCGCTCAATCTGTCATCCTGAGCTTTTGCGAAGGATCTCGCACGCAAGCGAGAGATTCTTCCTTGCGAACGCTTCGTCAGAATGACAACGGGGAACGGCTGGCGGATACTATCCGCCCCTACGGAATGACGCGTGATGTGGCGTTGCTTCCGTGTACGCTCTGAAAATCAAAATGGCGGCAACACCGCCATTTCAATAACATTCTCATTCTTCCTTCTTCATTTTCTTCTTCCCTTCGGTCATCCCCGTCGCTTGCCGATGGCGCGGTTGATCAGCAGCAACAGCCAGCTCAAAAGCGCCGCCATGCCCAGCACGACCACGACCCAAACGATGGACATGTACCACGGATTTTCATAGACTTCCAAGAAAAAGTACGGGCCGGTCAGGGTCTTGGCAAAGTTGAGAACCAACACGATTGCCGCATATACGAAGGTGGGCAAAAGCCCCGTCCAAACGCACCGCTTGCCCAGCCGCGGTTCCGTCTCGATCAGCAAAAACGACGCCATCGCCAGCACGGGGCACAGGAAATGCAGATAGAGCATGGAGCCGCTGAAGAGGAATGTGGGCAGCGAGGCTATGCCCTTCTCGTCCATGGGCGCCAGCACAAACACCACCACGAAGAACGTCAGCGCCACACACGCCGTCGCCATATGGCGAATGGCGGCGACCCATTGGGGAATGGGCTTGTCGCGGCATAGCCCAATGACGGCAAACGGCACGAACAGCGCGCTTGCCAGCAGCGCCAAGTAGTTGGATTCTTGGGTGTAAAACTCGAAGGAACCGTCGCCGTATTCCAAGATGCTGAGGGTGATGCCCACCAGTTCCAACACCACGATTGCGACGTTGCAGATGAGCGCCAAGATGCGGACGGTTTTGCGATTCATATTGTTGCCTCCTGCCGTTTTCTGTCAGTATACCACCATTTTTGCGGATTGTAAATCGCGCCCGCCCATCGAGACCGTGTCAAGTTGTTCCGGGTGAATTAGGAGCAGAAGGCGTTGGGAACGG
>CAYRQM010000050.1:0-11098 GCA_964426415.1 uncultured Christensenella sp.
TCATTCTGACGCAGCGAAGCAAGGAAGAATCTCCCGCTTGCGTGCGAGATCCTTCACTGAAGCGCAGGATGACAGACGGGAATGAAGAAATGAAGGAATTAATAAGCGAAGCGCCTCGGCGTGCGCAAAGCGCCGCCGAACGAATCGGCGGCGATAGCCGCCATCATAGCTTGAACCTTGTACACGGAAGCAGCACTATGCCACGCATTGCCACTACACTGAATGTAGACTGGCGGACACCATCCACCCTGCATGACACCAAAAAACCACCCCGCAGGGTGGCTTTTGGCGTTTGGCGTTATGCCAATTCTTGTTCCAAATGGGTGCGGATGGCGGCAAGGAAGTCCTTGGAATTGACCTGCTTGCAATCGCCCTTTTCCCACAGCCCCACCAAGTCCTTGGTGAGGACGCCTTCGTTGAGGGTGGCAAGGGTGGCATGCTCCAGCTTGTCGGCAAAGGCGCAAAGGTCGGGCAGCGCGTCCAGCTCGCCCCGCTTGCGCAGTGCGCCGCTCCATGCAAAGATGGTGGCGACGGGGTTGGTGGAGGTTTCCTCGCCCTTGAGGTAGCGATAGTAGTGCCGCGTGACCGTGCCGTGGGCGGCTTCGTATTCGTACTTGCCGTCGGGGGAGACCAGCACGGACGTCATCATTGCCAATGACCCGAATGCGGTGGAGACCATATCGCTCATCACATCGCCGTCGTAGTTCTTGCAAGCCCAGATGTAGCCGCCTTCGGAGCGAATGACCCGCGCCACGGCGTCGTCGATGAGGGTGTAGAAGTACGTCAGACCGTTTGCCATGAACGCGTCCTCGTATTCGGTTTCGTAAACCTGTTGGAAGATGTCCTTAAAGTCGCGGTCGTACGTTTTGGAGATGGTGTCCTTGGTGGCAAACCACAGGTCTTGCTTGGAGGCGATGGCGAAGTTGAAGCAAGCGCGTGCGAAGGAACGAATGGAATCATCCCGATTGTGCTGCGCCTGCAAAACGCCGGCGCCCTTAAAATCGAAGACCGTTTCGGATACGGTGGCGCCGTCCGCACCTGTGAAGGAGAGCGTCGCCTTGCCGGCGCCGGGGACTTTGATTTCGACGGCACGGTACACGTCGCCATAGGCGTGACGTGCGATGGTGATGGGCTTTTTCCAATTTTTGACCACGGGGCTGACGCCGTCGATCAGGATGGGCGCACGGAACACGGTGCCGTCCAAGATGGCACGGATGGTGCCGTTGGGGCTCTTGTACATCTTTTTGAGATGGTATTCCTCGACGCGCTGGGCGTTGGGCGTGATGGTGGCGCACTTGACGCCTACGCCATACTTCTTGATGGCTTCCGCCGCGTCCACGGTGATTTGGTCGTCCGTTTCGTCACGCTTGGGCAGGCACAGGTCATAGTATTCGGTGTTCAGATCGACAAACGGCAGCAAAAGCGCGTCTTTGATCATCTTCCACAGGATGCGGGTCATTTCGTCGCCGTCCATTTCGACCAGCGGCGTGGTCATACGAATGCGTTCCATTAGCTGTTACTCCTTGCATAATGATTGATCAGACAGCCGTCCAGCAGAATCTGCCGTTCGGATTGGCTGAGGTTGTTGAGCTGCAACGTGAGCGGATGCCGTCCATCCTTTGCAAACACGGTGGCTTCGACCGTCTCGGCGCCGCTTTCCAGTGCGCGGCGAATCTCTTTTATGAAGATGTAATCGCCCTCCGCATAGGGGAAGTCGGTGTCGGGCGCGATGGTGAAGGGCACGACGCCCCAGTTGATGCAGTTGCTGCGGTACCGCTTGGTGCAGTACTCGTAGCAGATGTTGGCAAAGCTGCCCAGCACCTTTTGGCAGGACGCTGCCTGCTCACGGGCGGAACCGTCGCCCGGACGCTTGGCAAACAGCACCGCGCCGAACATGGTTTCGTCTTGGGACGCGTTGACCTGCCGCAGCATTTCGGCAAGCGCAGGCGCACAGCGGCCCGCGGCACGCGCTTCATCCTCGGCAAGAATCGCCTTTGCGTTGTTCACATAGGCGGGGACGCGGCGGGACAGGGTGAACTCGGACAGCTTTTGCGGGTTGGAACGGTAGGAGGAAGTCTCGCCCGAAGGAATCAGCTCGTCGGTGGTGGTGACTTCGTCCCGAATGACCGCCGCAAATTGCAGCAGCAGATGGCGCGGCATGGCAGGCATGACGGGCCAATCGGTGATGTTGGGGCCAAAGCGCAGCGGCTCGTCGGGCAGCGCACGCGCAAACCCGTTGTATACGCGCTTGCCGTAGCAACTTGCGTCGTAGTGATACGGCTTTTCGGTGATGGTGTAGTCGACATCGGTGGCAGCCGTGATGACGCCGCCGTTCTTGGCGGTCGCCGCAATGCTGCGCGCATCCATCAGCGCCACAAACGACACCTGCCCATCCTTGGGCTTGCTGCCTTCGCGGTTGGGGAAGTTGCGGGTGGTGTGACGAATGGAGAAGCCATTGTTGACGGGCACGTCGCCTGCGCCAAAGCACGGGCCGCAGAAGGCGGGCTTCATGAGCGCGCCCGCGTCCATCAGGTCGGTGGAAACGCCGTTTTTGGCAAGCGCCAACGCGATGGGCTGGCTGCCCGGATAGACGGACAGGGAGAAGTAGCCGTTTCCCGTGGAGGCGCCGCGCAGAATGTCCGCCGTCTCGCACAGGTTGTCATACAAGCCGCCCACACATCCCGCAATGACGCCCTGATCCGCCAAGACGCCGTGTTCGGTGACCTTGTCGGTCAGATGGATGTCGCAGTTGGGATACCGATGCTTGGCGTCCGCCTCCACCGCCTGTAAAAGTTCGGTGGCGCGGGCGTTGAACTCGTGAATGGTGTATGCGTTGGAGGGATGGAACGGCAGCGCGATCATGCTCTCGATTTGGGCAAGATCCAGCCGCACCAAGCCATTGTAGCAGGCGCCGTCATGGGGCGTCATCTGCTCGAAGGCGAACGGCCGTCCGTGGGCGGCATAGAACGCTTCGACCTTGTCGTCCGTCTGCCAAATGGAGGAAAGGCACGCCGTTTCGGTGGTCATGGCGTCGACCGCGCAGCGGAAATCGACGGAAAGGTTCGCAATGCCGGGGCCTACGAACTCTAAGACCTTGTTCTTGGCAAAGCCGTCGGGGAACAGATCCCGCACCAGCGTCAGCGCCACATCGTGGGGACCGACGCCCTTTTTTGGCGCGTTCTCGACGTACACCAAAATGACGTCGGGTTCGTCCACATCGTAGGTGTTGTTGAGAAGCTGCTTGACCAGCTCGCCGCCGCCCTCGCCAAAGCCCATCGTGCCCAGCGCGCCGTAGCGGGTGTGGCTGTCGGAGCCCAAGATCATGCCGCCGCAGGTGGCAAGCGTCTCGCGCGCATAGGTGTGAATGACCGACAGGTTCGCCGGCACATAGATGCCGCCGTACTTGTGCGCCGCCGAAAGACCAAACGCGTGATCGTCCTCGTTGATCGTTCCGCCCACAGCACACAGGCTGTTGTGACAGTTGGTCATGACGTAGGGCAGCGGAAATTCCTTCATGCCGCTCGCCCGCGCCGTCTGCACGATGCCCACATAGGTGATGTCGTGGGATGCCAGCGCGTCAAAGCGCATGTGCAGCCTGCCCTCTTCCGAGACGACGTTGTGCGCCCGCAAAATGCGATACGCCATCGTCCGCTCCCTGCGCGCCTTGGGATTGGCGTTTTCGGGCGCCGCCGTCGTGGGCGCGCCGTTCACCAGATACACGGTTTCTTGGATGCGTTCCATTTTTACTCCTTTGCCGCGTCCCCGTTTCCTTTGGGGTACGCAAAATTTCCAACCTCAGTATAGCAACCTTCCCCCCCAATAGCAACAATCGGAAACTTTATATTTTTTATCCATTCTATCGTTTCAAATTCGCCCCAATGAAAGAAAATAATCCCCAAAATTCAACCGTTAGGAAAGAATATATTTTCCAAACTCTACTATAAGTATCTTTTATACGAAAGAGATGTGTGATAAACTACACACATATTTGTACAGGGGTGAGGTATGAAGATCCGGATTTCCGAGAACATCCGACTACTGCGAAAAGAGCACAGGATGACGCAAGAACAGCTTGCGGAAGCGCTTGGCGTCACGGTAGGCGCGGTTTCAAAATGGGAATCCGGATCATCTGTTCCGGAAATCGGGCTCATCTGCGAGATGGCGGCGTTTTTCGAAACGTCGGTGGACGTTCTGCTGGGCTACGAATGGAAAATCAGCACGCAAGGCAATGCAGTCGATACCATCAAGCTGCTCAAGCAAGCCAAGCGGTTTGACGAGGGCGCGGCGGAGGCGGAAAAGGCACTGCAAAAGTACCCAAACCGTTTTGACGTGGTGTATCAGAGTGCCGATCTGTATGCGATGACGGCGCTGGAAACCCACGACAAGCACGCCATGCGGCGGGCACTGGATCTGTTCAACCGTGCGTGCGAGCTGATTGCGCAGAACACCGATCCGTCCATTCACGAAACGCGCTTGCGCAACCGCATCGCGTCGGTCTACCTGATGCTGGGCGAGACGGACGCGGCGGTGGAGCAGCTGAAGCACTACAACATCGAGGGTCTGAACGACGGTCAGATCGGGTTCATTCTTGCCGAGCACGATCGTGCGGAGGAGTCGTTTGCGTTTCTTTCCGAAGCGCAGCGGCGGCTGATGATCACCCTGTTCCAGCTGACGGGATTCGCCACGGCGTACGCTGCCGTGGGCGAGTACCAAACGGCGTTGGATGTTCTTTTGTGGCTTTGCACAGCGATCGGCGGCATGATCAAGCCTGACGCGCCGTGCTATCTCAACAAGGGCGTGGCGGCGCTGCTGGCGACCTGCGCACGGTATTCGCTGGTGTTGGGGCGGGAAGAAGCCGCGCGCGACTATCTGCGACAGGCGCGCAAGCTGGCGGACGTCTTCGACGCGTCGCCCGCCTACGGGCTGGACACGCTGCGGTTCTATCGCGGCAAGTCCCAAGTGGCGGTGTTCGACGACTTCGGCAAAACTGCCATCGACAGCATCTGGCGCGTGGTGCGCCAAAGCGCATCCTCCGAAGCGGCGCTGACCGCGTTGTGGGAAGTCGTCCTCAAAGAATGACCGCAAAAACGCGGCACTTCATATGATACCAAGTCTTGTTTCGATATACAAGCGCATCGATTATCCGTCTTTTCGTTGCGCGTACCACCCGACAAACAGAGCTGTTGCGGCTCTGTTTGTTTTTTTGGACATTTTCGTTCTTTCCGTTTTATGGGACAGTTTGTTTGGTACGATACAGGCAATCCAAAGAGGAGGTGCAGCGTATGCCCAAACATGACAACTACAAGCTGAAAATCCTGTATGTAAAGGACATCTTGGAACACCGCGTCGGCGAAAAGCAGATGATTACGATGGCGACGCTTCTTGCCGAGCTTGCGATGCACGGCGTGGAGGCGGAGCGCAAGAGCATCGCGGACGACATTCGCCTGCTGCAGACGTATGGCATGCCGGTGCGGGAGGGGCGGCACGGGCGCGAAAAAGGCTATTATGTCGAAGCACGAAAACCGTAGACAAACGGGAGGAATCGGTCTATAATAGAAAAAACAGCTACGAAAAGGAGACTCCACTATGCCGACAAGAAACGAAATGAACCCCGCGTTTATGTGGGACTTCACCCATATGTATCCCACCGACGCCGCTTGGGAAGCCGAGCTGAACGCCATCGTGGCGGATTTGAGTGCGCTGAAAGCCATCGAGGGCACGCTGGGCGCATCCCGCGCATCCTTCAAGGCGGGCTTCGACAAAATCAGCGCGTTGGGCGAGCGTCTTGAGAAAGCCTACATCTACGCCATGCTGCATCGTGCGGCGGACGGCTCCGACCCGAAGAACCAAGAGATGGACGGCAAGGCGACCAATGCATATGTGAGCTTCTCCATGGCGACGTCGTTTGTCGATCCCGAGATTTTAGCCATTCCCGAGGACACGCTGCAAAGCTTTTTGGCGCCCGACGACATGAAGACCTACCGCTTCTATGTCGAAGACGTGAACCGCGGTCGTGCCCATCGGCTGGACGCCGCCCGTGAGCGCATGCTTGCGCAGCTTGGCGACGTGGCGCAGGGCCCCAGCGACGCCTACGAAATGCTGACCAACGTGGACATGGCGCTGCCCACCATCACCGACGCCGACGGCAAGGAAGTGCAGCTGACGTCGGGCAACTTTGGCGTATACCGCGAAAGCCCCGTCCGCCGCGTGCGCGAGGAAGCGTTCAACGCCATGTTCGGCACCTACCAAAAATTCAGCAACACCTTTGCGGCAATGTACAGCGGTAGCGTCAAGCTGGACACCTACTTTGCCGACGTGCGCGGCTACAAGAGCGCCTGCGAAGCGGCGCTGTTCGGCACGAACGTCCCCGTTTCCGTCTACGACAGCCTCATCGAAGCCACCCACAAGAGCCTGCCCGCCATGCGTGCCTATTTGGATTTGCGCAAGGAAGCGCTCAAGCAGGACAAGATCGATATGTTCGATCTGTACTGCCCCATGGTGGCGGACGTGTCCTACGACGTGCCGTTCGAATCCGCCAAAAAGATGGTCAAAGAGGCGCTGAAGCCATTGGGCGCGGACTACGCAAAGCTCTTGGACAAGGCGTACGACGAGCATTGGATGGACGTCTACGAAAACAAGGGCAAGCGCAGCGGCGCGTTCTCCTGCGGCGTGTTCGGCGTGCATCCCTATGTGCTGCTCAACTACACCGACGCGCTGGACGACGCGTTCACCATGGCGCACGAGCTGGGGCATGCCATGCATTCCTACAAGTCCGACAACACGCAGGACTACCTCAACCACGACTACAAAATCTTCGTCGCCGAGGTGGCGTCCACCGTCAATGAAGTGCTGCTCACCAAATACCTGCTCAAGACCGAAACGGACAAGGCGCGCCGTGCGTATGTGCTGAACCACTTCTTGGAGGGCTTCCGCACCACCCTGTTCCGTCAAACGCTGTTTGCCGAGTTCGAGCGCAAGGCGCACGAGCTGCATCAGGCGGGCACGCCGCTGACGGCGGAACGGCTTGACGCGCTGTACAAGAGCTTGGTCGAGCTGTACTACGAAGGCGCCGAGGTTCCCGACCTCGTCAAGGTCGAGTGGTCGTACATTCCGCATTTCTATACGGCGTTCTATGTCTATCAGTACGCAACGGGGTTCTCCAGCGCCGTCGCCATCGCCAGCCACATCGTGGAAACGGGCGACAACGCGGGCTATCTCAAGTTCCTCACCACGGGAGGCAGCGCGTACCCGTTGGACGAGCTAAAGCTTGCAGGCGTCGATCTGACCACGCCGCAGCCCGTCGAGGACGCCCTGCGCGTCTTTGCCGATTCCGTCGCCGAGATGCGCACCCTGCTCGCTTCCCTATAAAGCGACAAGCCTTGCATAATCATAGAGGCTCTGCATATGTAGAGTCTCTTTTTTTCAATAGATTTGGCAAAAAACTGAAAATAGGGGTTGCATAATCTGGGAAAAGCATTTATACCATATAAAATATATCACTGCAGAAAGCGGCAATTCGGGAGAAAACAGGGAGGAAACCACATGACAAATTTGAAACGGATTTTGGCGACGGCGCTGGCGCTTTGCATGGCGCTTTGCTTGGTGCCGACGCTGACGGGCGGCACACGCGTTGCCGAAGCGGCAGCGACGACCTTTACGGGCGTCGATACGCTGCTCATTTACAACCCGCTGATCTACGACGACGATCAGAGCATCACGAACACGCTGTCCAGCGGCGACATGACGGGTCAGATTTCCACAAGCGGTTCCAACGTGCGCGGCGTGCCGCACACCTCGGAATCCTCTCCCTTCACGATGCTTTCGCAGGACGATGTGGCGGGCATGTTCGATCCCGCCAATACGATCCTCGAAGAGGAGGCGTTTACGCCTGCGACCCGTGCCGTTTCCGTCGGCACGACCCAGTCGTTCAAGGTGCAGCGCAACGTGACCACCGGCACGATGTCCACCCTGACCTTTACGGCGCGTGCGGTGGGCGATCACTGCATCATTTGGGGCTACGGCACCGAGTTCAGCAGCACCAGCGTTGCGTCGTCCATGGCGACGGAGTTTGACAACACCATCTACGCGGCGGATCTTGCGAACTTCGGCTCCGCCCGCTTCATCGAAGACGGCGATAAGCTGAACGTGCTGGTCTACACAATCTCCAGCAGCGGTTCCGGCACGATCTTGGGCTACTTTTGGGGCGTCGAGCTGTACTCCGCCAGCGATTGGGCTTCGAGCCAGTATTCCACCTACGCCTCCACCTACAATGTGGGCATGCCGATCATCCACATCAATGCCAGCGCCTGCACCACCACCTATCTGCAGTCGGCGGTGTATCCCACCTTGGCGCACGAATTCCAGCATCTGATCAACTACACCTCATCGCAGAAGAATTCCAACAACAGCACCATGCTGAACGAAACCACCATGGGCACATGGCTCAACGAATCCATGTCCATGCAGGCGGAAGAGCTGATCTATCCCAGCGTGGTGGCGGATGAGGGCTACATCAGTGATTGCTACAACGTTTCGGGCGATATTGCGGGCGGTCAGTCGCTGTACAACTTTGCGACGGCAAACGACATCGGCGTATACGGGCAGGTGTTCTTGTGGTCCGAATATATGAAGCAACAGGCAGGCTCCAGCAGCGTGTTCGGCACGCTCCACAGCAATTGGCGCACCTGTTCCTCGTCGGGGCTGAATGATGGCGCGAACATCTACAACGCCATCAACACCTACAGCACGTCGGCGGTTTCGTCAATCAACAGCCACGTCAGCTACCCCACGACGCTGGTTTCGCAAATCAACAGCACCGACGGGCTTTCCAGCACCGCCACCACCAACGCCACCTCCACCAGCATCTTCGTTTCCAAGATGAACTTGGCGTTCCAGATTGCGACGTATTTGCGCGACGCCACGGGCGTCTATTCGCTGACCGCCGTTTGCAGCGAGTCCAACCCGAAGCTGACCACCGCGTCCAGCGTTTCCATCGAGGGCGGCGGCCGCATTTGGGTCAAAACGGCGGACGAATACACCTATTCCGTGCCGTCCGACGCATCGCCGTATCTGGTGTACACCGGCTTCAAAGACGGCGCCATGGTCTTTGGCCCCTGCGTGGCAGCCGATTATGAGCCGACCACCGATCCCGCTGCGTGGCTGTCCAAGGGTTCCTACACCTTTGTGGCAGGCATGTCGGGCGCGCTGACCATCAACTATCAAAACCTCACGCCCACCAACGTTGCATGGACGACCACCGATGCGTCCATCGCGTCCGTCAGCGCCGCATCGGGCGAGACCATCACGGTGACGGCACACGCCACGGGCACGGCGACCATCACCTGCACCGTCACATACAGCGGCGGCACGATCAGCAAAACGTGCACGGTCAACGTCCGCAATGACGCGGAATACTATGTCCAGACCACGACGATCACGGCGGGCGACGAATACCTCATTGCCTACAACGACGGCGCGACCACCTATGTCATGGGCAATACGGTGGCGAACAGCAGCAACAGCCGCATGCCGTACTGCGCGGCGGTGGGCACGATCCAAGCCACCGACGGCGTGTATCTGTATTTGACCGACACCGCCAACGTTACCTCGCTCTCCAATGCACGCTACTACTTCACCGCATCCGGCACAAGCTGGACGATTCGTGACAAGGCCAACAGCAAATACGCCTGTTACGACTCCGAAGGGTATCTTATCCTCAGCAGCGCGCAGGGCAGCTACGGCGTTTGGTCGTGGACGACCAACAGCGGCACGAACGACGGCTACTTCAAAAATGCGAATTGGACCAGCGATGCGTACTATTACTTCAGCTTCTCGCCGAGCAACAGCTACGTTACCTGCTCCACCGCGACGCAAACACTGCGCCTGTACAAAAAGACCGACGCACCCGCCATCACCTGCACCCATGCCAACGTGACCACCACGACGGTTGCCGCCACCTGCACCACGGCGGGCAGCGTCACCGTCACCTGCAATGACTGCGGCGAGGTCGTCTCCACCACCGTTGTGGATGCGCTGGGTCACGACTATGTGCTCACCAGCGGCACGGCTGCCACCTGCACCACAGCGGGCAGCGGAACCTACACCTGTTCGCGCTGCGGCGATACCTACACGGGCACCGTTGCGGCTTTGGGACACGATTATGTGGGCGAAGTGACAACGGCAGCCACCTGCACCGAAGCGGGCGTCACCACCTACACCTGTTCGCGCTGCGGCGATACCTACGCAGAAGCCATTGCGGCGCTGGGACACAACTGGGCGGCACAGACGGGCGCGGACTGCTTGGGCAGCTACACCATCCAAGTCTGCACGCGCTGCGGCGTCACGGGCGAAAAGACCTACGCGCCCAACACGGGCTACTACCGCGTCAACGCGTTTACGGCGGGCAACAAATACCTCATCGTGGCAAATTACAGCGGCACCTACTATGCCATCTCCGCCTACGGCTATAACAGCGACAGCACCAGCGGCATGCAGGGCGTGGTCGTGACCGTTGCGGGCACGAATGTGGGCGACGCCGTCACGGGCATCACCACAAGCGGCTATACCTACGCGAATCTCGCATGGACGGCGGCTGCGTCCTCCGCAAGCACCGCCAACTTCACGCTGCTCAACAGCGCGTATTCCACCCGCTATCTGTCTTCGGGCACCTACCTAACCCGCAGCACCACAGGAACGGCGACCGCACAGGCGTGGAACTACAACAGCTCCACCCTGCGCATGACCAATGCGTATCGCAGCACGTCGTACAATGTGTACTTCTATAACAACGTCGGTCAGTTCGACTTCTATTCCAGCGGCAGCTATGGCCCGTTTGATATGTACCTGTACGAGTATCAGGAATCGACGGGCGGCACGGGCGCGCACACTTGGGATGCGGGCGCCGTCACCACGGCGGCAACCTGCACCACCGACGGCGTCAAGACCTTCACCTGCACCGTTTGCGGCGCAACGCAAACCGAAGCGATCACAGCAACCGGGCATACGGCAGTCACCGATGCGGCGGTTGCAGCCACTTGCACCGAAACCGGCTTAACTGCCGGCAGCCATTGCTCCGTCTGCGGCGCGATTCTGACCGCAC
>CAYRQM010000051.1:0-11000 GCA_964426415.1 uncultured Christensenella sp.
CCCCCTACACGCAATCCTCCCTCACTTTTACCCGGAACTATTTTACACCAACTATTTTGTGGAAATGCCCCTTGGATTGTAAGAAAATGTCACAAATATGTCAATTCTTTGGGATTGTGTTGCAAGATTTTGTCGATGTGTTACAATGGAATCGCAAAAGGAGAACGTATGATGCATTTGAAAAAATGGGGCTTGCTGCTGCTTGCGGCACTGCTGCCGCTGACCGGCTGCATACACGGAGAGCAAGCCGCCCTCCACACCATTTCGCAGGTCACCGCCGCGCCCGAAACCGTCGCGCCGCGCAATTTCCGACAAGCGTCCGCCGTGACGATGCTGGATTTGCCTGCCACCTCCAACCGCACCTATTACAGCTTGGGCGAGGGCTATGTTTTAGCGACGTATATGGACTACGGCGAAACAGACACCACCGCCTATGTGCAAATCATGGACGTGGTGGAACAGAAAATCGTAAAGGAAATCTCTTTTTCCAGCGTGGGCAGCATCTTTTTGACGCCCAACGCGGACGGCACGTTTTTGCTTTCGGACGACCACGGCGTACAGTATTCCATACTTGACGAGAATTTGCAGACCGTGTCCACGTTTACGGTGGCGGCGGAGGGCGGGCAATTCTCCCCCGATCGCACCCTGTATTACTTCGTCAAAGACCGCATCCTGTATCGGCAAACCATCGCCACGGGCGTGGTGGAGGAAGTGCCCGTGCAGCAGTCGCTGCGGTTTTCCTACTTGATTTCCATGGGGCAGGACGGTCTTTTAGCGCTGGAGGCGTTCGTTTCGGAATACAACACCGACACCTGCTTTTGCGCGTTGGATCCGACGACGGGCAGCATCCGCCTGTTGCTTTCCTCCGTCACCTCGGTCGCGCCGTATGGCACGGCGGGAGAGCTTACCGCGCTGCAGCTCAACGAGGTCGATTACACCTACCGCGTGCTGTATGGCGATTTGCTGCACGGAAATAGGGTGTCGTATCTCTCGACGAAGTATTTGGGTTCGGACGCGCTCGACTGTTCGCTTCTGCCCAATTCGCCCTATCTGATGCAGTTTATCGAGCTGTTGACCGACGAATGGGACGACGCCTTTACCTATCAAACCGCCGTCTGCCGCTTGGGCGACACCATTTCCCGCTGCGACCTGACCGCCTACGGGCTGGAAGCGGGGCTTTGGAGCGCGACCTATCTGCCGGAAGGCGACTTGATCATTGCGGACGTCTATTCGGACGGCGCTTCCCATCCGTATTTGATTGACTGCACCAAGCTGGACTTTACGGACGTAAGCGTTTCGGAGCAGATTGCCTATCAAGCCGTTGACACAGGCATCCTTGCCGATTGGAAAACGGATCGGGACGGCGTCGCCGTGGCGGAGAATCTCGCCGCGCTGCGCGCTAAAGCAGACGCCATCGAAGCGCAATACGGCGTGACCATACTGTTTTCCAACCAGTGCGAACGGGCTTGCTACCAAACGGATTATGACGTGCAGACCACGGACGAAGCCGACTTTTCCGACGAAGCGACCTGCATTGAAAACGCGCTTACGCAAATAGAAACGGCGCTCAAGCTGTACCCCGACCGCTACCTCACACAGTTTCAAAACGGTGCGGGCGAGTGCGGGCTGCGCTTTTTGCTGGTGGGAAAGATCAAGAGCGACTATGGCGCCATCGGCTTTTTTGAGGGGCGCGGCGCATGGTACAACGTCACGCTCGACATTACGCAATGGAACTTGGAATCCTCGGTGCATCACGAGCTGTGGCACTCCGCCGAAAGCAAGCTGGACGCAAGCGGCTGTGCCTCGTTCCTAAACGGCGACTGGGACGCGTGCAACCCCGACGGCTTTTCCTATTTCTACAGCTATGTGGATACCGACGCGTCGTACGAGCAATACGTCTACGCGATGCATCCGGGAAAGGATAACGACCTGTTCTTTGCCGACGATTACGCGCTCACCTTCCCCACCGAGGATCGTGCGCGGCTGATGGAGTACATGATGGCGACATGGTTTGAAGGAGACGCGAAAAAGCTCATGACGCACCCCGCGCTGTTGGCGAAAATGCAGCTGCTGGCGGACGCGCTGCGAACGGGCTTCGATACCACCGATTGGGGAAGCGTCCGTTGGGAGCGCTATTTGCCCGCCGCCTAACCCGTGCAACTTTTTTGCGACGCCCTGTGCGTCGCTTTCTTTATAACAAAAGGGCCGCAGCTTGCGACCCAAAGGAAAGTGCTTGACTTGGCTTAGGAAAGCAGATTTGCCACGTTTGGCATATTCTCACGCGAAGCGCGCAATGTGAATGTGATTTGAGGTTGTTCGCTTTTCCACAAGAAAATGTGGATTCCTTTGAAAAACTGCTTTTCAAATGGCAGGGAAACAGGTTATAATGGGAGCATGAAATCGTTTGAGAAAAAATGGTATGGGGACGCCCTATCGACGCTGCTGCAAACGCTTGGCGGCTCGCAGCGCGTGCTGCGTGCGCAATGGGAAGCGGACGGGCTGTTCGACGCGCTTGCGAAGCTGACGCCAAGCAAGGATGCGGTCTGTGAAGAAACGCTGTTTGCTTGTCTTCCCACCATGACGCGCATGGCGCCAACGCCCAAGGAAGGCTGGCTTCTTGCCGTATTTTCCTACCTGCAAAACGGGCTGTATCCCGATGCCGCCTATATCGCGCCTGACGCGGCGCAATGTGCGGCATTTACCCTGTATACGACGCTCCTTTCGGCAGCCATTGCATACGAAGCGACGCTGCGTCCCTACGACCCGCTGACGGATGTGCAGTTTTGCACGGATGCGGAGCGTGCCGCCTGCTTGGTCGCTTCCGAATACGATGCGTTTGTGCGTGCCGTTTCGGATGCGCATTACTTGACGCTTTTGCGCATTGCACGGGAGCGGATGCCCTTTGACCCGCTTTCGCACACGGCGGGCGTACACCATTTAGCGGTGCATACGGCGCGGCAGATGCGCGCCTGCGGCGTTCCCATCGATGTGGCGCTGGTCTGTGCCGCCTCGCTCAGCCACGACATCGGCAAGTTTGGCTGCCGCGGCGACGATGCGGCGCGCACGCCCTATTTGCACTACTATTACACAGATCGCTGGCTGAAGCAAAACGGCTTGCCCCACATCGCCCACATTGCCGCCAATCACAGCACATGGGATTTGGAATATGAAAACCTGCCTGCGGAGCTTTTGACGCTGATCTATGCAGATTTTCGCGTGCGGGGAAGTCGGCAGCCAGACGGACATGAGCGCATTACCATCCGATCGCTGCCCGAAGCGGGCGAAACCATCCTGCACAAGCTGGCGAATGTGGACGACGCCAAGCGCCGCCGCTACGCCTTGGTGGTGCAAAAGCTGTGCGATTTTGAGGTCTATTGCCTGTACCTTGGCGTGAATCCGGACGCGTACAGCGACGCGCTGCTGCCCGCCCGTCACGAGAACGCCGCGCTGATGACGGACGCCGAATCGGTGAACGCGCTCAAGCGGTTGTCCATCGCGCACAGCTTGCAGTTGATGCACTCCGTCAACACAAGCGCTTCCTTTGAACGCTTGCTGGAGCGTGCGCGCAGCGAAAAGTATTACGAAACCATCCGCACCTATCTCAATTTGTTCGACGAATACTTCGCCTACATGACCGTTTCCCACAAGCTGCAGCTGTTGAGCCTGCTGTATGAGCTGCTCATGCACCACGAACGGGATGTGCGGCGGCAGGCGGCACAGTTGATGGGGCGCATCCTTGCCAACAGCGGCGTGCAGTACCGCAAGGACTTGCCTGCGCTTGCGCCCGACACCGCCATTGCGCCCACCCTTTCCGAGATGCTCGCCCAATCTGCGGCGCTGTGGGACACCTATCTGACGCTGCTTTTGTCGCCCGACCCGACCATCGAGAAGCGGCATTGCCTGCGCATCGAAAACTCGCTGAAAATCGTCGTAGGCAGCGTGCTGACCAACTGCAATCCTGCCGATGTGCGCCTGTATCTGAACCCATATTTGCGGCGGTTTTCGGGCGAGCTGCAAGGGATTCGCTTTACCCTTTGCGACAGCATCACCCACGTTCCCGCCCAATTCTACACGCCCGACGAGCTGCACATGCTGCTTGCCTTTTTGGAGCCGATGCTCTTTGGCGCAAGCAAGAATGAAACCATCTGCGGGCTGCGCGCCTTGGAATACCTTGCGGCGCACCGCCGCGCCGACGTGCAGGCAAACGCGCTTGCCCTGCTCCAAAAGACGCAGTACGCTGCGGGCAGCGCCGAATCGTTCCTTGCCGACGCGCTCAAAAATCACCTCTCCGATTCGCCCTTCCTTCCGCCCGCGCTGCACGTTTCCGAGCTGTACTTAGACAATCTCAAGACCGCCGTGCATTGGACGACGAAGGAAGTCAACATCGACCGCCTTTTGGCGTATGCCGCCGTGCATCCCGAGGAAGCGTTCCACATCGCCGCGCATTTGGGCAATCTTTTGCTGGTGGCGGAGCATTTGCCCGTGCGCGAACACGCGGCAAACGCGCTGATGGCGCTTTCCGAACGCCTCAGCACGGAGGACGTAAACGAAGTTGCCATTGATCTTTGTCGCGGGTTGGAGGGCGGCCGCACCGAATCCTCTCGCTTTCTTGCGCCGTGCTTGGCGCACCTCGCGCGGCGGCTGCCCGCGGGGCAGCTGGACGAAATCCTTGCCATGCTGGAATCGTTGGTACGCACCGGTAGCGCAGGCGCAGCGGGCGCGGCGCTGTCCGTCTTTGGCGCAATGCTGTGCGATTGGATTGCATCGAACGACGATACGCCCGCCTCCACAGCGGTGCGTCGGCGCATCGTGGGCGCCTTGATGTGCGGATTGGCGCATTACAGCGACGCCGTGCATCGCGCCGCGCTGACCGTCTTTTGCCGCGACGTCTTCGGCAATTGTGCCGTTCCGCTTTCGGGTCGGCGCGCACTCTTTATGGACGTTGCCAAAAAGCTTCTCACCATCGTGTCCGAGCGCATCGACAACGACATCACGTTCTTCAACACCGCCGCGATGCTGAATCACCTGTATCGCATGATTCTGCTGTCCGAAGTGGATCTTGGCGCGTTTGTCTTTGCGCCGCCGCCCGACGTCGCGTTTTTCCCCGGCACGTTCGACCCGTTCTCCGAAGGACACAAGCGCATCGTGACCGAGATTCGCAAGCTTGGCTTCACGGTCTATCTTGCGGTGGACGAGTTCTCTTGGTCGAAGCGCACACAGCCCAAGCTGCTGCGGCGGCAGATCGCGCTGATGTCCGTGGCGGACTGCGCGAACGTCTATCTGTTTCCCGACGAAATTCCCATCAACATCGCCTACCCGCCCGACGTGGCGCGGCTGTTATCCCTCTTCCCCACCCGTGCGGTCTACTTGGTCGCGGGCAGCGATGTCATTGAGAACGCATCGGCATACGCCATTCCCGCTTCCGAACACGGTGCGGCGTCCATGCATCATATCCTGTTTCGGCGCAATCGCAGCGCCGAGACGGAAGCGAGCGCGTTGGCGCGGGCGCGTTTGACGGGCAAGGTCATCGAACTGACCATTCCGCCCTATTTTGAGGACGTAAGCTCCAGCCGTATTCGAGACTGCATCGACCAAAACATCGAAGTCTCCGGCATGATCGACCCCGTTGCGGAATCGTTCATTCGGGAAAAGGGTCTGTATTTGCGCACGCCGCAGTACAAGCGTTCCCTGCAGCCCGAATCCAGTGTGTATGCAGTGCTCGATCACATCACGGCGCAGGACGCGCATCGACTTTCGACGCTTGCCGCCCCCTTCGCCCTTGCCCTAAACGGCGCGCTGCAAAGCGGACACGGGCTTGCCGTCTTGCTTTCGCACGGCGATGCGCCTGCATACGGCGCCGTCTACGGGCGCACGGTGAACGCGGGTGAGCTGTTCGATTGCTTGACAAGCGCGGCACGCACCGAGTATGTGCGGCAGCACGCTTCGGGCAAGATTTTCTTGGTGGAGGGCTGCGTTGCACGAACCGCCAACGAAGCGGCGGAGCTGGTCAATACGCTGCTGACGGAAAGCCTTGGCAGCGATCACACCTATGCGCTCTATCGGCGTGCGCCAAACGACGCGCTGCTGTTTGAAGCGCTGACGCAAAAGGGCTTCTTGCCAGCGGGCTGCGACGAGGTCTTGCTGGTGGATATGCAAGCGCCCGTAGTCATTACGCTGGACGCGTTTATGCGGCTGAAAGAACCGTTTGCCTACGATCCCGAAGTGACCGCCTGCGTCTATCACGCCCGCAAGAGGCTGCTCGGCGCGCTGTGCGACACCTTCCCCGGCACGTTGATTTTGGGCTTTGACGCGGCGCGCATCAACCATGCGCTTGTCGAAAAGGTGCTGCGCTACAACGGCGTTTGGGGACTTCCCGAACAACCGCGCAAGCTTGGGCCGTATATGTGCGTGCCGTACAGCAAAACCATGTCAGACATCGTGGCGCCCAACACCGTCACCAAAGCGTTACATGTCGAAAAGGTCTTTGCCGAGGATATGCGGCATTTCACCATCGAGGAATCCGCAGGCTATTCGCCGCTTGTCAATCAGCTTGCGGTCATTCGCTCGTTCCATCGTCCCGTGCTGCTTGTGGACGATCTGCTGCACAACGGCTATCGCATCGAAAAGCTGAGTCCGCTGTTTGCAAAGGCAGGCATTCAAGTCGAAAAAATCTTGGTCGGCGTGCTGAGCGGACGCGGCAAGGATCTGATGCAGACCCAATCGCGTGACGTGGACGCGGTCTACTGGGTGCCAAACCTGCGCTACTGGTTTACGGAAAGCCTGCTGTACCCCTTTATCGGCGGCGACAGCGTGCGCCGTGCCGACGCTTCCGCAAACGCAACGCTACCCTCCATCAATTTGATCTGGCCGTATCAGTCGCCAAACTTTTTGCGGGACGTTTCGCCCGCAAAGCGCCGCGCACTGTCCGAAACGGCGCTGTCCAACACCTATGACATCCTGCACACGCTGGAACAGCGCTATCGGATGCTGTACCATCGCAGCATGACGCTGGCACGACTTGGGGAAGCGCTGCTTTGCCCCATGCTGCCCGATCGCGGGCGTGCCGTGGGCTACGATGGGAGCGTGTCCGCCTCCACCTATGTGCAGGACGACATCGACCGCATGAAGCGGCTTTCGGAGGAAGTATGAAAAATTGCATCTCCCCCATCCGAAAAACGCACGGCTTGTCCCTGCAGCTGGTGGGCTTGGGCGACGTGGGCGGCACGCTCTTGACGGGGCTTGTGCTGTTGGGCGATTGCATTGACGAGATTGGCATTTACGACCCCGATCAACGGCGTGTGGCGCGTTACGAACAG
Source organism: uncultured Christensenella sp. (assembly GCA_964426415.1). Taxonomy (GTDB): domain Bacteria; phylum Bacillota; class Clostridia; order Christensenellales; family CAG-138; genus UBA3792. The sequence goes on from CAYRQM010000051.1 coordinate 7,317, forward strand.
GAGCTGAACCAAGTCCTGCCCGTTTTGGGGCATCACCCGCGTGTGCATGGGCTTTGGCAGGACGAATTGTTCGTGGACTGCGACGCGTTCGTCTTTACGGCGTCGGCAGGCGTTCCGCCCGTAGGCAGCGCCGTCAAGGATGTGCGCATGGCACAATTCGACAAAAACCGCGCCATTCTGACGCCCTATGCCAAGCAGGCGGTAAAGCTTGGGTATGGCGGTTTGTTCTTTCAGGTGTCCGATCCCGTCGATTTGCTGTGTCAGGTGGCGGCGGACGCGGGCGTACCGAAGGCGCAGATTGTCGGCTGCGGGCTTGGCGTGATGCTGGCGCGGGCAAATGACGCGGCAACGCGGCTCGGCTGTTCCGATTTTTTGCAACATGGTCGCGTGTACGGACCCCACGGCGAAGGCTTGGTTGTCGCCAACGATACGGGCGACGGCTATGACGATGCGCTCTCGCAGCGGCTCACCCAAGCGGCGCTGACAGCAAACCTGTCGGTGCGGGAAACAGGCTATAAGCCCTACATTGCGCCCGCGCTGTCGTCGGGCTGTCTCACCATCTTGGACGCGCTGCGCGGCAACTGGTTCTTTGGCAGCACCGCATACGATTCCATCTTCTTTGGCAGCCGCGTTCGCTTGACCAAAACGGGCGTCGAGCGGGAGCCGCTGCCAAATAACCCAATTCTGCTGGGGCGAATTTTGCAAACCATGGAGGCGTTGCGCGCATGGAAGATCGATTGACCATCGTGTCGTTGGGGCAGCATACGCGCCTTTTAAAGGTGCTGTTGCCCGCGCTTTGCGACGTTCCCTACACGCTTGTTTCGGCGGCGGACGCCAACGATTTACAGAACAAACGGGTGCTGTTTGCGGTTTCGGCCGATGCGTTCGGACAGGTCACAGGCTTGGACGCGCTGCTGCGGCGGCTGCGGCAAGAGCAGGACGCCATGCAGGGCAGCGTCGGCGCGCTGCTGTTGGACGGACAGACAGAACTATACACCAAGGACTTGGCGCGCACGCTGCTGTTCGACGCGAATCGGGCGGGCTGCGCGCTTTTGGGTCGTTCGCTGGTGGAAGCGACGGGCTCGCTGCAAAACTATACCGTGCGGGCAAGCGTCGAAAAGATCGACCTGTTCACCGCCTACGCACGCGCCGCAAACGAGTTGGTCAAGCGATTGCAAACCTATGCGCCAACCCGCTATGCGCGCCCCAAGCTTTTGCTGCTCCATGCGTCCAATCGTGCAAGCAGCAACACGCTGGCGCTTGGCTTCGAGGCGGTGTCGCGGCTGAAGGACGCCTGCGATGTGACCGTCGTTTCGCTGTGCGGCGACGCCATCTACGACTGCAACGGCTGCACCTATCACGCCTGCACCCACTTTGCGCAACAGAAATCCTGCTTCTACGGCGGCTTTTTGCCCAATACGGTCTTCCCCGCCATCGACGAGAGCGACGCTGCCATCCTGTGCGTGCCCAACTACAACGATGCGCCCGGCGCGTACTTTTTGGCGCTGAACAATCGGCTGAACGCGCTGCTGCTGCGGGAAAGCGCTATGCGGGAGCGCGCACTGTTCGCCATCGTCGTGTCGGGGTACAGCGGCGGCGACTTGGTGGCAAAACAGCTTTTGGGCGGCTACTGTCTGAACAAACCCTTTGCGCTGCCGCCGCGCTTTGCGCTTTTGGAAACCGCCAACGACCCCGACACCGTCTTGCGGCAGGACGGCGTGGGCGCACGGCTAAATGCGTTTGCCGCAAACGTCGTGCGTTCGCTTTGCGGCGCGTAGGTTTAGGCCGCGCATCGTTTGACAACACTGTCCCGTAGTGGTATCATTTTCGTATTGTCCGATAGGAAAGGAACTGCTCATGCATTGCACACAAAAAGTCTTTGCCGACGTGACGTACCTTGGCGCGTCCGATCGGCGGTTATCGCTGTTTGAAAGCGCGTATCCCGTGCCCAACGGAATGTCCTACAATTCCTATCTGCTCGATGACGACAAAATCACGTTGTTCGATACGGCGGATAAGGCGGTTGGCGATGCATTCTTCGAAAATCTCGCCTACGCGCTAAACGGGCGCATGTTGGATTACTTGGTCATCACCCACATGGAGCCCGACCATTGCGCCCTGCTGGGCGATCTGCTGCGCCGCTGCCCGAGCGTGACGGCGGTCGGCACTGCCAAAACGCGCAAGCTCGTCGAACAATTCTTTGGCGCGTGCCCCGCGTTTCTTGCCGTTGGCGACGGCGACGTCCTTTGCACGGGCAAGCATACGCTGCACTTTTTGACAGCGCCCATGGTGCATTGGCCCGAAGTGCTGATGGTGTATGACGAGGCGGATCGCGCACTGTATTCCGCCGACGCGTTTGGCACCTTTGGCGCGCTGAACGGCAACCTGTTCGCCGATACGTTGGGCGAAGACGGGTTCGACTTTGCCGAGGCGCGGCGCTACTATACCAACATCGTGGGCAAATATGGCGTGCAGGTGCAGGGCGCGCTCAAAAAGGCGTCCGCGTTCCCGTTCGCTGCCATCTGCCCGCTGCACGGCCCCATTTGGCGGCAAGACCTTGACGCGATTCTGCAAAAATACCGCAGTTGGGCGACTTGGACGGCAGAAACGAAAGGCGTGGTGATTGCCTACGCTTCGGTGTATGGGCATACGCAAAACGCGGCGGAGGTGCTGGCGTCGCTGCTTGCAGAGCGGGGCGTATCGGGGATTCAGCTTTTCGACGTGTCCGTCACACACGCTTCGTATGTGCTTGCAGAGCTGTTCCGATACAGCCACTTTGTGTTGGCAAGCACCACCTACAACAACGGCATTTTTGAGAGCATGGACGCGCTGCTGCACAGCATGCAGGCGCACAATTTGCAAAACCGCACCGCCGCCGTGATCGAGAACGGCTCTTGGTCGCCCCAAAGCGGCAAGCTGATGCGGGAAGCGCTGGCGCAGATGAAGAACATGCGCGTGTTGGACGCGGGCGTGACGCTGCTCTCGGCGCTGAAGGACGAACAAGCCGACGCGATGGTACAGCTTGCGGACGCGCTGGCGTCGTCGATTTTGACGGAAGCATGATTCCAATTTGGATTTGAAGGAGGTGAAACAGGTGAAACAGTACGTTTGTCAGCTTTGCGGCTATGTATATGACGAAGCGGCAGGCGATCCCGACAACGGGATTCAGCCCGGAACAAAATGGGAAGACCTCCCCGCCGACTACTGCTGCCCGCTTTGCGGCGCGGAAAAGAGCGAATTTGCAGCCGAATAAAGCCAAAAACATGGTCGGGCGGATCGTATGACCCGCCCGATTTTTGTGTGGTGTGATGCGGTTTGTGCGATGTCAGCCTGTTTCATCCGTTTGTTATCCTGTTTGCTTCGCATCCGTTTGTTATCCTGTTTGCTTCGCACCCGTTTGTCAGCATGTTTGCTTCGCACCCGTTTGTCATCCTGTTTGCTTCGCACCCGTTTGTCAGCCTGTTTGCTTATTCGTTTGTCATCCTGTTTGCTTCGCACCCGTTTGTCATCCTGTTTGCTTCGCACCCGTTTGTCATCCTGTTTGCTTCGCACCCGTTTGTCATCCTGAGCTTCGGCGAAGGATCTCGCACGCAAGCCAAGCAAAGCGGGCGGATGCTATCCCCCATACAAAATACCGTCGATTTTGTTGCGCGTACGCGGGAGATTCTTCGGCACTTCGTGCCT
>CAYRQM010000052.1:0-9540 GCA_964426415.1 uncultured Christensenella sp.
ATAATCCATCTTTTTCTTGACCAAAGCCTTCCTTGGTGGTATAGTAAGGGTCACGCAGGGGCGCTGCCGCATGGCAGCTGAGAAGCACCCTTTGAACCTGTTGGGTTATGCCATCGTAGGAAGCGTCCATCCGCCTTTTCGATTCTGCCCACGGGTAGGATCTTTTATTTTAGGAGGATTGTATGAAATTTGTTCTTTTCGAGAAGCTGGCAGAGGTGCAATGGTATGAATGGATGCTGTTCGGCGTCGCGGCGGCGGCGCTGATCGGGCTGTTTGTGTATCTGCTTTGCACGCGCAACAGACCCAAAAAACGGGTCAACGTCCGTGCGCTCACCTACGGTGCGGTGTGCATCTGCCTGTCGTTTGTCCTGTCCTACATCAAGCTGTTTTCGATGCCGACGGGCGGCTCCGTCACGCTGGCGTCCATGCTGCCCATCATGGTGTACAGCTATCTATATGGCTGGAAGCGCGGCATCTTGGCAGGCTTTGCCTACGGGCTGCTGCAGTTTGCGCAAAAGCCCGAAATCTTCCATTGGGCACAGGTGCTCATCGATTATCCGCTGGCGTTCACCTGCATCGGGCTTGCCGGCACGGTGAAATGGCTGCCCTTGGGCTGCGTCATCGCAGGCTTTGCGCGGTTTGTCATGCACACGCTGTCGGGCTTTTTCTTCTTTTCCGACGTGCTGGACGGCAGCGCGCTGTGGGCGTCCGCGCTGTACAACGGCGGCTATATGCTGGCGGATACCCTAATCTGCTTTGTGCTGTCGTTTCCCGTGCTGGCGGTGCTGCGCCGCAATCACATCGACCGCAGCGACCGCAGCGACCCGCCCGCCGACGAGGCGCAAGCGGCGTAAGGACAATCGAACAAATCAAAAAGACGGGCGCAGCGCATGCGCCCGTTTGCGTTCCGACGCGCCGCGGGGCAAGCAGCGCCTGCCTTTTGCGGCGTTCCCGAAGATTCGACGTTCCTGCGGGCACAAAATTCACAAGCCGTTTACGCTTTGGTTGCATCCCGTTTTTATAATGATGGTACAGTACCATCGGAGGTGCATCATGAAAAAGACCTTTGCCATTCTGCTCTGTTTGGCGCTCTGCTGCGGCGCGATTGCCTGCGGCACCCAATATCCAAGCGACGAAAGCGCTGACCCGATTCGCATCATCGGCAGCGTTTCTACCGATATGCCCACCGACGGAGCCTCCGTCCAATCCTCTGCCGTTCCCGCCGAATCGCCCGTTTCCACGGACGTGCCGACGGATTCGCCCGCGCCCACCGACACGCCCACCGACGTGCCCACCGATACGCCCACGCCTTCCGCCACACCTGCGCCCACCGCGACGCCCGCGCCCGACTTGGGCAAGGCGGAGCAGTTCGTTGCCGTGGCGAAGTCCATGCTGGGACAGCCCTATGTGCGCGGCGGCGTTTCCATCGAGGACGACGGCGGGTTCGATCCGGGCGGATTCATCTACTATTGTCTGCGCGCCGTCGGCGAGAATGTGCGGCACAAGTCCAGCCGCGGGTACGCCGAAATGGAGGAATGGCACAAGGTTTCCTCCATCGACGACTTGGAAGTGGGCGATCTGTGCTTCTTTATGACGGGCGACAACGACAGCGTCAATTGCGCCTGCATCTACATCGGCAACGGGCAAATGATTTACCCGTCCAGCGGCGAAGGCGAAGTCATCACCACCAAATTATCCAATGCATATTGGACGGACGCGTTCGTGTTTGCGCGCCGCGTCTTTTAAGAGGAGGCAAGGATGCGAGAGAAAATCGACAGCGCCACATGGAAGCGCCGTGCGCACTGCGCGTTGTTCGGGCGGCTGGACGTTCCCTTTTACAGCGTCACGTTTCGGTTGGATGTCACCAATCTCTATGCGTGGTGCAAGCGGGAAGGGCTGCCGTTCTATCATTCCCTCATTTGGGTGACGATGCGCGCCGTCAACCGCACGGACGCATACCTGTACGAGCTCGAAGGCGACGACGTGTATCGATTGGCGTATCGCTCGCCATCCTATACCTATGTGTACGACGGCGACCTGTTTGGCATCTGCAACGTTCCGTGGGACGCCGACGAATCCGCCGGCGCGTTTTGCGCCCGCTGCAAGCATGCCGAAGCGACCAACACCGCGCCGCTGCCCGACGCCGAGACAGACGCCGAGGGGCACGACGTATACATTTCCTGCCTGCCGTGGTTCGACTACACCCACGTCGCGCAGGAGTTTTCATTGGATCGGGACGATTCGACGCCGCGCATCCTTTGGGGCAAGTTTGTGGACGAGAACGGACGCAAGACGCTTGCCTACACGGTGCAGGTCAACCATCGTCTGCTCGACGGCGTCCACCTCAATCAACTGCTCACCGCCTTAAACCAAGAAATTTCCCAACTGAGGTAACGATATGGAACAGCAAAAACCGAAGAAAAAACTGCGTTGGCTCGTCACGCTTTTGTGCATCCTTGCGGCAATCGCACTGCTGTGCGGCACCGTGGCGCTGACGATTTCGATGCGCCGCAGCTGCAAGGCCGCCAATGCGCCCGCCGCGAAGGCGACCGCGTCGCCCTCTCCCGAACCGACGGCGATCCCCGACCGCGCCTACGAAACGGGCGTGGATGCGCCCGCGTTCGCGCCCGATCTCACCAAGCTTGGCATGTCCGAGCTGGAGATTGACGAATACGGCGCCGAATACTTGGCGCAGGAATACTGGCTGGACATTACGCCCGACGGCGCGGAGGGCTTTACCGTCATTCGCCATGTGGGCACGGGCTATTCGTATGTGGTGCAGGACGACGCGTATTATCTCCTGGGCGAAGGCGTGGACGGCAAGGGCGCGCTGGACGTCCTGCTGTGCGATTTGGACTATAATGGTACGCCTGACCTGCTGTACACCTACAACTTCGGATCCAATGAGGACGTTTGCTCCAAGGTGGGTTGGTTCGATTTGGACACCCACGCCTCCGTCTTGAGCGCGTTCGCGCTGCCCAACGGGTATCTGGGCTTGGCAAAGGAGCAAGGCGTTTACCTTTTGTACCGCGCCACCCGCACCACCGACGGCAACAACGGCTTTGCGCTGCATTTTGAAACGCCCATCGGCGAGTTGATGGAGTCCGGCGGCGATTTGTTCCTGAATCTGTACTGATTCCGACGACGAGCCCCCCTCTTGCAAAACGCGCCGCGAAGTTGTATCATGAAGGCAACAAAGCAAAAGGAGTTCTTGCATTCATGAAACGCATCCTCGGTTACCGCTGCACCATTTGCGGCAAGGAATACCCGTATGGCCCCGAATTGATGACCTGCCCGTCCTGCGGCGAGAAGGGCATTTTGGACATCGTGTTCGACTACAAAGAGGTCAAGAAAACGCTGAATTTCGAGTCGCTGCAAGCCGATCGTGACAACAGCATGTGGCGGTATCGCGCCTTGATGCCGCTGAAGGGCGAAGGGCTTTCCAAATTCTTGCGCATCGGCTGGACGCCGCTGTACGAGTCGCTGCGGCTGGGCGATCAGCTTGGCGTGCGCAAGCTCTACATCAAGGACGACGGCATCAATCCCACCGCATCCTTAAAGGATCGTGCGTCGGGCGTCGCCGTCGCCAAGGCGTTGGAGCTGGGCTACGACACCATCTGCTGTTCCTCTACGGGCAACGCCGCCTCCTCCTGCGCGGGCAACGCGGCGCGCATGGGGCTCAAGACGGTCATTTTCGTCCCCGAACGCGCCCCCAAGGGCAAGGTGGCGCAGCTTCTGATTTTCGGCGCCAACGTCATTTCCGTCAAGGGCGATTATCGCCAAACCTTTGAGCTGTCCAAGGCAGCCATCGACAAGTGGGGCTTCTACAACCGCAACGCGGGCATCAACCCCATCCTGACTGAGGGCAAAAAGACCGTGGCGCTGGAGATTGCCGAGCAGCTGCATTTCCAACCGACGGACTGGGTCGCCGTCTCCGTGGGCGACGGCTGCACCATCGGCGGCGTGTACAACGGCTTCCACGACCTGTTCGAGCTGGGCATGATCGACCGCATCCCCAAAATATTGGGTGTGCAGTCGCTGGGCTGCTGCCCCTTTGTGGACGCGGCGAACAACCACCGCGACCTTGTGCCCACTCCCGAAAACACGATTGCCGACTCCATCGCCGTGGGCGTGCCGCGCAATCCGCGCAAGGCACTGCGCGCCGTCCAAAACAGCGGCGGTCGCTGGATTGCCGTTTCCGATGACGAAATCTTGGCTGCCATGCGGCTGCTGGGCCGCACCGAAGGCGTATTCGGCGAGCCTGCGGGCGTTACCGCCACCGCCGGCGTCAAGCGCGCCTGCGAAGAGGGCATCATCAAGCCCGACGAAACCGTCACCGTCATCTCGACCGGGAGCGGCTTGAAGGACGTCGCCAACGCGCTGAAAGCCGCCGGCGAACCGTTCCTGTGCGAACCCGATCTGCGCGTGCTGGAGGCAAGCGGCCGCATCCGCTGACCCTTCGCTGCACCAACCTGTACGGAGCCGTTTCAAGCGGCTCCTCTTTTTTTCACAAAGAATCCTAAATTTTTTTGTGTCGCCAAAAAATATATTTATTTTTGAGGCAAAAATCGGCGTGGGAATGGTTGCTTTTCAGCATGGATGTGTTAAAATGGGCATTGCAGAGACAGGGCGATTTGCCTTGTCCAAAATCAAAAAACAGCAAAGGAGCAATCATATGAAGTACGGTCGTGTATACAATTTCTCCGCAGGCCCCGCGACAATGCCCGTCGAGGTATTGGAAGAAGTGGCGGCAGAGGTTCTGAACTACAAGGGGAGCGGGATGAGCGTCATGGAAATGTCGCACCGCAGCAAGGTTTACCAGCAGATCATTGACGAGGCGGAGGCAGACCTGCGCACGCTGATGCAGATTCCCGACAACTACAAGGTGCTGTTCATTCAGGGCGGCGCGACGCTGCAGTTCTCGGCGATTCCGCTGAACCTCATGAAAAACGGCGTTGCGGACTACATCGTGACGGGCGCGTGGTCGAAGAAGGCCGCGTCGGAAGCCAAGAAGTATGGCAAGATCAACGTGATTGCCACCAGCGAAGACCGCAATTACAGCTACATCCCCGATTGTTCCGATCTGCCCATCGATGAAGACGCCGATTACGTTTACATCTGCGAGAACGAAACCATCCACGGCACCACCTATCCGAAGCTGCCCAACACCAAGGGCAAGATTCTGGTGTCCGACCAGTCCTCCATGTTCCTGTCCAAGCCCTGCAACGTGTCGGATTACGGCATGATTTACGGTGGCGTACAAAAGAACATCGGCCCCGCGGGCTTGGCAATCGTCATCATCCGCGAAGATTTGATCCGCGAAGACATCGACCCCAAGACGCCGATCTATCTGCGCTACGACACCCATGCCAACAACGGCTCCATGTACAACACCCCCAACTGCTGGGCGATTTACGTTTGCGGCAAGGTCTTCAAGTACCTGCTTAAAAACGGCGGTTTGGAGAACATGGCGAAGGTCAACGAAGCCAAGGCGAAGGTCATGTACGACTTCTTGGACAGCTCCAAGCTGTTCACGGGCACCGTAGACAAGAAAGACCGTTCGCTGATGAACATTCCGTTCGTTACGGGCGACAGGGACAAGGACGCAGCGGTGGTTGCCGCCACCAAGGCAGCGGGCTTTGACAATCTGAAGGGCCACAAGAGCGTCGGCGGTCTGCGCGCTTCCATCTACAACGCCATGCCCATCGAGGGCGTACAGGCGCTGGTCGATTTCCTCACAAAATACGAAGCAGAAAATGCATAAGGAGAGCAACATGGTACGAATTCTTGCATCTGACGGTATGGAAAAGGGCGCGGTTGCCGCGCTGGAAGCAAAGGGCTGCGTGGTAGACCAGCAGTTCTACGATCCCGATGCGCTCAAAGAGGCGGTCAAGAACTACGACGTATTGGTCGTGCGTTCCGCCACCAAGGTGCGCGTTCCCCACATCGACGCGGCGAAGGAAGCCGGCAAGCTGAAGCTGGTCATTCGCGGCGGCGTGGGCGTGGACAACATCGACGTGCAGTATGCCGAAGAGAATGGCATCACCGTGCGCAACACGCCGCGTGCCAGCTCCCAGTCCGTTGCCGAGCTTGCCATGGGGCATATGTTTGCCTGTGCGCGGTTCCTGTCCATCGCGGGCTACACCATGCGTGAAGACAAATGGGAAAAGAAAGCCTATGCCAAGGGCATCGAGCTGCAGGGCAGAACGCTGGGCATCGTGGGCTACGGCCGCATCGGTCAGCATCTGGGCGTCATGGCAAAGGCAATCGGCATGCACGTCGTTGCGTTTGACATCTATCACGTCCCCGGCATCGAAGAACAGCTGGGCATCCCCTACGTTGAGATGGACGAGCTGCTCAAGACGTCCGATTTCATCAGCGTCCATGCACCCGCAGTGGACGGCGGCGCCATCATCAATGCCGACACCATCGCCCAAATGAAGGACGGCGTTTGCATCATCAACACGTCTCGCGGCTCCAACGTAGACGAAGACGCACTGCTGGCAGCACTCGAATCCGGCAAGGTGCGCGCAGCCGGGCTGGACGTCTTTGCGTCGGAACCCGCCAAGAACAAGGCGCTGTACAGCCACCCCATGGTGTCCTGCACGCCGCACATCGGCGCATCCACGGGCGAAGCGCAAAAGCGCATCGGCGCCGAGATCGTCGACATCATCAGCAAGCAGTTCAATCTGTAAACTCAATATCACAACACCGTGTGCCAAATCGGCACACGGTGTTTTTGTTGCGGGAACACCCGCGTACACGTTTTTCGGGGTGGACGAACCCGCACATTTGTCATCCTGAGGCTGCGCCGAAGGATCTCGCACGAATGAAACAGATTCTTCGGCACTTCGTACCTCAGAATGACCCCGTGGTTTGGTGTTACTTCCGTTTACAAGTTTCAAGCTATGATGGCGGCTTCCGCCGCCGAATTGTTCGGCGGCGCTTTGCGCACGCCGAGGCGCTTCGCTTATTAGTAGCGACGGTATTTCCCCGTGCGCGGGGAAAACCGCGCTGTACGATGCCTCGTCGGCGCGGACTGCACTTTGTTCGCAACGGCTCCTTCCGCTTCGCCTCATCCGCATTGCTCGCACGTTCCGTCGCGCCTCCTCGCCCCAAATGGTCACGCTGCGCTACCAACCATTTGGGGACCCCCTTCTGTCGTTCGTCGCTTTGCTCCTCATGCTCACGCAGGAGAATGTTCGCCGCGTCCCGCGGCTTGCAACGACAGCGGAATGGGCTTCTCGGACGCTGCGCGCCCTGCGAAGCCGACCCGTACCATCCCAGGGTAGCGTGAAGAACTCCCAGTATTTCCAATTATCTTGTACACGGTTTTAGGGAAAGGGAAGTGAAAAGCACCCCCTGTCATCCTGCGCTTCAGCGAAGGATCTTGCGCGCAAGCGGGAGATTCTTCCTTGCTTCGCTGCGTCAGAATGACCACACGGGGCGGGAAGCAGGCGGATTGATTGACATTTGCATTGGGAAACCCGTTCACACGATTTTCGGGGAGGGGAACGTTCGCGGCGCTGCCAACCTTTTGCGGGGAAACCAGCACATACGTTTTTCGGAAAAGAAGAATCCCAAAACACCCAGTTTTTGTAGGGGCGGATACCATCCGCCAGCCCTCGCTTGCGCACGCGCCCAAATGAATAGGGACACAAATATCGCTCCATCTGTCATCCGAAGCGCAGGATGACAGAGACGTGCTTTTCGCGTTCCCCTCTCCGAAAAACGACGTCCCCCAACGCAAAAGGCGGGCTGCCCAACGACAGTCCGCCCTTTGCATTGGGATTATTCGATTTCCAGCTGGCGCGACGCCGGCACGACGTTCTCCTTCTTGGGGAGCGTGACCTTCAACACGCCATCTTCATATTTCGCCTTGATGGCTTCGGTATTGACCGCCGAAACGTCGAACGCACGGCTGTATGCGCCGTAGGAACGCTCGGTGCGGATGTACTTCTGCTTCTTGTCCTCGGACTCATGCTCCAAATGCCGTTCTGCATGGATGGTCAGCGTGTCGCCGTTCAAGTCCAACGAGATGTCCTTCTTGTCAAAGCCCGGCAAATCCGTCTCCACCAGGAAATGATCGCCCTGATCCGAAATATCCGTCTTGCATTCCGAGAATGCGCCGCGCATGGCGCCGTACGGTCTGCCAAAGAAGTTCCGTTCAAATTCTTCCAGTTCACGGAAGGGGTCATATGCTGCAACGGTGTTGTTCTTGCGATAAGGTTTCAATTCGTACATGATTCTGTTCCTCCAATTCTTTGATTCGATTTGACTCGTTTCTTGCTTTTCGGTCTTACCCGCAGGCTTCCATCGCTTGTCGCCTCTCTTCTTTTGATGACCATAGCATACCCCGCGATTATGAAACGCGTATGACTTTGATTTGATGCAATTGTGAAATTAGCACTCTTTTGCCGAGAGTGCCAGAACGCGGTTTTCCTTTCGCTTTTCCAAGAAATGTGGTACACTCAAGCAAAGGAGCGAAGCGATGCATACACGGACGAAAAAAGTGGTTTTGATCGTGATAAGCTGCCTGCTGGCGGCACTTTTGGCGTACGTCGGCGTGGGATTTTGGCAGAGCACGCAGTTCCGTTGCGTCACCTATCACATGACGGGAACGAACGCGCCATCCATGCGGGTGGTGCTGCTGTCGGACGTACACGACGCGGCGCTGTCCAACGAAGAAATTGCCCACAAGGTGGCGGACGCGGCGCCCGATTTTGTTTGTCTGTGCGGCGATTTTCTCAGCGCTTCCAATCTGACCCGCGTCACCGACCTGATCGAACGGCTTTGCGCCTGTGCCGAGGTGTTCTTTTCCTTGGGCAACAGCGACATCACCTATTGGAGCGCCGAAGCGGAAGCAGCCGTCACGGCGGCGGGCGCCATCATTTTGAACAACGACTATGTGACCCGCACCATCGACGGCGTTTCCGTGCGCTTTGGCGGGCTGTACGCCTATGCATCGCAAGTCGACGACGACCAAGTCGCTTGGGAATCGTCCGACGCGTATCACTTTCTCACCAGCTTTACCGACACGGACGACTACACGATTCTGCTGTGCCACCGACCCGAAAGCTTCTTTTACGGTGCGGCGGACGACTGGGCAATCGACCTGCTGCTGTGCGGACATACCCACGGCGGCGTCATTCGCATCCCGCCCTTTGGCGGCGTAATTGCATCCGAACAGCGCCTGTTCCCCCAATACGTTTACGGCCGCTACGCGCTGACCGACGACATGACCATGATTATCACCGCCGGCGTCGCTGCCTATCACAACATCCCCCGCTTCTATAACCCCGCCGAGATTGCGCTTGTGGTTTTTTGATGAAGCGCGCGTCGGCGCGGACTGCGCTTTACTTCGCTACCAACCTTTTGCGGGCAACCCCGTGTACACGCTTTTCGGGAAAAAATGCGCAAATAACGCTCCGGCCGTCATCCTGAGCTTCGGCGAAGGATCTCGCGTGCAAGCGGGAGATTCTTCCTCGCTTCGCTTCGTCAGAATGACAACGGGAGGCATATTGCTGCTTGCATGTATGC
>CAYRQM010000053.1:0-9389 GCA_964426415.1 uncultured Christensenella sp.
TGTAGCTCAGTAGGTAGAGCACGTCATTGGTAATGACGAGGTAGTCAGTTCGAATCTGATCATCAGCTCCACGACCGCCGTAACTTGGTTGCGGCGGTTTTTTTTGTGGCGTTTTGGGAGAAATTGGTTGCCCCGCGCACAAGGTTTTCTGGAAAGGGGCGCAAACAACACGCCTCCTGTCATCCTGAGGCAAGCCGAAGGATCTCGCGTGTAAGCGGGAGATTCTTCCTCGCTAACGCTTCGTCAGAATGACAACGCAGGGCGCGAAGGGACTTGCGTGTACGCTCTGATCATCAAAATGGCGGCAGCGCCGCCATTCCCATATTTCCTTCATTCCTTCATTTCTTCATTCCCGTTGTCGTCCGCGCCGACGATCCGCTGATACAGCGCCAAAAACTGTGCGGGGGTCAGTGTTTCGCCGCGGGTGGCGGGGGAGATGCCAAGCACTTTGAGCGCGTCCAATGCTTTGGGCACGCTTGCCAAATTGTTCTTGAGCGTTTTGCGCCGCATATGCAGGCAGAGCGCCGTAAAGCGCATCAGTTCGTGCGGCGCGACTGTCGGCGTGTCCTCGCGCCTTTCCAATCCGACAAAGACGGACTGCACATTGGGCTGCGGATAAAAGCAGTCCTCGGAAAAGTCCGCCATCCGTTCCCCCTTGTAGTACAACGCGCAGACCACGGACAGCGGGCCGTAGTTGTCGTCGCCGGGCGCGGCAAAGAACCGTTCGCCCGCCTCCTTTTGCACCATGCAGTAGAGCGCGTCCGGTTGGCGTTCCAGCAGGGCGCTGCAAAGCGGCGTGGTGATGGAATAGGGCAGATTGCCCACCGCTACGAATCCGTCGGGCATGTCGGCGTTGTATTTGAGTGCGTCGGCACAAACGACGGTCAGCTTGGGATCCTTGAGGCTTTCGGAAAGGTACTTAGCAAGCGCGGCGTCCTTTTCGACGGCAAGCAGCGTCGCGCAGCGCGGCAGCAGCAGCTCGGTCAGCGCGCCAAGGCCTGCGCCGATTTCCAAGACGGGCTTTTCGTCGATGCGCATGGCTGCCACGCAGGACGCAAGGCGATCGCCCGCGATGCAGAAGTTTTGTCCCAACGCACGGTTGGGTCTGTGGTCGGCGGCGGAAAGCGCTGCCTTTACAAAGGAAATGTCGGCTCTCATATGGGCAAGTATACCATCTTTGCAAATCTCTTGCAAGCGGCGCAAAAATCGGTTATAATGCGGGCATGAATACGCGTGCACAAAGGGGTATCCAGCCGATTCGTGTCTTGCCGTTGGGGTTTGCGTCCATCATCTTGGTCGGAACCCTGTTGTTGGCGTTGCCCTTTGCGCGGGAGGACGGCGTGCCGCTGTCCTTTTTCGACGCCCTGTTTACCGCCACCAGCGCCACGTGCGTCACCGGGCTGACGGTGGTCACCACCGACGCGTTTTCGTGGTTCGGACAGCTTGTCATCCTGCTGATGATGCAGGTGGGCGGGCTGGGCTTCATGATTCTCACCGCGAACCTGTTTTTGCTGGTGCGCCACAAGGTCAGCCTGTTCGAACGGCTCACCCTCAAAGAAAACTTGGGCGAGTCGTCCCTTACGGGGCTGCGCACCGTTTCGCTGCGCGCGGCGCGCTACGCCGCCATCTGCGAGGGCGCGGGCTTCCTGCTTTTGCTCATTCGCTTTCTGCCCCAATTTGGTCTGCGCGGCGCGTGGGTTTCCCTGTTCACCAGCGTGTCGGCGTTTTGCAACGCCGGATTCGACCTGATGGGCGATAACAGCCTGCTGGCTTACGTGGGCGATCCGCTGGTCTGCCTTGTGGTCATGGCGCTCATTGTGGCGGGCGGCATCGGGTTTGCCGTCGCGGGCGACATCGAGGGCGCCTGCACCCACAAGAAACGGCATTTGCAGCTCAATACGCGGCTGGTGCTTTGCATGACGGTGGGGCTGATCGTCGTGGGCGCAGCGGCAATCGCGCTGTTGGAATGGCGCAACCCTGCCACGCTGGGCGGGCTGCCGTGGTACCAAAAAATTCTCGCCTCCGCATTCCAGTCGGTCACGCTGCGCACGGCAGGGTTTGCCACTGTCCGACAAGAGCAGCTCACCGAAGCCAGCCGTGCCATCAGCATCCTATGGATGCTCGTCGGCGGCTCCCCCACCGGTACGGCAGGCGGGCTCAAGACCACCACCTACGTCGTGCTGTTTTTGGCGGTCTGGTCGTCCATGCACGGGCGCAAGAAGGTTTGCATCGGCAAGCACACCATTGCACACGAGCTGGTGTACCGGGCGCTGTCGCTGTTTTTGATGGCGCTCACCCTGTTGAGCGTGACGCTGATTGCCGTCTGCATCGTTGAGGCGAACAGCGGCGTGTCCCTGCTCAATTTGCTGTTCGAGCTGACCAGCGCGTTCTGCACCGTCGGGCTCTCGTCGGGCGTGACCGCCACGGCGTCCATGTTCACACGGAGCGTGTTGATTCTGTTGATGTTTGTGGGGCGTGTCGGGCTCATTACCTTTGCCATGTCCCTTGCGGGGCGTGACAAGGTCACGGCGATTCAATACCCCGAAGAAAATCTTCCCATCGGTTAGAAAGGATTTTTTATGGCAAAGAGTTTTTTGGTCATCGGTCTCGGTCGCTTCGGCAACACCGTCGCAGCCACCCTCAGCGGCATGCGCAATGAGGTCATGGCGGTGGATCAGTCCATGGAAAATGTTGAGAACATCAAAGGCATCGTGCTGAACGCCGCACAGTGTGACACCACCGACGAGCACGCCATCGAGGCGCTGGGCGTCAACGAGTTCGACGCCGTCATCATCTGCATCGGCTCCGACATTCGCGCCTCCGTCATGACCACGCTTCTGTGCTTGGAGCATGGCGCCAAATTCGTCATCGCCAAGGCGCAGGACGAGCTGCACGCCAAGCTGCTCAAGAAGGTCGGCGCGCACAAGGTCGTCCATCCCGAAAAGGACGCGGGTATTCGGCTGGCACGTTCGCTGTCCGCCGAGAACATGGTCGATTTCTTGTCCCTGTCCGACACGTTCGGCATTACCGAACAGCGCGTCCCGCAAAAATGGATCGGCAAATCGCTGCTGGACGTGAACGTGCGGCAAAAGTTCGACGTCTCCGTCATCGCCATTCGCCGCGGCGGTCACATGGTGGCAAACCCCAAGAGCGACACGCGGTTTGAGGAGGACGACACGCTGCTCCTCATCGGCGAAAACGAAGCGCTCACCCGCGTCGCCCGCATCCTGTAACTCTGTTCCGCCTCATCGGTAAATGTGCACGCGATCCGCAAAGATCCGTGCCAGCGTCTCGGTGAGGCGGTTTTTGCTGTCTCCGGACAGGTCGTACACCAACAGCTTTTGCGGCGCCATATTCACCAGCAGCGACACGATGCCGTCGGGCGCGCAGTCCACATACTCAATGCGCACGTTGCTGTCGTCGGTGAGGGTGCAGGAGCCGTCCTTGTGGATGCAGACCATCAGCTCCCGCACGCGGCTGTGACGGGTGCGCACATACGCCTTCAACGTTTCAATCAAGTCGCCGTATTCCTTTTGCACCAGCACGGCGGCGGCTGCCTGCTCCACGCACAGCTGCCAAAGCATCAGCAAATCCTGCATCCGAAATTGCAGATACCCTTCCAAGCAAACCGTCTCGGCGGTTTTCAGGTATGCCGTCAAATCCGTTCTCGGAATGGCAAGCTCCTCCCGTGCCCGCGCCGCCTGCAGCGCTTCGGTCAGCACCTGCTGCTTTTCAAATAAGTCCAGCGGCAGCGCGTCCGCTATCTTCGCCAAAACAAAATATTGCAAGTCGCGGCAAAGGAGCCGTGCAATGGCGTCCGCCGCCCGCTCCACCGCTTTGCCGCCCCGCACCGAGAGCAGCGCGCCGTGCGCCGTTTCCGTCACGGCACAGCCCTCCGCCTGTTCACACACGCGGCGGTTCAGCAGCTTCCCAACGGGGATGTCAAATTCAAACGTCACAACGTTCCAGGCGGGCATAGCTGCCTCCTTTTCCTACATCATATGAAAGTCTTGCTCTATTCTGTGCCGATTCGGACGGTTCGAAAATGGGAATATTCGGTAAGAAATTGTTTGGGAAACCACGGTTGGATTTTTACGGCGAACACGGGTTTTCGTTGCAACGGATTGCGCGCTGTGCTATACTGTTTTTGAGGATTTGCTATGTTTGCGATAGAAACCAATGAAGGCTATTTTTTGCATCTGATTGCCTGTGCGCTCGATGGGCGCACGCCCAAGCCGCTGCCGCCGTCCGTCGCGCCCGCCGCGCTGTATCGGCTTGCCGAACGGCATGGCGTTCGTGCGCTTACCTATACGGCGTATGCCCGCGTGCCCAACGTGCCGTCGGACGCGCTGCTTGCCGCATGGAAGGAATCCTACCAACGTGCCGTGGTGCGCGACGCCACACAGCAATACGAATTCGAGCAGCTTTCCGCCATGTTCACCCGCTGCAAGCAGCCTTTCGTTCCGCTCAAGGGGCTTCGGGTCAAGGCGGAATATCCTGCCACGGCGCTGCGCGAGATGGGCGATTTGGACATACTGTTGCCCAAAGCCGATTTTCACGCCATTCGCCCGCAAATGGAAGCCTTGGGCTATACGTTCAAGGAGCGGCACGCGCTGCATCACGACATCTACCTCAAGCCGCCCATCATGAACATCGAGCTGCATCGCGAGGTGCACACGGAGGATCGCCATTCGGCGCGCTACTTTGCGGCGCTGTCCGAAGCCGCCGCCCAAGGCGCGGGCTGCGTGCTGCAATCCGATGAAGATTTGTACCTGCATTTGGTGCTGCACGCCGCCGAGCACGTCAAGGACGCGGGCATGGGCATTCGCCTGTTCTTAGATTTGTACCTGTTTCGCAAGCATCACACGTTGGACGACGCCAAGGTGGCGGCACGGCTGTCCGAATGGAAGCTGGCGTCGCTGGAGCATTGGATGCTGCTGCTTTCGGCGCTGTGGTTCGACGAAACGCCGCCCGTGCTTTCGGCAGAGGACGCCAAGAAGGCGGACGCCTTGGAAGCATTCTTCCTGCAAAGCAGCCTCTACGGCTCCGCCGCGCAGCAGCAAACCAACGCCGCGCTGAAGGCGGGCGACAAGCGCAACAGCCTGTTCTTGGGCAAGGTGCGCAATTTCCTGTCCGCCACGTTTTTGCCCTACAAGCTCATGTGCCTGCGCTATCCCATCCTCAAAAAAGCGCCCGTGCTGCTGCCCATCTTCTGGGTCGTGCGCATCGTGGATACGCTGCTGCACCATCGCAATCGTCTTGCCCATGTGGCAACCGAGCTGGACGCCGTCGATCCCGCCGCCTTCCAACAAAGCAAACAGGTGCTGGACACGCTGTTTCGGTGATTGGTATAGTCGTCTTGTCTTCGGAAAACTGCACACACGATATTTGAGAAGGGAACGTCATAACGCTCCCTTTTCCATTTTCGGGAAAGGAACGTAGATATTGCTCCGTCTGTCATCCTGCGCTTCGGCGAAGGATCTTGAACGCAAGCGGGAGATTCTTCGGTACTTCCGTACCTCAGAATGACCGTGCGGCGTGGTGTTGGTTGCGTTTACAAGTTTCAAGCTATGATGGCGGCTGCATTGGGTAGCACCTCTTGCGCGTAAAAGTTGATTGACGTGCTTCGCACGATTACACCACGCCGCGCGGTCAGTTTCTCTGCAGGAGGATATTCGATAGACGCAGCCCGCAAGCAGCTCTTGCGAAAAGTTCCTTGAAAAAGTCTATACTTTAGCCAAAAACTCCCTTGAAAAAGTTGATACTTTCGCCCAAAACTCCCTTGAAAAAGATGTAATATTTGTTAAAAACTCCCTTGAAAAAGTTTGAAAACCTGCATATAATAGAAGTAGGCAAAATCGGAGGTGACAATATGCTAAAGAGGAAAATCGAGCAGACACTTTTGGACTGGAAAAACACGCCAAGCCATAAGCCTATCATCATAAAAGGGTGCAGACAGTGCGGCAAGACCAGCTCTGTCCGGGACTTTGCGCGTAAAAACTACAGCAATGTGGTGTATTTGAACTTCATTGAAAACCCGAACTATGCTGCAGTCTTTGCCGGTTCTCTGGAGGTGGATACGATTGTCATGCTGCTGTCCGCTTTGTTGGGCAACAACGCCAAGTTTGTGCCCGGCAAAACCGTTCTCATTTTTGATGAGATTCAGGACTGTCCGGATGCAAGAACCGCCTTAAAGTTTTTTCGCACAGATGGACGTTTTGATGTGATTGGCACAGGCTCTTTGCTGGGCGTGAAAGGATATGGCAAAGAGCCAAAGTCCATTCCCGTAGGATCCGAAACCGTCGTTGACATGTTTCCGTTGGATTTCGAGGAGTTTCTATGGGCAAACGGAATCCGCGGCGACGTCATCGAGATGCTGGAAAAATGTTTATCCGATGAGACGCCCGTACCGGCAGCTCTTCACAACAGAATGCGCGACCTTCTCTTGCAGTACGTGGTCGTGGGGGGGATGCCGGACGCGGTACAAACCTTCGTGAATACGAAGCAGATGGATGCGGTCCTAAAAATCCAACGCGATATTGTACGTTCCTACGAAGACGACATGGTGAAGTATGCCGATAAGAAGGACAAGTCAAAGATAAAGGAATGCTTCCAATCCATTCCCATGCAGCTCAGCAAAGAAAACAAGAAGTTTCAGTACTCGTTGGTGAAAAAGGGCTCTACCGCCTCCACATATTCCGGCAGCCTGCAATGGATAGAGGATGCCGGGATCATATCCCGCTGCCATAATCTTTCCGTGCCGGAACTGCCCTTGGATGGGAATGCGGAAAAGGATTGCTTTAAGGTCTATATGCAGGATTGCGGTCTGTTCGTGAGCATGCTGGAAGACGGCACGCAGTATGATATTTTGCAGGGGAATCTTTTTGGGTACAAAGGAGCGATCTTCGAAAACTTAATCGCCGACGTCTTTGTCAAAATGGGACGAAAGCTCTATTACTTCCACAAGGACAGCGGCTTGGAAGTGGATTTTGTCATTCGTTATCAAAGCGAATGCGTGCTCGTGGAGGTCAAAGCAAATACCGGAAATACGAAGAGCACCAAAACCATATTGAACAAGCCTGAGAAGTATCATGTGTACCATGCCATCAAACTTGGCGACTACAATGTCGGAAGAGCAGACGAACTTCTCACCCTGCCCCTCTACATGGCATTTTTGCTGCGGAATCTGAGCGCCGCACAGCCGCAATAAGAGCCCGTTCCGTTTTTTGACGTTCCCCGTTCTTTTCCGCAAATGCATGCTTGACAGGAAAGGTTTATCGCGGCTTTTGCTGCGTCGTGCGCCGCACGTCTTTTCCTACGCGCTGTGGGCGCTGGTGCTGCTGCGGCTGCTTTTGCCCTTCACCTTTGAGAGCAAGTCGGCGCTGCTGCCAAACGTGCAAACCGTCCTGTCCGCCGCGTCCGAAACGGTCGTCCCAACCGCCGCGCCCGTCGTCCTTTCGAATGTGCCGCAAGCGATCGATCCCGTCGCCGCACCCGCCGTTTTGACGGCAAACGATACGACGCCCGTTTCAAACGTGCCTGCACTGAACGCGCCCGTCGAAGCGCCAAAGGCAACGATTTCCCCGTGGCAGATCGCGTTTTGCGTTTGGGGCGGCGGCGTCCTTGCCATGCTGCTGTACGGCGCGATTTCTTACGGCGCGTTTGTGCGCAGGATGCGGTTTGCCGTGCGCACCGAAAACGGCGTTTATGAAAGCGATCGCATCGCCACGGCGTTGGTGCTGGGCGTCATTCGTCCACGCATCTATCTGCCGACGGGGCTTTGCGAAACGGAACGCGAATTGGCGCTGGCGCATGAGCGCACCCATCTAAAGCGGCTCGATCCGCTGACCCAATGGCTCGCCTTCCTTGCGCTGTCGGTGCATTGGTTCAACCCGTTCGTGTGGCTGGCGTTCTTCCTTGCCCGCAAGGACATGGAGATGTGCTGCGACGAGCGCGTGCTGCGCGCCGCAAGTACGCCCTGCAAGCGGGACTATGCGCGGACGCTGTTGACGCTGTCCGCACGGCGCAGCGGGCTGCCGATGCCGTTGTCGTTTGGCGAGAGCCGCACCAAGAGCCGCGTGCAAAACGTGCTGCGGTTCAAGAAACCAAAGGTGTGGATGCTTTTGCTTGCGGTGCTGTTGGTTGCGGCAACCACCGTGGTCTGCACGGTGCAGCGCACGCCGTCGGGCGACGACGCAGCGGGTTCGCCCGTTGCCGATGCTTCGCCGTCCGCCCAAGCGACAAGTTCCGCCGACGAGGTGCAATATGTGTGCTTCGATGCGCGCATGAGCGTGCCGCCCACCGTCACCCTCCATCGCACCGACAAGACCTTCACGTTCTCTTACGACCCGCTCAGCAGCTATCTTTCCGTGGGCACTTACGCGCTCAACGACGACGTTTTGACGCTGCGCACGGACGACGGGCTGTATACCTATGTGTTCTACTACGATAATGACACGCTGGCGTTTGTGCCGGACGCGTCCTCGCCGCTGCCCGCCGACAGCTTTGCGGCAGGCATTGACCGCACTTGGCCCGGCGGCAACGGGATGTTCTATGCGCTCCACACGGCGGACGCGTGTACCGACGCGGCAAAGGTGCAAGCCGTGCAATGGGACTGCGACGGAGACGGAACGCAGGAGGTGCTGATTCTGTCCGACGGGCCGACTTCGGGCTTGTTCACCGAATACCTGTCCGTCTATCGGGACGGCGCGCTCATCGGCAGAGAGCTGTTCTATGTGACAGCGAGTGTACAGCCCTATTTCCGCATGGGCGCGGACGGCGCCGTGGGGCTGTGCTTTGCAAACGCCCAAACAGGCGAAACCGCGCTGGTCACGCAGTTTCAGATTCTGCTGCAGGACGGCGATCCCGTTCTGATCAGCGACGATGCCACCGTTCAAAGCGACGCGTACTATTCGTCGATTCTCATTGGGAGTATCCCGGCGGAGGATTTTGTCGTCACCGTGGGCGACGCCAACTTCTCCGTGATTGAAACGTCGGCGGACGACGCTGCCGCCCTGCTCAACCTGAAGCCCGGCGCCGCAGAGGAAGATGCCATGGGATACGTTGTCTCGCACTTGAACGGCGACGGGTTTGCCCTTTCGTCCATCGATGGGCGCATCGTGTCCTTTACGTTTGCGGGCAGTGTGCTGCAAACGTCCCGTGGGCTGTCCATCGGGGACGCGGCTTCTGCCGTCGAACCTGCCTACGGGCGAACGACGAGCGTCTACACCCAAGGCGGGGTGACCTATTCCCGCTATTGGTGCGCCGCAGACGATACGGACGGCGTCGCCGCACGGTATTATCTGCTGATTGGCGTGGCAAACGGCTTGGTCTGCTCCATCGACTACGAATTTGACGTGTGACAGGCGTCGGCATGCCCCCAATTCGAG
>CAYRQM010000054.1:0-9192 GCA_964426415.1 uncultured Christensenella sp.
ATGTTCGCATGACAACCACGTTCGCATGGCAACCAAGTTCGGATGACAACGCCCCCGCGCCCTGTCATTCTGAGGAGCAAAGCGACGAAGAATCTGAGATCCTTCGCTTACGCTCAGGATGACAACCAAGTTCGCATGGCAACCATGTTCGCATGACAACCACGTTCGCATGGCAACCAAGTTCGGATGACAACGCCCCTGCGCCCTGTCATTCTGAGGAGCGAAGCGACGAAGAATCTGAGATCCTTCGCTTACGCTCAGGATGACAACCACGTTCGCATGACAACCATGTTCGCATGGTAACCAAGTTCGGATGGCAACAGTATGCGGGCACAAGAAGTCTCAACAAAACCGCACGAAGCTGTATGGATTATTACCAGTTTTCTGACAGGTCGTTCCAGTGTGGGTTTTCTTCTTCGACCAGCAGGTTCTTTTTTGCTCTCGTCCAGCCCTTGATCTGCTTTTCTCGTGCGAGCGCAGCATGAACGTCCGTCGTGTGCTCATAGTAGACCAATTTGTGGACGTTGTACTTGTCGGTGAACCCCTTTATGACTTGATTCTTGTGTTCATAAAGCCGACGCGCAAGATCATTTGTCACTCCCACATATAGCACGCGGTTATTCGCGTTTGTAAGGAAATACACATAATACACGCGTTCATCTCCTTGCTTTGTGATACCGCCGCATTGTGCATCAAAGCACTTTGTCGTTCATAGCGTCTTTTCCGCCGTTCCTGTCATTCTGAGGAGCAAAGCGACGAAGAATCTGAGATCCTTCGCTTACGCTCAGGATGACAACCATGTTCGCGTGACAACCAAGTTCGCATGACAACCAAGTCCGCATGACAACCACGTTCGCATGGCAACCATGTTCGCATGGTAACCAAGTTCGGATGACAACGCCCCCCGCGCCCTGTCATTCTGAGGAGCAAAGCGACGAAGAATCTGAAATCCTGGGCTTTGCGCTATCTGCGGGACTTTAGGGTGAAGGTCACGGCGCTGTCGCCGATGGTGAACGTCAGCCCGTTCTCCTCGTACAGAAGCTGATCGTTGATTTCTATGATCACTTGGATCGTGTACGTCCCCGCTCCGTAGCCCGCAAGATCGACATACGCCGTCACGGCTTTGGCGTTTTCGAACGCCGCCACTTGCGTGTAGGGACCGCTGACGGTTACCTGAATCGTTTCGGGGAAGTCGCCGTCGCGCTGCAGGTCGTTGGGGAAGTTGCGGTAGGAGATGGCGTAGGAAAGCGTGCGCGTCTCGGTTTGCTCCACGGGCAGCAGCGTCAAGGTGACGGTGTCGTCCTCCAGCTTGCTGGTGACGCCGTCGGGCAAGACCAGCTGCGCGGTGTATTCGTAGGACGCGTCGGACACACGCGGTGCGATCTCGGTTGTTTGTACGAAGTTGAGCGCATCCAAAGCGTTCCTGCTGCCGTACAGCCGCACGCGCTCCGTTGCCGCGGTCTGCCAAGTGTAACCCGCGTCCGTTCCGTTCAGAACGGGCTGAATGACCACCTCGCGATAGGCGCGGAACGTGGCGCTGACGTCAATGGTGAAGCGTTCGCCCTCCGGCGTCACGACGTCGGGCAGCTCGTTGCCCGCCGCATCGAAGAACGTCACAAGGTAATCGCTGTTGAAGGTTTCCTCCGCCATGTCGGCGTCGATGGCGAAGTCGGACAGATCGATGGTGATTTGCGCACTTGCCACCTTGTCCAAAATGGCTTTTTCGACTTCCATGTTGGTGATGGACATCTCGGTGGGAATCGTCACTTCGTAGCCGTCCTGCGCGCCCGTGGTGATGATGTTGACGGGCATCCGTGCGCGTGTACCGATCTTGGCAATGCGTACCTCGACCGTGCTGCGCGACACGCCGGACACCGTGCCGTAGCCCGACGCAACCTGTGCGTTGACGCTGATGGATACGATGCGCTCGTCTTCATTTTCGCCCAACGAGATGGCGCGGCTGGACAGGTCGATGGAGCAGGTCACGCGGGAATCCAACTCGTGGTGCTTGTTGACCGCGCACAGAACGTCCACGTCCGTGGTGCCGATCTCACTGCGATCCACCAGCATCAGACCGCGCTCTTTGAGCGTGCTTTCACCGACGATGCTGATTTCGACGTCGGAAACTGTTTTGATGTAATCGGGATTTTCAATGGTGATGACATACCCCCAAAGCAGCATGGCGAACACCAGCGAAACCACCTTAAGCAGAATGTTTTTGGTGAAGAGGTTCTTGAAGAACGTCCCAAGCGACATGCGGAACCGCTGTTTGGTCATGCGCGTTCACCTTCTTTCTGCTTGCGTTCATTGCGCGGACGCTGCCACGGGAACAGGAAGCCTGTATCCCCCTCCAGCAGCAGCCCTTCCAATACGTTGGAAAGCGCCTTTTCGTCCAGATAGCGAATCAGCTTGCCGTCGCGTGCCATGGAGATAGCGCCCGTTTCCTCGGATACGACCAAGACCACGCAGTCGGTCATGGCGGAAACGCCGATCGCCGCACGGTGCCGCGTGCCAAGATCGCGCGAGACCTTCGGGTCGTCGGACAACGGCAGCAAACACGCCGCCGCGACGATGGTCGTCCCGCGAATGAGCACCGCGCCGTCATGCAGCGGCGTCTTGGGCTCGAAGATGTTCTCGATGAGCGCACCCGAAAGGTCGGCGTCCAGCTGCGTGCCCGTCGAAGCGATGTCGCCCAGCCCGCTGCGCCGTTCGAATACCAACAGCGCCCCCACGCGCCGCTGTGACAGGCGCAGGATCGTGCGCTGCAGATCGAACACGAGACGACGGTTGACGGGGTCGTTGGTGATGACGCGCTTGCCCAGCCGCTTGCTGCCGCTGCCGAGACGCTCCAACACGCGCCGAATTTCGGGCGTGAACAAAATGAACAGAATGAGGAAGATGGTGCCGCTTGCCAAGATGCTGTCCAGCACCCAAGAGATGGTGGTCAGCCCCAAAAGACGGCTCAGGACGGAAACCAAGAACAGCAGCCCGATGCCCTTTAAGACTTGGTAGGCACGCGTTTCTCTTGTCCAAACCAGCAGGTTGTAGATGAGGACTGCAATGATCAGTACGTCAAAGATGATGCTTGCCCAGCCGCTGGGCTGTTTCAATACATTGAGCACCGTGCGGAAGATGTCCCGAATATCTGACAAACCGTTTTCCTCCTCGTGCTGCGGCTCTCTCGACCGCCTTCTAATCAATAGACAATATTATATCATCAATGCAACAGAATTGTCACGCAATTATTACAAATTATCACGCAGGATCTCCGCCTTTTTTGACAGCCGCGCCCACAGCAAAATCGATGCGCCCAAGAGCGCCGCAGACAGCGCCGCCGCAAGCCATTTTATGGGCAGCAGCAGCATCGGCAGCGCGCACACCGCCACCAGCGCAAAGCACACGCCAACCAAAATCAGCACGGGCATGCCCTGCTTAAAGACCTCCGTGTCGTTCTTCCATTCGAGCTTGGGAAGCTTGAGGTTGACCCAAAGCCCCAGCACGGTGGAAAACGCCAGCGACGCCAACGGGAACAGCAGCACGCCCACCATCTCCCAAACGCCCAACGATTCCCGAAACGAGAAAATCAAGATGAGCGACGCCAGCAGCGTTGCGGGAACGGTCAGCGTCAGATTGACCTCGGCTTTGGAAGCAAGCCACGCCATCGCCGTGAAGGGAAGCTGCTTGGCAAGCCAAATTTGTTTGCCCTCCATGGAAATGGCGGAACAGGTGGTGGGCGAAAGCGTTGCGCAAAAGACGATTGCGGCGATGAGGATGGCGGAGACGTTCCAGGACTTGGGCAGCACCTCCAGCATGGACAGCAGCGCGCCGCGCAAAAACACGCCGCCCGCAATCGCCACTGCCAACACCATGACGGCGGACAGCGCCGTATTGACGACCCAGCCCGTGCTGGACAGATAGCGCTTCCATTCGAGGCGATACAGCGCCCGCGCTACGCTGCTTGACGTTTGCCGCTTCAGCCGAAAACGCTTGTCGTGATAGCCCGTGGAAAGGCGATCGTGCAGCGCCAAAAAGTTGTGCTGCACAAGCCAATAGAAGCCCGCGCCCAACACCGCCGTCACGCCCAAATACAAGAGCCCCCAAGGGCTGCCGAGTAGCCCCTTTGCGAACCAGTCGGCAGGCGGGTACACGGCGCCAAGCGTCAGCATCAGCGCATTCGGATCGGACAGCAGCACGTCCATGTAGCGCGGCGCAAGGTACACCACAATCAAGAACGCAATCAGCACCACGGACTGCACGACTGCCATGACGTTCTTGCGGTGCTTCGCATGGGCAAACAGACATTCCAGCCCCAAATCCAGCGCGCCGCCCACCGCGATGGGCAGGATGGGCGCAATCAAGATGCCGAGCAGGAACAGCGGATAAAACCAAAACGGCGGCGCAAGATACACCGCATACAGCACGCCGCAGGGCAGCAGCAGCGCCAGCGCGTAGAGCTCTTCGAACAGATAGAGCGCCAAGAACCGCGAAGCGACCAGCACGCCTTTGCGCACGGGCAGCCCCATCAGCGTATCGAAATCGCGGAATCCCGACAGCGTGGATGCGGCACGCGTGAAGGACGTCACCAGCACAAACGCGCTTGCGACGGTGAGCAGCAGTGCAAACGCCACGGCAGGATCACCCGCCGCCGCGCCTGCCGAAAACACCGACAGCGAAAGGCTGACGGACATGAACCCGTACACCACCACAAGCACCACGGTGGCAAGCAGGCTGCCGACTGCCTTGCGCCGTTCCTTGGCGTCCTTTGCATAGCGGATGACCGAGAAGCGGAACATCCCATCCAAATACAGTTTTACCAGAAGCCAAAGCGCTTTCATTCTTCGGTCAGCTCCAAAAAGAGATCTTCCAACGAGCTGTCGCCCTTGACCGTTTCCATGTCGCCCGCGGCAATCAGCTTGCCCTCTTGGATGATGGCGACCTTGTTGCAGAGCTTTTCGGCGACCTCCAGCACATGGGTGGAGAAGAAAATCGCCATGCCCTCTGCGGTCATTTCGTGCATATAGGACTTGAGCGTATGCGCGGCACGCGGGTCTAACCCCACAAACGGCTCGTCCAGCAGCAACAGCTTGGGCTGCTGCACCAACGCGCCGATGAGCGCCAGCTTTTGGCTCATGCCGTGGGAATACCCGCTGATGAGATCGCCCAAGCGGGATTTGATTTCGAATGCTTCGGCGTAGCGGGCGATGCGTGCGTTGCGGGTCGCTTCGTCGATGCCGTACACGTCGCACAGAAAATTGAGATACCCGACGCCCGTCAGATACCCGTACAGGTCGGGATTGTCGGGAATGTAGCGGGTATTGCGCTTGCAGGCGATGGGGTCTTGGCGGATGGAAACGCCGTCGATGCAGATTTCGCCCGCATCGAAGGGCAAGATGCCCGCCACACAGCGCAGCGTCGTCGTCTTGCCGGCGCCGTTGTGCCCGATGAACGCGTAGATGTCCCCCGCGTCCACCGTAAGGGAGAGATCGTCTACCGCACGGGTCTGTCCAAAGGTTTTGACCAGATGGGAGATGGTCAGCATAGCGGCTCCTCTTCTCGGCGCTCTCGATACAGTACCATCTTGCGTCCGATGGTCTGCACCACCTCCGCTTCGGTCTTGGCGGCAAGCCGATTGGCGGCGTCGCGCACCGAGCTTGGGCAGGTTTCCAAGACGCTCAGCTTGATCAATTCACGCTTTTGCAGCGCGGCGTCCACCGCCTCCACCAGCGGTTCGGTTACGTCCTCTTTGCCGATTTGGAAAATCGCCGTGATGGTGTTCGCCTGCTTTCTCAGCGCGGCACGTTCTTTGCTCGTCATACCCATACCCCTTTAATCTGTAAAGTCGAATTCCCACTCGCCCATGCGGATGGTGTCGCCGTCTTGGCAGCCCATTTCCCGCAGTGCGGAGATGACGCCATACTTGATGAGATGCTGTTGAAACCGCCGCATCGAAGCTTCGTCGTCGGGATCGGTGGTGTCCAGCAATCGTTCGACGTCGCCGCCTTCGACCACATACGCGCCGTCGTCGCCGCGCCGAATGGTGAAGCCGCGTTCGTACTGCGGCCCAAGCTCCAGCTCTGCCTCGTCGTAGACCCGAATCGGCGGCAGCGCGTCCAGCATTTGCAAAACGCGATCCAACAGCGCGTCAAAGCCCTGCAGCGTCGCCGCGGACACCGCAAACACGGGCACGCCCTGCGGCTCTAACACCGCACGCATCCGCGCCACGTTTTCTTCCGCGTCGGGCAGGTCGATCTTGTTGCAGACGACAATCTGCGGCAAAGCGCCCAAGGCGTCGGAGAACTTTTGCAGCTCGTCGTTGATCTTTTGGTAATCCTGCAGCGGGTCGCGCTGCTCGCTGCCCGAAGCGTCTACCACATGCAGCAGGATGCGGGTGCGCTCGATGTGCCGCAAAAAGTCGTGTCCCAGCCCTGCGCCTTCCGCCGCGCCCTCGATCAGCCCCGGAATATCCGCCATGACAAAGGAACGGCCGCGTCGGGTCGCCACACCCAAGTTGGGCGTGAGCGTGGTGAAATGATATGCCGCAATCTTGGGCTTGGCGGACGTCAGCACGGAAAGGATGGTGGATTTCCCAACGGAGGGCAGCCCAATGATGCCCACATCCGCAATGGTTTTCAGCTCCAGCTCCACTTCGCGCTCCTCGCTCTTTTGCCCGTTTTGGGCGAAGCGGGGCGTTTGCCGCGTCGCGGTTGCAAAGCGTGCGTTGCCCTTGCCGCCGCGTCCGCCGCGCAGCACGATGCGCTGCTTGCCCGGTTCGCTCATGTCGGCAATGACGCTGCCGCTTTCGACGTCGCGCACGATGGTGCCCACGGGCACATGGATGCACAGGTCTTCGCCGTCCGCGCCCGTTTTCATCTCGGCATGCCCCGTGTCGCCGTTTTGCGCACGGTAATGCTGCCGCATCTTAAAATCAAGCAGCGTGGTCAGCTGCGGGTCTGCCACAAAAACCACGTTGCCGCCCTTGCCGCCGTCGCCGCCGGAGGGGCCGCCCTTGTTGACGAACTTCTCACGGTGAAACGACGCCCAGCCGTCGCCTCCGTCGCCCGCCTTGATGTGAATTTTGCATTTATCGATGAACTGCATCGTCGCATACCTCCCGAATGGGGCACACGTCGCACTTGGGACGCTGTGCCGAACAAATTTGTCTGCCGTGATAAATGAGCCAATGGTGCGCCGCCGACCAGTCGCGCTTGGGGATCGCCTGCATCAGCTGTTCCTCGGTGTGCAGCACGTCCTTCGCGTCCGCCAGCCCGATGCGGTTCGCCACGCGAAACACATGGGTGTCCACCGCAATGGCGGGTACGCCAAACGCATTGGACAGCACCACGTTCGCCGTCTTGCGCCCGACGCCCGGCAACGACGTCAGCGCCTCGCGGGTGGCAGGCACTTCCCCGCCGTACTGCGTGCAAAGGATGCGGCTCATGGCAAGGATGTTGGCGCCCTTGGTGTGGTAAAACCCGCAGGCGTGAATGTACGGCTCCAGCGTCGCAAGATCCCAAGACGCCATCTGCTCTGCCGTGTTGCAAAGTGGAAACAGCACCGCCGTGCACTTGTTGACCTGCTTGTCCGTGCATTGCGCCGACAGCATCGTCGCCACCAAAAGCTCATAAGGCGATGAAAAATCCAACGCGGGCCGTGCATCGGGGTACGCTGCCTGCAACAATGCCAACGCCCGCTTTTGCTTGGCTTTGGACAGCATCATGCCTTTGCCGCCTCCAATGCGTAGGTCGCCGCAATGGCGCCGTCCGCGCAGGCAGTCACCACTTGGCGCAGCGGCGTCGTGCGAATATCGCCCGCCGCAAATACGCCCTTGACGTTGGTTTCAAGATGCGCGTCGGTTGCAATGCTGCCGTCCTTTGAAAGCGCAACCTGCCTCGCCACCAAATCGGTGCGCGGCACGACGCCCACCGCCACAAATGCGCCGTCGGTGTCGAGCGTGGTTTCGGCGTTTGTCTGAACGTTTTTCAGGCGGATTCCGCAAAGATCCGTTTCGCCCAAGAACGCGAGCGGCACGCTGTCCCAAAGGAAGGTGATGTTCGCCGCCGCAAACGCCGCCTGCTGCAAGACCGCGCTTGCCCGCAGCGCGTCGCGCCGATGCACGACATAGACCTGCTTGCAAAGATTGGACAGGTACAGCGCATCGGAGATGGCGGTATCGCCGCCGCCGATGACCGTCGCCACGCGATCTTTGAAGAACGCGCCGTCACAGGTGGCGCAGTAGGAAACGCCGCGCCCCGTCAGCCGCTGTTCGCCCTCGACGTCGAGCACGCGCGGGTTGGCGCCCATGCACAAAATGACCGTCTTGGCTTCGATTGGTTCGCCGCCCACAAACAGCGTTTTGCGGCCGTCGGACAGGGTGAGCTTGTCCACGCCCTCGTAGCGGATGGGCAGCCCAAACTTTTGCGCGTGCGTTTCAAAACGCGCCGCCAGCTCGTAGCCGTCCGGCCCGTCGGAAAAGCCGGGATAGTTGTCGATGCGGTGGGTCTTGACAATCTGCCCGCCCGTAAACATCTCCTCAAATAAAGCGACTTCGGCGCCGCCGCGCATGGCGTACAGTCCCGCCGTCAATCCCGCCGGCCCGCCGCCGATGATGGCAATATCCAACATACCCAAACTCCGTTCTTCCCTACTATGGTATTGTATAGTATACCCTATTTTCTTCCACGCGGTCAAGGTGTTTGAGAAAGAAAAACGATGCGTCGCCGCCATGTGCTCCGCTTGGTTCGCAACGGCTCCTTCGGCTTCGCCTCATCCGCCATTGCTCGCCCGTTCCGTCGCGCCTCCTCTCCGCAAAAGGTCACGCGCTCGCTTCGGCTGTTCGGTGAGCCCGCGCCCTCACGACGCCTACGCGGCGCTACCAACCTTTTGCGGGAACACCCGTGTACACGCTTCTCGAAAAAAGGCGCAAATAACGCTTTATCTGTCATCCTGAGGCTGCGCCGAAGGATCTCGCGTGTAGGCGGGAGATTCTTCCTTGCTTCGCTGCGTCAGAATGACAACGAAGTGCTGTAATCAAAATGACGACAGCGCCGCCATTACCATAATTTCTTCATTTCTTCATTCCTTCATTTCTTCATTCCCGTCTGTCATCCTGAGGCTGCGCCGAAGGATCTCGCGTGTAAGCGGGAGATTCTTCCTTGCTTCGCTGCGTCAGAATGACAACGAAGTGCTGTAATC
>CAYRQM010000055.1:0-8532 GCA_964426415.1 uncultured Christensenella sp.
CACGTTTTTCGGGAAAGTAACGTCAAAAACGCTCCGCTGTCATCCTGAGGCTGCGCCGAAGGATCTCGCGTGTAAGCGGGAGATTCTTCCTTGCTTCGCTGCGTCAGAATGACAACGCGGGACGGAAAACACGCGGATTTATTGACATTTTCATTGGTAACCCCGCGTACACGTTTTTCGGGAAAGTAACGTCAAAAACGCTCCGCTGTCATCCTGAGGCTGCGCCGAAGGATCTCGCGTGTAAGCGAGAGCATCTTCGGTGCTTCGCTTCTCAGAATGACCCGGTGGCGTTTGCATCTTTCCGCGCAAGCAGCATGCGCGGTACACCTTTGATGGGGGATATAATTCCACCAAACTGCATACCCTGTTCGTATGAAGAAACGTATTGCATGGTTGCCGTATTTGGTGTTCATCGGCGCTTCGCTGCTGGTAGGCGGGGCGGCGGGCTTGTTGTCCATGGAGGGCATCCAAGCGTACATGGCGTCGCCCAAGCCTGCGCTTGTGCCGCCCGCGTGGGTGTTTCCCGTGGTGTGGACGACGCTGTATGTTTTGATGGGCATATCGGCGGCGCTGGTCTATCGGACGCCGCCCGTCGGGGGCAAAAAGGAATTGTTCCCGTTTTATTTGCAGTTGTTTTTGAACTTCTTTTGGCCGCTGCTGTTCTTTGAATTCGGACTGGAAATCGCAGCGTTCGTTTTGATTCTGTGCCTGCTCGCAACGGTGATTTGGATGTGCGTCGCGTTCTTCACGGTGCGGCCCGTCGCGGGATGGCTGCAGCTGCCCTATGTGCTGTGGCTTTGCTTTGCGGCATATTTGAATTTGGCGTCGATCCTGCTGTGACCTATCGTTTGCGCATGATGACCCACTTGTTCAGCGGGAACTGAATGAGGAACGACGCGAATTGGCAGATGAGCTTGACCAGTACATCGCCCAATGCCGCGCCCGCCCAAGCCTCGATGGGCGCAAGAATCAGCGTGGGCAGCCACAGCGTAAACGCGTACACGCCCAAAATCATGATCAAATACAGCACGGCGGACAGCGCGACGTTGTTGGTTGCGCCGAACGTCGCCTTGCGCTGCACGAAAAAGTTGACGGTTTGGGACACGGCATAGGAGATGGCAAAGGACAGCAGCGCGCACAGCCCGCCGTTTTCCACCCGATAATCCAGCAGCCACCAAGTGACAGGCGTGGATTTATAGCCGACAAACAGCCAATAGTTGCACAGCGCGAACACGCCCAAGTCCACCACCGTGGCAATGCCGCCCAGCAGCCAAAATTTGAGCATCTGCACCAGCGTGCCATGCCGTTCCTGAAAACGGCGATACGCCGCTTTGAAGCCCTTTTCCCGATTCGGTTCTTTTTGCATCTCCATATCCATATTGTAAGAAAGCATCTCCATTTTGTCAACGGATACATATGGAAAAAACTTCTGCATATCCTAAATCGTGAAAGTTGGGGGAAACGCGATGTGGTACGCTCGCCATAAAATCGGTATATGGATCGCCGGCGCGGCGCTTGCTGCGGCACTTGCCGCGGTCATCGTCGTGCTGCTTTCGACCTGTCTTCTCGGCAACCATTCCGTTTCGGAAGCGACCTGCACGCAAGATGCGGTTTGCACCCGCTGCGGCAAGACGATCGCCTGCGCCACAGGACACGCGTTTGCGCCTGCCACCTGCACGTCGCCGCGCACCTGCACGCGCTGCCAAGCCACGGAGGGCGAACCGCTCGGGCACACGCTGACGGCGGCGACCTGCACCCGCGTTGCAGCCTGCACCCGCTGTCATGCCACGTTTGGGGAGACGGCAGGCCATCGCTATGCGGACGCGACCTTCCAATCGCCTGCCGTTTGCGTGTTCTGCGGCAGGCAAGTGGGCGATCCGCTGCCGCCGCTTGCGCCCACGCTGGGGCTTGCGCCCAACATGCAGGTGGGCAACGCCTATGCCTACACCACGGCAGGCTGTACCGACGCGGCGGCGGGCGTGACGGGCACGGCGAGCATCCTGCGCTATGAGATTCTGTCCTGCGACGCCACCTTCCCTGCCGTCGAAGGGTACGAATGGCGCGTGGTGACGGTGCAGCTTGCGTTTTCAGGGGACGACGCCGCCCAATACGGCGTCGTGAGCGCCGCCACCATCGGCGATTACTACACCGCCGACGTCGCCATTGCCGAAGCCGAGAACGGCGACAGCATCGGCATGCTGCAAATCGACGGCGCGCCCACCCTTTGCACCATCCGTACCGAGGCGGAGACGGAGGGCGGTTGGTACGGCCGCACGCTGCGCTTCACTTGGCGCGAGGGCGTCTGCGTGCCCGTGGGCTACGACGGCGTCCTGTTCCTGCTGTACGACGCACGGCTTTGCGCCGCCGACGGCGCCGCGCCGCCCGTTTCTTCGCTGCCATTTGGCGAAACATTGGTGTTTCGCATGGCGTAACGCACCTTTTTCCCCGCTTCGCACCTTGCACTTCCGCTGCAAACGCGATATACTGTATTTGGTAAAGTGCGAGGTGAAACCAAATTGAAGAAGGTCAAAAAACTCAAAGACCCCAAAAAGACGCTGGCGCTGCGGCGCGAGCTGAAGACGCTGCCCATGATGTGCTTCCTCATTTTGCTGGAAGCGTTGGCGGTGGAGCTTCTCTATACGCCTGCGGGCATCGTCACCGGCGGCGTGACGGGTATCGGCATGTTGGTCTCGTATGCGACCCATGGCGTGATCCCCGAATGGACGATCATCGTGTTGGCGAATATCCCGCTGCTGATTTTGTCCTACAAAACATTGCATATTCGGTTTACGCTGTATTCGCTGCTGATGATGGTGCTGTTCTCGGCAGGGCTTGCGGTGTTTCAACGGCTGGATCTGCCCGTACTGTTCCAAGTCGAAGATACGACTTGGCGCGTGGTCAGCATCGTGTTCGGCGCCATGATGATGGGCATTTGCGGCGCAGCCATCGTGCGGCTTGGCGGCTCCACGGGCGGCATGGACATTGTGTCCCTCATCCTAAACCGCAAATTTTCCATCTCCATGGGGACGATTTCCATGGCGCTGAACGTCGTAATTGCCGTTGCGCTGGGCGTCGTGCAGGCGATACAAAAGGGCGATTACATGGTGGGCGTAGAGGGCTGCACCCTGTCCATCATCGCGTTGGGCGTCACCAGCGTGGCGTTCAACAATGTCATTTTGGGCATGAACCG
The DNA here is from genome assembly GCA_964426415.1 of uncultured Christensenella sp. Taxonomy (GTDB): domain Bacteria; phylum Bacillota; class Clostridia; order Christensenellales; family CAG-138; genus UBA3792. The sequence goes on from CAYRQM010000055.1 coordinate 3,191, forward strand.
CACCAAGACGCTGTTCATCATCTCGGACAAATGGGACGAGATCGCGCCCGTCATCCTCAAGCAGGTGCATCGCGGCGTCACCTACATCCCGTGTCGCGGCGCCTACACCAACAAAGAAAAAAAGCTGGTCTACATCATCACCAAGACCGCAGAGCTGGCGCGGATTCGCCGCATCGTACTGGAGCAGGACGAGCACGCCATCATATCCATCATCGACACACGCGAAGTCATCGGCAAAGGTTTTTCCGCCGTGAACTGACACAGAAAGGAACCACTTATGAAAGAGTACATTGCAAAGACCATGCCGCAGCAGATTGCCGATTTGCAATCGCTGGTGCGCATCCCCTCCGTTTCCCGCGGCGATCCCGCCGAGGCGGACAAGCCCTTTGGCAAAACGGTTTCCGAAGCGCTGACCGAGGCGCTTGCCATCGCCAAACGGCTGGGCTTTGAACGGGTTTGGGACATCGACGGGCGCTGCGGAGTCGTCGAGTATGGCGAAGGCGACGAGATTTTGGGCGTTCTGGCGCACTTGGACGTGGTGCCCGCAGGCGAAGGCTGGACGGTTGCCCCCTTTGGCGCCGAAATCAAGAACGACCGCATCTATGGCCGCGGCACGTTGGACGACAAGGGCGCGGCGGTGTCCGCGCTGTACGCGCTGGACGCGGTGAAGCACAGCGGCGCATCCTTTTGGCGGCGCGTGCGCATCATCTTGGGCTGCGACGAGGAGATCGGCTCCTTGGGCGTCGAACGGTATTTGGAAGTGGAGGGCGAGCCTGCTATGGCGTTCACGCCCGACGCCGAATACCCCGTAGTCAATTCCGAGATGGGCATTTTGCAGGCAACCTATCGCAAGGCGTTTCCCTGCTCGCTTGGCATCGCGTGCGGGTCGGCGTCCAACGTCATTCCGGGCGTCGTCACGGCGGCGCTGCCCTGTGCCGCCAAGGTCATACCCGCTTTGGAAGGCGTACAGGCAGATTATTCGGGCAACACCATCACCGTTACGGGTCGCGGCGGTCATGCCTCCATGCCCGAATTTGCGCAAAACGCACTGACGGCACTGCTGCAAATTTTGGCGCAGCAGCCGCTGGACGCAGAAACGCTTGCCGTATGCAAGGGGCTTGCCGCGCTTTGGGCGCGGGACTTGCACGGCGAACATTTGGGCATCGACGCTTCCGACGCGTCGGGGCGGCTCACCCATTCGCCCGACGTGCTGCACGCCGACGAAACGGGCGTCTCCTTCATCTGCGACTGTCGGCATCCGTTTTCCGCCAAGGCGGACGACCTGCTTGCCGCTTGGGACAACGCCTATGGCGCGCTGGGCTTTGCCCGCACCGACGCCACCGTCAAACCGGGGCATTTCATTGCGGCGGACAGCGAGCTGGTGTCCACGCTGATGGCGGTCTATAACGAAGCGATGGGCGTCGAGAGCAAGCCCATTTCCATGGGCGGCGGCACCTATGCCCGCGACATGAAGAACGCGGTGGCGTTCGGCATCGTCCGCGAGGGCGAGGAGAGCCAATGCCATATGCCTGACGAATCCGTTTCGTTGGAGGATTTGCGGTTCAACACCTGCGTCATGGCGGAAGCGATTCGCCGCCTTGCCACCCGCTGATATGGCACTGATCCTGCTGGTCGAAGACGATATTGACATCCGCGAGATGGAATCCTACGCGCTGAAGAACAGCGGGTTGGATGTGGCTGCGTGCGCCGACGGGCGCGCAATGGACGAAGCGCTTGCCGCACGGCTGCCCGATTTGATCCTGTTGGACATCATGCTGCCCGACGAGGACGGGCTTTCCATCCTGCGGCGGCTCCGCGCCCAAGAGGCGACACAAGCCATTCCCATCATCATGGTCACGGCAAAGACCACCGAATTGGATAAAGTGCGCGGGCTGGACATGGGCGCCGATGATTACATCACCAAGCCCTTTGGCATCATGGAGCTGGTTTCCCGCGTGAACGCGCTGCTCCGACGGATGCAGCGCAAGCCTGCGTCCGTGCTGACCTTCGGCTCCATCACCATGGACAACGAGCAGCACCAAGTCACCGCAGACGGCGAACGGGTGGAGCTGACCTTTAAGGAATACGAGCTGCTCAAGTATCTGCTGCAAAATCAAACCACTGTCATCACCCGCGATCAGCTGATGGAAGCGGTGTGGGGCTTCGCCTTTGCGGGCGAAACGCGCACGGTGGATATGCACATCAAAACGCTGCGCAAAAAGCTCAATCGCGCAGGCAGCCTGATCGTCACCGTGCGCAACGTGGGCTATCGGCTGGGATTGTGAGGCAGCCCATGCAGGAGGATCAAAAAATCCGTCTGGTGCTGGACAGCCTGCCCGACGGCGTCGTCACCTTCGATTTGGACGGGCGCGTCCTGCACTGCAACCAAACGGCGCAAGCCATGCTGCACCTTGATCCAAGCCACATCGGCACCATCTCCTTCTTGGCGTTGGCGCCTGTCGTTTCGCTCTTTTTGCGGGAAGCGCGGCACGGCGACAAAGAAATGATCGACTTGGATGGACAAGCGGTACAGCTCACCTATCAAGACCTCAAAGAGGACGGGCAGCGGGTGGGCGCCGTGCTGCTGCTGTCGGACATCGGCGAACAAACCCGTGTGGAGCGCATCCGCCGCGAGTTCACCGCCAACGTGTCCCACGAGCTGAAGACGCCTTTGACGTCCATCTCCGGCTATGCCGAGCTGATTGCCACGGGCATGGCGCGCACGGAGGACATTCCCGACTTTGCCGAGCGCATTCGCCGCGAGTCCAACCGCATGCTGGCGCTGGTGTCCGACATCATCAAGCTGACCGAGCTGGACGAGCGCGGCATGGCGCAAGCCAACGAAGCGGTCGATTTGTACGCCCTTGCCGCAGAAAGCATCGAAAATCTGCGCTCCGCCGCTATGCTGCGGGGCGTGACCATCCACCTTTCAGGCGCAAAAATGTTCGTCAACGGCAATCGCACGCTGTTGTCCGAGCTGATCTACAATTTGGTGGACAACGCCATTCGCTACAACCGCGACAACGGCACGGTGGCGGTGCGCGTTTCCAACAACGTGCTGACCGTCCGCGACACGGGCATCGGCATCCCTAAGGCGCATCAGAACCGCATCTTCGAACGCTTTTACCGCGTGGACAAAAGCCGCAGCAAGGCAACGGGCGGCACAGGCTTGGGGCTTGCCATCGTCAAGCACATCTGCGAACAGCACCATGCGGCGATTTCCCTTTCAAGCCGCGAAGGCATCGGCACCGAAATCACCATCACCTTCCCTTCCTAAAAAACGGCGCGGGGCACACATTTTTGAAACGCAAACGGAGCGGCAAATTGCCGCTCCGCGTTTTGTTGTCGATGCGATTACATTTCGGGATCGATGTCTTTGGTGAGACCCACGACGTAGCGCAGGATCAGCGTTGCATCGGCGGACGTCAGGCTGTTGCCGTCCACGTTGGCAAGGTACTTCGCCTTTGCGCGCAGGGGATCCATACCGACGATGAACCGCAGCAGCGCCGCCGCGTCTGCCGACGTGACCGAGCCGTCCAGATTGGTGTCGCCGAACTTCCAGTATTCGGCATGGAAGGTGACGTCGCCCGTCACCACATAGTCTGCCGTGACGGTATCGGGCCAGAACGCCGCAAAGTTCTGCACCTTCACGGGCGCCGTCTTGGTGTCGGGAATCCGATCGCCCAGCGCTTCGTTCGCCGCGATGGTGTACGTTGCCACGACCACATCGCCCGCCATGAACGTGACGGTAAAGCCCGTGGATTCGCGGTACGAATAGCCGCAGACGGGGCAGGTGTAGACGTTTTCGTTGGTCGCTTCGTCGAAGGTCGTGCCAAAGACGCAAGCGTCCGTCTCGGTGTGGGCTGCGTCGTTGGCGCACACGCGAGTGTGCGTGCTGGGTGCGCTGTCGGCGTCATGCGTCCAATCGCCCCAGTCGTGCCCCAGCATGGGGATGACTTCCTGCGCAACGAGGATCGTGCCGCAAGCCGCGCAATGGCTGCCCGCCGTCAAGCCGTCCGTCGTGCAGGTGGCTGCAACCGCCGCATCGGTGACGACGTCGGTGTGGTTATTCGGATCGATGGCGATGACTTCGGTCTTGGTCTCGCCGCAGCGCGAGCAGGTGAAGGTCTTTTCGCCCGCTGCGGTGCAGGTCGCCGCCGTGGTGACTTCGCCGCTGTCCCATGCATGGCCCAGTGCGGGAAGCGTGGTTTGCTTTGTGATGGTCTTGCCGCAAGCGGTGCAATGGCTGCCTTCGGTCAGACCGGTTTCGGTGCAGGTCGGCGCAACCGCCGCATCGGTGACGATGGCTTCATGGTTGTTGGGGTCTATCGGAACGACAACGTCCGTGCCGATGAAATCGCAGCGCGTGCATTCGTTGTGCGCCGTTCCTACGGTGGAGCAGGTGGCGGGTACGGTCACGATGCGGACAAGGTCGTGTCCCAGCTTGGGCGTAGCGGTGGGCGCGGTGAGCTGCTCGCCGCAGACGGAGCAGTATGTGCCGCCCGTCTGACCGCCCGTGGTGCAGGTGGCTGCCACATCGGCATACGCGACGGCGGTGTGACCCAAAGCGGTGATGACTTCGGTGTAGGTGTCGCCGCAGGCACAGGTGTAGGTCATAAGTCCGTCCGTGGTGCAGGTCGCCGCCGTGGTGACGGTCGCGGTGTAGCTGTGGTTTTTGATGGTGATGGAGCCGTCCTGCCGACCGATGTAGGCGCGATCCAGCTCAATGGGATTGCCGCTGCCGTCCATATTGGTGCGGCTGACAAAGCCCGCCTGTGCAATGTTGTATTGGGTATCGTCCACGAACATGGTGTCGCCGAAGTAGAACGGAATCACCGTGCCGCAGGGCAGATCGGGCACTGCGAAGTACAGGGAAATCAGCGTGTTGTCCTGTGCGTCCACCGCGTTGGCAGTCGCAAAGCTCTGGGAGAACCCGCTCAAATTGCCGTTTGCGTAACGGGACGCAAGCGCCGTCATGTTGTTGTTGCACATCGTGCCCGTAAACACCTGCACATCCATGGCGGTGGTGGTATACAGCGTCTGTACGCCCAGATCCTCGCTGTTGCAAACCAGCGGCAACTTCTCGGTGTCCCAAAGCAGATAGTACTGGAAGTCTGCCAGCCGCGCATTGAGAAGGGTGGCGTAGTCAGAAATCCTGACGTCGTACTTGAGGTAGTCGGTGCCGTTGACGTCCACCGTGATGGTGTCGGAGGTCACATCGCCCACCGAGAGCACAATGTCGCAGTCGTCGGGCGCGGGCGTCGGCGTCTCGGAGGGAATCGGCGTTGCGGTCACGACGGGACGAGAGCCCATGGTGATCGTGCCGTCGACGAATCCGATGT
>CAYRQM010000056.1:0-8248 GCA_964426415.1 uncultured Christensenella sp.
GCGGACGGAATCGGAATATTTACGCAAAGCCATTCGCTGCGTGCAGGACACCGTGCTGCCCCTGCAGCGGCAACAGTTTTTGGAGTGCGGCAGTCTTGACGCGCAGTACGCGAAGTACGGCGACACGGACGCCTTCTTTGGGTGCGTCATCGAACCGCATCATATGTATGAGATTGGCTACCCCGCCTGCGTCTGCCCCGACGTGCGAAACGGTCTGGTTTCTGACGCGTCCCACTGCGCGTGTTCCCGCCAAAGCATCCTGTTCATTTTGCAGGAGCTGTTGCCGAACTGCCGCATCCAAGTGGAGATTCTGCACACCGTGTTGGGCGGCGCGCCCAACTGCCGCTTTCGCGTGACGGTGGACTGATCGCCGCGCATTCTTTTCGTGCCGCATTGCAGATTTCTATGGTACTTTCCGTTTTATGGGACAGCTGCCGTGCTATGATGACGACAGAAAAGGAAAGGAGCGCTGCATATGAACGACGAAGATTTGGTACAAGGCGCTTTGGAAATGCCGCAAGCGACCCGCAGCCGTTGGCGTCGGGGTTATTCTGTCGCCATCCTTGTGCTGCTGACGGTGCTTCTTGTCTGTGCGTATCGGGTCTACACCCGCGAAAAGCAGGCGGCAGATCGGGAAGCCACCTATCAAGCGGGACGGGCTGCCGTCGCGCAAGGCGATTATGACGCGGGTTTCACAATCCTGGAGCCGCTGCAGTATCAGAACTACAAGGACGCCCAAACGCTTTACGAGATTTGCGTCTCGCTTCGCGCCTACAAATACGGTAGTTACAGCGTAGCGTATTGGCACATTCTTGACGTGCATCCGACGGGATTGACGCAAGAGGAGCAAGCGCGGCTTGACGCATATCGCGCCTTTTTGGAAGCGCAGTATTCTGCGGAAATTTCCGCCGAGTTGGACGCCATAGATGACGCCCGTGCGCAAGCGCGCAAAGACGGCGTGCCATACATTGGGATGCGCGAGCGGGACATCCACAGTACAAGTCTTGGACGCGCTTCCAAGATAGTCGTCGGCGCAGCCGTCACGGTGGACGGGCAGTCCTACACCTCTTACTACTACTTTTTTATGCAGGATGGCAGACAGGTCTATCGTGCAAGATGTGCCGCAGGACGCGTCATTTCCGTCCGCGATCTTGGCAGTGGGGCTGCCCAACGGCAGCAAGATGACGACGATCCGTACCACGCGTCCGACTACTACGGCGAAGATGATTTCTATGAGGATCACTATGACGACTTCTACGATTATGAGGACGCCGCCGATTACTGGTACGACCATTCCTGACGGTATCCATACAGTCTGCATTTGCGCGGCAAGAACGAAATTGTGATTTGTTTTATCGGCAGAAATTGACAACGTGTCGAAAAAAGCGTATACTCAATGAAAGGAATCAAACAAATATGGGTTGGAGGAAAAGCGTATGATGGTGCAAGCCAAGTGTCCGCAGTGCGGCGCAACGATGCAGGTGGACGATACCCGCAACAAGCTGTTCTGCACATACTGCGGCGCAGAAATTGTCAACATGGCGCAGCGGGTCGAGGTGCAGCAGACGGTCAACGTCAGCGGCGAAGTACGGCACACGATGGACAAGTACCCCGACGTGCAGGCGGTGGTGCGCTATCGTGCGAATCGCAGCGATTTGCCGCTCATTGTGCGGTTTGACCGCACGCCCGTCATGCACGTCTTGAACGGCGACGAGCGCACGTTCCGTCTTGCGCCCGGACTGCACGCGGTGGTACTGAAGGTGGGCAATCACAACTACAACCGTCAAATCTACGTTTCCGAACGGCATGAGGTTGTGTTCATCGAGGTGGACTGGTTTGGCCGTGCCCAGATTCACATCCAACAGCCCCAATCGGCGCAGGCGCCCGCCCAAGTCTCCGTCACCTCCAAGGGCCCGTCGAAAGCGCTGCTCATTTGGGGCATCATCGTTGCCGCGTTGGGTCTTATTTGCTTACTCGGCGTCATCGGCAGCGGCGATGTTTCCGTCCTGCTTGTCGGTCTTGTGCTGCTGCTGGGCGGCGGCGGCATGATTTTGGGACACATTCTGAAGAACAAGAAGAAGCCTTAACGTAAAAAAGCGAAACGCCCCTATGCCGCGGCACAGAGGCGTTTTTGTTTGCTGTCACCTTTCGGGCGTCCGCTTGGCGAAGTCTTCGTCGATGTCCGCTTTCCACGTTTCGCGCAGCTCCAGATCCGCCCGCACGGTGTGAATCGCCTTGCTGACCGCATCATAGTTGCTGCGCGTGCCGCGGCTGTCGCTGTGGTAATTTGCCGCACGGTCACGCTCGATTCCAATATTCGCCGCCGTCTCAACGGCGTCGATGTTCGCGCCCAAGAACAAAAATTCCCAGCCGTATTGCGTCTTTTGCCGCTCGATCAACCGCTTGATCGTGTCGCTGCTGTGGCGGCGGCTGGCGTTTTCCATGCCGTCCGTGGTAATCACAAAGATCGTGTGCGCGGGCACGTCCTCCCTGCGGGCGTACTTGTGTACCATAGCGATATGCGAAATGGCGTCGCCGATGGCATCCAGCAGCGCCGTGCTGCCGCGCACCACATAGGAATCCTGCGTCATGGGCGGCACCTTTTCAATCGGCACGCGATCGTACAGCACCTTGCTCTCATGGTCGAACAGGACGGCGGAAAGCAGTGCCTCTCCCTCCCCTTCCTTCTGTTGCGCCAACATGGCGTTGAACCCGCCGATGGTGTCCGTTTCCAACCCGCTCATGGAACCGCTGCGATCCAGTAAGAATACCACTTCTGTCAAATTCTGTTTCATTTTCTTGCCTCCAATCAAAATGGTCGTGCGGACTTTCATCCGACGACCATATTGTAGCAAGATGGAATTGCGGTTTGGTCGCTTTGGAAGCGACAAATCATGCGCCGAGCAGGCTTTGGTCAAATTCGAACAACGCTTCGTTGATGGTGAAGACGTCGTACACGCCCTGCAATAGGAAGTAGGTGATGATTCTGTCGAACTTGTTGCTTTTGGAGAGCGCGAACCCTGCCGTGCGCAGGAACGCTTCGGTTTCGGGCAACGAAAGCTCCAACGCGACGGCGAAGGCGACCGCCGTGGTTTTGGACGGGCGATACGATTTGTCGCCGCGAATTTTGGAAAAGAGCTTGCGGTCGATGTTCGCCTTCTTGTAGCACTGCGCGTCCGTCATGCCCCTGTGGTCGATCAGCCGCAGCAGCATTTGAGAAAAGCTCTCGTCCGCATCGTCAAGATAGTCGGTGAGCCCGCGTTCCGCTTGCAGCAGCACGGGCGCGCTTTGGCACGGCTCGGCTTTGGGGAATGCAGCTTTGCATTGCTTATCGCGCCGCGCCGCACTTTCCGCTCGGCGCATTGTTTCGGAACGGTCTTCGACGTATGCGGTCACGTCGTGGCGCAGCGAGCTGTCAAGAAACGACGACGTGCGGTTAAAGAACACGAGATACACCGTCAGCTCGTGATCGGCAAGAAAGCCGCAAATGGCGCTGCGCGCAACGGCAAACGCCTGCTCGACAGGGAATCCGTAAGCGCCCGATGCAATCAGCGGAAACGCCACGGTGGCGCAGTCATGCGACGACGCCAGCGTCAAGGATGCGCGATAGCACGACGCCAGCGCATCCGCTTCGCTGTGGGCGCCGTCCTGCCAGATGGGGCCGACCGTTTGAATCACATAGCGGCACGGCAGCCGATACCCCGCGGTGATTTTGGCTTCGCCCGTTTGACAGCCGCCCAGCGCTTGGCAAGCTGCACGCAGCGCAGGCCCTGCGGCGCGGTGAATACACCCGTCGCCGCCGCCGCCCAGCAAGGTGGGGTTGGCAGCGTTGACGATGGCGTCCACTTGCATTTTGGTGATGTCGTGTTGCACCACATACAGCAGCGGCATACGAACGTCCTCCTACGATGCTTCTTGCGGGTTTTCAGCGCATTTTATCTGCACGTTCTGCAAAAACGATACGGCGTTATGAAGATCCGTATCGGTGGGACAGCCCTTGTTGACGCCGCCCGTCAGACGCAGGATGAAAAACTTATCCAGTCCCTTGCAGGCGAAGCTGCCCAAGACCGTTTTGTTGCGGCTTTGCAGCAGGTCGATGAGGGATTGGTTGTAGGCGACGTCTCCGCCGCCGCTGGTGGAAAAGACGAAGGTGTTGGCGGGCTTGTCGCACAAGCTTTGCACAAGGCGGACGATGCGCCCGTCGAACCTGCCCGCGTAGATGCCGCTGCCAAACCCGACCAATGCGAAATCGTGCAGATCGTATTGCTTGACCTGCGCCGTGTCCGCGACGACCGTATCGGGCACGCCCGCCGCCATCGCTTCGGCGACCTTGCGCGTGTTTCCGCAGTGTTTGGATTCCACCACAATCAATGTCTTCATACCGATTCCTTTCCTTGCGCGGCTTTCGCTGGCGCACGCTTTTTGTACAACACCAACTGTGGTTCCGTGCCGTCCGCGCCATAGGTGCAGACGACCAGCGTCGTGATCGGGGCAAACAGTGCAGTCCGCACCGCAGATGGATTTGTCCATAAAGCGTTCTCCTTTTCTTATGCGCCAAGGGCAAGGGTGTACAGCCCGTCGGCAAAGATGGCGGTTTGGGCGTCTCGATCCACAAGCAAGGAAGCATAGCCGCCCGTCAGCGCGTCGTGCAGCGCCGAAAAGCGGGTGCTTGCGATGGAATAAGCGCCGTCCATGGCGACGTTGCAGATGGCGAACGTGGACGCATCAAAGTCGCCGCCGTATGTGCAGCGGTCGGTTTCGTTCATGCCGAAATACCGAAATCCGCCGCCCAGATCGTAGGTGGGATCGCAATAAACGTATGCGCCGTCCAAGGACGCCAGCGCCCACTCATGGAACGCATCGGGCGCATTGCCGTTAACGGGTACGGCGTCGATTTGCAGCTGCATGCAAAGGAAGCAGAACGCCTCCGCATAGGCGATGCAGATGCCGCTGTGCGCCTTGATGGCGCTGTATGCCGAAGAAGGCAGGCGGCTCTCCTCGGCGGTGACTTCGCCCTTTTCGTAATAGGCGTAGTCGTACACGCCGTTCTCCGTCAGCCCGTGATACAGAAGCAGCGCCTTTGCCGTTTCGCCGTCGCGCACGTCAACGGTTGCCATGATCGTTTGAACCGCCGCTTCAAAGGCGGCAATGTTTGATTCGGTGGTCTCTTTGTCCGCCTGATAGTCCCAACGCAAAACGCCATCGTCATAGGCATGGAGCGTGTCGAACGTGGTCAGCGCAACAAAGGGCGGACACATGGCGTCCAAGGCAAAGCCCAGCTTGTTGACGTACAGGTAGCTGTTGCCATCCGGCGTGATCGCAGCCTCGGTCTCGTGCCGCAAGAAAGCGGCGATGACCATGCCGGCGTCTTGAATCACCTGTTCGCCCACCGCGCTGCGCAGCAAGTCGGTGCAGCGGGTATAGTCGATGGTGTACGCAATCGGCGTGAACGACACGGACGGCGGTTCCGTTGCCGCCGCTTCCTTGTGCGGAAGGTTCGTCGTGACCACTTCGATCAGATCCGCTTCGTTGACGAACACCTCGATGGTGCAGGTGACAACCACGGCGCCGTCATTTGTGCAAGTGAATGTGACCGTTTGGTCGGTGCAGGCGCCCGCACTTGAAAGAGCAAATGCGGCGTACCCGTCGTAGGTGCTTTGTACGGAAGAAATGGACAGCCCGGAAGCGATTTCTGCGTCCGCCGTCCATTGCCCCTGCGCTTCGGAAAGAAAGACGGTCAGGATGTCTTCCTCGGCGGTTTCCTCATACCAGCCGTCCGCCGTGACCACAACGGTCGGGGTGGCGGTCGCGGTTTCACCCGCGTCGGTAGGCATAGGGACATTCGGCTGCGGCTGACATGCCGCGAGCAGCAGCAAGGCTGCCAATACGCAAAGCAGTCGTGTCATGGTGCGTTTCAATGGATTCCTCCTTGCGGTGGCAAAACGCCGCATCCGTTAACAGGGATATGGCCTGTTGAACGAACCGATCTCGATGAGGTTGCCCTCCGGATCGGCAATGTAGCAAGTGCGCTGCCCCCACGGCTCGGTGGTGGGCGGCAAAATTGACGTGGCGCCGCGCTGCATCACGGTTTGATACGCTGCGTCCACCTCGTCAAACGTGTCTACATACAGGGCGATTTCGCTGTGCCCCTGCACGCCGTCCGCAAAGCCGAAGCGCCGATGGGTCATCGTTTCAAAATCGTCTCTGCCGTAGAGCAGAAACAGGGAATTGTCCTTTCTGAGATACACATTGGAAGCGTCCTCGCTTTCCTCGATGGCAAAGCCCAGCACGTCCCGATAAAAGCGAATCATCGTGGGCATATCCTTGACAAATAAGCCAAACCCGTCCAGTCGCATGTGGTACCTCCTATTTGAGATGGATGAAAAGACGCACGCGCCTTTTCTGCGCACATTCTACCACGATTGGGGAAAACTGACAAGATTTTTACAGAGTGAAACGACGTCCGCCGGAGAAAGCACACGCGAATCCCCGTTGTCATCCTGCGGTTTGCGGCAGCGAGGAAAAACCTCCCGTGTGCGTGCGGGATCCTTCGCCGAGGCTCAGGATCACAACGAGTGTTTATCGCGTTCAAATTCGGATGTACGGATGCGCAGGCGCGGGTCGGCGGATGGTATCCGCCCCTCACCGCTGCGTCAGAATGACTAAGGAGGGGTTGTAATCAAAATGGCGGTGCAACCGCCATTACCGGAATTTCTTCATTCCTTCATTTCTTCATTTTTCATTCCCCTGTCATCCTGCGTCCACGACAGCACGGGCGTATGACAACACTTTGTATTGTGGCGGATAAACGTCAACGGGGCCGCCGAAGCGACCCCGTGTTGATGCAAATTTGTACTTACAGACCGTAGCGCTTTTTGAAGCGATCGACCCGTCCGCCGCTGTCTACCAGCTTCTGACGGCCGGTGTAGAACGGATGACACTTGCTGCAAACTTCGACCGTCAGCTCACCCTTGGTAGAGCCGGTAAGGAAAGTTTCGCCGCAAGCACAACGTACGACCGATTCGCCGTAAGACGGATGAATATCTTTCTTCATGTAATATCACTCCTTCTCTTTGTCGTGTATTGCATTACCATCGGCTATTATACCACGTCACAACCAAATTGCAAGTGTTTTTTTGCCTTGCAGCCAAACAAATTTTGGACAAATTTTGGGCTTGCCCGCCCGCCGCTTCACGAAAGCAAAATCCAATAGCGGTGCATGGCATGGGATTCGTTTGCGCCGTCCGAAACACGGATCGTGTCCATCCGAACGCCGCCAAGCTTTTCGCAAATATGGAGAGAAACAGCGTTGTCGGCATGGATGTTGAGCAACACCTTCTCCATGCCGTGCGCCTTTGCAAGTTTGAGCCCTTGTTGCAGCAGCGCCGTGCCATAGCCACGTCCCCGTTTCGACACGCGCACCGCATAGCCCACGCTGCCGATTCCCGTCAGCACCTGCTCCGTAAATTGGGTGCGCAGCTGGAATTCGCCGATGAATTGGTCGCCGTCCACCGCCCAGTAATGAAACCCCGTTGGCTGCCCCGCCACCTGCCCCGTCTCCTTCCTGTCGTACCAATCCTTGGTGCGCAAGAACCACGTTCCATCAATTCTTGCGGGGTCGGTAGGAATGAAGAACCGTTCGTGGGCGTCGAACGCTTCTTGGCAGTAGGCGCGATAGCCATCTACGAATTGGGGGCAGCGCTTGATCAGCGTGAGCATGGGGTTCCTCCCTTTCGAATGCAGCGGCATTTCTAATCATGTTCCTATCGTGCTTGCTTTGCCGCAAGGTATTTCGCGTTGTCCGGCACAAACGTCAGCCCGTCGTACGTCGCGCCGCGGACGGTGCGAATTCCCGTCTTGGTGCAGCAAAGCGTAAAGCCGAGCTTCTTTGCCGGCGCAATCATGCGCGCTTTGCCCAGCCCTGCATCGTATGGATGTACGACGCCAAATCCTTGTGTTTCTGGGCTTCGGTCAGCCCTTCATATTCCCACGGCGCGTCCCAAAGCTGCCATTCCGTTTCGGTCGTTTCCCAAAGGATGCGCTTTTCGACGTCGCTTGCAAGGAAATCCCGCAAAACGACCTTGTCATCACAGATTGAAACCATATCCGCTCCTATTCTTGCTGCAAAACGAGGCTTGCAGTGTCCGAACCGATTATACGACGAAATGAACCTTGGCGCAACAGAAAACGAATGGACGACCGTGTCAAGTTGTTCCGGGTGAATTAGGAGCAGAAGGCGTTGGGAACG
>CAYRQM010000057.1:0-8062 GCA_964426415.1 uncultured Christensenella sp.
ATGCCGTCAAACTCCTTCTGCTGGTTCTGCCACGCCGTACCGAAGTTGCCCTTCAGATGCGCATACTTTTTCAGCTGCGGGTAAGCATGCGCGGGCAGCATTTCGCCATGGGTGTAGACGTTGACGCCTTTCCCTTCGGTCTGTTCCAGCAGCAGCTGCAAGTCCTTCAGGTCGTGTCCCGTGATTACGATGAACGGGCCCTTTTCCACCATCAGGGGAACGGTCGTCGGTGTGGGCGTGCCGTAGGTTTCGGTATTTGCCCGGTCAAGAAGCGCCATACATTTGAGGTTCATCTCGCCGACCTTCAGAACCGTGGGCAAAAGCTGCTCCATCGTCAAGTCTTCGCCCACCGCAAACAGCCCTTCGGCAAAGAAGCGGTTGACCGTATCGTCGGTATAGCCAAGCGCGTGTGCGTGATACGCGTATGCCGCCATGCCGCGCAGCCCAAACAGAATGAGCGATTTCAGCGAACGGACGTCTTCGTCATCGTTCCACAGCGCGTTCATGTCGTAATCCTCATTGCGGCAGCAGGGCGTCCCGCACCCGCCGCACTGCGGAACAAGCGCAGCCTTCTCGGCATGGGTTTTTTCGATTTGCCGTGTGATGGCGTCATCGTCAAAGCTGACGTTGGTAATCGTCGTGAACAGCCCCTCTATCAGCGTAAGCCGTGTCCGTTCCGTCGTCGCATCGTTGCCGTCGGTTGCACGGGCAAGCCCGATGAGCGCACCGGTCAGTTCGTCCTGCAGCCGTGCTGTGTTCGATTTCTTGCCGCACACGCCCGCGCTTCCCGTGCAGCCGATGCAGCCTGCCGTCTGTTCGCATTGAAAGCAAAACATCTTGTTTTCCATTTTCATACCCTCCGCTAATCTCTGATGCTTCCGTCGGTTGTGATCGTCACAACCTGCCACGGAATGAACTTCCCACTGTCCTGCAAAGCGGTTTTCACCGCGAGTTCAAGCCCACCGCAGCAGGGCACCTCCATGCGCACAATCGTCACGCTTTTGATGTCGTTGCGCTTCAAAATGGCGGTCAGCTTCTCCGCGTAATCCACGCAATCCAGCTTGGGACAGCCCACCAGCGTGATATGCCCCTTGATGAAATCCTCGTGGAAGTTGGCGTAGGCATACGCGGTGCAGTCGGCGGCGATCAACAGCTTTGCACCGTTCAGGTACGGCGCGTTCACGGGCGCAAGCTTCATCTGTACCGGCCATTGCATAAGTCGGCTTTGCGGAACACGGGCAGTTTCGTGCCCGCCGCAGTCACATTCCGCATGCGAAATGCTTTTTGACTGCGTTCCGGGGCAGCCGCAGGGCAGCGTTTCACCTTGCTTGTTTTGCTTTTGCTGTTTCGCGGCAAGCACCGCATCTTTGTCGTATGCCGCAGCTTCGCGCTCGACAAAGGAGATTGCGTTTGTCGGGCAGGTGGGCAGACAGTCGCCGAGCCCGTCGCAGTAATCATCCCGCATCAGCCTTGCCTTGCCGTCCACCATGGCGATCGCGCCTTCATGACACGCCGCCGCACAAGCGCCGCATCCGTTGCATTTGTTTGCATCAATTTCAATGATTATTCGTTTCATCTCTTTGTCCTCCTCTTGACTTCATAATGGGGTTGTACTATGATATAGCAAACAAGTCAGTTGTATTTACAACAGAAATGAGGATTATTTGCAGATAAATTATCGCATGCTGCAGCGGACGGCGCTGTTTGAAGGAATCGAGGAACGGGAAATCACTGCGATGATGGATTGCCTTTCGGCAAAGACCGAGAAGTACCGCAAAGAGCAAAGCCTTCTCCGCACGGGGGACGCCACAACCTTGGTCGGCGTCGTCCTGTCGGGTAGGGTGCATATCATCAAAGAGGACTTTTGGGGAAATCGGGGCATCCTTTCGGAAATCAGCGCAGGGCAGCTGTTCGGCGAAACCTACGCAGCGGTTCCGTCCGCATCGGCGGAGGTAAGCGTTGTCGCCGCCGAAGCCTCTGAAGTGCTTTATTTGGATATTCGGCGCATCCTCACAACCTGCTCTGCCTCCTGCGCATTTCATGCAAGGCTCATTCGAAACCTGCTGGCAGTGACGGCACAGAAGAATCTGCTGCTCACAAGAAAGCTTGCATTTATGGCGCAGAGGACGACGAAAGATAAGCTGCTCTCGTACCTTTCGGCGGAATCGCAGCGGCATAAATCATCGTCCTTCGAGATTCCGTTCAATCGGCAACAGCTTGCGGACTATCTCTCCGTAGACCGCAGCGCCATGTCCAACGAGCTGTGCAAGCTGCGCGATGCAGGCATTCTGCAATTTGACAAGAACAGGTTCACGCTCTCGCAGACGGAAGGCGAACACGCCGATTAAAAACGGCACACACCGCTTTTGCGTCTTGTGAAATTGCAGGGAATCCCTTGAGATTTGATAGATGATGTGGGCTGGCACAAAATGCAGTGGCGTACGCAATGCGAGAATGGGGGGATCGCAAAAACGTCCGGCATGTCCACCTGCGACTATGCCTTTGAGGGCGCGCGCTATGTCGTGCAGGGCAGACTTCTGCCCATCAACTGAGCTCGCCCCGCGTCAAAGATTTAGCACACGACGCAAAGCGAACACAATCGCATAACCATCAAAAGATAACGGAGCCAAGCTGCAAAGTGCGACAAAGGCTTCGTTTTCGGCATCCCGATTTGCGCAAATTCCGTTGTGTTCAGTCGGTTGCTGTGGTACAATGGCACAAAAGCTGCAGCACGCTAAAGGAGCAGGGAGCATGCCCCCAATGGAGTATACGGTGCTTCGCACCAACCGAAAAACGTTTTGCGCGGAGATTCGGCAGAACAGGCTGACGATCCGTGCGCCGCTGCGCGCTTCCGACGCGGACGTTCGGCGCTTTGTGCAGCAGAACAGGCAATGGATCGAAACGCATTGGGCGAAGATGCAGGCGGCGGAACAAGCCAAGGAAGCAGTCCCCAAGCTGACGCAGGAGGAAATCGTCGCGCTGGCAAACAGGGCGCTGGAGGTCATCCCAAAGCGCGTGGCACATTTTGCGGCGCAAATCGGGGTGCGCTACGGCAGAATCACGATTCGGCGACAGAAATCCCGATGGGGCAGCTGCAGCAGCAAGGGCAATCTCAACTTCAACTGTCTGCTCATGCTGACGCCGCCCGAAGTGCTGGACAGCGTCGTGGTGCATGAGCTTTGCCACCGAAAAGAAATGAACCATTCCGACCGCTTTTACGCCGAAGTGCTGCGCGTGTGTCCCGATTATTGGGCGCAGGACAAGTGGCTCAAGCAAAACGGTGCGACGCTATTGGCAATGGGGAACCAGCCGAACCCGTGAAGAAATGCATCCTTATGGGAATGGAAATACCCGAATATTCAATTATCGAACGATGAGGTAATAAATGAAGCGCAAATGGCCATGGATCACGGCGCTCACGGTATGCGGGCTCTCGCTTGCCGTAGGCGCGTCGTTTCACGGGCTGCGGCTGCACCCCGAGAACGCGGCAGGCTATTCGCCTGGCTGCACAATGGGCATTGTGATGGCAAGCGTGGCGGGCGCATCGCTGCTCGCGTTTCTCGTGCTGTTTGTGCGGTACAAAAAGGCCGTTCGGCACAGCAACCCATCCCCGCACGGCGGAACCCGTCCATCTTGACGCACCCGACGACCGTTCCGAGAAGCAGCGCCGAAGGCAAAGAATCCCTTTCCGATTCTGTACGTTTCCGTTGCATACTGCGATGCGTGCATGATACAAATAATGAAAAGAAGGGGGGAGACCTTTCATGAAACCGTATGCGCCTTATTTATCCATCGTGCTCTTGCTGATTCTGCTTTTTGCAAGCATTGGATGTGGCGGCGTCCCAAAGGATGCCGACCGTGCGGACGGAGAGCTCCAATCGAATGCCCTTTCCGGATACGAAAACTACACCAACGGACGCTTCATCGTGGCAATCGAAACGGCATTGTGGGAGGCGTCGCTGCCTGCCTATCGTCCCTATGAGACGGTGGACTTGCTGCTTGCCGCCGTATCGGACGGCATGGAGCGTATCGCAGAGAAAACATTTGAGGACTGGCTTTCCCGATACGACCCAGAGGTCAACGGCATGGTCGTCGTGCGCATCAACGGCACCGAGAAGGGCTCCTACACAGCCGGCGGCTATGGGTCAAAGGATTTGCTCGAACCCACCATCTATCTGAATGAAAACCTGTTTTGTCACGGCCTGGCGCCGCTCTTTCACGAGCTGACCCATCTCATCTGCCAAGACTATCAATCCATCACCCTGCGGGAAGGGCTTGCGGGCTACCTGCACGACGACGTCTGCACCATCCCAACCGTTTTCAATTATGGATTGGATCCACACCAAATTGCAGAGAAGACGCTGCTTGCCGACGCAAAAGGGCGCGCAATGGTGGCGGAAATCGGGTCTTTCGACCGCAAGGGCGAGACCGGCAAGACCGATCAGCGAGCAACCTACTACGTCTTCGCCTACTCCTTTGTCAAGTATCTCATCGATACCTACGGGATGGACGCGTTCATGCAGCTCTACACCGCTGCGGATGAAGCGGCATATGCAACCGTCACGGGGAAGTCGTTGACTGCGCTGCAAGCGGACTGGACGCAATACTTGGACGCCTACGCAAACGTGTTGGACGAGCAAGCCTACCAAGCGTATCTTGGAGAATTGTTTTCAAACCATGGCTTGACCACGGAATAGCGCGCATTTTCTGCACCGTGCCGACCGCTTGCCCTATTCACAAGAGCAAACAAAAAAAGCACCGCGAACAACGCCGCAGTGCTTTTTGGGAGGAAACGCAGCGTCAGAGCGACGCGGTGAAGATTTCAAAGACGTCCTGTTCGGAAAGCGGTGCATAGGCATCGTCGAGCCCTTCGTTGACCGCCACATGATGCGCCATTTCGCGCAGGCGGCTTGCATCGATGCCCACGTCCGCAAGGTGCATGGGAATGCCAATCTCCACAAAGAACGCATACAGCGCATCGATGCCCTTATTGGCGATGGTATACGGGTCAAGCGTGGGATCGACGCCAAAGACGTTGACGCCAAACTTGACAAACCGTGCGAGGGTCTTATCATTGAGGATGTGCCGCATCCAACGCGGCGTCAAAATCGCCAGTCCTTCGCCGTGGGTGATGTCGTAGTACGCGCTGAGCGCATGCTCCATGCCGTGGCAGGGCCAACCCGACGGGCTGTTGCCAAGCGCCAAAATGCCGTTGCAGCCGTAGGTGCAATCCAGCATCAGCTCGGCTCTTGCCGTATAGTTGTTCGGCTCCTTCAGCGCGATGCGCACGTTGTGCATCAGGCTCTTCAGCTCGGATTCGCAGAAGCCGTCGTTGAGCAGCGTGGTGTCCGCCGTAAAGTACTGCTCCATCACATGGTTCATCGCGTCGGCAGTGCCCGCAGCGGTTTGCTTTTTGGACACGGTAAACGTGTAGATCGGGTCTAAAATGGAGCACACGGGCATCATGACCGGGTCGATGTAGCCGATTTTGTCGTTCGTTTCGGTGCGGGAGATCACCGCGCCGCCGTCGTATTCACTGCCCGTCGCCGCAAGCGTGAGAATGTCCACAAGGGGCAGGGCAGCCTTTGCCTTGACTTTGTAGGAAATCAAGTCCCACGGGTCGCCGTCGTAGCACGCGCCCGCTGCAATGGCTTTGGAACAGTCCAGCGTGCTGCCGCCGCCCACCGACAGGATCGCGTCGATGTGGTGTTCCTTGCAGAGGCGCACGCCTTCCAGCACGCTCGGGTCATACTTGGGATTCGGTTCAATGCCCGAAAGCTCATAGAGTTCATAATCGCCCAAGAGCGCTTTTACCTTGTCGTACAGTCCAATTTTTTTGATGCTGCCGCCGCCGTAGGTGAGCAGCACCTTCTTGCCCAACGGCTTCATCGCCGCAGGCAGCTGTTCGATGGCGTCTTTGCCGAAAATCAGTCTTGTGGGACAATAATAGTTAAAGTTTTGCATTTGTTTTCTCCTTATTGTGATTCTATTTGTTCAAACGGCAGATCGGTCAATCCGCCGGCGTGAAACCGCTGAGGTTCTGTTCCTGTTCGGCAAGCGTCATGGTAAAGAATCGTTTGCCGCAGTCCAACGCTTGGATGCTTGCCATGTCCGCATCGGACAAACAGAAATCAAAGATGTCGATATTGTCCTTGAGATGCTGCACGTTTGCCGATTTGGGAAACACGATATTGCCCGCTTGGATGTGCCAGCGCAAAATGATCTGCGCCGTGCTTTTTCCGTAACGCTTTGCAAGATCGGTCAACACGGGCTCGTGCAGCAGCGCGGCGTCGGCGTGTCCCAAGGGATACCAGCTTTCTATTGCCATTTTGTAGGGCGCGATGCGCGCTTTCAGCGCTTGCTGCTGATAATAGGGGTGACATTCCACCTGCAAAACGGCAGGTTTCACAGTCGCCGCCAAGCAGAGCGTTTCCAAACGGTCGGATTCAAAGTTAGACAACCCGATGGCGCGCACCTTGCCTGCGCGGACTGCCCGCTCCATATCCTTCCATGCACCGAGATAATCGCCAAACTGCTGATGCAGCAAAAGCAAGTCGAGATGGTCTGTCTGAAGCCTTTGCAGCATGTGGTCAATTCCTGCCATGGCTGCGCCTTCGGCGTATTCGCTGGGCCACAGTTTGGACGTAATCCACACTTCCGAACGGGGAATCCCACTTTTCTTGACCGCAGCGCCAACGCCGCGTTCGTTTTGATAGGCGTGGGCGGTGTCGATGTGCCGATAGCCAAGCTTGAGCGCTTCGCTGCATGCGCGTTCGGTGGCAGCGTCGCCCGCAATCATAAAGACCCCAAGCCCAAACTGTGGAATCACGCATCCGTTGTTTAGCTTGATCGCCGTTTGCTTCGCATCCCCAATGTTCAACCATTCGCTCATGTAAGGTTCCTCCCTTCGGATGTGTCCTTGGCAGTTTGACAGGGCTCGTCCCAAGTCAGCCGTCCCGTTTCGACGGCAATTTCGTATCGCGCAATCTTGTAATTCAGCCGATCCAGCGTCGCGTCAATGCTTTTGCGCTGTTCCAACAGAATCTCCTTTTGATCCTGCAGCAGCTGCAGCCGTGCGGGAATCGTTGCGTCGCCCGCTTGATACAGCTTCAAGTATTCGATCATCACTTCCACGGGCAACCCTGCGCTTCGCATACAGATTGCCAACTGCACCCAGCCGATGTCCGCATCCGTATAGTCCCGTATGCCGCCATCCGTGCGATGCACGGGCGGAATCATGCCGATGCGTTCGTAGTAGCGGAGCGTGTCCGCCGAAACGGCATAGCGCTCGCTTACTTCCTTAATGGTCATATGCACCGTTCCTTTCCTATATAATTGCCGCTTCCTGCAGCCATGTCAAAAGCTTGGGCGCGGCGTCCTTTGCTTGATCGCCCAAGATGGCAAGCCCGCGCAGCACCGTTGCGGTTGGAAGCGTCGCCTCCAAATCGGCTTGGCTGCTGCCCATGCCGCTGCCCGCGTGCGTGCAAAAGGGCAGCACCGTCTTGCCCGAAAAGTCGTGCCCATCCAAAAAGGTTTTGACCGCCATGGGCATCGTGCCCCACCAGTTTGGGTATCCGAGCAAAATCGTATCGTAGTCGGTCACATCGATGTCCCGTAACAGCGCAGGCCTTGCGCTTGCTCGAAGTTCCTTCTGCGCCGCCTCCGTACAGGCGCGATACGCGGCGGGATACGCGGCGACGGGTTCCAACTCGAACAGGGTTCCGCCCGTCATCTTTGCCAAAAGTGCGGTGATAACCGCCGTATTCCCTTGCGCCAGCTCTACAACCGCGCCGTTTCGGTAGTTTTGCCCCCGATGCGAAAAGTACGCGATTAAAATGTGTCGTTTCGCTTGCATGATCCGTCCTCCTTCGTGTGTACAGGTACAGTATAAAACTTGGAGTTCGCTCTAAGTCAAGCCCTTTTTCAATAGTTTTTCAAAAATGTTCAAAACTTCTTATTTGCCGTGGGTAACAAGTCAATGTGCGCTGCGTAAACCCGCCGTCCATTCGGTTGGTGTAAAATAGTTCCGGGTAAAAGTGAGGGAGGATTGCGTGTAGGGGGA
>CAYRQM010000058.1:0-7199 GCA_964426415.1 uncultured Christensenella sp.
CATCTTCCGTGCCGACGTTTCGCTGGCGAACACCGCCTTTCGGTCAATTCCCATTTTTAGCGGCGAGCTGGACGGCGGCGGACACACCGTAAGCGGGCTCACGCTCTCCGACAGCGATTATCCGTGCGCGTTCATCGGCATCGTGCAGGCGGGCGCCGTGGTGAAGAATCTGACCGTAAGCGGCACGGTCTCGCCTTCGGGCGACGCCGAAGCCGTGGGCGGCATTGTGGGGATCAACTATGGAACCGTGTCGTTTTGCACCTTTTCGGGCACGGTGAACGGCAAGAGCAGCACGGGCGGCATTGCAGGGATCAACGGCATGACGGGCACGCTGGTGTGCTGCAAGTCGTCGGGCGGCGTGTTCGGTCAGCATGCCACAGGCGGCGTCGTGGGGGTCAACCTCGGCATGGTCAACAGCTGCCAAAGCGCCTGCTATGTCAACATCGACAGCGTCGATCCGACCCTTTCCCAAACGGAGCTGCAGGTGGATTTGACGCAAAGCATCGCCCGTTTCGCTTCCACCGACAGCCTCAATCCTGCCACCGACACGGGCGGCATTGCGGGCGCGAACAACGGCACGCTTCGTGACTGCACAAACAGCGGCACGATCGGCTATGCCCACATCGGCTACAACGTGGGCGGCGTCGCGGGACGCAGCAGCGGGTACGTCATCGCTTGCAGGAACACGGGCGCCGTCTATGGGCGCAAGGACGTCGGCGGCATTGTGGGCCAGATGGAACCGTATCTGGACGCAAGCCTTTCGGTGGACTTGCTTGCGCAGCTGGATGCGGAGCTTTCCGAGCTGTCCGATTTGATCGACAAGACCATCGACGACGCGGACGGCAGCGTACAGACCGTCACCTCTCGCATGAACAACATGGCGGATTACATGGCGGCGGCAGCGGACGCCGTGGGAAATATGCGTGCATATGCAAGCGTTTTGAGCTCGGTTTTGGGCGCAGGCTCGGTGAGCGGCAGCGTCAGCGGCGAAGTGACGGTTCCGTCGATCTCGGCGGACGGCGCGGGCGAAACCGCAGGCGACGCACACGTTTCCGTCGACGTCCCGTCTTCGGGCGAGGTCGGCGGCAGCACATCCGCTTCGGGAGAAGTCGATGTAGGCGGCACAAGCGGCAGCGCCCAAGGCGAAGGCAGCAGCAGCGCCCAAGGTTCGCTCACCGCATCCTCACAAATTTCGATCAACGCGTCGCAGCACAAGCTGTCCGCGGCGCTCAGCGGCATGACGAGCCAGCTGCGCCTGCTCAACGGCGAGATGTCGGGCGCGTCCACCACCCTTTCCGACGATGTGCGGGCGGTCAACGACCAAGCGGACAAGGTCGCCGACACCGCGATGGCGCTGTTTTCCGCGTCAAATGACGGTACGGGTGCGCTGCTCACGGACACGTCGGACGAGAACGTGGCTGCCGTCACCTTTGGCAAGGTCACCGCCTGCTTCAACAGCGGCGGCGTCTATGGCGACATCGACGTGGGCGGCGTCGCGGGCGCCATGGCAATCGAATACGAGCTTGACCCGGAGGACGACGTTTCCTCCACGCTGTCGGCAGGCGTGCAGGGCAGCTATGCGTTAAAGGCGATCCTGCAAAACTGCGCAAACAGCGGCGACTGCACGGCAAAGCGCGATTGCGTGGGCAGCGTTTGCGGGCGCATGGATCTTGGGCTGATCCTGTTTTCGAACGGGTTCGGAACCATCGCCAGCGAGAACGGCGACTATGTGAGCGGTATTGTGGGCTATTCGGCGTCCACCGTCCGAAGCTGTCTTTCCAAACGCAGCCTTTCGGGGCGCAAGCATGTGGGCGGCGTGATTGGCAGCGGCGTCGCGGCGGATGAAACCCGTGCGGGAAGCGTGACCCAATCGTGCTACGCGCTCGTGCAGATTTCGGACTCGTCCCAATATGTGGGCGCGATCTCCGGCAGCGACCAAGGTACCTTTACGGAAAATTACTTCGTCTCCGACCGCTTGGCGGGCTTGGGCATGGTAAGCTACACGGGGCGTGCCGCGCCCATCTCCTACGAAGCGCTGGGCGACGCCGTCACACTGCCGTTGGAGCTGCGCAGCTTTACCCTGCGCTTTATAGCCGACGACGCCGTGGTGTCCGCCGTCGCCTTTCGATACGGCGACAGCTTTGACGAAACCGTCTTCCCCGCGATTCCCCAAAAGGACGGGTATTACGCCGCTTGGGACACGACGAGCCTACAAGACCTGCGCTTTGATACGACCGTGACGGCGGTGTACACGCCGTATCTTTCCGCGCTTGCCGCAGACGATACGCGGGCAAGCGGACGCCCGATCTTGCTTGCGGAGGGCGCGTTTTACGAAGACGACCGCGTCACGCTTTCCGCCGAGGCAAAGACGCCGCAATCGTTTTGTATGCTGTCCGCAAGCGTGCGCGACACGGCGGAGCAGTATTTTTCCTGCTTCGCACGCGGCGAACGTCCTGCCGCCTCCGTCTGCCGCGAGATCGTGGAGCAATGGCAGATCGAACTGCCCGACGATGGGCAGACCACCCATGTTTTGCGCTACCTGTCGCCCAACGAAAGCGCGGAAAATCTGACGGTGTTTTGCAGGCAGGACGGCACGTGGAACGAAATCGAAAGCAAAGCCGTGGGCAGCTATCTGACGTTTTCCGTTGACGGCAGCCATGCGGAGATCGCCGTCCTTTCGACGATGCAGGTTTGGTGGATGTGGCTCGCGGCGGCAGCGATTGTGCTGTTGCCTTTTCTGCTGTTGGTGCAGGGCGTCAAAAAAGCAAAGCGCCGCAAGCAGAAGCAGCATGCGGCGGCGCCTGCCGCGCCTGACAAAGCGCCCGTTTTGCAAAAAAAGAAGAAGCGCGTGGCGCCGCTTCTTTGGACGCTCGTGTGCCTTCTTGTGGCATTGTGTGCGGCGGCGTTTTTGGTGTACCGCTATACCGACTTGGGCACGGGCTTGGACGCGATGCGCCTTTTGCGCAAGTTTTCCGCCGAGGACGCGCTTTCCATGACGCTGACGGTGCATGCGGAGGCGGACGGTGTGCCGTTTGATACGGAAGCGCAAATCGAGCGCGTCACGGTCGACGGCAAACAAATTTCCTGCATCACGCGACAGGGCGTGACGCTGTACTATGATGACGACGCGGTGTATTTGGAAAACGGACGGGGCTATCGCGCCCACGGGCTGTATCCCGACACGTCGCAGTTGATTGCACGCGCCTTGGACGTGTACAACAACGCCGAGATTTCCCGCACGACGGACGGCACCGTCACGCGCTACACCGTCTCGGCAGAGGGCGACAACGCCAAACGCCTGCTTGCGCTGCTGCTTCCCGCCTATGCAGATTCGCTTTCCACCGTCCGCGACATGACCGTGGAGCTGGTGCAGCGGGACGGCGTTCTCTCCGCGCTGCGCTTTGCGGGCAGCATCACGACAGGCGACAACGGAACGACGGTTTCCGTGGATGCGACCCTTGCGATAGAATCGTTTTCCTCCGATGCGACGGTGCCGCAGGACGTGCTGGACGCCATGCAGGCGGGCAGCGCCGACGACACGGAACTTTTTGAAACGGTCTTTCGGCTGCTGACCGCGTTTTCCGAGCTGCGCACGCGGGAAACGCTTTGCGCATCGATGCGCCTGCAGGCGGATTGCGGGCCGCTGCTGCTGGACACGACTTGCACCTATCGTAAGACGGTTTGCGACGGCACGACGCTGCAAAGTGTACAGGCGCACGGAATCACCGTCTACTTTACGGCGGATGCGGCGTGTCTGGCGGATGGCTCCGCGGCGTCGGACGCCGCGCTTGCCGACACGAAATGCGCCGCGCTGTTGGAGCTTGCCTATCAGGCGGTTTTGGACGGCGATTGTACCTGTGAAGAAGCCAATGGGATGGTCACCTATACGCTGTCGCAAAACGCGGAACAGCTGCGCGATGCCGCCACCGCGATTGCACCCGACACGGCGCAGGACGATTTGCGCTTGACCGACGGAACCGTGCAGATCGTTTGGGCAAACGGAATCATCGAATCCATTCGGTTTCAGATCGACGGCAAAATGCAAATCGTGCTTTCGGAGACGGCGATTTCCTTATCCGCCGCGCTGACCTTCCCCGCGCAAACAATCGACGAGGAGGCGACCGTGCCCGCCGCGGTACGCGCCGCACTTGTGCAATAAAGGAGGAGCGAACCATGCAAACGAACGCAATCTGTATTGCAAGGGAGTTCGGCAGCGGCGGTCATGAGATCGGCGTCAAGGTCGCAGCCGCCCTTGGGCTGAAGGTGTATGAAAAGGAGCTGCTGCACATGGCGTGCCGCTATGGGGACGTCGCGGAACAGACGCTGCAGCGCGCCGATGAACGTGCGACGAATCCCCTCTTGTTCCAAGGCGTGTTCGAGGGCAATCATCATGTGACACGCGGACTGCCCACTTCGGAGGTGCTGTTTGCCCTGCAAAGCCATGAAATCAAGCGCATCGCACGGCGTGAAAGCTGCGTGTTTGTGGGACGCTGTGCAGATTATGTATTGCAGGACGAGCCGAACGTGCACCTGCTTCGCGTGTTCGTCCATGCGCCGACGGAGCAGCGAATCCAACGCAAAATGCAGCAGGAACGCCTTTCGCGGGACAAGGCAGCGCGTCTCGTCAAGAAGATGGACAAGCAGCGCCGACAATATTATGAGCATTACACGGGTCACCCGTGGGGCGACCCGCAGTTTGTGGATTTGCGCATCGACGCCGGCGCCGTCGAACTTTCGGACGCGGCAGACCGCATCGTGCAGCAGTATGCACAACTGTCTTAAGCGCCACGTTGGCGTTGGAAACAAATCCGCGTGCTATTTGCCGCGTGGTCATTCTGACGTTGTGTGGCAACTGCTTCCTTTCCCGAATCCCGCATACACGGGCGTTCCCAATTTTTGTTTACATTCTTCGTGCTTGCGCAAATGGGGGTGACGTGGTACGATATTCTTGAAAATATATCTTTGGAGGTTCTGCATGAAACGCTTCCTTGCCATTTTGCTGGCGCTGGTCATGCTGCTGGGCACTGCGGCAAACGCCTTTGCCTTGGCGCCCGTCAACACCGAACACTACGACATCTATCTGTACGGCGAAAACGTGTTCACCGACGACATTTCGGTGACGTATCCGTCCGGCACGTATTATCGCTACGACATCCACTTGTCCGATCTGCCCGCAGGGTGGCTGGTCAGCTCGTACCAGTTCTTCCTCACATGGGATGATACCAAGCTGGTTTACGCAGCCAACTCCAAAGACTTTGGCATGAAGTATCTGTACTACAACACCACAAACGCGCTGACCGGCACGACGACGAAGATGTATGTGGATTTTACCGCCAAGTCCTATACCGACCAAGGTCGTTTCCAAGCCGCGCTTGCCAGCGAAAACGGCTGCTATTTAGAAGGCGATGTGCTGCTTTCGGTCTACTTCATTTTGGGCGCCGCCGCCACGGCGGACGAGGCCATTCCCGTCACGTTCTCCCTCAACCTGAACAGCCCCGCCGTTGGCACGCAAATCACCTTTGTGCAGGACAATACGGCGCAAACCGCCATTCCCACAGAGTCCTTTACGCAGGGCGATTACAGCGGCAGCGTCACCCCGGGCAGCAACCCCAACTGGGTGATTTCCTATGTGGCAGACGGCGAAACGGTTGCCACCTACGAGGTCGCAAAGAGCGGCACGCTTGCCACCATTCCCGCCGTGCCTGCAAAGGAAGGTTACGACAAGACGGCGCCCTATTGGGATACCGACTTGAACGGCGTCACCATCACCCGCAACTATACGATCAACGCGGTGTACACCATCAACACCTATTTTGTCAAGTATTTGGCAGACGGCGTGACGGTGGCAAA
Source organism: uncultured Christensenella sp. (assembly GCA_964426415.1). Classification (GTDB taxonomy): domain Bacteria; phylum Bacillota; class Clostridia; order Christensenellales; family CAG-138; genus UBA3792. The sequence continues at coordinate 5,851 of CAYRQM010000058.1, forward strand.
CTATACCGTGAACTGGGGCGAAACGGTGCCATCCATTCCCGCCGTGCCTGCCAAAACGGGCTACGATCAAGTCGCGCCCGTTTGGGGCACCTCCCTGTCCGGCGTGCTGATTAAGCAGGACTACACGGTCAACGCAATCTACACCGCCAACCTGTACACCGTGGTCTATCGCATCAACGGCACGGCGGTCATAACGTATGAGCAGATCGCATACGGCACCTATCTGCAGCAAGCGCAGATTCCCGCCATCCCCGCAAAAACGGGGTATGATGCGGTCTCGCCCCGCTGGAGCGTCGATTTGAACGGCGTCGCCATTAAGCAAAACTACACCATCGACGCAATCTACACCATCAACACCTACACCGTGACCTACTTGGCAGACGGCGTGCAGGTGGCAGCGTACACCGTCGATTGGAACACCAAGCTCGCCGCGATTCCCGCCGTGCCCGCCAAGACAGGCTGCGACAAGACGGCGCCCTATTGGGATACCGCGCTTGGCAACGTGGCGATCACGCAGGATTACACGGTCAACGCCGTGTATACCATCAACCTGTACACCGTCGTGTACATGGTGGACGATGAACCGGTGAAAACGTATACGGACGTCCCGCACGGCAGCTTCCTCACCGACATTCCCGTTGTGCCGCCGAAGGACAACCTGATTGCAAGCTGGAGCGCAGACTATACCAAAACCGCCGTAACCGCCGACGATGTGGTCATGCCCGTGTATCGTTCCCCGTTCAAGTATGGCGACGTCAATTTGGACGGCAGCGTCACCTCCGCCGACGCCGCGTACCTGCTGCGCATCGTGGCGGCACTGGATAAGCTGTACGCCGACGAGCGCGCATACAACCAAAGACTGGCGTCCGACGTGACCTTCGACAACGCGCTGTCCGCTGCCGACGCGACAAAGATTCTGCGCTTCGTCGTGCATCTGGTCGCCACGCTTGACCCGCAGCCGGAATAACACAAAGCCGCTAAAAAGCCACCCCAACCGGGTGGCTTTTTGGGTGAAACATGGCATCGTCCTGTGAAATGCCTCACGGCGTTGGGAACACAAAACCGCCCCCTGCCGTCCTGAGGCACGAATAATGCCGAAGGATGACAGACGGGAATGAAGAAATGAAGGAATGAAGAAATGAGGAAATTTTGGGAATGGCGGTTGCACCGCCTTTTGGATTATTGCTTCACGTGGTCATTCTGTAGGGGCAGAACCCATCTGCCCGCCGTATGTAGCTTACACGCGAGATCCTTCGGCGCAGCCTCAGGATGACATGGTGCGCTTTTGCGACCCTTCCCCGAAAATCGTGTACACGGGTGTTCCCGCAAAAGGTTGGCAGCGCCGCGAC
>CAYRQM010000059.1:0-7036 GCA_964426415.1 uncultured Christensenella sp.
TCTCCATACGGTTGGACTGTACATTTTTCGCGCGATGCGGTATACTGTCGCCATGAAACGGTTTCTGTTGCTCTTGCTGTGCCTTGCCGTGTTTGGATGCGGTCAGGCGGACGTTGCGCCCGTCGCTTCGCCCGCGCCGTCGGACGCGCCCGAATCCATTCACATCGTGCAGGCGTCCACCGCGCCGCCCGCCACGGCACAGCCCGTGCCCACCGATACGCCTTCGCCGTCGCCCACGCCGTCGCCCACGCCCGACCCCTATCGCAGTGAGCCGCTGACCGTCTGCGAACAGGACGCGGCGTTTTGGTACTGCGCGCCAAATGCCGCGCTACAAGGCTACATCACAGGCATGAGCTTTCCCGAAGACCCAAGCGACTGTCCCGTCGCCATGGACGCGCTGCGCTACATCCATCTGCTGTACGTCGATTTTGACGGCGTTTCCCACGAAGGGGCGCTCTTGGTGCATCGGAACTTGGCGGACGAGGTGATGGACATCTTCTATCAGCTGTACGCGGCGGGCTATCCGCTGGCGTCGGTGCGGCTGGTGGACGATTTTGGGCAGCCCTTCACCGACGGGCTTTCCATGGAAGCCAACAACACCTCTGCGTTCTGTTGCCGCCGCGTCACGGGCAAGCGCTACTTTTCCCGCCACAGCTACGGGTACGCCATCGACGTCAATCCGATGATGAACCCGTACATCCGCCCCGACGGCAGCTTCGCGCCCGACAATTCCGCACCGTATCTGGATCGCAGCGAAATCCGCACCGGCATGATCGACGAAAACGACCTGTGCTATCGGCTCTTTACCGCATACGGCTGGGGCTGGGGCGGCCACTTCAAGGGCGAAAAGGACTATCAACATTTTTCAAAGGACCCGAACGCATGACGTTCGATAAAAAGTATGACGATGGAACAAATTTTTGAATCTCTGAACCGCGATCGGCTCATCCACATTGACGTGATCGAGGCGATTCGCCGCGGGCGCGCCGCCGTTGTGTACGCAGCTTCGGATGCGCTGCTGCTGCACACCGAGGATTGGCTGCACCTGTTGGTCTGCGACACCGTGGAGGCGGGCATGCAAGCGCTTTCCCACTGTGATGCGCCCGTGGAATCCATTGTGGGGCACAGCGACGCCGCCAAGGAGGCGGTGCAGCGCACATTTCCCAACATCACCCGCTGCAACGGCTGTTGGCAGGCGCTCTATCCCCAAAAAACGATGCTGCCCGTGCCGCCCACCTGCACCATTGTGCCGTTTCCCGCCGACCAGATTCCCTTCATCTTGGCGCATTACGACACCGTGACCAACCCTGCATACTTTGCGGAACGCATCCAAGCGGGCGCGATGTTCGCGGCGTACGTGGAGGACGCGCTTGCGGGCTTTATCGGGTTTCATGACGACGGCAGCATGGGCATGCTGGAGGTGTTGCCGACTTATCGGCGGCTGCACATCGGCACGGCGCTCGAATCGCACCTTGTCAACGACGCGCTGCGCCGCGGTTGGACGCCGTACTGTCAAATCTTTGTGGGCAACACGGCGTCGGTGCATTTGCAGCAGCGGCTGGGGCTGGTCGTGTCGCAAAACGTCCTTTATTGGATGCATTCCGAAGAATAACCGCAAAAATCCTTGCCATACGGCAAAAACTTCGCTACAATACAGGTTGACCCTTTGGGGAGACGACAGGAGGCATACATGAAAGTCAGCAATATTCTGGGAGAACGGTTCAAGGAACGGGCATTTGAGATCGACAGTCAAAATCTCATGACCCGCGGCGGCTATATGAAGCAGGTGGGCAACGGCATTTACTCGCTGTTTATGCCCGCAAAGCGCATCGCCAACAAAATCGAAGCCATCATGCGTCAAGAGATGGACGCCATCGACGGCCAAGAGGTGCTGTTTCCCGTGGTGATGCCCGCCACCATTTGGCAGGCGTCGGGTCGGTTCGATTCCATCGGCAAGGAGCTGCTGCGCTTCAAAGACCGCAGCGGCGCCGACATGGTGCTGGGCATGACCCACGAGGAAGCCGCCGTGCATATGGCGATGAACGTGGCGGGTACATACCAAAAGTACCCGTTCATGATCTATCAAATCCAGACCAAATTCCGCGACGAGCCCCGCGCAAGGGGCGGACTGATTCGCGTGCGCGAATTTACCATGAAGGACGCCTATTCCTTCCACACCTCGCAAGCCGATTTGGAAGCGTATTATAAGCGCGCTTACCGCGCCTACGAACGCATCTATGCCCGCGCAGGCGTGCCCGAGGTCATCGCCGTGCTGTCCGACAGCGGCATGATGGGCGGCAAGGTCAGCCACGAATTTATGATGCTCACCGACATTGGGGAGGACTCGCTCGTTCTTTGCCCGGAATGCGGGTTCCGCGCCAACATGGAAGCGGCGGAATGCATCACCGAGAATTTCCCCGACAGCGCGCTTGCGCCGCTTGCCGAGGTTGCCACCTACGACAACAAAACCATCGAAGACGTGTGCAAGTTCTTGCACAGCGACGCCAAAAAGTCCTGCAAGGCGGTGGTGTACCAGCGCAACAGCGACGACAGCTATGTGTTGGTCTTTACCCGCGGCGACGTGGATGTGAACGAGACCAAGCTGACGAACCTTTTGAAGAGCGAAATTCATCCCGCCGTCGAGCTGGAAAACGCCAATCTGGCGGCAGGCAACATCGGCCCCGTGGGGCTGGATACCCCTGCAACCGTGCTGTTTGACCGTTCGCTTGCCGGCGCATCCAATCTGGTCTGCGGCGCAAACCGCGACGCGTATCACCTGACGGGCTTTACCCCATCGCGTGATTTGCCTGCCGATACCGTGTATTACGACTTGGGCAAAGCGTTGGAGGGCGGCATTTGTCCCGCCTGCAAAAAGCACACGCTGCAAATTCGCCGCGGCATCGAGGTGGGCAACATCTTCCAGTTGGGCAAGCGCTACACCGAAGCCATGGGCATGACCTACGACGACGCCAACGGCAATCGGCAAAACCCGATCATGGGCTGCTACGGCATCGGCGTTGGACGGTTGATCGCCTCCGTCTGCGAAGTGCGGCACGACGATTACGGCCCCATTTGGCCCATCACCATTGCGCCGTGGCAGGTGGAAATTTGCGCGCTGCGCGTGGATGACCCCAACGTGCGCGCCGCCGCCGACAAGCTCTATGCGGCGCTCCAATCCCGCGGCGTGGAAGTGCTGTACGACGACCGTTCCGTATCGGCAGGCGTGCTGTTCTCGGACGCCGACCTGCTGGGCGCACCGCTGCGCGTCGTCATCAGCCCCAAGACCCTTTCGCGGGACGCCTTCGAGCTGTCCGCACGCGATAAGTCGTTCCGTGAAGACGTTTCGGCAGGCGACGCCGTAGACGCGGTCATCGAAAAGATTGCCGCCCTCACCGCCGCCATCGACGCCAACGTGCCCGAACGGATGTAACACCCGCGTACACGGGTTGGGATTGCGGCGCTGCCAACCTTTTGCGGGTATTCCCGTTGACACGCTTTTCGGGGAAAGCACTATAAAAACGCTCCCCCGCCATCCTGCGCTGGCGAAGGATCTCGCACGCAAGCGGGAGATTCTTCCTTGCTCCGCTGCGTCAGAATGACAACGTGGGACGGCTGGCGGATCATATCCACCCCTACGGATTGACTGCTCCCCCGTCATCCTGAGGCAAAGCCGAAGGATCTTGTGTGTAAGCGGGAGATTCTTCCTCGCTCCGCTGCGTCAGAATGACAACGGGGAACGGAAAGCACGCGGATTTGTTGACATTTTCAATGGGAATACCCCGTGTACGCGGGTTGCCCGCAAAAGGTTGGTAGCGCCGCGTAGGCGTCGTGAGGGCGCTTGCAACCGAACAGCTGTAGCGAGCGCGTGACCTTTTGCGGAGAGGAGCCATGACGGAGCGGATGAGCAATGGCGGATGAGGCAAAGCCGAAGGAGCCGTTGCGAACCAAGCGGAGTACATGGCGACGAGCGCAGCAAATTTCACAAATCCCGCAAGGGATTTATTTCACCAAAAAACCACCCCGCAGGGTGGCTTTTTGTTGTTGATCTCTTATGCGGTGCGGGCGAAGTACATCACGACTTCGACGCCCTCGGAATCCGTCGTCAGGAACAGGTACGTTCCGTCATAGGCAAGACGCAGCATTTCCGTGCCGGCGTAGGACAACACCATTTCAGCAACGCCTTCGGTGATTTCGATCGTCCAAGTGCAGCCCGCCACATTGGTGTCGCCGCTGATGAACGTGCCGCTCGAATCGGCGTTCAGGATGACGGTCATGTCGGTGCCAAGCTCGGAAGCGGGAATCTCAATGCCGTATGCGGTTGCATGGCTCAGTGTCCAAGTGCCCACAATGTCTTCCGCTTGGATGCCCGTGGGCGCATCGGTGACGGTCACCACGGGAACCTTGCCTTCGCGGTACAGCACCATGGTCATGTCGTCCTGCTCCACGGAGAGCGAATCGGTTTCTTCGTCATAGGCGAACGTCATGGTTTCGGTTGCGTCGGTCAGCAGAATCGCGCCGTCCGCGTATTCCCAAGTGCCGCTTTGATCGTCTTCGTCGGTCATGGTCAGCGTGCAGGTCAAGTCCTTGTTCAAAACGGCGGTGATTTCCATGCCAAGCTGCGTCGGGTCGATGATCACGCCGCCGTAGGTGCAGCTGCCCAGCACCCAAGTGCCGGCAAACTCTGCAACGCAATCGGGCGCGGGCACATCGGTGGGCGCATCGGTGGGCGCTTCGGTCGGCGCGTCGGTGGTCTCAGCTTCGGGCTGTGTCGTCGTGCCTTTGCAGGCAAGCATGCCGACCAGCAGGATCAGTGCCAATACCAAGATGGAAAACTTTTTCATTTCTTTCTCCTTTTTGTACCGCTTATGCAGTTTCGGAATTCTATCATCTTTCGTTGCTTCTGTCAAGCAGCCGCCCGCGTCAATTCAGCTTGAGGAACACGCTGACGATGAAAAACGCCATCGGCAGCGCGAACATATAGCTGTCCATGCGGTCGATGATGCCGCCGTGGCCGGGCAGGATGTCGGAAAAGTCCTTGATGCCCGCCTGCCGCTTGATCATGGAGGCGCATAAATCGCCGATTTGCCCCATGAGCGCGCACAGGAACGCCGCGAGCAGGTATACGCCCACCGGCAGCGTGGAAAGGTGCATCGCCCGCAGCACCGCCCACGGCAAAAGCCCTGCCGCCGTGCCAAAGATAAAGCCGCAAATCGAGCCTTCGATGGTCTTTTTGGGGCTGACGTGGGGCGCCAGCGGATGCTTGCCAAACAGCTTGCCGCCGAAGAACGCGAACATATCGCACGCCGACGCGGCGCAGAACGTGATGGCGATGACGGGCACCATCAAAGCGTTTTCCTGCACGCACACATAGCACATGCCAAGCAGGAACGTGGCAGGATACATGCAGATGAACAGCGACGCCATTTGGTCGCGGAACGGGCGTTTCTTGAACATCCCCTCCGTCAGCGTAAACGCAATGACCACGATGAGCGCGCACAGCTCCCACAGCATTTCACTGCGGAACAGGAAAATCAGCGCCACCAACAGGGAATAGATGCGGGCAGGCAGCGCAGATGCTTTTAGCCCCATCTTGTTTTCCGCGTCCGCCATTTCGCCGCACGCAAGCCACGCAAGGCAGAAGAACAGCAAAACGCTGGTATATTTGCCAAGCCACAGGCACACCAAAAGGATGCACAGCAGCACGACGGCGGTGACGGTTCTTTTCAGCACGTTACGGCCGAACAAAGCGAAGCGCTCCCTTCATCACGGTGATATGCAGATGATCGGTTTCGATGATTTCGCCGTCCACCGAGAAGGACAGCCCCTTGCCCGTGATGTCGACTTCTTTGCCGCGCCGATAGGTGAACAGCCCATCGCACATCGGGTCGTCCAAATGCTGCCCCGCGGTGTAGGGCTTGAGAATTTTGATGAATTTGAAGTGGTTGACGCACTTGCACTTGCAGACTTCCAAAAGCCTGTCGTCCACCACGGCACGCGGCGCACAGCGGAACGACCCGCCCACATACTGCCCGTTGCAGATGGTGCAAAGCAGCATGGCGCCGTCCAAAATTTGTTCGCCGTCCACGGTGATGGTGCATTTGGTGCGCATGGCGGTGAACAGCGCGTTCACGATGCCGCTGGTATAGGCATTCTTGCCGCCGATGATGGGCTTGCGCCGCACCTTGATGATGGTCTTGGCAACCTTGGTGTCGAACCCAAAGTTGAGCACGTTGACGCAAATGTACTCGTTCGCCTGCATCAAATCGACGGGCGTCGCTTCGTTGGTCATGAGCTTATGTAGGTCTTGGAACGCTTCCGCACCGCCAAATCACTTGACATAGTCGTTGCCGCTGCCGCAGGGAATGCAGGTGACGCTGGCGTTGGGATAGCGGTACGCACCCGCAGCCACCTCGTTGAGCGTTCCGTCGCCGCCGCAGGCGTAAAAGCGCAGTTCTTCGTTCGGCTCGCGCTCGCAGCAAGCGCGGACATACGCCGTCGCCTCTTGCGGTGCGGTGGTCTTGTGGATCTCGTATGCTGCGTCCTTGCAAGCCTCATGGATCTTGGCTTCCAGCTCCGCCTTGCCCGCCGCTTGTCCCGCGGTCGGATTGATGATGAAAATGTGTTTCATGCGCGCCCCTTCTTCTTGTTTCAATTTTGCCCATTATAGCATAAAAATAGCTGTTTGTCCCACAAAAAACAAAAACGCCAAAAAGGCGTTTTGTTGTTATGCGCAGGCATACACCAAGACGATGATGCCCACCAAAATGAGGATGCAGGCGCCAACCGTCATAAATGCCGGCGCTTTGGGGAGGAAGCTCCACCCGCGTGCTTGGGTCGGTTTGTTTGCCGCAGGCGGCGCGCTGTGCGTCGGATCGGTGGGGTTGCGTACAAACGCCCCGCAGGTGGGACAAATGCGTGCATTGTCCTCCATTGGCTTGCCGCATTTCATGCAAAACTTGCTCATAGCATCCTCCAAACCGTGTTTTGCGTCAGTATATCACACCGACGCCGCTTGTGCAAGACGCGCCTTGCGCCG
>CAYRQM010000060.1:0-6927 GCA_964426415.1 uncultured Christensenella sp.
GGTGCAATCGCTGTAAGACAGGTGCATTGTATCAATCATCGTGTTCTTTGCCATACAACAAGACCACCCTTGGGGTGGTTTTGTTGTATTGACGAAAGGGAGGGACTCGAAGACGCGGCGGCAAACGTAGTGTTGCCGCAAAATTGCCGCAGTGCGGCGATTTTAGCGGACGGCTTTTGCACATAAGCCCAAGTGCGCAGCATGGAATGCAAGCACGCGCGGCTGAAATGTGCAAAAGGAGTCCCACCACCCAATGAAATTTGCCCTTGCGGGCAAGTGAAATACGCCTGCGGCGCATGAAATAGCTGCGCTGTAAAATGTGCCGCGGCACATAAGGGCAAAATTTAACACTACGTACGAAGTGCCGTAGAATCTCCCGCTTGCGTGCGAGATCCTTCGCCAAAGCGCAGGATGACATGAGCGGTTTTCACGTTCCTTTCCCGAAAATCGTGTACGCGGGTGTTCCCGCAAAAGGTTGGTAGCGCCGCAACCCAAAGCCGTGTGAACGGATGTTCCCGCAAGTAGGGGACGATGCCCACATCGTCCCGAATATTGCATAATCCGAAACCGGATCGGTGGTGCAAAAACATATCCGTGACATGATCGGCAATGATATCTGTTTAATCATGCCAAACCATATTCCTCTGATCTTCCATATTTCCGATACGGAGAACGGGACGATGTGGGCATCGTCCCCTACAACAACACATTCACAATGCCAACGGCAAACTTTCCCATCTGCAGGACAGTTCACGCATTGGCGCGTTCCCGCTGCGTCACCCTTGATTGAACAGCGGGGAGAGTGCGGCGGCGTAGGTTTGCAGCACGCGCAGCACATACTTGTCCCAGTGGCGCGCATCGGCTGTAGCGCTGCCAAACACATAGTCCTCCTGCCCGTAGTCCAACACGTCAAAGCCCGGCGTCGCCTTGCTTGCGCCTGCCGTGCGATACGCTGCCGCATCGGCAAGCGAGAAGGACACGACGCCGTCCTCGCAGCTTGCCCAGCTGCTGATGTTCGTTCCCGTTGCCGCCGTTGCCGTGCCGTTTGTCGTTTGCTGCACTGCGGCGGGTTTTTCGACCTGAACGGCGCCTTCCACATACTTGCCGAACATCTCGTCCACATAAAGTACCAGCGATTCGCCCAAGATTTCGGAGGGCACATGCCCGCCGTCCCATTGCCATTCGATCTTGGCGTCCGTTCCCGCGTTTTGCCATGCGATCTGCAGATTGAGCGAAGCGAACAGGGACATATCGCCCTCCGCCGCGCCCATCATGATGCGCGTCCAAGTGGGGTTTTGCGTCCCGTCCGCGCCGACATAGTTGAGCGGATCGTACAGCGCCACGATGTTGTTGCCGTATGCGTCGCCCGCTTCCACCGCGGCGACGTCGGCTTCGTATGCTGCCACCAATTCTTCGTAAGAGGCGTAATTCGCGGAATCCGTGCTGCCGCTTGCGGACTGGGTCGTGCCCTTGTCGGGCGTGCCGACGACGTCGCCCATGCCCGCATTGTCCGCCGCCCCGTCGGGCCGCGTGCCGCTCGGCGGCGTTTGCCCATCGGGCATGGTGCCGCTCGGTGCGCCGCCCATGCCGCCCATGCCGCCCGTGGAAGTGGATTTTGCATAGCGTCCTTCCAAGAACGCTGCGGTCTTGTCGGCGGTCGTCATGGCTGCCACCGCCGCGTCGGTCATCGCGGCGCCGTCTGCGTCAAACCATGTCCAGCCCTCGGCATAGTCCAAGTTGTCCACATACCATTGCAGGTTTTGCACGAACGTGTCCAAATAGAGCGTGAGATAGCTGCCGCCATAGCCGTTCGTCTCGGCGTAGGCGGTTTCGTCGTATTCGATGGTCAGCGCCACGGTGTCGTCGGTATCGCCGTCCCCGTTCAAATCGAAGCCCACCAAGGATTCCGCAGCGGACAGGTTTTGCGCGTTGAGATATTCCATGTATTCCGCGGAAAGGTACTGTGCAAGCTGCTTTTGAAAGGCGGTGTTAAAATCGTAATCGGCGTCCAAATAATACTCAAACGCCATGGTCAGATCGGCTTCCGCCAGCGAGGTGATGGCGCTGTACGCCACGCAGCCCCACACGCCGTCCGACAGCGCAACGTCGGTGCCGTCGATGGACACGGTGGTGGAATAGCTGCCGTCTGCGTTTTGCGTCACGCCCACCGCGCCTGCCGCCGCTTCGTACGGATAAAACGCGGGATTGTCGGAGGTCGCCGCCAGCATGGTGGCGTGTGCGCCGCCGCCCGAACCGCCCGTGGATACGAAATACTCCACGCTGCCGGGCAGATTGCCGAGCAGGATGTTGTACTTGACAAAGCGCACCGCGTTCTTTTGATCGACCAGACAGCAGGGCGCGTCGCCCGTGTAGACGGTGTTCCCGCTGTCGTCCGTGACGGTATCCTGCTTGCCGCGGTTGCCGCAGGCGACGTTGACATAGCCATCGGCGGCATAGGCGGAGGAAGCGGTTTGATTGCTTTGCGCGCTGTAACCCGCCGCGCCCGTGTTGACGATGACGGGCGCCGTGGCGGCGGTGTAGACCTGCCCGTTGGTACTGACAACCGTGGCGTCATAGTCGATCACAAGACTGCCGTTGACCGCGCCGGACGCATCCGCTGCAGCGACGTCCGCCGTTTTGTCGCCGTCCGTGTCGACGCCCTTGACGTAAGCGCCGGGTACGCAGACGGAAACGCCCTGCTCGTCGGGAATTTCCGGATTCGTCACCGCGCAGACGATGGAAAGCGTCCAGCAATCCGCGCCCGCGTCGTATGTCCAGCTCTGTTCCGCATTGTTGGCAAGATTCAAAAAAGATGCGGCGTCCGTCGTTTCGTCCGTGGACGCGCTGCGCGTGCCGCAGCCAAACAGACCGCCCAACAAAAGGGTTGCCGCCAAAGCGGCGCAAAGGATTTTCTTCATAAGAAAAACACCTTCCTGCGTAAATATCAATCACAGTGTACCGCGTGTTTCTAAAATGAAAAGAAAGAACGGCGCCGTCTTTGGGATTTTTTCAAAATTGCCCACAGCCGCGTACGGGCGGCGTCATGCGTTCGCCTTTGCCGAAAGCGCTGCGGGGATGGACGTGCGCAAAATGAGCAGCAGGTTGTGCACCGCCGTTTCCCGCGCATAGGGGAAGTCCGCGTTGCACAGATTGATGAGGCTGCCCGCAATGGCTTCGGTGTAGAAATCCGCAAGGAAGCGCTTGAAATCCGCGTCCGCCTTAACGTGCGCGTCGGCTTCCGCGCCGTCGATGACTGTGGAAACCATGTCGATGAAATCAGAATAGAAGAAGCGGCGCATCTCCTCTCTGCCGATGGCGTCATAGGCGCAGGAAAGGATGTGGCGGTTGGCGTTCACATAATCCACCACAAAGGTCACGGCGTCCTCCGCGTTCATCAGCAGGTCGAAGCTCTTGATCACCTCGACCGTCTCTTGCTCCAGCATCCATTTCAGAAGCGCATAGATGTCCTCGAAATGATAGTAAAACGTCTTGCGGTTGACGCCGCAGTCGTTGACGATGTCGTTGATGGTAATTTTGGAAAAGGGCTTCTCCCGCATGCTCTTCTTCAGCGATTCTGCAAGCGCCCGCTTTCTCTTTTCTGTCGTTGCGTCGTAGGACATTCGATTCACCTCGTTTTTACCATTTTACCCGACTTTGCCCAAAACACAAGGGGCAAAACGGGATAAGTGCCCGATTTTGCTTCGCGGTTTCGTTTCCCCAATCTTGCCCATGTGTCCGCATTTGCGAAAAACCTCCCATTTGGGCGATTTTGGCCGTGTGCCTTTCGCTTGCCAACGGATAGAATGAAACAAATTGGACAGGCGGTGAAAGCACGACATGAAAAACGGAATGTACCGATACGCAATCGAGATGAAGGCGCCCATGGGGGCGCGGCACGGGCTGCTGGCTTTGGAGGTTTGCGGCGAGACCCTTTTGGGGACGCTCACGCTCTTTCGGCAAACGCTGCCCATCCGCACCGGTTCCTGCGTCGGCAATCGGGTGTGGTTTTCGGGTGAGATGCGCACGCTTTTGTACACGCTGCCGTATCAGGCGGAGGGCGTCCTCTCGCTCGCATCCGCGACGCTGACGGTGCAGACGGAAAAGGGCTGCTTCCCCATGACGGGAACGGCGCTCGTCCCGCCCGCGGGAGAAGGAACGCAAGCATGAGCGACCGCCTTGAAAAGCAGGGCGGCGACAGCTTTCTCCTCAAGCTGTCCCGCTGGATTGTGGACAAGAAAAGCCTGATCTTTTTGGTCTTTGCGCTTCTGCTCGTCTTTTCCGCCTTTTCCCGCAATTGGGTCAAGGTGGAGAACGCGCTGGACGTGTATTTGCCTGACGATTCCGAAACGCGACAGGGAATCACGGTCATGGACGAACAGTTTACCACGTTCGGCACCGCCGAAATTCTGTTCGCCAACGTGCCCTACGCGGAGGCGGACGCCATCGCTGCAAAGCTTTCCGACATGGATGGCGTGCAAAGCGTCGCCTTTGACGACAGCGACGCGCACTACCACAACGTCTGTGCGCTTTACGACGTGACCTTTGCCTACGATGAGGACGACGACCGCTGCCTTTCCGCCTTGGACGCCGTCACCGACACATTCTCCGACTACGACGTCTATGTGTCCACCGATTTGGGCAATGCGGAGGCGGATTCGCTGAACGCCGAAATCAGCGTCATCATGGTCTTTGTCGCCGCCATCGTCTTGGTGGTGTTGGTTCTGACCTCCTCCACCTACGCGGAAGTGCCCGTGCTGATCTTGACCTTTGTGTCCGCCATGCTCATCAACCTCGGCACCAATTTCCTGCTGGGCAAAATCTCCTTCGTCTCCAACTCCGTCACCAGCGTGCTGCAGCTTGCGCTGTCCTTGGACTATGCGGTCATCTTCTGCAATCGGTTCAAGGAGGAGCATCGCACGCTCGCCGCCCGCGAAGCCGTCATTGTGGCGCTGAGCAAGGCAATTCCGGAAATTTCCGCGTCCAGTCTCACCACCGTCGGCGGACTTTGCGCCATGCTGTTCATGGAGTTCAAGATTGGCCCCGACCTTGCCATCTGCCTCATCAAATCCATTGCCATCGCGCTGCTTTGCGTCTTCTTGCTCATGCCCGGCCTGCTCGTCCTCTTTGCGCCGCTGATGGACAAAACGCAGCATCGCAGCTTCCTTCCGAAAGTGCCCTTTATCGGCAAGTTCGCCTATGCAACCCGCTGTGTGATTCCGCCGCTGTTTGTGCTGGTTTTGGCTGCCGCGCTGCTTTTGTCTGGACAATGCCCCTATGCGTATGGGAAGGACAACATCGAAACGCCGAAGCAGAACGCGTCGCAGCTTGCGGATGCGATGATCGAAGAAAATTTCTCCACCTCCAACATGGTGGCGCTCGTCGTTCCGAGCGGCGATTACGAAACGGAAGCCGCCATGCTGCACGAGCTGGAAACGTATGCCGAAGTGGAGGACACGATTGGGCTTGCCAATACGGAAGCCGTGGACGGGTATCTGCTCAACGACAAGCTGAATCCGCGGCAGTTCGCCGAGCTTGCCGATTTGGACTACGAGCAGGCACAGCTCATTTACTCCGCCTATGCCGCCGACCACGCGGAGTACGGCAAGATTGTCGGCGGGCTGTCCACCTACCGCATCCCGCTGATGGATCTGTTCCTGTTCGTCCACGAGCAGGTGGACGACGGCGTTGTGACGCTCTCGGCGGAGCAAAAGCAGGACATGGACGACGCCTACGCGCAGATTTCCAACGCCAAGGTGCAGCTCAGCGGCGAATCGTACAGCCGTATGCTGGTCTATCTCACGCTGCCGCTTGGCAGCGACACAACCTACGCCTTTCTTGACACGATTCGGGATACCGCGCAAAGCTTTTATCCCGAAGGAAACGTCTATGTGGTCGGCAATGCCACAACGGAGTATGACTTTGAAAAGTCGTTCCGCCACGACAACGCCGTCGTGTCCATCGTGTCCATTTTGATTGTGCTGGTGGTGCTGCTGTTTACGTTCAAGTCGGCGGCAATGCCGATTCTGTTGATTCTCGTCATTCAAGGCAGCATTTGGATCAACTTTGCCATCCCTGCCATCACGGGAAACGAGATCTTCTTCATGAGTTACTTGGTGGTCAGCTCCATCCAGATGGGTGCGAACATCGACTACGCCATCGTCATTGCCAGCCGTTTTATGGAGCAAAAGAACAAGATGCCCAAGCGCGACGCCATCATCGAAACCATGAATTTCGCGTTTCCCACCATCATCACCTCCGGCACCATCATGGCGTCGGCAGGCATTTTGATCACGCATCTCACCTCGGACGCCGCCATCACCAGCATCGGCTGCATCGGCCGCGGTACGATCATTTCCATGATCTTGGTGCTGTTTGTATTGCCGCAGGTGCTGCTGCTTGGGGAAAAGATCATCGACAAAACCTCCTTTGTCGTCAAGAGCGCCCTCAAGCAAAAGCAGGCAAGCGGGAGAATCCGCATTGACGGCGCCGTGTGTGGGCGCGTGCACGGCATCGTCCGCGGCACGATGCACGCGACGGTGGACGGCGATGTGGACATTCAGCTGCTGTCGGGTTCGACGCCGACAGACGAAGCAGCGGACGAGGAGGAAGAAAATGCAGACTGATTTTTCGCAATTTTGCAGACGCGGCGCCGCCTTGGTGCTGGGCGTCGCTTTGGCGCTCGGCGCCGCCGCTTGGACGGCTGCCCAAGACGCATCGCCCGACGTCTCCGTTTCCCCGTCGTCGGATGCCGTGACAAGCACACCGACGCCGACGCCCGTCCCGCGTCAAACGATCTACATCGACGACGCGGACGATCTTTTGACGCTCGCGCACAACTGTACGCTGGACACTTGGTCTTCGGACAAGACCGTCATCTTCCGTGCCGACGTTTCGCTGGCGAACACCGCCTTTCGGTCAATTCCCATT
>CAYRQM010000061.1:0-6592 GCA_964426415.1 uncultured Christensenella sp.
TCATCCTGAGCTTCGGCGAAGGATCTCGCACGCAAGCGGGAGATTCTTCCTTGCTCCGCTGCGTCAGAATGACCACGGGGAACGGCTGGCGGATGGTATCCGCCCCTACAGAACGGCAGCGGATGGTCGTGCCGGGGTGTGTCGTGAAAGGAAAGTTATCCCAACGCCGGCAGGCATTTCACATGGTGCAGCCATATTTCACTTGCGCAGCAATTTTCACAAATCCCGCGCGGGATTTATTTCACTAAAAAACCACCCGGCGGGGGTGGTTTTTTGCTGTTATTCTTCCATCTGCGGCAGATCGGGGACGACCTTCTCGGCGGTTTCGCGTTCGACCCGTTCGTGTTCGAATCGTTCCGCCAAGACCTTGGTGGTCAGGTAGGCGGAGATGCAGTCGATTGCCATTTTGTTGCGGCCGCCGCGCATGATGGCGAAGTCGGCTTCGGTGATGTAGTGGCTGATGTACTTTTCGTACATGGGCTTGACCGTTTCCAAGTACTGGGTGGAAATGTTGTCGATGGTTCTGCCGCGCATTTTGATGTCGCGCTTGATACGGCGAAGCAGGCATACGTCCACGTCCACATGCATATACACCTTCAATGCCATGCGCTCGATGAGCCGCTGATCGTGGAACATATGGATGCCTTCCATGATGAGCACTTCGGGCGGGTCGATCAAATCGGTGGAGTCCGCACGGAGATGATTGGTGTAGTCGTACCCCTTCTTGGTGATGGATTCGCCGCTTTCCAAGTAGTCCAAATCTCGGATAATCTCGTCGTAGTCGAAGATGTTCGGCTCGTCGTAGTTGATGCGCATCCGCTCTTCCAGCGGAAGGTCGGGAAAGCTCTTGTAGTAGCAATCCTGTCCAATGATGGCGCAGCTGCACGCTAGACTGTCCTTAATGCGCTTGGCAAGTGTGCTCTTCCCACTTCCCGACGCGCCGCAGATACCGACAATGATCATGGTTCCACCTCCCCCAATATGCTGGAAGTATTTTACCGTATTTTGTCCGCATGCGCAAGGGGCAACAACGTAAAATCTATCCAAAAATAGAGCCGCCCAAACGGACGGCTCAAAAGTGAGCGAGGGATTAGTTCAAATCCAGTGCAGCCAGCACTTTCATTTCGGTCAGCGACAGCGCCGTGATGCGGCTTGTGCTGACGCAGTAGAACGTGTCGCCGATGTGCAGACCGCGGATTTCGTTCCAGCTTTCGCTGTTTTCGATGACGCCGAGCTGTTGGAACCCTTCGCCCTCCGTATAGCGGAACACATAGTAGTTGCCGTCGGCGGGGAACGCGATGAGGTTCTCTGCGGCATTCACATAGATGCCCTTGTGGTTGTACTGGACGTCTGTCCAGTCGGCGTCCACCGACAGCTTGGCAATTTCGGTGACGTTTTGCGGGTCGCGCACGTCGAACATGCTGATCTTGACGCCCTTTGTGGCGCCGCTCGTTTCGTCGGCGTCGTAGCCGATGCCCAGCAGCAGCCCGTCGCTGTATGCGTGCAGGTATGCCGAGAAGCCCGAAATCTTGAGCGCCGACAGCACGGTGGGGGAGGCGGGATCGGACAGATCGACGGCAAACAGCGGATCGACCTGACGGAAGGTGACAAAGTAGGCGACGTCGCCCGCGAACCGCACGGACTGGACGGATTCGTCTTCGCCCAAGTTTTCGACCGTGCCAACGACGCGCAGCGCATCATCCAGCACATACAGCGCGTTGTCGTCCACACTGTTCCACTCGTATTCGTCGATGCCGTCCGTCCAAATGGTTTCGGTGGAGGAATTGCGGCTGACCACCACGCGCAGATAGCCGTTGTACTGGTCGAGGCTGAACTGATTGAGGAAGTTGCCCTCGATGGTGGTGGACGCCTGCTCGGTGATGACGCCCGCGTCCAGCTTGAGCATGCAGATTGCGGTGTGCGAATCGTAGGTGTTGCGCACGAAGTGCTTGCCATTTGCGTCGGTCTGCACCTCGGAATTTTCGTTGTAGCCGTTGACGTAAGAGGTTAAGAACAGATGCGTGGTGCTGCAGTACACCGTGCCGCTTGCGCCCAGCATCGCCTTGTGCGAGGCGAACGATGTGCCGCTTGCCGCGTTGATGGAGGTGACGACGGTGTAGGACGTGTCCGTCGTGTCGTCGTTGATGATGACGTCGTCGGCGGGCAGCACGGTCTGCGCACCGTCTACGGTGACGGCGGGACAGAAGGTGACGGGATTGTCGATGAGGCGGAACACAATGTCGTAGTAGTTGGACACGACGTAGAGATAGCCGTCCATCATGCGGGCGGTGTTGTAATAACCGTCCTGCGTCAGGGTGGCGACGACCTTTGCGTTGGTGCGGTCGGACACGTCGATCACCTTGATGATGGTGTCGGTGCCGTTGTTGTCGCCGTTCCAACGGGTGTCGTTGCCGATGGCATAAACCAGATCGCCTGCCAAGAACAGCTCGGTGACCTCGGTGTAGCCGCTGTCGTCTTCATTTTTGCACAGCGTGAGCGTGTCGGTGATGGTCATGTCGGCGCCGTCCACCTTGGTGATGTACAGCGTAAAGGACTGTCCCAACGTGTAAATATATGCGCCGTCCGTCTTGACAATGTCGGCTTCGTCCACGCCCGAAACTTGGTTGTTGGTGCCGGAATAGTCGGCGGCGGCTTGGTCGGAGGCGCTGTCGCTTGCGGGCGCGTCTGCCATGTTGCCCGAAACGGTGGCGTCGGTGGCGACGCCGTTGGTCATTTCGCCCATGCCAAACACCAAATCGCCCTTGTCGGCATAGCGATTGGCGGAGGCGCTTTCACGGGCTTCGATGACGGCGAACAGCTCGTCGTAGGTGCTGACGGTGCGCGTGATGGCGTTGGCTTCGGTGCTGCGCGCCGTAACAACGGAAGGGGCGTCGGTCGAATCGTCTGCGACGGCAGCCACGCCGCTGTTGGCGCTTTTGCCTGCGCGGCCGATGGCAACGCCTGACCCGATGCCCACCAGCAGGGCAAGACACGCGGCACAAACGCTCCATGCGACGCGTCGCGCCGACACGTTACGCAGCTTTGCTTGTTTGACTTGGTTTTCCTTCAGCTCCATCAGAAGGCCCTCCCGTGCGTGAATTTTGTCGTTTGCACGGCGGTACGGTGTGTCAGACATCGAAGTAATCCCCTTTCAGATCTTCTTTCAGAATACCGCGTGCGCGATGGAGCCATGACTTGACGGTCGATTCGTTGGCTTGCAGCATCTTTGCGATCTCTTTGACCGCGTAGTCTTCGTAGTAGTAGAGGTGGATGACGGTGCGCAGCTTGTCGGGCAGACGCAGCACCGCTTCATAAACGGTGTTGTCGAACGAAACGTCCTCGTCTGCCTGCTCTCCCGCTGCGTCGATTCCGACGGTGTGCCGCCGAAATGCGTTGCCCACAAGATTCTTGGAACAGTTGATCGTCACCGTTATCAACCATGCCTTTTGATGCTCCGCCGACGTAAACGTCGGATTCTTGCGGCAGTAGCGGAGAAACACTTCCTGCAAAATATCTTCCGCGTCGCTGACGTTGCGCGTGCGTACCAGTGCAAGACGATAGAGCATATCGCCGTAGCGCGTGTACAGAGCGTCGAGATCGCCGACGACGGGCGCTTCCCCAATCGGGTGCATGGCTGTTTCCACCGGTTTTGGCTCCTTACTCATAAAACAAATCGAAATGGGATTCGGTTGCGAATTTTTCCTATCGTAGCACACTTTTTGGCTTCTGTCAAAAAATGTGCGTCAAAAAAGAGCCCCGAAAGGCTCGAAAAATTATCGCATCAGCAGCTTGGCTTTTTGCGCCGTATACTCGTCGGCGGTGAGGATGCCGTCGTCGTACAACGCTTTGAAACGGCGAATTTCCTCCGCAGCGGAGAACATGGGCGGACGCTTCTCGCACGCGGTTGCCTTCCGCCGCTCCAATTCGTCTGCCACCTTCGCCGCCAATGCATCCAAATCGAATGCGGGTGCGGGTGCGGGTGCGGGTTCCGGAACGGGTGTGGGTTCGGGCGCGGGCATGGCGACTGGTTCTGGCGCGGGCATTTCCAAAGGCGCGGGAATCAAATCTTCCACGGGGGTCATGGGAGCGCCGCAGGCGGTGCAGAACTTTCTGCCGTCGGGCACGCATTTTCCACAAACGGTGCAATACATGGGGATTCCTCCAATCGCTTATCTCAACGTTCTTGATTGACTCTATTCTGCCACATTCTGCAAAAATTGTCAATTCCAAACGACGTGCCAAACCGCACGAATTTGGGCGATTTGGGGTTCACTTTGGCTGCGGCGTTGCGGCGTCGGGTTCCCAAGGCATCACGTCGGGCCAAGCGCCGTCGTCGAACGCGTTGCGCAGCAGGTCGCACAGATAGTTGTAGCGCACAAGCACATGCGCGTCGTACAGCACGGCGGGGCGATCGGGGAACATGGCATATTCGAACAGCCGCGACATATCCTCCAAAATGGAGTGGGTGCTGTACTCGTCCACGAAATACACGTCGTCGGGCGCGGACGGCGGCAGATAGGGGGTCACGTCCTCCAGCCCGTAATAGAAATCGGCAGGCAGAGCGCTTGCCCAAGTATCGTATTCGTACAGCGTCCCTTCCATAAAGATGTAGCGCTGAAACGCGTGGCACAGCTCGTGATGGAGGATGCTGCGGTACTTCGCCGAGTCGGAACCGTAGTCAAAATCGCCCGCATCGTTGAGCGGGAAATTGAGCGCCACAAACTGCCCCGTGCCGAAGGAGATGTACTCGCCGCCCACGGAGAAGTCCACCATCGTGTCCGCGATGTGCGTGCAAAGCAGCAGAATCAGCTTGCCGTCGTCCAGCCGACCGAGCGCTTCCAACATCCCGTCGGGATAGATGGACAGCCCCTCGTCAAGCAGATGCAGACATTCAAACAGATAGGCGGGATCGGCGAAATCCGCAAATGTCGTGACCGTCACCGAACCCAAGTCGTGTTCCGAAAGATACGCGGTCATGGCGGCGCCGTACAGGATGTCCACACCGTACTTGTCGCCGATCTGTTGGGCGTAGGCGGAAAGATCGTCGGGAACCGAGCGGTTTGGACAAGGGGTCAGCCGCTGCTCCAGCGCGGCGGGCAGCGGGTCGATTGCCGCCTCGTCATAGCGCCAAAGCAGCCGCGAAGTTTGCATCGCGTCGTCCGCGTTCCAACCGCTGTACGAAAGGCAAAAGACATCCCGCGTGCCGCTGCACACGTCGCAGCCCTCCACAAAGAACAGGTTTTCCTCCAGTACATAGGACGTTCTTGCCGTCAGCGCACCCGTTTGCAGGTCGTAGGCGGAGAACAGCAGCGCGCTGTACGTTTCCTCCGTGATCGCTGCCACGGTGACGGCGACGTTCTTTTCCAAGCAAAGGGACAGGTGCGCGTATTCCTCCAAATATTGCACGTCGATCGGCACGTCGTTGACGGTCAGAGAGGAAACCGCGTGATAGTAGCGGCACAACGCCGTGGACGCGCCGTCGGCGTATTGGGTCAGGTTCAGCCAAGAGCGGTCGCGCACGGCGCCGCTTTGGGCGTCCAGCACGTATTGTTCCCGTGCGGGCGAACCGTCGGCTGCCTGCGGAAAGCTGTAATCCGACACTTGAACGTTCAGACAGCTTCCGTCGTCGGTGAGCGACAGCGCCGAAAGATGCTTGTTTTCGTCGCCCTCCACCGAAAAGAACGTGCATAGCGCGCCCGTCGTCAGATCGTGGGTGTAGAGGACGGGCTCGGTGTAGCTTCCGCAAAAATAGACGACGTTGCGGCGCTCCGCATACGCGAATTTCAGATACGTTTCGCCCGCCATTGCCGCCTTCCGTTGGACTTCGGGCAGCAGATCGGGGTAGCGCGTCACCTCGTTCAGATGATCGTCCAAAAGAATCAGCGCGTTTTGCAGCACATCGCAAACGGCGACGTTGCCGCTTTGCAGCGGAAGAACCGTCGGCGCCTGCGCCCAGTTGTCCTCCCCGCCGGCAGACGGCAGCGCATATTGTGCGGAAAACGTGCCCGTGTACGGGTCGAACCCCACCAAAAGGTTGCTGCTCGGCGCGCTCAGCCGATACAGCAGCGTGTCGTCATGCAAAAAGCCCAGCGGCTCCACCTCGGTGTAGGCGGCAACAAGCGCGTCGAACGCGGCGGAAACATCGGAAATGGAAGGGGCGGCGGGCAGAGCGACGCCGCTGTATGCGGGCACGGGCGAAGCGGTGGCAACGACGGGCGCCACGGTCACGGTGGTGAGGTCGGAATCGGACGGCGCGACGACGCAGCCCGCGCAGGAAAGCAAAATCAGCGCGGTCAAGCACCACGCCAACGGACGAACGAGCCAATCTCTTTTCAAAGCGTTTCTTTTCTGCCTCCAATTTTGAATAGGGGCATTCTAACACAATGCACTTCGAATTGCAACCGCAGGTCACGCGTCGTCCATTTGGGCGGTTTTCTTTTTGACCTATTTCGCGGTTTCTGTTGCTTTTTCGCGCACTGTATGGTATGATTATCCTATCAATCACGGAGGAGGAAATCATCGAAATGAAACGCACCATTGTTTATTTGCTCACAGCCATTATGCTGTTGTCCCTCATCGCAGGATGTTCCGA
>CAYRQM010000062.1:0-5323 GCA_964426415.1 uncultured Christensenella sp.
CTCCCCCTACACGCAATCCCCCCTCACTTTTACCCGGAACTATTTTACACCAACCAACGATCCTACCGTTGCACTGCACCGTTGCCAAGCGCGGCGCTGCCTGTTATACTGTTTCAAAGGGATCTGCCCGATACGGGCTGATTTCGGAACACGATACGGAAAGGAAACCGAACTATGCAGGATTATGACGACCAAATACGGCGCGGCCGCCAAACGATGCAGGCCATCTATGACGATGAGACGTTCCGCTCCGACCAGCAGCTGCAAAAGCCGCAGCCCCCGCTGTGCAAGGCGCCCGTGTCGGACAGGCGCGTGCGGCTGCCGATGGACTTTGAGACGCTCCCGCTCAAAAACGACGTGCTGCGGCTGATTCGCGAGCGCGAGAGCCATCGCGTCTATACGGGCGCGTGCATGACGCTTCTGCAGCTTTCGTTCCTGCTTTGGGCGACGCAGGGCGTGAAAAGCATATGCGGCAACAACTACGCCACGCTGCGCACCGTGCCCTGCGGCGGCGCAAGACACGAGTTCGAAACGTATCTCGCGGTCAAACGTGTCGAGGGGCTGCCCGCAGGCGTCTACCACTACCTACCGCTGCTTGGCGAGCTGGAGTACCTTTCTGCACTGCCCGCGGGCGAGACGGCGATTGGCGATGCGCTCTGCGGTCAGGCGTGGGCGGAGAAGGCGAACGTCGTGTTTCTGTGGTCTGCCGTGCCATACCGTGCAGAGTGGCGCTACGGGATCGATACGCATCGCGTTGCCCTGATCGACCTTGGCCACATCGGACAGAACCTCTATCTCGGCTGTGAGGCGGTGGGACTTGGCACCTGCGGCGTGGCGTCGTTCGACCTTGCCGCCTGCAACGCCCTCTGCGGGCTGGACGGGCAGGAGGAGTTCATCGTCTATACCGCGCCCGTGGGCTGCGTCAGCCCCGATGACCGCGCAGAGGAGGATGACTTTTACGCGTTTCTCAAGAACGAAAAGAAAGAACAAGCGTAATTCGAAGTATTGATTCGGTTGCGTGTATCCTGCGCAGAATACCCAGACGCCCCCTGGCGCAATTTGAACCGCGAAGCCAAAGAGGGTGCCTTGCCATAAATATCCACTTCTTAGGGAGTGGTTTTTCAATGAAATTTGCCGCGACACGGGAAGGGCTGGCTTTTCACTGCGCGGCGCACTGGCGATGATTGCCGCGTCGCTGGGGGAAATAGCGGCGTTCTTTTCTTTTCTGCCCGCGCATGGTATAATTTGAGCAGAAAAGTCCTTGCGGGACACGCAGAAACACCGAAAAGGGAGGGACAGACAGGATGAAGAACGAAGCGCTGGTCGTCATTGACCTGCAGAACGATATTACGAAGAATTACAAGGATGTGGTGGACGGCGTCAATTGGGCGATTGATTTTGCCGTTCAAAACGGGATGCATGTGGTGTACATTCGGCACAACAATCTGTCGGAAGGCACCAGAACGTTCAAACCCAATACCCACGGCGCGGAACTTGTGTCGGACTTGCACATCGCCTCGCAAAACATCTTTACCAAAACAAAAGGCAACGCGTTAACAAGCGCGGCGTTTGCCGAGTTCATCGAGCAGAACGGCATCACCGACTTCTATGTGTGCGGCGCGGATGCGGTCGCCTGCGTGAAATCCACCTGTTACAACATGCGAAAGGCGGGTTACGCGGTCACCGTTCTTTCCGATTGCGTGACCAGCTACGACAAGCGCAAGATCGCCGAAATGCTCGGTTATTACGAAAAGCAGGGCTGCAAATGCGTGTGCTTGGAGAATTTTTTGCAGGAACGCTGCGGAGAATCACGCGCATCCCGATAATCGGCAGGAGATGGCGAATGGGACGCGGGACAATATTTTGACGAGGTGAAACGAAATGGAACCGAGACCGGTGACAACGCTGTTCATGCTCATGTCGGTTGACGGAAAAATCAGCACGGGACAGTCGGACGCGTGCGACGTCGATTCCGATTTTCCGAAGATTGACGGCGTGAAGGAGGGTCTTTCGCAATACTACGCAATCGAGCAGACCACCGATCTGTGGGCGCTGAATTCGGGTCGCGTGCAGGCAAAGCTGGGCGTAAACGAGAAGGCGCGCCCCGAAAAGTCGCCCGTTTCCTTCGTGCTTGTGGACAACACCCATCTCACAGAACAGGGCGTGCGCTATTTTTGCGCGCGTGCAAAGGAATTTGTGCTTATCACCACGAACCCGCAGCATCCCGCATACGGTGTGGCGGAATGCAACCTGCATATCCTTTTGCAAAAGGAACTCGATCTCGAAGAAGCGCTGGTTTTGCTCAAAAGGGACTATGGCTGCGATCGCATCACCATCCAAACGGGCGGCACGCTGAACGGCATCTTTCTGCGCAAAAAGCTGTTGGACTATGTGGATGTTGTGGTCGCGCCCGTGCTGATTGGCGGCAAGAACACGCCGACGCTCATCGACGGGGAGGCGCTGCGTTCTCCCGACGAGCTGGGCAAATTGGGCGTGCTGCAGCTCGAACGCTGTTCGGTTTTGAAAAATTCCTATATCCGCTTGACCTACAAAGTCATCGCGTGAGAAAGCGGGCGCCCAAATCCAACGGAATTTGCCGACCGAAAAGAGTATGAGGTGAAAAAATGCCAATCGAAATCGACCCCAAGCAAACCACGCGTGCCGCCGCGTTCGACCTGTGGATGCAGGCGCCCAATCCCATGGTAACGTTTTTCAAGCGGCTGGATGTGACGCCGCTGCTTCGCATCAGCAAGAGAAAGCACATGAAGTTCAACATGCTGCTGGCGTATTGTATCGGAAAAGCGGCGGTCGGCATCAAAGAATTTTACACGCTGCCCGTTGGAAACAAATTGATGCGGTATGATACGATTGCCGTGAACACGATCGTCAAGAATCGGAATGGCGAAGTCAGCTCCTGCGATATTCTATATACCGAAGATTTTGCGTCGTTTTGCGCGGACTATTTGGCGCAAACGGCGAACGTCGCAAGCACCTGTGTAAACAGAGATTTGCCCGACAGCATGGTCATCGGCACGTCCGCGATTGTGAACGTGGAGATCGACGGCGCCGTAGGGATGAACAGCGGCATTTTCAACAACCCGTTTCTGATCTGGGGAAAATACAGGCGCAACGTGTGCAAAACCACCCTGATGATCTCGTTTCAGTTTCACCACACCCAAATGGACGGCGCGCACGCAGGCTGCTTTTTGGAGAACCTGCAAAAGGAGATTCGGCAGTTAAGGGCGTAGCGCATCCTGCAAGCGCCGACGATTCCCCGATTGGCGCGGGCGCGCCGTACACTTGCAAAACACAATCCCGCGGACGAGAATACACGTTGGCGACGTATTATTTTTGCCCCTTTTGTCGGAAAAATGAAGGCTTTCATTAGGCACAAGGCATTATTGGGCGAATATGCGGCAAACTAGCTATATGGTTACGCTTATAATTACATAATATATTTTTTCTATTGCAAATGCCGTATGTTCGTGCTACAATGAATGTCGAATAGTAAGGATTATTGGGGGGACATATGGAGGCTGGGGGAACGAGAAGAATACTATGCGCTTTTGTGGCGATCCTCATCTTATTTGCGGTCCTTATTCCGCAAACATTCTGGCAAGCGGATGCTGCAACAGATGGCAGATATGTGTCGATAGTGCTTGATGATTCGGGGAGCATGAGCGATGAACCCAACCGATGGCAGAATGCGCTATATGCACTTGAAGTGTTTGCAGGGATGCTCGGCAATAATGACACACTGGTCTTGCAAACCTTAAATCGCTCAAATGACGTGTTGACCGTCGACGGCAGCGACCTGCAAAGCTGCATGCAGGCGGTAGATGCTTGGGTCGCCAGGCAAAGGGCAGGCGGCAATACCCTCTTTGAAAGCGTGCCCGCTTCGGCATATCGAGAAGTTCGGAAGGTTACCGCTTCAGAAAAATGGGTCATCCACTTGACCGACGGCGAATACAACGATATTTCCGATTACAAAGCCCGCTTTCTCAGTGAAACGAGCGCCTGCGACTGCAAGACCGTTTTCTTAGGGCTATCTCTTTCAAAAGTGGCGCAGAACAAATACGCCGCACCAAACGATTCGGAATTGATTGAATCGCTAAAGAAGCAAGATTTTTATGTATATTATGCAGACAACGCCAACGAAACGATTGGAAAAGTCCGAGAAATTGCGCAGCTGGTTTTTGAGAACTATGAGCTTTGCCATGACAGCCTGCGCATGAGCGGCAGCACCCTCACGTTTGACTTGGCCATGCCGGTTGAAGAAATGATCATTCTCGTACAGGGGAACGGCCTCAGCATGGGCACGTTGGTATATCAAGGCACAGAGGTGTCGGGTGAGTGTTGCCAAATCTGTGTGGGGACGACAAGCGGCTGCATTGGTAAATTTCGCGGGCAACTTCGTAGCGGCGTTTACAGCATTGACTTTGGTAAATCGCCGGTGGACTATCGCGTTTATGTGCGCCCATATCTGGACATCGGGATTCAGTTTCGAAACGATCAGGGCGAGTTGCTCCGGTCAAACCCGAAGGTGTTATCAAAGGGAACCTACACTTACGAGATTGGTTTGATCGATCCCTACGACAAGTCTATCATAGAAGAGAACGCGCAGACTGCAGGGATCTATGCAGACATCAGCTCCACGATCGTTCAGAATGGCGTAGAAGAAATCGGCAAAAGGCAGGGGACGCTCGAACTGCAGGAGGGGTCCGTTCACGTTGACGCCAAAGCATATTTGCCCCCCAGCAATAAAGAAATCAACACGGGCAACGGCATAGACATCGTGATTGTCTCGGACAACGCAATCCAGCCGATTATCCACATATACGATGATGCCGGATCTGAAGTTGAAGATCGTGCAGATCTGGACACGGGTACATACTCATACGATGTTGAGCTGACTACCGCGATGACAGGCGAAGCCCGCGAGACATTGCTGCATTCCGCTGTGGTCGATGTTGATATCGAACAAGATGGCGTGACCACCAAGGGCGCGTCGGCAGGCACGATTCAAGTCGGGACGGAAACGATGGCGATCACCGCGACAGCAACGGTAGAAGGTGCTGTGGCGGGCTCTGCGGTGAGGCGTCTTTCTGCGGTTGGGGATCTTGCATTGACGTTTACTGATTATGAAGACACTTGGCCGGCAGAGGGAATTGAAACGCAGGCGATCCCCAACATAACAAGGTACTTGGGAGGCGGAACGGAGTTATCGTTCTTTGCACTCAAGAACCAAATTTCCAAGACCTACTGGTATGGCGGTGAAGCATACCCGGTCACGGATGCGCACTGGATCAGCAAGCAATACTAT
>CAYRQM010000063.1:0-102 GCA_964426415.1 uncultured Christensenella sp.
GCGGAACGTTGCCTATTTAACCACGTTTTCCCTGCCTTGTCAACCCCCTTTTTCGCGTTTTTTGAGATTTTCTTTTTGCGCCTTGCTTCCGTCACATTTTTC
>CAYRQM010000063.1:202-5284 GCA_964426415.1 uncultured Christensenella sp.
CAGCGTGCAGAAGGCGTCCGAAGACGTGGGGCTTGGGCAGCGGCGTCAGACTATACTTTCGCACGATTCTTTTTCGCGTTTTTTGAGATTTTCTTTTTGCGCCTTGCTTCCGTCACATTTTTCGCCCTATCGCGCTGCCGCTGCGCGGAGAATAAGAGAGGAAGAACCTCTTGCTTGCGTGCGAGATCCTTCGGCACAGCCTCAGGATGACAGGCGGGACAGTATTTGTCCTTCTTCCCTCAAAACGTGTATGTGCGTGTTGCCCGCAATGGGCAGCGTGCAGAAGGCGTCCGAAGACGTGGGGCTTGGGCAGCGGCGTCAGACTATATTTTCGCACGATTCTTGCGCATTTCATACGCATCTGTTATAGTATATAAGGAAAGAGTTGGGAAGGATTCGTTTATGAATATTGTAATCGTGGGCGGCGGCAAGATCGGCACGATGCTGGCGCTGCAGCTGGGGCGTGAGGGGCACGCGGTCACCATCATCGACAAAAGTGAGCGCGTCATTGAGCAAAGCGGTACGACGTTGGACGTGATGTGCATCGTGGGCAACGGCGCAGCGTACCCTGTACTGGAATCGGCTGGCGTTTCCGGCGCCGACCTGCTGATTGCGGTCACCACCGACGATGAAACCAACCTGCTTTGCTGTCTGACCGCCCATCGCCTTGGTGCGCGGCACACCATTGCCCGCGTGCGCAACCCCGAATACTACGATCAGTTGACCCTGTTGAAAGACGATTTGGGGCTTTCGATGGCGGTCAATCCGGAGCGCGCCGCCGCACAGGAGATTGCGCGCATCCTGCGGTTCCCCGCCGCCACAAAGGTGGAGCTGTTTGCAGACGGGCGTGCGGAGCTGGTCTCCTATCACGTCGGCGCCGACAACGAGCTTTGCGGCATGCGTCTGAACGAGCTGCCCCAAAGGACGGGCATTCGCGTGTTGATTTGTGCCGTGGAGCGCGAGAACGAAGTGGTGATCCCCTCCGGCGATTACACGATTTTGCAGGGCGATATGCTGTACATGACCGCCGCGCCGCAAGAGATGGAGCGGATGTTCCGCAAGCTGCACCTTTTGGTCAACCGTGCGCGCAACGTGCTGATTGTCGGCGGCGGTCGCGTTACCTATTATTTAACCGAGCTGCTTGCCCAGGAGGGCGTGAACGCCAAGGTCATCGAGCGGGATGCCACCCGTGCCTACGACCTTGCGGCAGCGCAGCCCAAGGCGGTCGTTCTTTGCGGCGACGCGTCCAACCATGAGCTTCTGATGGAAGAAGGGCTGGAAAAGCAGGATGCGTTTGTTGCGCTGACGGGCTTGGACGAGGGCAACATCTTGGCTGCCATCTACGCCCATCGCCATCACGTTCCCAAGGTGATCGCCAAGGTCAACAACGAAGCGTTGACCGCGCTCATCCGAAACAGCGGCTTGGACAGCACCATTTCGCCCAAGCAAATCACCGCCAACCAAATTCTGCGGTTCGTGCGCGCCATGAACGCCGGACAGGGCAGCGACGATGTGCTTGCGCTGTATCAAATTTTGGGCGGGCGCGTGGAAGTATTGGAATTCTGCGCCACGGAAAGCAATTACTGTAACATTCCGCTGAAGGATCTTTCGATTCGGCGGCACACCTTGATTGCCTGCTTGGTGCGAGAGGGGCGGGCGCTGATTCCCGGCGGCAGCGATTGTATTCGCGCAGGCGACAGCGTGCTGGTTGTGACGTCCGGCAGACGGCTGCACAAGCTGACGGATATTTTGGAGCGCGTATGAATCGACGCATGATTCTATACGTTCTGGGCCGCATCCTGTTGGCGGAAGCGGCGCTGATGGTTCCGTCGCTGGTCGTCGGACTGCTCTACGGCGAGAACGCGTTTGCGTGGTTTTTGCCGCCCATTTTGCTGTTGGCGGCGGTTGGGCTTTTGTGCAGTTGGAAGAAGCCCCAAAACACCGTGATCTATGCGCGGGACGGGTTCTTTATTGTCGCGTCCGCGTGGGTGCTGCTATCCTTGGCGGGCGCCGTCCCATTTTGGCTGTGCGGCAAATTCGACAGCATTTGGGACTGCATTTTCGAGATCGTATCGGGCTTTACCACCACGGGCGCTTCCATTCTGCCCGACGTGGAGATTTTGCCCAAGGGCATTCTGTTTTGGCGCAGCTTCTCGCACTGGATCGGCGGGATGGGCGTGTTGGTTTTCGTTTTGGCGATTCTGCCCATGGCGGACGATCGCTCCCTGCATCTGATGCGTGCGGAGGTGCCGGGCCCCGTGGTCGGCAAGCTGGTGCCGCGTATGCGCGATACGGCAAAGATTCTGTACGGCGTATACTCCGCCATGACGTTGGTGCTGATTGTGCTGCTTTTGGCGGGTGGGATGCCGCCGTTCGATGCGGTGTGCCACGCGTTCGGCGCTGCCGGCACCGGCGGATTCTCCGTCAAGACGGCAGGCATTGCCTTCTACGACAGCGCATACATCGAGATTGTGCTGGGCGTGTTCATGCTGCTGTTTGGGCTCAATTTTAACCTCTACTACCTGCTCCTCATCCGACGGTTTCGGCAAGCCTTCAAGAGTGAGGAGCTGCGCTGGTACGGCGTGATCGTCGCCGTCTCCACGCTGGTCATTGCGGGCAACGTCTTCTCCATCTATCAAAACGTGGGCGTTTCCCTGCGGCACGCCTTTTTCCAAGTGTCGTCCATCATGACCACCACCGGCTACGCCACGGCAGATTTTGCGACCCATTGGCCGCAGCTTTCGCAGCACCTTCTCGTGATTCTGATGGTGGTGGGCGCGTGCGCGGGCAGCACGGGCGGCGGGCTCAAAGTTTCGCGTCTGATACTTTTGGTGAAGTCCTGCGGGATGGAGATTCGCCGCATGATTCACCCGCGTACCGTCCAAGTCGTGCGGATGGACGGCGCGGCGGTGGACAGCACCACGCTGCACGGGACGCGCATCTATTTCATTCTATACATTCTCGTCATCTGCGGCTCGACGCTGCTGCTGTCCATCAACGGATTCGACTTTACCACGAACCTTGCGGCAGAGCTGGCGTGTTTTAACAACATCGGCCCCGGCATTGGGTTGGTGGGGCCTTCCGGCAACTATTCCATCTTTTCGGCATTCTCCAAAATGCTGCTTTCCTTTAATATGCTGTTGGGGCGTTTGGAGATCTATCCGCTGCTGGTGCTGTTCTCGCCTGCCGCTTGGCGGCGCAACGGCAAATAAATGCGCAAAAATCGCCAAAAATCCGCCGTTTTTTGTGAGAAAAAACCTTGCAATCCGATGGCGACTTGTGTATAATACTTGAGGCATCACACACCCTCGTCGATTTTCGGGCTCGTGCCCTTTGGGTTCCCGATTTTGAAGCGAGGGGAGGACAACAAAAAACGAGGAGGTTTACTTATTATGTCCGTGATTTCTATGAAACAGCTTTTGGAAGCAGGTGTCCATTTCGGTCACCAAACACGTCGTTGGAACCCGAAGATGAAGCAATACATCTTCACGGAGCGCAACGGCATCTACATCATCGACCTGCAAATGACCGTCAAAAAGATCGAAGAAGCTTACTACTTCATTCGTGATTTGGCTGCGCAGGACAAGACCATCCTGTTCGTCGGCACCAAGAAGCAGGCGCAGGAGAGCATCGAGCAGGAAGCAAAGCGCTGTGAAATGTTCTATGTCAACCAGCGTTGGCTGGGCGGCATGCTGACCAACTTCAAGACCATTCAAACCCGTGTTGCCCGTCTCAAAAAGATCGAGCAAATGGAAGAGAACGGCGATTTTGATCTGCTCCCCAAGAAGGAAGTCATCGGTCTGAAGGCAGAACAAGAAAAGCTCGAAAAGAACCTCGGCGGCATCAAAGAAATGAAGAAGCTGCCTGCGGCGCTGTTCGTGGTTGACCCGCGCAAAGAGCACATCGCCATCGCAGAAGCCCGCAACTTGGGCATCCCGATCGTTGCGATCATCGATACCAACTGCGACCCCGACGAAGTCGATTACCCGATTCCCGGCAACGACGACGCCATTCGTGCCGTCAAGCTGATTGCTGCAAAGATGGCAGACGCCGTTTTGGAAGGCAAGCAGGGCGAACAAATGACCGATGCGGCAGTTGACGCAGCGGAAGAAGCCACCGAAGAAGAAGCATAAGATCGGAGGAACAACATGAACTTTACTGCAAAAGACGTACAGGCACTGCGCGAGCGCACCGGCGCCGGCATGATGGATTGCAAAAAGGCGTTGGTCGCCAACGACGGCGACGTCGAGAAGTCAATCGACTTCCTGCGTGAAAAGGGCCTTGCAAAGGCTGCCAAGAAGGAAGGCCGCATTGCGGCAGAAGGTCTTGTTGCGGATTACCGCGACGGCGACGTCGCCGCACTGGTCGAAGTCAACTGCGAGACAGACTTCGTTGCCAAGACCGACCGCTTCAAGAATTTCGTCAAGATGGTCGCCAAGCAGGTTGCGGACACCGATCCCGCCGACATGGACGCCCTGATGGATTCCACCATCGACGGAGAAACCGTCGCCGCACTGCAGACCGCAGCGGTTGCCGAAATCGGTGAAAAGATCACCATTCGCCGCTTCGTCCGCATGGTCGGCGCGGTGGACACCTACATCCACCTGGGCGGCACCCGTGGCGTGCTCGTTCTGTTCGAGACCGCTTCCGACGCAGAAGCCATGCATGACACCGCGCTGCAGATCGCTGCCGCGTCCCCCGTCTGTATCGACGTCGAGAGCCTGCCGCAAGACTTCATCGAGCGTGAGCGCGCTGTCCAGCTCGCCACCGCCAAGGAAGAAAATGCACTGCTCGAAAAGCCCAAGCCCGACGCCATCATCGAAAAGATGGTCGATGGCCGTATGAGCAAGTACTACAAAGAGGTCTGCTTGGAAGAACAGCAGTTCGTCAAGAACCCCGACATCACCATCAAAGAGATGCTGGCGCAAAAGAAGGCGTCCAAGGTCAAGGCGTTCGTCCGTTACGAAAAGGGCGAAGGCATTGAAAAGCGCAAGGACAACTTCGCTGATGAAATTGCCCAGATGACCAAATAATCCCATAGGCAAAGCCAAGCGTCGATCCAAGCGGTCGGCGCTTTTTTGT
>CAYRQM010000064.1:0-5069 GCA_964426415.1 uncultured Christensenella sp.
AAGTCCCATCTACCGCACCATACAACAAGAACCACCCATCGGGGTGGTTTTGTTGTATGGATTGCAGAGAAAGGGACTTGAAGACGCGTCGGATGCGCAGCATCCGAAAAAGCGCCACAGTGCGGCGCTTTTAGCGGACGGTTTTGCGCGGAAAGCCGATTGCGCAGCATGGAATGCAAGCAATCGCGCTTGAACCGCAGCAAAAAAGTCCCATCTACCGCACCATACAACAAGAACCACCCATCTGGGTGGTTTTGTTGTATGGTGCAATGAAATTTGCCCTTGCGGGCAAGTGAAATTTGCTTCGCAAGTGAAATATGGCTTCGCCATGTGAAATGCCTCACGGCGTGGGGGATCGATTCCCTTTCACACCACGCGCTTCCATCCCCCGTTGTCATTCTGATGCAGCGAAGCAAGGAAGAATCTCCCGCTTGCACGCGAGATCCTTCGGCGCAGCCTCAGGATGACAGGGGGGAGTGTTTTTTCCGTGCCTTTCCCGAAAAACGTGTGCGCGGGTATTCCCGCAAAAGGTTGGTAGCGAAGCGAAAGGCGCAGCCGAAGCAAGCGTGACCTTTTGCGGAGAGGAGGCGCGATGGAACGGGCGAGCAATGCGGATGAGGCGAAGCCGAAGAAGGCGTTGCGAACAAAGTGCAGTCTGCGCCGACGAAATCAGCCCACCCCCTTTTCTTTTTTCAATTTCTGCGTTATAATGGACGCAACCGTATGGGAATAACAGAAGGAGAAATGCTATGGACGACTTTTCCAATCTGAATTGCGGCGATTACGCGTTGCCGTGGAACATGATTTTCTTGGTGCTGGGCATCCTTGTGGCGGTGGTCGTGACGGAGCTTTTGGTGCGCAAGCGCAAGCTCTACAAAGACTTGGCGCTGGATCTCTGCATCGTCGGCGTGCCTTGCGGCATCGTGGGCGCACGGCTGTTTTCCGCCATTTCGGGCAAGATTGCATTTTCCGATCTGTTCATGATCAAGTCCGTGCCGGGGCTCAATCTCTTTGGCGCGCTGCTCTTTGCGTTCATCGGCATCTTGGTGTACAGCCGCATCAAAAAGTTCAAGCTGTGGGCGGTGCTGGACATTGCCACGCCCGGCATCTTCTTTGGCTTGGCGGTGGGCAGATGGTCCGATTTCTTCCTTTGCGACGGCGTCGGCGCCACGGTCAAGACTGCATGGCTCAAGTTCTTCCCCGTTGCGACCTTCACCAAGGAATACTTTACGGGTAACGGCACCAATGTGGCGTTTTCCGTGTTCTTCCTTGAGTTCTTGGTCTGCGTGGGCATCGGGCTTTTGGCACTGCTCGTGCTCCTCAAAAAGCCTTTGCCGCGTGGCACCACGTTCCGCTTTTCCGCAATTTTGTACCTGTTCTTGGGCTTCTTTATGGAGTGGATGCGCACGGGCGACCGCCAAGTCGTGTTCGGCGGCATCCATTTCAATCAGCTGGTGTATCTGATTGCGCTGCTTGCCCTCATCGCCACCTATTTCTTTGGCAATCAAGCCAAGACGCTTTCCCTTGCGCTGCACGGCACACCGCCTGAGGAGGACGACGACGGACTTGCCGCCGTGGAGCCGCCCGCCGACGAAGAGCCCGATGAGGACGAGGAGGACGACGACGCGGAGGAAGCATCCGACGAAGACGCCGATGAAGACGAATCCGCAGAAGAATCCGACGACGAATCGGATGCACAGATGGAAGCCGACGCCGACGCCGCATTTACGCGATTTGACGACGAGGACGACGAGAACGTATTCATCCGCTTAGAGGATGCGCCCGACGAGCCCGACGCATCGGACGATGAAACGGCGGACGCGCCAAAGGACGACACGTCGGAGAACCCGACGGAGGAGGCATAACGTGCAACAAACCAGAAATCTGACCATGCTCACCGACCTGTATCAACTGACGATGATGTCGGGGTATTTTAAGCATGGCATGACCCAAAACCAAGGCGTCTTTGATATGTTTTTCCGTCCCCGCGCCAGCAGCAGCTACGCGGTGATGGCAGGGCTTGAAAGCCTTATTCACTACATCCAAAACTTGCATTTTACGCAGGAGGATCTTGCCTACTTGCGTTCGCTGCAGCTGTTTGACGAGCAATTCCTTGCGTTTCTCGGCGACCTTCGTTTCACGGGTGAGATTTACGCCATGCCCGAAGGCACGGTGGTCTTTCCCTACGAGCCGATGGTGCGGGTCAAGGCGCCCATCTGCGAAGCACAGCTTATCGAAACGGCGCTGCTGACCTTCATCAACCATCAAACGCTGATTGCCACCAAGGCAAGCCGCGTCTGCTATGCGGCGCAGGGCGACACGGTGATGGAGTTCGGGCTGCGGCGCGCCCAAGGTGCGGACGCGGGCATTTACGGCGCACGCGCAGCCATCATCGGCGGGTGCGATTCCACCAGCAACGTGCTGACGGGGCAGATGTTCCACATTCCCGTGGCGGGCACGCACGCCCACAGCTGGGTGATGAGCTTCCCCGACGAGGTCACGGCGTTCCGCGCCTATGCCAATACGTTCCCGCAGGCGTGCCTGCTGTTGGTTGACACCTTTGATACGCTGCGTTCGGGCGTACCCAACGCCATCACGGTGTTCCGCGAGCTGCGCGAAAAGGGCTACGAGCCGCTCGGCATTC
This sequence comes from uncultured Christensenella sp., assembly GCA_964426415.1. Classification (GTDB taxonomy): domain Bacteria; phylum Bacillota; class Clostridia; order Christensenellales; family CAG-138; genus UBA3792. Next base: position 2,645 of record CAYRQM010000064.1, read on the forward strand.
GGCTGGACAGCGGCGACTTGGCGTACCTCAGCAAGCAAGCGCGCAAAATGCTGGACGATGCAGGCTTCCCCAACGCCAAGATTTGCGCATCCAGCGATTTGGACGAAACGGTCATTCGTGACCTCAAGAACCAAGGCTGCCGCATCGACAGCTGGGGCGTGGGCACACAGCTCATTACGGCAGGCGACAGCCCCGCACTGGGCGGCGTCTACAAGATGTCGGGCGAAGTGGTGGACGGCAAGCTGGTTCCCAAGATGAAGCTGTCGGACAACGCGGTCAAGGTCACCAATCCGGGCTACAAAAAGGTCGTCCGCTTGTACGACAACAGCGGCATGGCGGTTGCCGACTTGATTGCGTTGGAGGAAGAAACCTTCGACACAAGCGCGCCGCTGACCATCTTCGACCCCGAACAGCCCTACAAGCGCATGACGCTCACCGACTACGCTGCCCGCGATCTGTTGGTGCCGATCTTCCGCGACGGCAAGCTGTGCTACACCTGCCCCGACATCATGGAAAGCCGCGCCTACTGCAAGCGCGAGCTGGCGTCGATGTGGGACGAGTACAAGCGCATTCTCAATCCGCACGTCTACAAGGTCGACCTGTCCGACAAGCTCTATGCGCTCAAGCAGTCCATTCTGCAGAGCCACGCAAAGGCATGAAACGGCTCGTTTCCATTCTGCTGCTGCTGACGCTGCTTGCTGCGTGTACGACGCAGGAAGCCCATCGCGTCTATTTGCCCGACGCCACGGAAACGCCTGCCGCCCAAGCGACGCCCACCGCGACGCCAGAGCCCGAAGCGCTGACCATCTTGCCCATTGAGGGCGAGTCCTTTTCGGCCGACGCCAACGGCGTGCCGATTCAAAACCCCGACACGCATTATTACGACTATTATCTCACCTTGCAGGACTTGCGGGTATACGAACACAACGAAGGCACGTTCGTGGACGCCACCATCCAAAACGCGTTCCCAAGCACCCTGTCGGGGGGCTTAAGAATCACATTTTACGACGAAAACGGCACGGTCTACGGCTATGGCGACTTTTACACGGCGACAGGCGGCTTGACACTGCTGTCGGGCGACAATCGCGTGTATGCGGATGTGTTGACCGAGGTGGATGTGCAAATGATGACGTTCACGATCTCCGTGACCACGCCGATCGCACCCGTCGACTAATCATTTTTGCGGCGCAGCAAGTCGCCCGCCTCCAGTGGCAGCGGGCAGGGCAGCTGCACAATCTGTTTCACCCGATTCGCAACCTCGATGGCTTCTCCGTTCTCGTCCGAGATGGACAGAACCGAGAAGCTTTTTTCGTTCCAATGGGGCGAGACGATTTCCAACGTGTCGCCTACGGAAAAACGGTTGCGCTGACAGACGGTGATCATGCCGTCGTGCGCGTCCAAAACCGTGCCCACAAAGGTGTAGTCTTGGATGTATATGCCCGCGTTGTGATGGTCGCGGGGCAGCTCCCCGTGATAAAACCCCGTCGTGTACGGACGATGGGAGATGGTGTTCAGCTCGCGGCGGCATGCATCCAACGGCATCGTGCCGTCCAGCGCGTGACGATAGGCGTTCACCGTGACGGCGACGTAGTATTCGGTCTTCATGCGCCCTTCAATCTTGAAGGAGCTTACGCCCGCGTCTTTCAGCTCGTCCAGCAGGTCGATGCAGTTCAAATCGCGCGACGACAGCAGCATCGTGTGCCCGTCTTCCTCAATGATGGGAAAGTATTGGTTGGGTCGCGTTTCCTCCACCAAATGGTACGACCAGCGGCAGGGCTGCGCACAGTCGCCGCGGTTGCCGCTGCGCCCCAAAAGGGCGGAGGACAGGATGCAGCGTCCCGAATAGGACATGCACATCGCGCCGTGTACAAACGCTTCCAACTCCAGTTCGGGCGGCGTGTTGGCACGCAGCTTCTTGATTTCGTCGATGGAAAGCTCCCGCGCAAGCACCACACGCGATGCGCCAAGCGCATGGTATTCCGTCGCCGCCGCTTGGTTTTGACAGCTCGCTTGGGTGCTGACGTGCAAGGAAAGGGCGGGACAGGCGCGGTGCATCGTGACCAATACGCCAAGATCCGACACGATCGCCGCGTCGGCGCCAAGCGCATAGAGGCGGTTGGCATAGTCGCCCAAAAGCGGAATCTCGTCACAGGTGGCAAGCGCGTTGACGGTCACATACAGGCGTTTCCCCGCCCTGTGCACCCGCTGCGCCGCCAAATGCAGCGCCTCGTCCGAAAATCCCGCGCTCTTGGCGCGAAGCTGCAGCATGCTGCCGCCCAAATAGACCGCGTCCGCACCAAAGCGCAGCGCGGCGTCCAACGCCGCTTCCGACCCCACAGGGGCAAGCAATTCTGTCATACTATTCCCTCCGAAACAATAGTGTACCACGTCCGTCCGCGCCGCGTCAACCGCAACCGCACGCCGA
>CAYRQM010000065.1:0-5049 GCA_964426415.1 uncultured Christensenella sp.
AAACATATCAGTCCCCCACCGCCTTGATGACCGCCACGGTGATGTTGTCGTTTTCCATACGGCGCTTGTTCAACTCGACCATCTCGATGCAGCGCGCCTGCATCTGCGCCTCGGACGTCCATTGCGCGTCCGCAAATGCCATCTGCAGTTCTTGGGCGGATACCACATGGCGGAAGCCGTCCGAACAAAGCAGAAATACGTCGTTTTCTTGATATGCGCCAAAGAAGAGATCGGGCTCGATGGAAGCCGACGCGCCAATGCATTGCAGCAACACATTGCGGCGCGCATCGACCTTGGCTTGTTCGATTGTCATGCGGCCAAGCGCCACCTCGCGTGAAACAAAGGTTTGGTCGATGGTGATTTGCTCGATGCCGTCACGCAGCCGATAGATGCGCGAATCGCCGATGTTCAGCGCGTAGTACCTGCCGAACGCCAAAAGCAGCACCGCCGCCGTTGTGCCCATGTGGATGCCGCGCTCCTGCGCATGACGCCCGATTTTGAGGTTTTGGGCGCGGGCAATGACGCTCCATTGCATCTGCACGGCGCTTTCGGTAAGCCCCGTCTCTAAAAGGGTTGGCAGGTCGTTCGTAAACCAATCGGCAAACGCGTGCAGCACCGTGTTGCTTGCAATCTCGCCGTCTGCAAGACCTCCCATGCCGTCGCACAGCGCAAGAAACGCCAGCTGCTCCGAACCGTATTGCGCGATTCGGAACAACAGCCCGTCTTGGTTGACGCTCTTTTTGATGCCGACGTCGGTATGTTCTGCTGATAAAAAACGCATATCGCTCTCCGCTGCGGCTGCGAAGTCGAACGCATCGTCCGACCTCGCAACCGTCGTTGTTGCTTAGTACATCTTGAACGTGAATTCCTCGTCCGCAAGACGGATCTTGTCACCGTGTACAATGGGCATCTCGATGTTGCTCGGAATGACCTTTTCGTTGACATAGGTGTGATTCGTCGTCTTGTTGTCGATGATGAAGTATTCGCCGCCCTTGATGGCGATGGTGGCATGGCTTCTGCTGACCGCCGGATTGTCGGATACCGTGTAGTCGGAATGCGAACGGTCTTTGCCGATGCGGAACATATTCTTGTTGATGTAGACCTTCTCCATCGTCTTGGTGCGCTCCAAATATGCGCTGCTGCCGCCGCCGCTCAATACGGTCGTTGCGCCTGCATCGCCCGTCAAGACGGACGTCTCGCCTACGCTGCTCGGCTGGCTCCAACCTGCACCTTGCTGCGGCGGGTAGTTCGGCTGTTGCGGCGGATAGTTCGGCTGCTGCGGCGCCGCTGCTTGCTTTTTGTTCTTCTTGCCGGCGCGTACCGCAAGCACGATGATGAGGATGACGACGCCAATCGCCACGAGGATGCCGATGATGATGAGCATCAGCGTCAACAGCTGCGGCCCGTTGCCCGTGTTGTTGTTGTCCTCAACCAACGCCGGTGCGCCCGGTGCGTTGGTCGGCTCCACCGTGGGCGGAACCGCGGTGGGCGGCACTTCCGTGGGCGGCACATCGGTGGGCGCCTGCGTCACTTCGGCGGCAGGTTCTGCGGTGGGCTCTTGGGTGGGAACTTCGGTTGCCGCCGCGCCGTCCGCCTTTGTATAGGAGACGCCGAGAATGTCCAGCGCTTCACAGATTTCACGAATGCGAATCGCGGAAGACGTCGTGCCGGTCGATTCAAAGTTGACGCCGACCACGTTGCCGTTGACGTCCACAAGCGGGCCGCCGGAGCTGCCGAGTGAGATGGTCGCCGTATGAAGGTACACGTCTACGTTTCTTTTGCTGCCACGGACAAGAGCATGCGACGGGATTGTCTGTGCAAGACTGGAGATGGAACCTTCCGTAATTTCAACGGAAGTAGCAGTGTAGTCAACGTCTGATTTGTACCAGATTGTATCCGCCGGGAATCCCAGCGCAAAAGCACGGTCTGTCGGAGACAGCTCGTCCGTGCGCAGGCTCAGGGTCTTTTTGCTTTGAATCTCTTGATCCAAGTACAGGATTGCAAAATCGCAGTCGTCGCTGACGGTCGCTACCGTAGCGCCAATTTCGATGTCGTTGATTGCAACAACCGTGACGTAATCCGCTTTGCCCAAGTTGTATGAAAAGCGGTCATTTACAACGTGTGCGCATGTGATTACAACGGAATGCACAGAGTTGTCCGAATACGTTACCGTGCCAATGAGAAACCCGCTTCCCATTGCAATAGCGGTGGCATTCTTGACATCCAAATCCGGAATGGTTACATTCTCCCAGTACGCCTTGACGCACAGCACGCCGCCTGCCGCCGCTTGCACTTCCGCCTCGGACGCCAGCGCCTGCAGTGGGACGAACGCGAAGAGCATCGCCAAACAGATCACAAATGCCATGATCTTCCCCAGTGTCTTTTTCATACCTTACCTCCTACATGAATCCTTCCGTTTTTTTGTTTGTTTGTGTATCTACGCCTGTTGCAAATAAAACAGTTCATTTGCCAGCATAAATTCCTCCCCGATTTCGATGCGTTCCACGGAGTTGGGCGAAAGCCGCATTCCTCGCAGCTTCACGCCGTTTGTCGCGCCGCAGTCCTGCAGCAGAAAGCCGTTTGTGCTTTGCAGCACGATGGCGTGCTTGCGGCTGATTGCCGAATTGTTGCGCACCACAAAATCGCATGTGCCCCGTCCGATGGTCATTTGCTCCTGCGCAAAGCGCATTCGCTCGTTGGTGTTCTTGCGCACCACGAAGACCACGTTGGGCTTTGGCTGCGTCTGCGCACTCTGTGGGGGCGCGTCGTTGTACGTCAACCCCAAAAGCCCCGTCTCGCCATACTGTATGGGCGGCGCCGCGTCGGCTTCCGCCGGTGGAAACGTGATCGGCGCATTGTTTCTTGCGATCTCTTCGTCCAGACGATGGATTGCAAGCTCCGGTGTCATCACGACCCGCTCGATGCGTCGGGTCGCCTCGGCGCAAACGGCGCTCTGCCCCGCCACCGCCTCCAGAATGAGGCGCCATGCGGTTTCAAACCCGTCTGCGACGCGGCACGCCTTGATCGGAAGCAGCAAAAACCGCGGCATGCCCTGTTCGTAATAGATCGTGGACGGCAGAAACGAGCGATAGCCCGTCCCCCGCAGCACGCCTTCGTTCGTGAGCGCATATTCGCACAGATCACGCAACGCACGAAAGACGTCGCCCTCCGTCGCACGCGTTGCAAAATAGTCGGGAAACGGGATCAACCGCTCTGACGCATAGGAAATGCTGACCGTATCCGATATCGTGATTTCAATCGGAACACAGCTCGGAACTTGCAGCTTTTGCAAGATTTCCAATGTGCGCATGTCCAATTCGATGCCGCTCATATTCCCCTCCCGTACCACATGGGATATCATACCAAATTATTTTGCAAAATACACATAAATGGCATAATCTGTCGAAATACGTGCATAAATTGTTTGCCCGCCCCGAAAATCACGGTTTGGAGTCGGGATCCGTGGGCGGATCGTGGATGAACGCGGGCTTGCGACCTTGGTTGTAGTTCAAAAAACGCTCCCGTGCCTCCGCCGCCTTGGGACGGCTGATGGGAATTGTCTCGCCCGAGAACAAGGTGAAGCTGTCCTTTACAAAGGTGCGCACGCGATCCATATTCACAACATAACTTTGGTGACACCACAAAAAGGCGGGCGGCAGCATGGCGCACAGATCTTTCATTTTCATCTTGATTTCATGGTCTTCGTTGACCTCATGAACGACCAGCCAACGCTGCTTGTAGTCGATGTATTTGATGCTGGATAAACGAATGTGCGCGATGCCCTTTCGCGTCGTCAAGGCGATGGAGCTTTGCGTGTCCGCCTCAAGCCGCGTCAGCGCGATTCGCATGGCACGGTATAAATAGTTTTTACTGACCGGCTTCAGCAAAAAGGAGCAAGGCTCGGCGTCGAAGATCTCCTGCGCACGCTCTAAAAAGGAAGAAAGTAAGATGATCTGCATGTGCGGATACTTACGCTTGATCTCTGCCGCCGTTGCAATTCCGTTTGTCGTCTTGCCGTCAATGTCATACAGCAGGATATCCGCATTCCCAAATGCGACCTCTGAAAGATAGTCGCTCATGGAAAATGCGTTCCGAAATGCCTTGAGGCATGTTTCGCACAAAGCCAACTCAGACAACATTTTATCGATCGAAATGATGATAAACGGGTCTTCTTCGCAGACCACCACGTTGACCACGTCGTGTCCCCCTTTGCTCAGATAATCCAAATTTCATTCCCCACTTATGTTATACAACAAATGTTTTGCGATTTGTGAATTTGTGCAAAATCTGTTCATTTTCGTGCATAAATTGTTATGCAAAGCCCCGCAATGACAGATTTCGATGTCATTCGAACTGCGATTTTTGGTACTTTCCGACCGAAGCGGCGCTTGTGCCGCCGTGTCGTGCGAAATATAGTGTGCAGACTTTGGCACGCTTTGCGCGATTTGCCGTATAGACCCCGTTCGACTGGAAAGCCGTCTCCCGTTTGCAATACAACGCTTCTATGCAAATCCCATGTTATAATGCGTATAATCCCGTTCAACGTCATTATATGGCAACAAATGTCTTGTGTCAATAGCGTATCGCTATTTCAACAAGGTTTACGCGGTCTGAAAACATCATTGGAATCTCACATATGGGAGGTGCCGCATGAAACAGGAATACAAAGAATACTATGAAAAATTCGGCCTGAATGTGGTGTACTATCGCAAGCGGATGAAGCTGACGCAATTGCAGTTGGCGGAGCTGATCGACGTGGACAGGAGCCACATCAGCGCGATTGAATTGGGCAACGTGGGCGTGTCCTTTGATGTGATCTTTAAGTTGTGCGACGAGTTGCGCGTGACGCCCAAGGAACTGTTTGATTTTCGGGCTTGAAACGCGATGTGATTATTGACTTCCCGCTGCATTTTGCGGGACGCCTTGACAACCCGACGTAATCGTTTTATTCTGTTGTCAAACATAGGCATTGGAGGATGCAGGATGGAAGAACTGCGGACGGAATCGGAATATTTACGCAAAGCCATTCGCTGCGTGCAGGACACCGTG
>CAYRQM010000066.1:0-4707 GCA_964426415.1 uncultured Christensenella sp.
TCGCCCTGCTTCCGCAAGGAAGTCGGCGCGCACGGCATCGAGGAGCGCGGCGTGTACCGCATCCACCAATTCGAAAAGCAAGAGATGATCGTCGTCTGCCGCCCCGAAGAAAGTCCCGCGCTGTACGACGAGCTGTGGCAGACCTCCGTGGCATACTTCCGTTCGCTGGACATCCCCGTGCGCACGCTGGAATGCTGCTCCGGCGACTTGGCAGACCTCAAGGTCAAAAGCGTTGACGTCGAAGCGTGGTCGCCCAGACAGCAAAAATACTTCGAGGTCGGCAGCTGCTCCAACTTGGGCGACGCGCAAGCCCGCAGGCTCGGCATCCGCATCAAGTCCAAGGACAAGGGCAACTATTTCGCCCACACCCTCAACAACACCGTCGTCGCCCCGCCGCGTATGCTCATCGCCTTCCTCGAAAACAACCTCAACGCCGATGGCTCCGTGCGCATCCCCGTGCCGCTGCGTCCTTACATGGGCAGCAAATCCGTCATTGCGCCATAATAACGCAATCTGCATAAAATATTGTTCGGAAGTCCCGTGTGGGCTTCCGAATTTGTCTAAAATTATATATTGACACGGCGCATAAGCTGTGGTATGATACCAACATTCCAAATTTGAATGACTTGGAGCAAGTATGAACGCGATGAACAACACCATGTACATGTGCATGTCGATGATGCGGACCGAAGGTTTCCGGATCATATGTTGTTGTGTCTAAACGCGTGCAGCAGCATACGGAATCTTCGGAAGCCTCGCGGCTTCCGTTTTTTTACCTCAAATAATCCAAAGGAGAACGAACCATGAAAAAAGCCATTACCCTGATCTTGTCCCTGATCCTGTTTGCATCCCTGTTTGTGGGCTGCGCCGCCAAGAAGGGCGTCACCATCGCCGTCCCCAACGACACCACCAACGAAGCGCGTGCGCTGCTGCTGCTGGAGTCCCAAGGCTATCTGACGCTGAAGGAGGGCGCGGGCATCACCGCGACCAAGCTGGACATCGTGGACAATCCGTACAACATCACCATTGAGGAAATCGAAGCGGCACAGCTTCCGCTGCTGCGGACGGATTTTGATTATGCCATCATCAATTCCAATTATGCCATTTCGGCAGGGCTGAACCCCATTGCGGATTCGCTGTTCATGGAAGGCTCCGATTCGGCATACGCGAACATTCTTGTCGTCAAGGAAGGCAACGAAACGTCCGCAAAGACGCTTGCGCTGCAGGCGGCGCTGGAGAGCCAAGCGGTGCAGGACTTCATCAATGCGACCTATTCGGGCGCAGTGGTCAGCACGGTGGACGCGCCCACCGACGGCTATGACGCGACGCTGGATTACGCGGCGCTCAACGGCACGTCCATCACCGTGGCGGCTTCGCCCACCCCGCATTGCGAGATTCTGGCGATTGCCAAGACCATCTTGGCAGAGAAGGGCATCACGCTGGAGATCGTCGAATTCTCTGACTATGTGCTGCCCAATCAGGTGGTGGAAAGCGGCGAATGCGACGCCAACTACTTCCAGCATCAGCCGTACTTGGATGATTTCAACGCCAACAACGGCACGCACCTCGTTTCCGTCGCCGCGATCCATGTCGAGCCCCTGGGCTTGTACGGCGGCACGCAGACCACGTTGGACGCGCTCAAGGCAGGAAAATGATTGAGCTGCGGCACGTTTCCAAATCGTTCGCGGGCGCAGACGGCACGGTCGATGCGCTCCGCGACGTCAATCTGACCATTCGTGACGGCGACATCTATGGCGTCATCGGCATGAGCGGCGCAGGAAAAAGCACGTTGGTACGCTGCATCAATCTGTTGGAGCGTCCCACCGACGGGCAAGTGCTGTACAACGGGCACGATCTTGCCGCCATGGACGCCGCCACGCTGCGCGCCACGCGGCGAAAGGTTGCCATGATCTTTCAGCACTTCGACCTGCTGATGCAGCGCACCTGCCTCCAAAACGTCTGCTTCCCGCTGGAGCTTGCGGGCGTGCCCCGTCAACAGGCACGGGTGCGGGCAGAAGCGCTTTTGCAGCTGGTGGGGCTTTCCGACAAGGCGAAATCGTATCCTGCCCAGCTTTCGGGCGGGCAGCAGCAGCGCGTCGCCATTGCGCGGGCATTGGCAACCGATCCCGAAGTGTTGCTTTGCGACGAGGCGACCAGCGCGCTGGATCCCAAGACGACCCATGCCATCTTGGAGCTGTTGCGTTCGCTGCACGATACGCTGGGGCTGACCATCGTGATGATTACGCACCAAATGGCGATTGTGGAGGAAATCTGCTCCCGCGTCGCCATTTTGGATGCGGGACAGGTGGTGGAGGAGGGCGACGTGTCCGACGTGTTCTCCACGCCCAAGTCGCGTGCGGCAAAGCGGCTGGTGTACCCCGACGCGTTGGAGGACGACGACGTCATCAAGGCGGCGCCCTGCTGCATTCGCGTGGTCTTTCGAGGCGCGGACGCCACGGCAGCGCCGCTGATTGCCACCATGGCGATGGAGGAACGGATTGCGGCAAGCATCCTATACGCCTCCACCAAAAGCCTGAACGGGCGCGTGTACGGCTCCATGCTTTTGGGGCTTTCCGATGCGTCGGAAGCGCAGCGCGCCATCGCATACCTTGGCCGCACGTCCGAACTGTATGCCGAGGAGGTGCGCCGCGATGTATAATGTTTCTTGGGAAAGCGCCTGGGCAATCATCCGCGCCGAATTCCCGTTTGCCCTGTGGGAAACGCTGTATGCCACGGTGTTGGCGACGGCGCTTGCCATCGTCATTGGGCTGCCGTTGGGCGTCCTGCTTGCGGCGGGCGAAAAGGACGGCGTGCGTCCGCTGCCGCGTTGGCTGCTGCACGCGCTCAATCTCATCGTCAACATTCTGCGCTCCGTCCCCTTCATCATCATGATGGTGTTGGTGATTCCGCTGACAAGGCTTCTTTTGGGCAAGGCATACGGCACGATGGCGTCGGTGGTGCCCTTGGTCATCGCGGCGTTTCCGTTTGTGGCGCGGCTGGTCGAGAGCAGTCTGCGCGCCGTAGACAAGAATCTGGTGGAGGCGGCACGCAGCATGGGCGCTTCGCCGATGCAAATCATCACCAAGGTGCTGCTGCCCGAAAGCGTTCCGTCGCTCATTTCCAACTGCACCATTGCGCTGACCACCATCTTGGGCTACACCGCCATGAGCGGTGCGGTGGGCGGCGGCGGCTTGGGCAAGCTCGCCATCTCCTACGGGTACCAGCGCTACGATCTGCTGGTGTTGGTGGCGGCGGTGATTCTGCTGGTGGTGCTGGTGCAGGGCTTTCAGATGCTCGGCACTTGGCTTGCGCAAAAGGTCGACCGCCGAAAAAAATAACAGGACATGCTTCTTTGCGCTCCTCCGAACAGGGGGAGCGTTTTGCGCAGGTTGCGGCGCGAAATGGGGCGAAAGCGGTTGACAAGTGCGCGTTCCAACCCTATAATGAGAGGGTAAAAATATGCGGCGACCCCGCATCAGGAGGAAACACAGCACTATGAAGAAACTCGTCATCGCCCTTGGCGGCAACGCGCTGGGCAACACGCCGTATGAGCAGCTCGCTTTGGTCACCAAGACCGCAAAGCCCATCGTCGATTTGATTGCGGCAGGCAATCAGGTCATCATCGCCCACGGCAACGGCCCCCAAGTTGGCATGATCAATCTTGCCATGTCCACTGCTGCGGCGGCAAAGGCGATCAAGTCCGATATGCCGTTCCCCGAATGCGGCGCCATGAGCCAAGGCTACATCGGGTATCATCTCCAAAACAGCATCCAAAACGAGCTGAAGGCGCGCGGCATCGACAAATCCGTCGCCACCGTCGTGACCCAAGTTCTGGTCGATGAGCAGGATCCCGCATTCTCCCTTCCCACCAAGCCGATTGGCGCGTTCTACACCAAGGAGCAGGCGGACGCCATCGCAGCCGAAAAGGGCTACACCATGATCGAGGACGCAGGCCGCGGCTATCGGCAGGTCGTGCCCAGCCCCAAGCCCATTGACGTGGTCGAAAAGAACATGGTCAACACGCTCATCGACGCGGGCCATGTGGTCATCACCGTGGGCGGCGGCGGCATCCCCGTCATCGAGCGCGACGGCAAGCTGGTGGGCGTTCCCGCCGTCATCGACAAGGATTTCGCGTCCGCAAAGTTGGCGGAGCTGGTCAACGCCGACGCGCTGGTCATTCTGACCGCGGTCGATCGCGTGGCAATCAACTGGGGCAAGCCCGACCAAAAGACGCTCGCCGTCATGACCTGCGCCGAGGCGGAGCAATATTGCAAAGAGGGGCATTTCGCGCCCGGCTCCATGCTGCCCAAGGTGCAGGCGGCAATGGGCTTTGCCAAAACGGGCAAAGAAGCCATCATCGCATCGCTGGACAACGCGGCGGCTGCGCTGCGCGGTGAAAGCGGCACCAAGATCGTCAAGTAATTTCGGATTGCTTTGCGCTCGTCTGGGATCAGGCGGGCGTTTTGCTTTTTCAGCATCAGAAATGGGAATTTGCATGGGCCGCGATGGATTTTTGCAAGAAACCTCTTGCAATTCGCCGCTCTTTATGCTATAAATAGTAAGCATGGCGCGCCGGTGTGTTGGAATTGGCAGACGAGGAGGACTCAAAATCCTTTGCTGGCGACAGCGTGTGGGTTCGAGTCCCACCACCGGCACCATAACAGTTAAGGTAATTGATACAATCGTATCAGTTACCTTAACGTTTTT
>CAYRQM010000067.1:0-4468 GCA_964426415.1 uncultured Christensenella sp.
CGACACGCCCTTTCCCTTGAAAAACAAAACGCATCATGATAAAATACAACTACGGCGGATCGCGCTTGCGGACGCTGCGACACGTTTTCTTTGGGCGGTCTCGACCTTCTGTGCGAGACGTTTTTCTACGGGAGTTCAATGGACTCCACAGCATATTGGGAGGGGGTTGCGATATGGCGGACTTTGAGAAGGGCACGAACGAGAAAACAAAGGATCCTTGCGGCATTTGCGGCGTCAGCGTGACGTGGGCGTTTCATCCTGCAACGGGCGAGCTGATCATATCCGGAGCGGGCGCCATGACGGATTATGACGGCGATTATGCGCCGTGGAGCGAGGCGGAGGACAACATCCAAACCGTTCGAGTTGAAGAAGGCGTGACGGCGATCAGCGACGGCGCATTTTCATATTGCAAGAACCTGACAACGGTGATCCTACCCAACACCATGGGAAGTATTGGAAGAGAAGCCTTTCATGCCTGTAAGCGTTTGTCACACATCATCATCCCTGCGGGCGTGTTCGAAATTAGAGAAGACGCTTTTACGGAATGCCCATGTCTGGATGCGTTTCAAGTCGATGAAAAGAATCCATTCTATACGGCAGAGGACGGGGTCTTGTTTTGTAAAAGCATGGCACGCCTGATTCAATATCCTGCCAATCGTGCGCAAAGGGAATACGCGATCCCACAAACGGTAACCGACATAGAAAGCAGCGCCTTCTACGGCTGTAAAATGCTGTCAACAATTACGATGTCAGACCAAGTAAACAACATTGGCGAAGGTGCGTTTTGCAACTGTACGGATCTGACAGAGCTTGTCATTCCAAATGGCGTGACGCGCATTCAACCGATCACGTTCTTGGGGTGCAGAAATCTGCAACGTCTTGCCATTCCCAATTCTGTCACAAGCATTGGCGAATACGCCTTGAGCGGCTGCAGCAATCTTACGTGCATCGCATTGCCGGAAGACTTGGTCGAGCTTCAAGCAGGGGCTTTCTCCGAGTGCGACCATATGGCTGCCATCCAAATCTGCGGGAACAATCCGAACTTTCGTTTGATCGACGGCGTCCTGTTCAACGGTGACGGAACAGAGCTCCTATTATACCCCGCTGCACGAATTCATACAGACTATGCCGTGCCGAACGGCGTCGCCGAGATCGGTGCCCATGCGTTTGATTCTTGTGAAAAGCTGGTTCGCATCACAACCCCACAGGGCGTAATCCGCATCGGGGAACATGCATTTTTCCGTTGCAGCAATCTGGAAGAGGTCGCGCTTCCCGATAGCATGGCATCGATCGGAGCGGCTGCATTCATGAATTGCGGCAAACTCTCCGAGATACGGATCCCGAATGGAATGACCGACATCGCAAGCGCATCCTTTTGCGGCTGCACAGAGATAAAAACGATCGCCATCGGCATCGGTATTGAGTCGATCGGTTTCCGTGCGTTTTACGGCTGCAAAGCGCTGCCTAGCGTTACAATCCCTTCCGGAGTCAATGGCATTTGGGACGAAGCCTTTGCGGAATGCACCGCGCTCTCGACGATTGCTTTTGAAGGCACGCCGCCGCATCTCTTTGATGCATCCGCATTTCATTCCTGCGCAGAGGGGTTTACGGTGTTTTATTATGCGTCTGTTGCGAACGCTTGGGCGGCTGCAGACCCGGCGCTTTGGGACGCATATGCAAAAATGGAAATACCGAAAGGTGTGTTGCCCTCCGATTTGCTTGCCTTCGGTACTTGCGGCGACGGAGTTCAGTGGGCGCTGACAAAAGACGGCAGATTGACCATTGGGGGCAACGGCGAAATGGCGAAGTACACAAGCCGTGAGGACGTCCCTTGGCATGAATATGTGCATGCGATTCGCGTCATCGACGTTCAAAACGGCGTGTCGCACAGTGAGCGCCTTTCCCTTGCCGGATGCGCGAGGCTGTTCGAGCTGACCCTTCCCAATACCGTCATACATTGTGAGCCCTAATTCTGCTGCAGACGGCACGGCGATGCAACGAGACATTTTTCATTTTTCTGCGCATTTTTATGCAAATAGGGGCTTTTCAAATATGAATAAATTGTGTACAATATTGGGGAAGAAGATTGTCGAACAGGGGGCAGAAGATGGTTCGAGCATATGGGAATCCGCCGTATACGGCAGCGCTGCTGCATGGCGGGCCGGGCGCACAGGGCAGTCTGGCGTGCTTGGCACAGGAGCTGGGCAAAACGCACGGCGTGCTGGAGCCAATCCAGTCGCGCAGCACCGTGCAGGGGCTTTTGGACGAGTTGGAGGAACAGCTTGCGTGCTATGAAACCAAGCATTTGACGCTGGTGGGGCATTCCGCAGGCGCGCTGCTTGCCATTCTGTACGCGGCGCAGCATCAAAAACAAGTGCATCAGTTGGTGCTGGTGGGCTGCCCGCCGCTCAAGGACGATTATAAGGACGAGCTGCTGCGGCTGCGCTGCTTGCGGCTGTCGCCCGATGAACAGGCAGAGTTGGAGGCCATCGTCCGCCAAGCCGACCCCACGCCCGACACATTGGAACGGTTGGAAGCGCTTACGCACAAGACCGACGATTTCGAAACGGATCCCACCTACGACAATCCCTTGGCGGTGTTCGACGCCAAGCAGTACCAATGCATTTGGCCCGCGCTTGCCAATATGCGGCGCGGCGGCGTGTTTTTGCGGGCGCTGCAGCAAATCGACTGCCGCATCGTCGTGCTGCACGGCGAACACGATCCGCACCCGCTGCGCGGCGTGACCCACCCGCTGGCGGACGCCGCGTGCGATTTCGTCACCTGCGTGCTGCCCATGTGCGGCCACTCCCCCTATTCCGAAAAGCACGCCAAGGAACCCTTCGTCAAGATGCTGGAAGATCTGCTGTAAAGCAAGAAATGCGTGCGCTTGCGCTGCGCACGGAAGGATAATTATACGGAAACCAACCTGCACATTCGTCCCTATGCGCCGTCGGATTGGGCGCGCATCCAAGCCATCCACGACGCTGCGCGGCGCATCGAGCTGTCGCTTGCCGCGCTTTCCGACGCATTTTTGCCGCTGTCCGTGGCAGCAGAGCGGGAGGGCTTGTTCGATTATACCGTGCGCGTCGCCGTGCGGCAGGACGTGGTCGTGGGCTTTGTCGCCTATTCCGACGACGAGCTGGCGTGGCTGTATGTGGATCCTGCGGCGATGCGGCAGGGCGTCGGCAGCCGCTTGGTGCGCGACGTGCTGGAACGCACGACGGTTCGGCCGCTGCACCTTGAAGTGCTCAAAGGCAATGCGCCCGCGTGCGCACTGTATGGCGCCATGGGCTTCCATGTGACCGAAACCGCATACGGGCATATGCCCGGCAACGAAGCCTTTCCCGTGTGCGTGCTGTGCATGCAGCACGACTGATTTGCCCGTCCTGCGCTTGGGACGGGTTTTCTTTTTGCGGCGCGTCGCCCTTCGTTCACGAAATTTTGTTGCGCCATTTCCGTTTCTTTCCGTTTTATCGGAACACATCGCCCGTTATCCGTGGTATACTCATCACGATTCGAACATACGTTCGAATTACGTTCCGCATGAAAGGAGTGAATTTGATGGAATTGAGAGAAATGCGAAGAATTGCGGATCATGAAACGAGACAGTATCGGACGTACAAGGCGTACCTAAAAGGCTACGAGGACGGCGGCGGCGACGGCACGCTTGCCTTGTATGTGCAGCGGGCGCGTTGGGTGTGGGCGGTGGAGCGGGTGCTGGAGCAGATTGCAGCGCAGGATGGGACGAAAGCGGCGTTTTTTCGACGGTATTACGGGCTGGATCGTCCGACGCGCCGCCGTTCGGACGCGGATTGCATGCTGCGCCTTGGCATGGAGCTGTGCGTATCGGAAGCGGGGCTGTACAAATGGCGCGATGAGATTTTGACCATGCTGGCGGTGGCGGGCGCGCAGGTCAAGGCGTTTCGCCCGTATGAGGTGCAGTAAGAGAGCGAAAGAACAACAGAATGATCGTGCTGCGTAGTGCTGCTTGCGCGTACAAGCTACAAGCTATGATGGCGGCTGCGCCGCCATTTTGATTCTTGTACGTGCGCATTCGAAACAGCAACCCCACGCGGTCATTCTGTAGGGGCAGATAGTATCTGCCCGCCGTTCGCACGTTGTCATTTTGACGAAACGGCAGCGAGGAAGAATCTCACGCTTGCACGCGAGATCCTTCGCTGAAGCTCAGGATGACAAGCAGACGTTTTTGCGTCCCTTCCCCGAAAACCGTGTGCGCCAAACTCGGCTGGCGGATACTATCCGCCCCTACAAAATTTAGGTGTTTTGGGCATTCCATTGCCCAAAGCGTGTACACGGGTACTCGACAAAAGGTTGGCAGCGCCGCAACGTCCCTTCCCCGCAAACCGTGTACGCGGGTGTTCCCGCAAAAGGTTGGTAGCGAAGCGAAAGGCGCAGCCGAAGCGAGCGTGACCTTTTGCGGAGAGGAGGCGCGACGGAGCAGCGAACG
>CAYRQM010000068.1:0-4311 GCA_964426415.1 uncultured Christensenella sp.
AACCCGCCACCTCAGCCTTGGCAAGGCTGCGCTCTACCAAATGAGCTATTCCCGCAAAAAAATGGTGCCTCAGAGTGGACTTGAACCACCGACACAGGGATTTTCAGTCCCTTGCTCTACCAACTGAGCTACCGAGGCAAAATGGCGACCCGGAGGGGGCTCGAACCCCTGACCTCCAGCGTGACAGGCTGGCATTCTAACCAACTGAACTATCGGGCCATCCTACATGGTGGGAACAACAGGGCTCGAACCTGTGACCCTCTGCTTGTAAGGCAGATGCTCTCCCAGCTGAGCTATGCTCCCATGACGCAAGCAAACGCGCAAGATGTATTATACCCAATGATGAAAAATATGTCAACGGTTATTTCAAAAGATTTTCGATTATTTTTTGCACGTCTTCTGCATTTTGGTACCAATTTTCCCCATATTGCGTGACGGGCAGCAGCGTGACGGAACAGGACTTCGCGTTCTCGATGGCGCGTGCCAACGCGATCATCTCCGAGGTGGACAGCGACGTTTCAAACCCGCCCTTCACCTTCCGCTGAATCTCCGGCAAATCCCAAATGGACACCGCCTGCATCACTTCATACATGCCGTATGCAAATTCGCCCATCACGGCGGCGCGTTCCGTTCCCGTCTTGGCAAGCTGCTGATCGAGTGTTTCCGCAGAAAACGTGATGGTCTGCCCTTTGACGTTTGACACCACCGAGAACACGGCGGACAGCTTTTCCAAATCAAACTGCATATAAGCGGGCGCCAAGCAGCCCGTCAGGTTCTTTACCGCCCACACAAGGTTCCAGCTGCCCGCGTCGCCGCCGCGCAGGAAGGCGTCGCCAATTTCCGTTTCGTTGACGGCAACGATTTCGGGCCCCTCTGCAAGCGTATACACATACGCCATCGTTTCACAGGGAATCACAATGACGCGCACCTCGTCGGCGGTCACGCGCAAAAGTAAAATGGCGGTGGCAATCCCGTTCTGGGTGCCCACCGCCAACAGCTCCTTGCTCGTTGCGTTGTATTGCCCCTCTCGTCCCGCCGTCGGGGCGAACGGGGTGACGTTTGGCGTTGCTGCCGGCGTCTCGGTTGGCGTTGGCGTCGGCGTGCGTTCCTGCGTCATCGGCAGCAGCGGCAGCCGATACGGCGTGGGCGAGGGCGTCGGCGATATGGGAGCAGGCGTCGGCGTGGAAACATGCACATAGGAGGGGACTTGCGGTTCCGTGGGCGGCGTGGACGTGTCCCCGACCACCACCACCACGATGCAAAGCGCCGCCAAAAGCAGCAGCGTTACCCCCGTCAGCGAAAGTAGAATGATGCGTTGTTTTCGGGTCAGTCTCATGCGCTCCTCCGAAAGAAATGTGGTTTTTCTCTATTCTGTCAACTTTGGCGTTGCGTTATCCGCAAAAATCGTATATAATGAAAAACAAAGTATGTAGAAATCACGCAGGGAGGGTTCTTTTGCCGTGAAAATTTCCAACCGCGATCGCACCAAACGCTTGGTGGAGTTCGCCGTTTTGCTTGCGATGGAAGTCATCATCGCGTTCACGCCCCTTGGCACCATCCAAGTGGGGCCGATTGCCGCAACCTTGGGGCACATCCCCGTCATCATCGCCGCCATCGTGCTGGGCACGGGCGCGGGTGCGGGCATGGGCTTTGTTTTTGGACTGCTCAGCTTCCTCTACTGGACGTTCGTCCAGCCCGCCAATCCATCCGCCATCATGTTTACGCCGTTCTGTCAGTTCGGCGACATCCACGGCAGCGCATGGAGCCTTGTCATCTGCTTTGTGCCGCGCATTCTCATCGGCGTCGTGGCGGGTGAAACCTGCTCCTTTGTCAAGCGGCGCACCGGCAAGGACGGGCTTGCCTACGGGCTTGCGGGCGCGTTGGGCAGCGCCGTCACCACGGTGCTGGTGCTGGGCTTGACGTACCTGCTGATTGGCCGCACGTTCATGCTGGCGAACACGGGCTCGGCGGAGCAATGGTTCTCCATTCTGCTGGCGCTGATCGGCACGACCGTACTGACAAACGGGCTGCCCGAATTGGTCTTGGGCGCGGTGGTGGCGATCGGCGTGGGCTATGCGCTCATGCCGCGCAAAACGGTTTTGGGCGTGGACATCGGCGCCTCCTGCACCAAGCTGGCGCTGTGCCGTGGGGAAAAGGTGCTTTGGACAAAGCGACTTCCGCCAAACGCCGACTTGGAAGCGGCGCTGAAGGCGGCGGATTTGGGCAATCTGCGGCACATCTGCGTGACGGGCGTAGGCGCGTCCTACGTCGAGGGCGATCTTTGCGGCATTCCCACCACCCGCGAGGGCGAGTTCCGTGCCTTGGCACGGGGCGCGACGCTCATTTCGCACAAGCACAACATGGTGGTGGCAAGCGTGGGCACGGGCACGTCGTTTGTGCGGGTCACGCCGTTCTTTGCGCGCCACTTGGGCGGCAGCGGCGTCGGCGGCGGCATGGTGGAAGGCATGAGCAAGCGGCTGTTTGGCACGTTTGACCACGACGCGCTGTTGGCAATGGCGCATGCGGGCGACCTTGCAAACGTCGATTTGCTGCTGGCGGACGTCTGCCGCGGCAACCTGTCCAATCTGGATGGTTCGGTCACCGTGGCGAACCTCTACAAAGCCGACAAGGCGGACGACGCCTCGCTGGCGCTTGGCATTTACAACGTGGTGTTCCAAAGCATCGGCGTCATGGCAGCGTTTGCGGTCAAGTCCCACATGACGCGCACCGTGTTCTTGTGCGGCGCCATCCTCGATTCCGAGCCGCCTGCGCAGGAAATTTTGCAAGGCGTGGCGCGGCTGCACAAGGTCAAGTTCATCGTGCCCGAACAGGCGGCGTTCGTCACCGCCATCGGCGCGAGCCTGTTGCATCAATAAATGGGAGGACGTATGAGACAGTATCAAGTAGCGATTCTGGGGTTTGGCGTCGTGGGCAGCGGCGTCTATCGCATTCTCACCGAGAACCACGACGACCTGAACCATCGGGAAGTGCTGGATCTGCACGCGACGCGCATCTTGGTGCGCGACTTCGAGCATGAACGCAACCTGCACCTTGCGCCGCGCACGCTGTTCACCACCGATTTTTCCGACATTCTCAACGATGCGTCCATCGACATCGTGGCAGAGTGCATGGGCGGCGTCGAGCCTGCCCGCACGTTCATTTTGCAGGCGTTGGCAGCCAAAAAGACGGTGGTGACCTCCAACAAAGAGGTGGTGTCCAAGCATTGGCACGAGTTCGACGCGTGCGCCAAGCAAAACGGCGTCGGCTTCTATTACGAAGCCACGGTGGGCGGCGGCATTCCGCTTCTGCGCACCATCGTCGATTCCATGCAGGCGAACAACATCTATCGCGTCATGGGCATCATCAACGGCACCACCAACTACATCCTCACCAAAATGAGCGACGAGGGCAAGGACTTTGGCGAAGCGCTGCAAGAGGCGCAGACGCTGGGCTATGCGGAAGCGAATCCGACGGCGGACATCGAAGGCTATGACGCCACCTACAAGCTGTCCATCTTGGCGTCCTTGGCGTTTCATGCGCATATGCCCGTGCCCGTCATCCACCGCGAGGGCATCACAAAGCTCACCAAGCGCGACTTCGACACCGCCAAGCTGCTGGGCTACGAAATCAAGCTGCTTGCCATCGGCAAAAAGCACGGAACCGCCATCGAAGTGCGCGTGCATCCCACCATGATTCCAAAAAACCATCCGCTGTCCGGGGTGCGCGGCGTCTTCAACGCCGTCTTTATGACGGGCAGCGCC
This sequence comes from uncultured Christensenella sp., assembly GCA_964426415.1. GTDB lineage: Bacteria > Bacillota > Clostridia > Christensenellales > CAG-138 > UBA3792. The sequence continues at coordinate 3,762 of CAYRQM010000068.1, forward strand.
GTGGACGATGTGATGCTGTATGGTCGCGGTGCGGGCTGTATGCCCACCGCCAGCGCCGTGGTGTCCGACATCATCTATGCCTGCCACAGCGAAGGACGGCACAAATATATGACGTTCGTCAATGCAGAAGCGATGGTCAAGGAAATCGAGCTGGTTGACGATTTTGAAAGCGCCTACTGCATCCGTCTGCGGGTGGAGGACACCGCGGGCGTTTTTTCCGCCGTTTCCGGCGCGCTGGCAGAGCAGGGCGTCTCCCTGCGCAACGTTTTGCAGCTCGAAGAACAGGACGGCGAAGCGCGCATCACGTTTTTAACCCACAAGGCGCACGAGCACAGCGTCCAACGCGCATTGGAGCAGGTGCGGCTGCTGCCCTGCGTGCGCGAAGTGGAAAGCCTGCTTCGGGTTGAGGAATGAACGCAGAAAAATCCAAAATAATTCAAATTAGGGCTTGCATTTGTTCGGGCAACTCGCTATAATGGACGTTGCGAGCGCTGATGTAGCTCAGTAGGTAGAGCACGTCATTGGTAATGACGAGGTAGTCAGTTCGAAT
>CAYRQM010000069.1:0-4166 GCA_964426415.1 uncultured Christensenella sp.
TGCCGCAACGCACAGACGGCAGACGAGATTACCGCCGATACCTTCTTCAAGGCGATGCACGGCATCCAACACTTCGAAGGCAGATGCAGCGAACGCAGCTGGCTTTGTCAGATTGCGAAGAACACCTTTTATTCCTATCTGAAAGCCGCCAAGCGCACGGTTTCGCTGGACAGCGTTTCTGAAATGGGCAGTCCCCATCCTGATTTGACCGAGCAACTTGCCGACGCCGCGTCCGCAACGCAAATCTTGACGGCGCTGCACGGACTGCCCGAACCATACAAGGAAGTGTTCCACCTGCGCGTGTTCGCCGAATTGAGCTTCAAACAGATTGCCGCACTGTTCGGCAAAACGGAAAACTGGGCTTGTGTCACCTATCACCGCGCAAAAAGCAAAATTCAGACTGTATTGGAGGATTCAAAATGAACCTATCGTGCGGCGTCGTGCGGGACTTGCTTCCGCTTTATGCCGAAAACTTGACCACAGAAGAAACCAACGCCTTGATGCGGGAACACCTTGCCGCGTGCGAAGCCTGTTCGGCGGAGCTGAAAAAGCTGCAGCAGCCCATGGCAGCCCCCACGGCAGCGCCTTCTTCCGGCGATAACGCCCTAAAGCTGGTGCGCAAAGGCATTCGTGCCCGCAGGGTGACCGCCGTGTTGTTTGCGGCATTGCTTGTGTTTGTGGCGATGCTGACCGTCTTTTCCCGCATGGTGCGGCCACAGTATATTTCCTATCGAGACAGCGGTGTTGCCGTCGTCATCTCCGAAAACGGCGACGTAACGGCGCGGTTTTCCGGCGACGTCACCTCCTGCAAGGTGACCAAATCGGTGGACGAGGCACAGCGCACCGTCGTGGAAGTGGAAGCATGGACGTCGTTGTGGGATCGGATGCTCGGCAAGACCACGCCGTCCGTGCTGCTGTCCTCAAACGCCGAGAAAGCGGACGTTGTGTATTACTGCGATTTGTCTACGGAGCATGACAACATGACCGTGCTCTACGGAACGGCGCCAGATGGCGGCTCCGCCGTCCTTCCGCAGCTTGTGCTTGGCATGTATTTTGTCTTGGCACTGGCTGCCGCCGTGGTGCTTGGGCTTTTGTGGCTGCTGCTGCGAAAGAACAAAACGGCAAGCCGCATCTTGGGATACTTGTTTGCCGCACCGCTTTCGTATGTGCTTGGTCATCTGCTGATGACCACCGAATTTGTCTCGTTCTCCGCAACGAGCGATTTTATCACGAATTGCATCGCGGCGCTTGCCCTGTACGGCGTACTGGTCTTGGGGATGCGCCTGATTCTGCAGCACAAGCAGGACGCCGCCGTACAAAAGTAAAAATGGCAATTTGCATCGCGCCCCCGTTTGACGTTCCTGCGGGGGCACGGCGCTTGTCGATGCTTAATCCAACGGCGGCAGATCGTCAAGGCTGTCGATGCCCACAAGCGGGAAGCCGTTCCACTCGGTTTCGCCGTTGGGCGCCCACAAATCGGCGTATGCATTGAGGTAGACGATGGTGAACTGGTCGGGCGTGCCCGCCTCTTTGTCGTTCCCGTCGTGTCCGGTACGAAACTCATTTTCTGCCAATGCAATATCAAGTTCAGCGGGAGGCGCGCCCATTACAACCAAGTAGCGAAGATTTGGCCACCAGCCAAAGTACGCTTCCTTCAGATAAGATGCAGGCGATGTGACGATGAGCGTTTTTAGGGACCGGCTTTGGAACCAAATACTATCAACTTCGCCCGCCGATTGGAGACTCTCCGGCAGAATCACTGTGTCCATCGCCGTTCCCGATAATGCTGCAAATCCAATCTCCTCTATCTTGTCAGATATCGCGAATTCTTTTAGGTTCACACAGCCGTCAAAAGCATTCTCCCCGATTGATATGACGGAATTTGGCATCGTAACCGAAGTGATCGTATCTTAGCTTGCAAAAGCAGACACCGCAATTGCAACAACGCCATCCGGAATCGTCACATTGGTATGTTCTTCCGAAACTGCAAGGAGTGTTTGCGTGCGTGTATCAATGATGCATCCCTGTTTGTCCTCCAAAAATGGATGATTGGGATCCACGTTGGCACGCCATACCCCGCAAAGGGCTTTCTCGTCCATGTTGACCGCCGAGCAGGGAATAGAAACCTCAACTTTGAGTCCCGCAATGTCCGTTAGAAACGCATACGCGCCGATCGTCGTAACGCCCTCCTCAACAAGGATGGTAAGCACATCGGTGTGAATCGTCCGGAACGGAAGGTATGCAAAGTATGGAGGGATTTCCGTCATTTCGCCTCCCACGACTATTTTGGTGAGTGCGGCGATCTCGTCGTCGCGTAACAACTCGTCCAAATAGCCGGTCAGCACGTCTTCCCGATGAATGGTCAGCACGCCGTCCGCGTAGAACCAGCCTGCGGAATCCGTTGCATCCGCGCTCGAAGAAACGGGTGCATCGCTGCAATCCGATTGCGGTTCCCCTGCGACAAAGGCGCACGCCGTGCAGCACAAGACACTGCAAGCCAATAGGATTGCCGCCACTTTCATTCCTGTCTCGTTCATATCGTTTCTCCTCACGCTGATTTGTGGGAAGCCGCTGTTCGCTTGTATCTATTGTAACTTGTACAACGTGCGTACTGCACTGTCAATCGGATTTGCGTCATCGATATGTGCATTGCGCAGATAATCGTACGTCGCAAAGGTGGCGCCGCTGTTTCCGGAGTCGTCCACGGACACGACCTTGCCGCTGCTGTCGCAGCCAAACCGTTGCAGGATCGTGTTTGCACCCGTTTCGCCCGTCGTCATGCCGATCGTGACCGATGGGTATTGGGCGTGTTCGGCTGCTCTCTACCATATAGACACATTTGAAAGAAGAAAGCAGAAAACTTTTTGACTTTTTGACTTTTTTCGAAAGCGTGGGACGAACGCGGGATTTTGGATCAATTCGGGGAAAGCTCCCCTTCCTGTGTCCTGCGCTGTCAATCCAAATTCGGATGTGTGCCTGCCGATGTTGGGGCGCAAAGCATCCTCCGCGCCCCACGTTTTTGCAAACAAAGGATGCGCACAAGTCGGATTTTGCGAATGCTCCGATCGTGCGCGCCCTTTTTGTCTATGCGGCAAAACCGCCGATTATGTTCCCTTCGCTGCGGTCTGCTGCACCTGCACGCTTCCATTTAGGTTGCAGCAGGTGTAGTCCGTGTCCACATAGTGCGCAATGAAGCGTGCCTTGAAGCGCCGTTTGTTGCAGATTGCGGTTGTCGAGCCGCCCGACACATCGAGGCTTTCGGGCAGCACAAACTGCAGACAGCGCACGGTCACATCCTTGCAATGCGATGCGGTGTGGGCAGGCAGGAGTACGGTTTTTGTGCCGCGTGGGTATTCCACGTCTTGTGCGTCCAGCTCCGTCAGGATTGCGGCAAGCGCGACGCGCCGATTGGGGCAAACGTTGTGAACGGTGACGCTCAGCTTTAGGATGCGTCCGAGCGACGCCATATCCAGCTCGCCCGCGTCAATTTCCATGCTGTCCGTGCAGCCCGCGATGGCAATCTCAACCGGGGTGGGACAGCCCTCCGGCAGCACCACCAAGCCGCAGTCCACCGCGATGACGGGCGACGGGAACGTCACAAGGTTCCCCTCATCGTCGCGGTATGTGATTGCTTTGTTTACCTCCAACGAGCCCGCGCAAGTGCCAAGATGCTGCACCGCGAAGGTGAGGGTCGCGCCCTCGCTTTGGGTTGCGCCCAGCTCATCGATCTGCCAAGTGAGCGTGGATTGTCCCGTGACGGCGGCGGTGCCTTTGGTCGGCGCGCTGACGCCCGTGATTTTGAAGCAGGGGTTGACCTGCTCCTCGATTCTGATGTTTGTCGCGCCGGGGTTGACGATGTTCTCCGCCAAATCTGCAAAAAGCGATTCCAGCTCCGCATCATCGGGCGTGATGGCAACGTAAGCGGAATCGGGATCTGACGCCCAGTCGTTCAAAGCGTTTCCGTCCAGCCCGCCGCTGCCCAATAGCCCGATGCAGTACACCACGATCCCCTGCGCCTTCGCTGCGGCGGCTGCCGGGGAAGCGTTCCCGCCCGTGGTTGTCTTGCCGTCGGTGAACAGAACAAGCACCTTTGCGTTTTGTGATTGTGCGTCGATACATAGAATGCGAACGGTCAGAGAATCCGTTGAGATTATCCGAGAGATGGA
>CAYRQM010000070.1:0-4047 GCA_964426415.1 uncultured Christensenella sp.
GGAGCCATGACGGAGCAGCGAACGGCGGATTCCGCAGAATCCACCGTGAGTAAAGCGCAGTCCGCGCCGACGAGTCCGCGCCGACGATCTGTGGCTACTGCCGATACAGGGCGCGCAGCGTGCGGGCGTCGTCCGTTTCCACAACGAAGTCGCCGTCCAATACCACATCGTTGTCGCCGTCCCGATACGCAACGAAGTAGCGGGACGTCAAGCAGTTGCCGCTGCGGCGTGCGTCCCAAATGTTGACGCCGGTCAGCGTTCCGTGGACGTTTTGCACCACATCTGCCTTTTGCAGCGCGCTTTGCACGATGGCGTCCGTTTCGGATTGGTAGTGGGCGATGGCGCCTGCCAGTTCGGTGCTGTCGATGGGCGCGGGCGTCAAAACGGGCACGCCTTCCGTCATTTGCACGGCAAAGGGCACATCGCAAAACGGCATGGGGTCAAAGGCGTGCGCGGCGCGGATGCAGCCAAGCCGTGCGGCGCCCACATCGTAGCACAGAATGCGAATGGGAAAACAGCGAACGGGATCCGCAATGCGGGCAAGCTGCAGCGCCAGTCGGTCTGCGCCCTTTTTTGCATCCAGCTGCGACAGGGCGCGCTGCTCTACAAGGTTCGCGGCGCCCTCAATCTGTTCCACCCGCGCTTCGTAGTCGTAGGCATAGGGGAAGCGGGCGCGGCGGTACGCGCAGCTTGCCGCAAGCGGCGCATAACACGCAACATCACCGTCCGTAAGGATGCGGCGCATCCATGCAGCTTCCTGCAATTTGCGGGCGAGATTCTCGGCACAATACTCGTATCGAAAGAGGGCTTCCATCTCGTCGGGCCAGCGCGATTCCCCCGATGCGCCTTGAAAGGCGTGGAACATCTCATGGATGAGCGACGACGCCAACGCGTCCAAGTCGTCGGGTTCGCTCGACAGCTTCCAAATGGCGATGGGTTCGCCTTGGTATTCGATGGCGGTGTTGGCATAGAACGCGTCGGTCTTTTCGATGAAGCTGCCGTCAAAGCAGCAGCGCGTCTCGTCGTACAGCGCAAACCGATAGGGCGTAAACCCGTGCCACAGGGCGGAAAAGTCCACCGCGTCCACACGTTGTTTCACTTCTGCATAGATGGCTGCAAGGTTCATGGGATATTCCTCCGTTCATTTTCTGATTCGGCATCGTCCGTCCAAGCGGGAAGTGGGATGGTGCGGCAGGCAATGCGTGCGCAAAACGCCGCCAAGTGAAATTGGGTAAATTGTACCATAGTGTGCGGCAATTAACAACCGCGCATTTTTGAACGGCGCGAAAAGAATAGACGAAGGTCGCATTTTCTGCTATAATGGAAAATCATGGGAAGGGGGGCAGAGCATGACACAAGCGGATAAATTGATTCGGCTGTATTACGACAACCAACAAAAGATTGCCTCCTACGCCGTGAGCATCACGGGCAACGTAGACGACGCGCACGACGCCATCCAAGACGTGCTCGTCAGCTTCGTCGCACGCGGCGCTTCGCTGCCGCCCCTCGAAAACCAAATCGCATACCTGTATACCTGCGTGCGACAAAGCGCGTTTCGCGTGGTGCAAAAGCGCAATCGCGCCATCCTCACCGATTTTTCGACGGACGTGTCACAGGTCGCCTTCGATGACAACATGTTTGAAACCAAGGATTATGTCGAAGCGCAGCTTTCGAGCTGCACGCCCGAGATGCGCGAAATGTTCCTCCGATACATTTTCGACGGGTATTCGTCGCGGGAGCTCGCCAAGGAATATGGCTTATCGCCCAACACGGCATCCAAGCGTATTTCGCGCATGCGCGACCTCATCCGCACCCAAACCTTACTTTACACGCTACTTTTCATTATATTTTCGTAAACCATGTCACGAAATGCACCGTTCGCGGTACATATATAGTGAAGAGAGGAGGATTGGACGATGCACCGCAGCGCAATCCGCAAACAACAACAAGCAAACCCCACCCTGCTGGGCCCCAACGCGATTCCCTATGCCGAGGCTTCCCGCATGGTGCGCGCATCGTTTCCGTCCTTCGATGAAACCATCCAAGCCATTCTGCGTCGTGACGATCTTTCCGACGACACGGCAGCCTATTTCCAAAACCTTCTGCAAAAAAACCGCAAAAGGCAAAAACGCTTGGGCGCACTGCGCGCACCTGCCGATTGGGCGCACCGCCATCCCAGACTGCTGGGCGTCGCTTGCGGCGTGCTGATTTTGTTGCTCTTCTTTGCCGCAACGCCCGTTGGACGCACTTGGGCAAAGGAGGCGTATACCTATGTTGTCACCGTATTCCAAAACTACATTCTGCTGTCCGATCCTGCCGATCCGTCCGACCTTGTCGATGTGCAGATCGACGATGATTTTGATTTTGCGCGCTTTACGTCCGATCCCAACAGCATCTGCTTTAGCATGGGCTTCCCGAAGGAGGACAAGTATTACGACGAGAACAACTGGTACAAGTCCTACGATTCTGTCGCATCATTGATGGCAGACAGTGCGCTTGCTCCGATCGTTCTGCCCGAAACGTATGCCGATCTCGACGCCGCAGAGGTGTTCTGCGTATCCGGCATGTACCAAGTTGCGCTGCAATACACGCTGCATGACGGCGCGTGCGTCGTGATTCATTACGAGCCATACGCAAGCGGCGATGTCGTTTCAACGCTGCGCGACGTTACCGAATATCCTGCGCTCGATTGCACCGTTACCCTGCTGGGCAGCGTGGATGATGACGATTACACCTTCAGCGCCATCGGTGCATACGGGGACGGCTGGCTCTCAGTCGGTGTGGATGACGCCGCACTTGGGGCGGACGTCATCGCACACCTGCAAACGACTCCCTAATCAGCTTGTGATAAAGCTATAATTCTTTGTGGCGCTGACGGACGTGGTGTTGCCCGAAGCGTACAGCTTCACCACATACGCATATCCCGTGGGCACGGTCACGCTCCCTGATGCGGTGCAAGACGTGGCGGTTGCCGAATAGGATACGGTTTTCACCAAAATCTCCGCCCCGTTTTCCACGCGGTACAGCCGTGCGCGCACGTACAGGTTCTCGGTAGTGCTTGCGGTGACCGTCGCCCAAAGGGTGTAGGTTCTGCCGCTGACGTTGCGCAACCCGCCGCTGAGCGTCAATGCCCCACGCGTCACTTCCACCGCATCGGCGGAATCTTTTGCCTGCACAAAGCCGAAGCTGCACAGGGCAATCGCCATTGCCAGCAGGATACACACGATTCGTTTTTTCATCTTTTATTCCTCCTAAAGTATTTTTTTCGTGTACATTGCTACAAGCGATACGCCCTATCCGGATTCCGCGCTGCGGACTTCTCGGCTTGTGCCTTGTCACAACTACAGTATAGACGTTCTAAAACCAAATATATGCTTGACAAAAAAATAAACCTATGCTATTATTAGGATAAGTTCATAATAAGGAATTATTTTAACAGGAAAGACAGGAGAACGGTATGGAATTACAGTTTTACATTTGCAAGCATTGCGGAAACATCATTGCGAAGGTACAGGACAGCGGCGTACCGGTGGTATGCTGTGGGGAGAAGATGGCGAAGCTGGAGCCGAACACGGTGGATGCGGCGGTCGAGAAGCACGTTCCCGTGGTGCAAACGGTGGGAAGCGAAGTGGTTGTGACGGTAGGTTCCACGCTGCATCCGATGACGGAAGCGCATTTGATTCAATGGGTGGCGCTGGAAACCACGTCGGGCAACCAGCGCAAGACGCTGCACGCAGGCGACAAGCCGGAAGTGCGGTTTGCGATTCTCCCCAACGACGAGGTCAAGGCAGTCTATGCCTACTGCAACCTGCACGGACTTTGGAAAGCATAAGACAACGGACAAAAGCCACCCCGCGGGGTGGCTTTTTTGGCGAAATAATTCCCTTGCGGGATTTGTGAAATTTGCTGCGCTCGTCGCCATGTACTTCGCTTTGTTCGCAACGGCTTCTTCGGCTTCGCCTCATCCGCTTTGCTCACCCACTTCGTCATGGCTCCTCTCCGCAAAAGGTCACGCTCGTCGGCGCGGACTGCACTTTGTTCGCAACG
>CAYRQM010000071.1:0-3419 GCA_964426415.1 uncultured Christensenella sp.
TCCGCCATTGCTCGCCCGTTCCGTCGCGCCTCCTCTCCGCAAAAGGTCACGCTCGTCGGCGCGGACTGCACTTTGTTCGCAACGCCTTCTTCGGCTTCGCCTCATCCGCCATTGCTCGCCCGTTCCGTCGCGCCTCCTCTCCGCAAAAGGTCACGCTCGCTTCGGCTGCGCCTTTCGCTTGCTACCAACCTTTTGCGGGAACACCCGTTGATACGCTTTTCGGGGAAGGGACTTTCGCTTCGCTACCAACCTTTTGCGGGTAACCCCGTGTACACGTTTCTTTGTGAAAAGAACGAAAATATCACTCCACCTGTCATTCTGACGCAGCGAAGCAAGGAAGAATCTCTCGCTTACGTGCGAGATCCTTCGGCTTTGCCTCAGGATGACAAACGGAGGTTTTTGCGTCGTGAAATTCACACGAAAAACTTCTTTTCCAGCGTTTCGCGGAACGGTTTGCAGATGGCGACCACGATCAGCCCCATGCCGAGCAGGAAGCAGCCAATCACGGGGAAGTACGACCAATGCAGCGTGTTGCTGATGCCGAAGGTTTGGTTGATGAGATGCTCCACCAGCGCCATGAACGTGCCGTGCGTGATGATGGCGCCGCCGATGATGAACAGCCGCCCGCGCCGCACATAGCGGAACAGCGCCAAGACTGCGGCGACGATGGCACAGCTGATGGCGATGACGGGCAGCGCAAACGGCAGGAACCAATGCCCGCCGGTCTGCCAGTTGATATAGAAGAGGTATGCCAATACCGCCGCATAATCGCACGGGACGAGGATGACGGGATTGGGACGGCGGAACCAGAGTGGCAGCACGCACAGGACGTACGCCAGCACCACGCCGCCAATGGCGAAGCCTGCCCAGCCCTTTGCGGCAGTGATGGACAGATCGCAAATGACAAGCTGCGCGATGAGCGTTACAAACAGGACGGTCACGATGAACAGCAGCCCACTGCGGCTCATGTGGGGCGTTTCGGGCTTGTACGGAGGAAAGGGTGCGTCCGCCGTGGGGCGCGCAAGCTCGGGATGATACACCAACGTGTTGCAAAGCGGGCAGCGCTGCTCGCTGTCTGCCAACTCGACGCCGCATTTGACACAGTACATCTTAGAACCTCCTTTGGTTGCTTTCGATCTTGGCGCCAACGCCCAATCCACGCAGCACTTCAAAGAAGGTGCGCTCGATTTGGGGTTCCACCGAATTGCGAATGAAGTTGAGATACAGGACGCCGTTGTAGGTGAGCACGCCCACGTTGTTGGGCTTGGTCGCCTGCAGCCCGATGATGAAATCCAAGCGCGTCACATAGGGCTGCATCACTTCGGGCAGCTCGACGACGCCCAGATTGGACATATTGATGCAGCTGGTGCGCTCGCCCACGGTGTCGTAGATCATTTTCATCACCAGATTTTTGGTGAACAACGGCATGACCCGCAGCGCCATCGAGGATTCCGCCTGTATGTTGGGGGTAATCATTGCGCGCACATTGTTGGGCGTCACCCACAGCGCCAGCTGACAGCGCACCGTGCGGCAGATCTCGTCAAAGGTGTAATCGCCGTATTGCGGCTGCAGTTCGGGCATGACGACGTGGACAAAGTTGCGCAGCGTGCGGCTGGGGAACAGCGTGCGCAGGTTGACGGGCAGCACGACGCGAATGGGCTTTTGCCGCCGCTTTTGCGGGACTTGCTCGTTTTGGATGCGCTGCAGCGCCATCAGCATGGCGGAGCAAAGGAACACCGTCACCGTGACGCCGTACTGCTTCGCCCGCGTGTGGATGGCGTCGGCGTCCAGCATCATGGTGGTCAGATGCCGATAATCGTCCTTTTCGGGCGTATAGCGATAGCTGAACGCCTTGGAGCCGTCGCGCTGCATCCCGACTTCGCCGCGATTCTTGAAGAAACAGTCCTCCAATTCCTCCTCACGCGGCTCCTCCAGCCGATCCAAAATGCCGCAGGTGTTGGGCACAAGCACATCGTATCGCTGCTGCACATATTCGGCAAGCAGCGACTTCATAAACACCATGCCGCCGTTGCCGTCGGTGAGGGAATGGAAAAACTCGACCGCCACGCGCTTGCGATACACAATGACGCGCAGCGCACAGGCGTTGACGCGTGCAAAGGGCGCGTGCGCCAAGGGCCACGCCGATTCGCTTTGGATTTCGGGCGGCGCGGAAAGCTCCTCCAAATAGTACCAAAATACGCCGCGGCACAGCCGCACGGCGATGGACGGGAACCGCCGCACCGTCACATCCAGCGCACTGCGCAGGGTGGGGACGTCCACATTGTCCTGCAGCTCGGCGGACAGACGAAAGAAGTTGTTCCACCGCCGCCGCTTTGCCGCCGGAAAGATTTTTGCCGCGTTGTCCAAGCGCATCCAGCGCAGCTTGCGGTCGCGGGTCAGGTAGCGGTTCAAAAAGGTGTTGATGGTCTCAAAATCGCCTTCCCGTTCACGGATGCAGTACAGCAAATACGCGTGCCACATCCGATCCGCCACCACCAGCTCCGACGCACAGCCGCAGCGCAGCAGCTTCTCGTGCAGCCGCGTTGCGTCGTCCAAAAGAATCTCGTCGGAACCCGCAAACAGCAGCGACGGCGGCATGCCCTTGAGGTCGCCGAACAGGGGCGACACGCAGGGCTCTTTGGGATTTTGGGCGTAGCACTTGGCGTAAAATTCCAGCGGCGCCCGCGTCAAAGAGGGGTCGCGTTCGCTGTTGGTCGTCATGGACGCGCCCGACATGGTCAAATCCGTCCACGGGGAAGAAGCCACAATGCAGGCGGGCAGCGGCAGCCGCAGCGTCCGCAGCCGCAAACAAAGCGTATAGCAAAGCCCGCCGCCGGCGCTTTCGCCGCACAGCCCAATCTGTCCCGCGTGATAGCCCTTATTGAGCAGCGTTCTATAGGCGTCCACCGCGTCGTCCAGCGCCGCAGGATAGGGTGATTCGGGCGCCAGCCGATAGGCGACGCACAGCACGTCAATGCCGCATTCCGCCGCCAGCACCGAGCCGAATCCCTTGGCATAGGTCAGATCGCCACAGGTGTAGCCGCCGCCGTGCAGGTACAACAAAACGCCGCGCTTGCGTCGGTCGTGGGGCTTGACCCAAGCCGCCGGGCAGTTTTTCAGGGTCGTATCGAAGACGTCCACATCCTGCCGCATCGACTTGGCAAGCAGCGCACCCAAAAGATCCTGCCCTTTGCGCAGCGAGGCAAGCGAAATCGTACCGGATGAAAAGATTTTTAAGCGTTCCAGCCAGCGTCGGACTTTCTTTTCCGATAGCTCCATGCCGCGCCTCCAAACTGAGGTTGCAGGCGTCCGCCCGCACCAAAATATTAGTATAACACAAAAGCAGCTTTAGCACAATTGGGAAAAGACTCGTCGCCATGTACTCCGCTTCGTTCGCGGTGGGTTTTGCGAAACCCACC
>CAYRQM010000072.1:0-3210 GCA_964426415.1 uncultured Christensenella sp.
CGTATGGAGATGCGGCGTTGCAATTTCGGCGGCAATTTGCTACAATACGGCTATGGAACAGTTGAAAACCTCGTTTTCGGTGGTCATGCCGCTGCTCATCATGATGGCGGTGGGCTACACGCTAAAACGCACCAAGCTCTTGACGGAGGACACCTTCCGCAAGGTCAACAAAATCATCTTCTATGTGGGGCTGCCCGCACTGGTCTTTTGGAAGATCGTGCAAAACGACTTCGTGGGCAGTGGGCTTCGCCTTGCGCTGTGGATTGTGGGCGCCGCCATCGTGCTGTTTTTGGTGACGGAAGGCATCGCGCTGCTTTGCATCAAGGATCCGATGCGGCGCGGCGTCATGGTGCAGGCGGTTTCGCGCACCAACGACGCCGTGTTCGGGCTGGCGGTGATGGAGTCGATGATCCTTTCGGGCGCGCTGCCCGCAAGCGGCATGAGCGTAATGGCGTTTGCAGTTGGCATTTCTGCCCCATTCTTCAACATCACGGGCGTGCTGGCGCTGGAGCTGAACCGCGGCGGCAAATTCCGTATTGGAAAGCTGCTGTTGGGGCTTGCGAAGAATCCCATTCTGTGGGCGCTGCTGGCGGCGTTTCTGTTCAAATGGACGGGGCTCACCCTGCCGACCTTTTTGGCGTCGCCCATCGAACGCTTCTCGCAAATGTGTACGCCGCTGGCGTTTTTGGTGTTGGGGGGCATCCTGTCTTTTGGCTCGCTGCGCGACAACCGCAAGCCGCTTCTTTTCGGCGGCGCGGCAAAGCTGCTGCTCGTTCCCGCCGTGGTGGCGCTCGTGTCCTATTGGGCAGGGTTTCGCGGCGCGGAGCTTTTATCCATCCTTGTCATCTTCGCGGCGCCCACCGCCATGTCCAGTTTTCCGCTGGCGTGTGAGCTGGGCGGCGACACCAAGCTGGCAGGTGAAATGGTCGCCGTCACCACCGCGCTTTCTCTGCCGACCATGTTCCTGTTTTTGACCATCTTTGGAGGGCTTCTATGACCGAACGATTGTATTTGCAAGACAGTTTCCAATTTTCCTGCGACGCGGTGGTCACGTCCTGCGCACCCCTGGGCGACGGGTATGGCGTGACGCTGGATCGCACCGTGTTCTTTCCCAACAAGGGTGGACAGCCCTGCGATGTGGGGCGCATCGACGACGCCGTGGTGCGCGACTGCAGCGAACGCGACGACGACCTGTTGCATCTATGCGACAAGCCGCTGCCGGTAGGCAAGGCGGTGCGGGCAGAGATTGACGGGGCGCGCCGCTTCGACATCATGCAGCAGCATACGGGCGAGCATCTGCTGTCGTACTGCGCATGGTCGCTGTTTTCGGCGGCAAACGTCGGGTTCCACTGCGCGCTCACCTATGCGACGCTGGATTTGGATTGCCCGCTCTCCAAGGAACAAATCTGTGCCATCGAGCAGGAGGCGAACCGTCTTGCGGCGCAGGATCGCCCCGTGACCGCCAAGGTCTACGCCACCGAGGCGGAGATCGACGTGAAGCTGCGCAAGCATGTCGAAGGGCTGACGGCGCCCATCCGCATCGTCACCATCGCAGGCAGCGACGCCTGCACCTGCTGTGCGCCCCATGTGCGCACCACGGGCGCCATCGGGCAGCTTAAGATTGCAGAAATCCTGCCCTATAAGGGCGGCGTGCGGCTGACGTTCTATTGCGGCGCACGAGCGCTGCACCACGCGCAAGCCATGCAGGACACGGTGGACGCCTTGGCGCTGCGCTTTTCCACGGGCAAAGAGCTTTTGGAAGCCGCCGTCGCCAAGCAGGCGGCGGAATTGTCCGACTGCAAAAAGGCGCTGAAGGCGGCGTATGCGAACTTGGACGACTATTTGGCGGCGGAGCTGCGCGCCCAAGCGACGACCAAAAAGGGCGTCGCCATCTTGGTCGCCGCGCTTGCCCATGTGGACGCAAAGCGGCTGCGCAGCGTCGCGCAAAAGACGCAAACGAACCGTTCCGTCACGGTGCTGTTTTCCGTGGTGGACGATACGGTGCATTATATTTTGTCCGCGAACGGCGTCAAGGACGACATGGGCGCGCTGATTCAAGCGGTCAACGTGGCGCTGAACGGCAAGGGCGGCGGCAGGGGCAGTCTTGCGCAGGGCTGTGCGGCGGCGCCCGCGGGCTTGTCCGACGCGGTGGAGCAGCTCCGCGACTATTTTATACGGGCGGTGCAGGGCTGACCGAAGGCGCAGGCGTTGCGTCGCCTTGTAAATATGAAAGCACACCCTCCGCGATGGCGTTTGCCAGCTTGGCTTGGTAGGCGGCGTCCTGCAGCAGCTGTTCGTCCTGTGCATTGCTCAAAAATCCGCATTCCACCAACACGGCAGGCGCCGCGGGGATGCGCGTCACATAATTGTTGCCCGGATTGGCAAGCCGCGACGGACGTTCCAGCGCATCGGTCAGGGCGTCCATCACGCATTGCGCCAGAATTTGCCCTTCAACGGCGCCCGCTTGGTAGTAGCACATGGGGCCGCTGACGGTGCGATCCGAAAACTTATTCATATGAATGGAAACGGTGCAGTCCGCGCCCTCCGTGTTGAGCAGCACGCCGCGCCGCCGCATATCCAAGCGCTTGGTGTCGTCGATGGCGTCCGCGCTTGTGCGCGTGCGCAGCACCATGCAGCCGCGTGCGATGAGCGCCTCTGCCACCTGCTCCCCGATGGCAAGATTCAGCTCCGTTTCCAACACGCCCGTATCGACGCCCACCGCGCCCGCATCAAACCCGCCGTGTCCAAAATCCAACACCACAAAATAGGTCGGCGCAGGAGGCAGCGTTGGGGCGGACACGTCGGCTGGCGCCGCTGCGGCACACCCCGTAAGGAGGAACAAAAATAGGACAAAGATGCGTTTCATGGGCTACTCTATGACCGAGTGACGGAAAAAAGCACGGGGAAAGTCACTTTTATCCGTTGACAAGTGAAGGAAAAGTAAGTAAAATAGGTTTGTTATCATGGAGGTGTGCGGGTGTAGCTCAGTGGCAGAGCACCGGCTTCCCAAGCCGGCTATACGGGTTCGATTCCCGCCACCCGCTCCACAAGCCCCTTGTGGGGCGAAGGTACCGACATGATAATGTGTCGCGACCCGCTGCCATTGCAGATTCTGCCGGCGGGTAAAAAGATCAAGAATTTTAAGGAGAATTGTAATGGCAAAGCAAAAATTTGAACGCAACAAGCCGCATGTAAACATCGGCACGATCG
>CAYRQM010000073.1:0-2790 GCA_964426415.1 uncultured Christensenella sp.
ACCCGACGACGGAAAACCCCGGCACGGTATACGCGGCAGGCACAATTTGGCGGAACGATTCGCTTGCATTTTCCGAATTTTGCTTGTGCTGCCGTCCCTTTTTCTGATATACTGCAAGAAAAAGGAGAAATCGAAATGGCTTCTATTTCCGAATACAGCAGTGAAGACCTGCACGAATATGCGGCAGCCTTTACGTCGGATGCGATGGAGCATTGTGACAACGAGGATTACGCGTCGGCGATTCAAAATTTGGAGTGTTCCATTGCGGCGCTGACGGAGCTTTCTCGACGTCTGCCCGCCGACTACGAGCCATATCTGTATGGCGCGTGGGATACGATGTGCCTTGTATACTACAACAACCTGCGCGACGTTTCCCGCGCACGGTTTTGCGAAACGAAAGCGTTGGAAATTGCCAAGCGCTGCAAGGCGCGCCGCTTCACCAAGGTTGTGGCGGACGACGTATCGCTGTTTGAAGATCGTCTGCGAAACGATCTTTAGGCGCGAACCCTTCCCCATTGTTGCAAAGCAAAACCCGCACGCGCCGAAGCCATGCGGGTTTTTTGACTGCAATTTTTTGCTGAATTATCCTGCGTATTGGATGTTGTCAAAGTAGGAATCTTCGCTGAGCCCGTCGATGCAATTCATCCATGTTTCATCGGGCAGGTGGGTAATCTCGATGCGATAGCAGCCGCCGTCCACGACCTGCACCTCGCACCAGCTGAGGGCTTCATCCCACCGCAGCACATACAGGTAGGAATTTGCGGGAATTGTAGACGCCGCGCCATCCAAGAGCGCCGGAATGTCCTTGATGGTATGCAGCACCATGCCGTATTCGACGCAGGACGCCCAATCATCCTGCAGCTCCTTGTCCGACGGCACATAGTACGCCTCCAACACGTCCGTATCGGTGGTGAGCGGAAAGCCCGTATAGACTCGCCCCGCGGTACGCGTGCCCAGAATGTCGTAGGATTCGTAGATGGTAATGACGCCGTCCGCGTATTCCAGACTGCCCCAAATTTCGGGAATCTTGGTGAGCGCGCCATCCGCGTACAGGAATTGGTAGGTGGCGTAATCGGACGAACACATATCCCCGCTGACCAAAAGCCCAAAGCCGCCGTCCGCCGCCACCAGCATGGCGTTGGATACCCAGTCCAGCGTGACCGTGACCGACGACGTTCCCGCCGTGATGGTGCATTCGTCGCCGTACTCGTCGGCGGAGGCGTAGGAAATTTCTTCTTCGACGCCGTCGCCGTTCAAGTCGTAACGGAACAGAACCTGTTGGCTGTCACCCGCGTCGCTCGACCAATACAGCGGCAGCGCTGCGTCCGCATTCGGCACGTTGGTGGGCGCGTCGGTGGGCGTTTCGTCCGTCGGTTGCGCCGTCGCTTCGGGCGGCACAGTATGCAGCTCGTCGCCGCCGTTTGGCGTCACCGCGCAGGCGACGCTCAGCAGCAGGACTGCAAGGAATAGAAGTAAGAACGATTTTTTCATCATGTTTCTCCTTTTTTGGTTTTCCATGCGCGTTCCAAGCGCAGCAGTGCATCCAGCAGCACGGTCTTGGGGCAAGCGATGTTCATGCGTTGAAACCCGACGCCGCCCGCTCCAAACCATGCGCCGTCATCTAAAAACAGCAGCGCATCCCGCGTCAAAAACGTGTTCAGCGCCTCTTGTTCCATGTCAAATCCACGAAAATCAATCCACATGAGGTAGGTTCCCTGCAGCTTGGAGACGTGCAGCATGGGCAGCCGTTCCGCCAAGAAGCACTCGACCGTCGCCTTGTTTTCTGCAAGCACGGCAAGCAGCGCATCAAGCCACGGTTCGGCGCTGTCGTATGCCAGCTGACACGCCGCGTATGCCAAGGCGCCCAAGCTGAAATACCCGCATGCGTCACGGTACCGTGCGCGGCGCGCCGCGTCGAAGATGAACAGGTTGGAGCATTTCATGCCTGCCAAATTGAACGTCTTGCTGGGCGCGGTGCAGATGACGCAGTTGTCGCGGTACGCATCCGAAAGCGTTCCCATGGATGTGAAACGGTACGGCGGCAGGATGAGATCGCCGTGAATCTCGTCGCAAATCACAAACACGCCGTTGTCCAGACAAATCTTGGCAATGCGCATAAGCTCCGATTCGGAAAAGACCTTGCCGACGGGATTGTGCGGGCTGGACAGGATGCAAAGCGTCACGTTTGGCTGTTGCGCCTTTGCCGCGAAGTCGGAAAAATCCACTTCGTAGGTATCGCCCGCCGCCACAAGCGCACTTTCCACCACGACTCTGCCGTTTTCGGTGATGGCGCCGTAGAACGGATAGTACACGGGTGTGAGCAGCAGCACGCCGTCGCCAGCTTTGGAATACGTTTTGACCAGCGTGTGCAGCGCCGGAACGACGCCGTCGGACTGCACGATCTGCTCCCGCGTGGGGGCATACCCCTGTCGCCTTGCAAACCAGTGAATCACGCTGTCCAAATACGCGTCGGTCGCCTCGGTATATCCCAAAACATGGGAATCCAAATAGCGCTGCAAGCCCTCGATGATTTCGGGCGCGTTGTAAAACTCCATATCCGCCACCGACAATGGGACGATCCCCTTCGGCACGTTCGGATTGCTCTTTTGCATCATGCGCCACTTGCTTGCGCCGCTGTCGGCACGGTCGGGCGCGTGGATAAAATCATACATGGATTCTTCCTCCGACCGCATTATACCACGTCGCCTTGCGCAATGCAAACCTTCACAATTTTGCGACCGTGTCAAGTTGTTCCGGGTGAATTAGGAGCAGAAGGCGTTGGGAACGGCG
>CAYRQM010000074.1:0-2731 GCA_964426415.1 uncultured Christensenella sp.
CGACCTTCCAAAGGAAGGCGTGCGGTGGCACCGCAATACGATATTCGGAGGTACGTCTATGAAATTCTGTCAAAGCTGTGGTCAGCAAATTGAAGATTCTGTCACTTTCTGCCCGAACTGCGGTGCATCCCAAGTCGCATCCGCACCGGTCGATCCGCAGCCGACCTATGCGCAGCCGAATTACGGTCAGCAGGTCGTCAACAACACGGCGGCGGAAGCTTCTGCCAAGAAGGCAATGATTCTTGCAATCGTTTCGGCAGCGCTGAGCGAGCTGGGTCTGCCCGGTATCATTCTTGCCATCATCGCGGGCAAGGAATACAACAACGCGTTGTCGTTGGGTGCGACGGGCGCCAAGATGCGCGTCGCCAACATCTGCCGCAAGGTCGGTCTGATCGTCGGCATCGTCTTCACCGTGGTTTGGACGATTTACACCATCGCAATGTGTGCCGCAATCGGCTCCAACTATTGATCGTTCGCAACGCAAAAAGCTGCTCCTTTCGGGGCAGCTTTTTTGTATGGGTTTGGCTTTGGATCAGAGCTGCATCGCCACGTCCCATGCGCCCCAAATGACGGTGCGCAGGTTGCCCACTGCATTGGCGTCGCCCACCAAGTGCACGTGCTTTGCCTTGGGAGCAAGGGGCTTGGGGTTGTAGCCCACGGAGAGAATCACGGTGTCCGCCGCAATCTTGAAGGTGTTGCCGTCTTTGTCGATTGCCAAAATGCCGTCGGGCAGCACTTCGCCCAGCTTGGTTTCCAAATGGACGGGTACCTTATTGGCGTCGAAGAAGTCGCGCAGGTAGCTGGAGTTTGCAAGGCAGACGCCCTTGACCGCGATCAAGTCGTTCTTCATTTCGACGATCACGGGCTTTTTGCCCTTGCGGTACAGGTCGTATGCAATCTCGCAGCCGGTCAAGCCGCCGCCCACGATGACCACGTTTTCGCCCACGGGCTTATTGTCCAGCAGGTAGTCCACCGCGTCCATGGCAAGCGCCGCGCCCTTGACGGGAAGCCGCTTTGCGGCGGCGCCGGTTGCAATGACGATTTCGTCGGCGTCCAAGGATGCAAGGTCTTGCACCTCGGTTTGCAGTCGCACCGTGATGGGCAGCTTCTCGATCTCGCGCTTGTACCACGCAATCAGGTCACGATCCTTTTCTTTGAAGGATGGCGACGCCGCCGCGATGAATACGCCGCCCAGTGCGTCGGATTTTTCATACAAGGTGACGGTATGCCCGCGCAGCGCGGCGACCCGCGCCGTTTCCATGCCGCCGATGCCGCCGCCGATGACCGCGATCTTCTTGGGATTGGCAGCAGGCTCGATGCGGTATTTCTTGTGCTGCATCGTTTCGGGGTTCAAGGCGCAGCGTGCCATATGGGCGGTGTCGTCGAAATCTTGGTCGTTGGCGACGCCCTTGTAATGCGCCATGTTGAAGCACGCGTTGTGGCAGCAGATGCAGGGACGAATGTCTAAGATGCGATCCTCCATCAGCTTGGTGACCCAAGCGGCGTCGGTAAGGAATTGCCGTGCAAACCCAACGCCGTCGATCTTGCCCTCTGCCACCGCCTTGGCGCCGACGTCGGGGTCCATGCGTCCCGCGCACACCACGGGAATGTGTACGAACTTGCGAATGTGTGCAACGTCCTCCAAGTTGCAGTTGCGGGGCATATAGGCAGGCGGATGCGCCCAGTACCAAGCGTCATACGTTCCGTTGTCGGCGTTGAGCATATCGTAGCCCGCCGCCTCCAAATATTGCGCCGCCCGTTCGCTTTCCTCCATGTCGCGGCCCACCTCGGTGTAAACCTCACCGGGCACAGCGCCCTTTTGGAAGCCCTTTGTCTTGGACAGCACCGAATAGCGCAACGAAACGGGATAGTCCGCGCCGCAGGCAGCCTTGATGGCTTTGACGACGCGCACGGGGAACCGATAGCGGTTTTCGAACGAGCCGCCCCATTCGTCGGTGCGCTGATTGGTGTAGGGCAGCGTGAACTGATCCATCAGATAGCCTTCGTGTACGGCGTGAATCTCCACGCCGTCTACCCCCGCCTCTTTGCAAAGGGCGGCGGTCTTGGCAAACGCGTCGATCATTTGCTCGATCTCCTTGACGGTGAGCGCACGGCACAGCACGCCGTCCGCCCAACGGGAAGGCAGCTCACTGGGGCTGGCGCACAGATAGCTCGCGTTCAATACGGGCTTTGCCAGCGTGCCGATGAACTTGTTCTTGAGCAGCAGTACCAATGGCTCGGTGACTGCGAAGGAACGTCCGAACCCTGCCGTCAGCTGCACGAACAGCTTAGCGCCCGTCTTGTGCAGCTCGTCCATGTAGACCTTGAGGTCACGGAACATCTTTTTGTTTTGGTAGAGCCAACGTCCGCCCAAGGTGTCGCGCAGCGGCGCGATTCCGGGGATGATAAGCCCCACGTTGTTCTTGGCGCGCTCCAGAAAGAAATTGGCTGCTTCCTTGTCGAAGCCGTTCGGCTCCATCCATCCAAACAGCGAAGTGCCGCCCATCGGGCAAAGCACGATGCGGTTTTTGATCGTCACATTGCCAATCTTCCACGGGGTAAACAGCGCCGCATAGGTCTGATCCAAATTCATCACTCCTTTTCGAATCCTCTCGGCATCCCTTCGGATGATACCGACATTATACGCGCATCGCCCCAATCCTGTCAAGAAATTCGCCGAAACATACCGTTTATCTGCATAAACATACAAAACCGTGCGTTGCAATTCACG
>CAYRQM010000075.1:0-2058 GCA_964426415.1 uncultured Christensenella sp.
CGTTCCCAACGCCTTCTGCTCCTAATTCACCCGGAACAACTTGACACGGTCAATTTTGCTGAACCACTTGACAATTACGGGGAAAAGAACATACAATAACGATGACATATCTGGCACGATTGCGTAGAACGAAATTTCTTCCGACCGAAAAATTCATACGGAGGCATCGATGAATCGAACCGAATTAGAGTCTATGACTTTATCTGAGCTGCGTGCTTTGGCAAAAGAACGCGCCATCCCAACCTTCAATAAATACAAAAAATCCGAATTAGCCGAATTTTTGTCGAAAGACGAAAATCCGCCCGCGAAAAAGCGCGGACGTTCCCCGAAAGCACCCGCAGAGGACGCGCTTTCGGTCGCGGACAAAACGCCTAAGCGCCGCGGTCGTCCGCCCAAGGCAAAGGAGCCGACTGTACAAGCCGAACCTGTTTTCGAAGCGCCTGCAAAGGCGGAATCGCCCGAAAAGCCTACCGAATCTCTGCCCACGGAAGCGCCCAAGGCGGCGCCTGTGGCAGGGGCGCAAAAGCCCGAAGCCCCGTCCGAAGAATCGACAAAGCCTGCGCAAAATGAACGCAGCCAACGCCCGTATTATCGGCAGAACGGGCAATATCGTTCCCAATCCTACAACAACAATCGTTACCAAAATAACCGCAATTATCAGCCGCGCAACGACGGCGAGCACTGCCCGTATCGCAGCAACAACACCGACAATCGTCCGCGCCGCGAGCCGCGTGAGAACCAAACAACAAATGAATATGGCACCACCAATCCCGCCGTTCCCGAGCTTTTGCAAGCGCCGGAATGCCGTTCGGTGGCAGGCGTGTTGGAAGTAATGGAAGGATACGGCTTTTTGCGCGTAGAAAACTACTACGCGGGTCCCAACGACGTCTATGTCGCCATCGCGCAGATGCGCCGCTTTGCGCTCAAGATGGGCGACTATGTCGAAGGCCGCACCCGTCCGCGCCGCGAGGGCGACAAATTCGAAGCGCTGTTGTACATCGACCGCGTGAACGGCATGGATCCCGACGAGAACGCCAAACGCAAAAACTTCGACGAGCTGATTCCCATTTTTCCCACCGAGCGCTACACCTTGGAGACGCCGGGGCGGGTCAACAACCTTGCCGTGCGCCTCATCGATCTGATTGCGCCCATCGGCAAAGGGCAGCGCGCCATGATTGTGGCACAGCCCAAGGCGGGCAAAACGACGCTGCTCAAGCAAATCGCCAACGGCATCACCGAAAACTATCCCGAAACGCATCTGATCGTCCTGTTGGTGGACGAACGTCCCGAGGAAGTCACCGATATGCGCCGCAGCATTCGCGGCGAAGTGGTGGCGTCCACCTTTGACGAACTGCCCGAACACCATACCCGCATCGCCGAGATGGTACAGGAACGCGCCATGCGTCTTGTGGAGAACGGCAGGGACGTGGTGATTCTTCTGGATTCGCTGACAAGGCTGACCCGCGCCTACAATTTGGTCATTCCGCCCACGGGCAGGACGCTTTCGGGCGGCATGGATCCGGGGGCGCTGCACAAGCCCAAGCGCTTCTTCGGCGCGGCGCGCAACATCGAAGGCGGCGGCAGCCTGACCGTCGTCGCCACAGCCTTGGTGGAAACGGGCAGCCGCATGGACGACATCGTCTACGAAGAATTCAAGGGCACGGGCAACATGGAAATCCATCTGGATCGCCGCATGAGCGAGAAACGCATTTTCCCTGCCATCGACATCTACAAGTCCGGCACGCGGCGCGACGATCTGCTGCTCAGCAAGCAAGAATTAGAAGGCGTCTATATGCTGCGCAAGGTGCTGGTGGGCGGCGCGGCAGGCGACGTGACCGAGCAGGTCATTTCCATGATGAGCAAAACGCCCCGCAACGAAGATTTCCTTGTGCGGCTCCGTGAATGGGTGCGCATCTACGAAAAGGACGGCTATTCCTCCGGCAACGGACAAAACCGATACGGTCAATAATCAACAAAACCCGCAGGCGTGCACTGCGGGTTTTTTGTATGGTAAAACCACTCGTTAGACGAGTGGTTCAAAAGAGCCTACTGGCGATG